>JBBATW010000001.1:0-43051 GCA_040398585.1 Agreia sp.
GGGCCGGCCACGGGACTTGAACCCGTAACCCCCACTTTACAAGAGTGGTGCGCTACCAATTGCGCCAGGCCGGCTGGGATCCAACGGTCTATTCTAACCACGCAATCTAGGCGGTGAGAACTAACCTGCCGGCGAGGGTGTAGAGGTGGAAGACGCTGCGGCCTCGCTGCCGACCTGAAGCACAAAGGCGGAGAATGCGGTGGCATCCGTGAGGGATCCGGAGTACTGCTTGCCGTTCACGAGCACGGTTGGCGTTCCGGTGACCGACGCGACGTCGGAGTTAGGCAGGGGGCCCCGCAGTGCCGCAGCCGTGGCGCTGGCGACGAAGTTCTTGAAGGTGGTGTCGTCGATGCAGGCGTTGATCGCGGTCGTTTCGGTCACGCCAGCCTGGCCCACGAGATCTTTCAGGGTGCTGTCGGGAAGGCCCTCGGTGCTCTCCTTCGGCTGGTTCGTGAACAGCAGCGCGCTGTAGTCGAAGAAGTTGTTCGGCGAGAAGTTGGCCACGCACGAGGCCGCATTCGCCGACCTGGTCGAGTAGCGAGAGCCCATGGAGCTGCGGTCGAGGATCGCAAGGGGATGCGTCTCGACCGTCGCAGCGCCGCTGGCGATCCACTTCTTCAGCTGAGCGGAATTCGTCTGCTCGAATTGGCCGCAGAAGGGGCACAGGTAATCAACGTAGATCTGAACGTCGACCACGCCGTTGGCGTAATTGACGGGGTTGGGCACGAGTGCCGCATCGGCCAGGAGCGCAGGGCTGAGCGTCGCGATCTGACCCTGGCCGACCTGGAGCCCGCCGCTGGCCATGTTCGCCGGGCCGGGGCCGGCGGGCTTGATGGCACTGCCGATGATTAGGGCTACACCCGCGATGATGGCTATTACGACGACTCCCAGACCGCCAAAGAGGTAGACGCGATTGCGTCGATCCTTCTTCTGTTGCTCCTCGCGAAGGGTGCGCGCCTGCTCTCGGGCGGCTTCGCGTCGTTCGTTGCGGGAGAGACGACCGTCTCCTGATGTGCCGTTAGACATACTTGAAAACTCCGTGTACAGACAAGGATGAGATTGGCGCAAAATCGCCAGAACTAACACTAGGGGGCCTGTCTGGGAATCGTCCACAAGGCGTAAGGGTTTCGGGAGAGCGCCCGCTGTGAATTCGGCTGACGATCCTCTGTGTAAGAATGCTTATTGGGTCGCCACTGTCGTCGGCTCGGATTTATCCATCACTACGGATCGTCCGGCACGTACCTGCCGGTGAAGGAGAAAATAACCATGGCATCTGTCACTTTTGACAAGGCAAGCCGCGTCTATCCCGGGGCCACTCGCGCTTCGGTAGACAAGATCGAACTCGAGGTCGCCGACGGCGAATTCCTCGTTCTGGTCGGACCCAGCGGTTGCGGAAAGTCCACCACGCTGCGAATGCTCGCCGGCCTCGAAGAGGTCAACGAAGGACGTATCCTTATCGGCGACCGTGACGTGACGGATATGCCGCCGAAGGATCGCGACATCGCGATGGTCTTCCAGAACTACGCGCTGTACCCGCACATGACCGTTGCCGAGAACATGGGCTTCGCATTAAAGATCGCCGGTATCAATAAAGATGAGCGCGCCACCCGCGTTCTCGAGGCCGCGAAGCTCCTTGACCTCGAGCCCTACCTGAGCCGCAAGCCCAAGGCCCTCTCCGGTGGCCAGCGCCAGCGGGTTGCCATGGGTCGCGCCATCGTGCGCCAGCCCCAGGTCTTCCTGATGGATGAGCCGCTGTCCAACCTCGACGCCAAGCTGCGGGTTCAGACGCGCACCCAGATCGCCTCCCTGCAGCGCCGACTGGGCGTCACAACGGTCTACGTCACCCACGACCAGACCGAGGCCCTGACCATGGGTGATCGCATCGCAGTGCTCAAAGACGGAATCCTGCAGCAGGTCGGCACCCCCCGCGACCTGTACGAGCGACCCGACAACGTCTTCGTCGCCGGCTTCATCGGCAGCCCGGCAATGAACCTCTTCCCGGCAGAGATCGTCGAGGGCGGCATCAAATTCGGCTCGTCCGTTGTTCCCGTCGACCGAAACTCACTAGCCAGTACCTCGGCCAAGAGCGTCACCGTCGGCGTAAGGCCCGAAGACATCGTCGTGTCGACGGTTCAGGGTGAGGGTCTGGCTGTCGAGGTCGACCTCGTTGAGGAGCTCGGTGCAGACGGCTACCTCTACGGACACTCGATCATCGATGGCCGCCGCACCGACATCGTCACTCGCGTAGATGGCCGTAATCACCCGAACATGGGCGAGACCGTCTATCTGACCGCGACGCCGAATCACGTGCATATGTTCGATATCGAGAGTGGCGACCGCATCGGCGGCAAGGTCGTTTTCGCGAACTAGCAAAACCCCGTCCGAGCCCGCCGCGTCGATTCGTCGTGGCGGGCTCGACCTGTTTCATCCGCCACACCCCTGGGAGCTCACATGAGTGGTTCACTCAACATCACCTCGGCCATCGTCGATCCGGCGCTGCTCGATCTTCCCTGGGACATTCCGCTGGCCGACTGGCCGGAGGCGAACATCGCCCTTCTGCCCAAGGGCCTCTCCCGGCACCTCGTTCGCTTCGCCCACCTCAGCGGCCACGTTATCGCCATCAAGGAGACAACCGATGAGATGGCTCAGGGTGAGTACAACATGCTGCGTACCCTCCAGCGGCTGGAGATCCCCTGCGTCGACCCGCTGGCCGTTATCACCAACCGCACCGATGCGGAGGGCGATGAGCTCCGCAGTGTTCTCGTCACCCGTCATTTGAAGTTCTCCCTCCCCTACCGCGCCCTGTTCAACCAGCAGCTACGCCCCGACACCGCCACGAGGCTCGTGGATGCCTTGGCCGTACTGCTCGTTCGGCTGCATGTGATCGGCTTTTTCTGGGGCGACGTGTCCCTCTCGAACACGCTGTTTCGCCGAGACGCCGGTGCCTTCGCCGCGTACCTTGTTGACGCGGAGACCGGCAAACTCTTCACCGGCGGCCTCAGCAATGGCCAACGCGAGAACGACCTGGAGATCGCCCGGGTGAACATCGCCGGTGAGCTGATGGACCTCGAGGCCGGCGGCCGCGTCGACGACGCCCTCGACCCGATCAGCGTCAGCAACGGAATCGTTGCTGCCTACCGTTCTCTCTGGGAGGAGCTGACCGGCAAGGAGTCATTCGCCTCGAGTGAGCGCTGGCGGATCAACCAGCGCGTGCACCGCCTGAACAACCTCGGCTTCGACATCGAGGAGCTTGCTATCAAGACGGATGAGGACGGCACGACCGTACGCATCCAGCCCAAAGTCGTGGATGCGGGCCATCATCAGCGCCGCCTGCTACGTCTTACGGGACTCGACACGGGCGAGAACCAGGCCCGCCGGCTGCTGAACGACCTCGACGCGTTCACCGCGACCTACGGCCGAGAGAACTTCGACGACGAGATGATGGCCCACGAATGGCTGGCCCGGGTTTTTGAGCCGGTGGTGCGCTCGATCCCGATCGATCTGAAGCGCAAGCTGGAACCCGCGGAGCTCTTCCACCAGTTGCTGGAACACCGGTGGTTTCTCAGCGAGAACGAGAAGCGCGACGTGCCATTGGCCGAAGCCCTGAGCACGTACATCAGCGATGTCCTCCGGCACCGTCGCGACGAGGCCACCGTGATCGACCCTCCCACCGGAAGCTTCACGATGACGATTCCCGTTCAGCGAGTGGACGACGACGAGATTCCCGAACACGACGAGGACGACGAAAAGGACTGGCGCCTCACGGTCTAGCCGTGGCACACCAGCCATTCGTCGTTTTGCTGTGCAGTGCTACAACCCCTGGCGCAGCCGGCTGATCTCGTAGAGCGTGACGCTGGCAGCGATTCCGGCGTTCAATGACTCGGTGGAGGCCGAGATCGGAATCGAGACGATCGCGTCGCAGGTTTCGGTCACGAGACGGGACAGGCCCTTGCCCTCGCTGCCGACCACCACCACGATCGGGCGATCCGCGAGCTTGAGGCCGGGCAGGCTGGTGTTGCCGCCGCCGTCGAGCCCGATGACGAACACACCGGCATCCTTGAATGCCTTCAGTGTCTGGGTCAGGTTGGCGGCCATTGCCACGGGCGTGCGGGCAGCGGCCCCTGCAGAGGTCTTCCATGCCGACGCGGTGACACCCACCGAGCGGCGCTGCGGCACGATGACGCCGTGCCCGCCGAAGGCTGCAGTCGAGCGGATGATCGCTCCCAGGTTGCGCGGGTCGGTAATGCCGTCGAGGGCGACGAACAGCGGGGTCTCACCGCTTGCGATGATCTTCTCCAGCAGGTCGACCGGGTGGGCATACTCATACGCGGGCACCTTCAGGGCGATGCCCTGATGAACAGAGTCGAAGCTGGTGAGGCGATCGAGCTCCGGGCGCATGACCTCGAGCACAGGGATCGCCCGCGTGGTCGCAAGCGACAGGGACTCCTTGATGCGCTCGTCGACGTCGATGCCTCGGGCTATATACAGCGCACTCGCCGGAATCTTGGCGCGGAGCGCCTCGGTCACGGAGTTGCGGCCGGTCACGACCTCGTAGTCATCCTTGACGCTCTTTCGAGGCGCAGGACGGCGTCCGGTCTCCTGCGAGGCGCCGCGCGACGCACCCGAAGGCCGGGCCTTGCCGCCGCCAGCCGCGGCGAAGCGGTCCTTGGCCGCCTTGGCCTTGCCCGCGGGATGGTAAGGGCGATCGGTCGCCTTGGGCGTGGGCTTCTTGCCTTCAAGGGCCTGACGACCCTGCCCGCCGGAACCTACGGTTGCCCCGCGGCTCGACTTTCGAACCGCACCGGCCCTGTTTTTTGAACTTTCGCTAGCCATCGAGACTCCAATGTGACCCCGTGGGGCCGTCTTCAATCGTGATACCAGCAGCCTTGAGCTCATCGCGAACCCGGTCGGCCGAAACGAAGTCACGACCCTCCCTGGCAGTCTGGCGGTCTTCGAGCAGTTTTTCAATCAACTTTGCCAGGGCGACCTCGGACGCCCCCGACTGAGTTGTGGACCACTCGCTGGATAATGGGTTGATCCCGAGCACGCTCGTCATGGCGAGAACCGCACCCACGAGGGCCGACGCCCCGCCGAGGTCTTCAGAATCAAGGGCGGCGTTGCCGGCACGAACGCTTTCGTGCAGCACACCGAGCGCCTGCGGAACACCGAGGTCATCGTCCATGGCCGCCCGGAATTCATCCGGCACGGCCACGATCGTCTCGGAGGCGAACCGGGTGCCCTCGAGGCGACGCTCAGCACGGTCGAGGAAACCTTCGATTCGCCCCAGTGCTGCTTCCGCCTCGGCGAGGGCGCCGTCGTGGAACTCCAGCGTAGACCGATAGTGCGCGGCTCCAAGATAGTAGCGAAGCACGAGCGGCCGGGCCGACGCGAGCAGGTCGGCGGCGAAGACGGAGTTACCCAGGGACTTTGACATCTTTTGGCCGTTGACCGAAACCAGACCGTTGTGCAGCCAGTAGTTGGCGAAGCCGTCGCCTGCCGCACGGGACTGGGCGAGCTCATTCTCGTGATGCGGGAAGCGAAGATCCAGCCCGCCGCCGTGGATGTCGAATTGCGCACCGAGGAACTTGGTAGACATTGCCGAGCACTCGATATGCCAGCCGGGACGCCCACGGCCCCACGGGCTAGCCCATGCGGCGGAGTCAGGTTCGCCGTTTTTGTGCCCCTTCCACAGGGCGAAGTCGCTTTCGTCGCGCTTTCCGCGCAGATCAGTGTCAGTTGCGGATGCCATGTCGTCGAGGCTCTGATGTGTCAGTTCGCCGTAGTCCGACCAGGAGCGGGCATCGAAGTAGACGTCGCCGCTTTCATCATCGGCAGCGTAGGCGTGGCCGCGACTGATCAGCCGGCCGATGATCTCATGCATCTCTGGGATGCTCGCCGTAGCGCGTGGCTCGTAGGTCGGCGGGAGAACGCCGATGGCGTTGTAGGCCGCCGTGAATTCAAGCTCGATCCGGTAGGCAAGAGCCCACCATTGCTCGTCGGTGTCCTTGACATTGGCGAGGACCTTGTCGTCGATGTCGGTGACGTTGCGAACAAAAGTGACGCGATTGCCGGAATACGCGAACCAGCGACGCAGCTGGTCATAGACCAAGGCCGAGCGAAGGTGGCCGATGTGCGGGGCCGACTGCACCGTAGGTCCACAGACGTAGATTCCCACATGGCCCGGAACGAGCGGAAGGAAATCGGACTGGATCCGGGTTTTGGAGTCGAAAAGTTGAAGCGGCACCAACCTAGTTTAGGCGGAGGCTGGACATATTACTTTCTGAGCGCACCCGCAACCCTGTAGAGGAGGACATTCGCCAAGGCGGCAACGCCCTCGCCGCGGCCAGTGAAGCCCAGCCCGTCGGTCGTCGTGGCTGACACTGAGACGGTCCCGCCGAGAATTTCCGAGAGCACAGCTTCGGCCTCAGCCTTCCGGGGGGAGAATTTCGGCCTGTTGCCAATTATCTGCACCGAGGCATTGCCCAAACGGAAACCCCTCTCAGTTACCAGGCGCATCGTCTCCGTCAAGAAGACGTCACCGTGCGCGTCATCGAACCTAGGGTCGGCCGTGCCGAAAATACTGCCGATGTCGCCGAGGCCTGCTGCGGCCAGAAGTGCATCGCAGAGCGCGTGAGCTACGGCATCCCCGTCGCTGTGGCCTGCCAGCCCCGCCTCATCGGGCCAATGGAGGCCGGCCAGCCAGAGCGGCTGGTCTGGATCATAGGCATGAACGTCGAAGCCGACACCCGTTCGAGTCTCGCCTATTGCCCACACCGATGCAGCGGGCAATTCGGACAGCAGTTGCTCGGCCCGCCTGAGATCCCATTTGGTCGTGATCTTGAACGCGAGGGGATGCCCGGGCAGAACTCCGACTGTTCCCCCGGCGGCAGCGATGAGTGCTGCGTCGTCGGTAAACTCGCCGCTGGCAGCCAGATAAGCCGCAACGAGCTCGGCCCGGGGAAAACCCTGCGGCGTCTGTACGGCGGAAAGCGCGGTACGGTCCACCGTCTCGAGAACGGTTCCGGCGTCATCGATGCGTTTGATCGTGTCACTCACGGGCAGTCCGGGGATCAGGCCACGGCCCTGACGGCGCACCTCAGCCACGACCTCGTCAAACAGCGACGTCGGAGCCAGCGCACGGGCCGCATCGTGAACGAGCACCACATCGATCGTTGCCTCCAATACGGCAAGGCCGGCCGCAACCGAGCCCTGCCTGGTCGACTCCCCGGCAACCACCACGCAGGAGCCTGCGGCGACGCCAGCCACCTGATCGACGATCTTGCGAGACTCGGAAAGCCAGTCTTCGGGCACCACAACGATGACTTGTACTGGCGATTCCATGCCGAAGATGGCGTCGAGTGAACGCGAGAGAATGCTGCGGCCAAGAATCTCCACGAAGGCCTTGGGTAACACCATACCCAACCGCGTGCCGCTGCCGGCGGCGACAACGATGACGGCAACTCTGGGTGCTACCACCTCTGGCTCTGGTTAGGAGGCCAGTACCTCGTCGAGTACGAGCGAGGCCTTGTCTTCGTCGGTCTTCTCTGCGAGGGCAAGCTCGGAGATCAGGATCTGGCGGGCCTTGGCAAGCATCCGCTTCTCTCCAGCCGAAAGACCGCGGTCCTGGTCACGACGCCAGAGGTCGCGAACGACCTCGCTGACCTTGATCACGTCACCGGAGGCCAGCTTCTCGAGGTTGGCCTTATACCTGCGCGACCAGTTTGTGGGCTCCTCGGTGAACGGGGCACGAAGTACCTCGAAGACCTTGTCGAGCCCCTCTTTACCAATGACGTCCCTGACACCTACGAGGTCGACATTGTCTGCCGGCACCTCGATCGTCAGATCCCCCTGGGTGACCTTGAGCTTCAGGTACACCTTCTCTTCACCCTTGATGATTCGGGTTTTGACCTCGGAAATCGTTGCGGCACCGTGATGCGGGTAAACGACTGTTTCGCCAACTTCAAAAAGCATGGAGTGAATCCCTTCAGCAACCCCTAGGATACCACGGCGGGAATATACTAAGGCTCCCCTTAGCGAGGGCACGCTGCACGTGGCCGATACGGTAAAGTTGTGGCGTCTGTCGAAACCGAACGGCGCCTTGTCCAGTGACTATCACCGGCGCGTCGGACAGATCTTTTCCTGGAGGAATCTCGTGAATTTTCGACTTGGGGCCGCCCTAGCGATGGCCGGACTGCTCGCCTTCGGAACCGCAGGCTGCGCTTTCATCACGCCCCAGGCCACGACCAAGATCGTGACCAGCGAGAACGGTACCAACGGTGACGTAGGAATGATCAACGTCCGCAACGCGACCCTGATCAGTGATGACGGCCAGTTGGCCAGCATGCTCGTCACGTTCTACAACAGCGGCGTCGAGACTCAGACACTCACTGTGCAGTATGAGTCCAAGGGGACCAAGATCAACGGCTCCGTGACGCTCCCGGGCCGCGCCTCCACCTCTTTCGGCGCCAAGGGCCAGCCCAAGCTGGTGCTGAACGACATCAACTCCCCCGCCGGCTCGCTGCTGCCGATCTACTTCCAGTACGGCGCGACCGAGGGCCATCAGATGCTGATTCCTGTGCTCACGAGTGACTGGCTCATGTACGACGGACTCGCGCCGAGCCCGACACCTGCGCCCGCCGTCGTACCCACACTCGCGCCCGTCGTCGCACCGACGCCGACAGCCAGCCCTGCCGCCCGGTAGGGCAGCAGCAGACTCGGCTACCACAGCGCCCTAAGCCTCGAATCGGTAACCCAGCCCTCGAACGGTAACCAGCAGCGTCGGGTCTGAAGGAGTCTCCTCGATCTTGGAGCGAATGCGCTTGATATGAACGTCAAGCGTTTTCGTGTCGCCGAAGTAGTCTGATCCCCACACCCGGTCGATCAGCTGTCCACGGGTGAGTACCCGACCGGAGTTGCGGAGCAGCAGCTCAAGCAGCTCGAACTCCTTCAACGGCATTGCGGTCGGCACTCCATTGACGCGCACCGTGTGCCGGTCGATGTCCATCTGTACCGGGCCACCCTCGAGAATCGGCTCGTCGGCGTCGAGGGGCTCGCTCTGGCGACGCATGACCGCCCGCATCCGAGCCAGCAACTCCCTGGTCGAGTAGGGCTTGGTGACGTAGTCGTCGGCACCCAGCTCGAGGCCCACGACGATGTCGATCTCGGAGTCCTTGGCCGTCAGCATGATAATCGGTACTGCGCTTCTCGTGCGGATCTCCCGACAGACCTCGGTGCCCGAAATACCGGGGATCATCAGATCCAGCAGAATCAGGTCGACTCCGCCCGCCTCGAAGTGGCTGATCGCACCGGGGCCATCGGCGGCGACCGTCACCGTGTAGCCCTCCCTCGTGAGCAGATAGCTCAAAGGCTCGCTGAGTGCCTCTTCGTCTTCGACCAGCAGAATGTGCGTCATTATTTTTCTCCCTGTGCGGCAACTGCTGTGCCGGATGCCTTGGGCAACCGGATGGTAAAGGTTGAGCCGCGACCGACCTGCGACCAGATTCGCACGTCGCCGCCGTGATTCTGAACGACGTGCTTGACGATACTGAGTCCGAGGCCGGTGCCGCCAGTATTGCGCGAGCGTGACTGATCGACCCGGAAGAACCGCTCGAATACCCGGTCCTGGTCCTCCGTCGGAATGCCAACGCCCTGGTCGGTGACGGCGATCTCGACGATATCGTCGGCCGAGACCGCCACGCCGATTCCCACCCGGGATCCCTCGCCGGAGTACTGGATAGCGTTGGAGATGAGGTTGTGCAGCGCAAGGATAAGCAGGGCCTCGTCACCGAACACATCCACGCCCCGGGCGCCGCCCTTGACCAGCGTCATTCGGTGAGCTGTGGCGAGGACATGATTCTGGTCCAGCGCAGAGGCGATCAGATGGTCGACACTGAGCATCTCCGCCGAGGCGAGCGCATCCGTCGCCTGAAGACGGGACAGGTCGATGATCTCCCGGGTGATCCGACTGAGCCGAGTCGCCTCGGTACCCAGCCGCGACGCGAAGCGGCGAACCTGGGCGGGGTCGTCCGCCGCTGGCTCCAACGCCTCAGCCAGCAGTCCGATCGCACCGATGGGGGTCTTCAGCTCGTGGCTGATATTAGCGATGAAGTCTCGGCGTACATCTTCGAGGCGCTTGGCATCGGTCGTGTCTTCAGCGACCATCAGGATGTAGCGGCTGCCCAGCCGGGTTACCTGAACACTGAGATGGATGCTCACGTCTCCGAAGGGGCCCAGCGCCAACTCGATGTCCTGCCTGACAGGGGCCTCGGTTCTGCGGCTGAGCTCCACGAGCTCAATCAGCTCGTGCCTCATCAGGACCTGGTGGATAACGACGCCGTGGGTTTGGGCGCTCGCGGAGGCTGACACGACGTTGTTGGAGGGGTCGATGACGAGGGCTACAGAGTCGAGAGCCTCAATCACCTGCGCCACACCGTCGGGAACCTCGGTGCTCGCAGTGAATACAGCGTGGTGCCCGCGCCGCTCAGCCCAGTGCACGAGGGCCATGAAGCTCAGCCCCAGGCAAAGGCCAAGGGCCACAGCCAGCAGCACCGACCAGCCTGAACTCATAGGGCTAAGAGTAATGACTCCGTGACGCCTTGATTGACGGGTTCTTAGATTTGCGACCGCTTCAAGCAATATTCAGGCGATGAGCGTCTTTAGTTAACCTGAATGCGGCACGATATCATGAGGATTTAGAAATGAAGTTTGAGGTCCGGCAGAAGACAAACGACACACCGGGCGAGACCCCGTGAAAGGATCACAACCCCCATGCGCGAAGTATTCCAGCAGGAGTTGCAAGAAGTCCAGTCACGTCTGGTCGAGATCTCCACCCTTGTCACACGTGCGATCACGAATGCGACCATGGCTTTTAATGAGTCGAATGTGGCCCTCGCCGAACTCGTGATCGCCGACGATCACAAGATCGATGCCCTCGCCGCAGGTCTTGACGAGCTTGCCACCAATATCCTGGCCCTCCAGCAGCCCGTCGCCCGCGACCTGCGAATCGTCGTCAGCGCCCTGCGCATCAGCGCGTCGCTGGAGCGAATGGGTGACCTGGCCGAGCACATCGCCCAGCTCGCCCGTTATCGCTACCCAGACAAGGTCGTCAAGAAGAGTCTGCGGTCGACATTTGCCGAAATGGGGCGGCTCGACATAACAATGGCAGAGAAGCTGACCCAGCTGCTGACCACCGAAGACCTGCGCCTCGTCGACGAGATCCGCAACGACGACGACGCGCTCGACGAGCTTCACGTCAGCGTCTTCGACGCCGTGCTCGGTGAGACCTGGAAGGGCAACGCCGTCGACACCGTCGACGTCACCCTCGCAAGCCGTTACCACGAGCGCTTCGGCGACCACGCGGTCTCCATTGCCAAGAAGGTGCAATACCTGGCGACCGGAGAGTTCGCTCCCGTCGGCCATCAGTAGCACCCGGCAAACACAAGAAAGGCGCGGTCCCCGAGGGGAACACGCCTTTCACATCGGCGCCGGCAGCGGCTACTTCTTCCTACCCTGCGCTGCCACAGCAGCGGCACCGGCCGCCGCGGCCTCCGGGTCAAGGTAAACGGCAGACTCGATCGGCTCGAAGTTCTCATTCAGCCGGTAGACCAGGGGTACGCCCGTCGGGATATTGAGCTCGGAGATGTCGTCGTCGGCTAGGTCGTCGAGGTGCTTGACGAGGGCGCGCAGCGAGTTGCCGTGGGCCGTGACCAGCACGGTCTTGCCTGCGGCGAGGTCTTTCGTGATGTCGGATTCCCAGTACGGCAGCATCCGCTCGATGACGTCTTTCAGGCATTCGGTGCGGGGAACGGTGCCGTCGATGTGGGCGTAACGGGGGTCGGCAACCTGCGAATACTCCGCGTCGTCGGCCAAGACGGGCGGCGGCACGTCGAACGACCGGCGCCAGGTGGCGAACTTCTCGGGGCCGTATTCGGCGAGGGTCTGGGCCTTGTCCTTGCCCTGCAGCGCTCCGTAGTGGCGCTCGTTGAGTCGCCAGCTGCGCTTGACGTCGATCCAGGATCGATTGGCCACCGATAGGGCGAGGTTCGCCGTCTCGATTGCGCGGGACAGCAGCGAGGTGTAAACGACATCGGGCAGGATGCCGCTGACGGCCAGAAGCTCGCCGGCCCGCTTTGCCTCGGCGACGCCCTGCTCACTGAGCGGCACATCGACCCAGCCGGTAAAAAGGTTCTTCTGGTTCCAGTCGCTGTTGCCGTGGCGCAGCAGAATCAAGGTGTAGGTCTTAGACATGCCCCAATTCTAGGGCGCAATATTTCAGTGGTTAGATTGTGCAATGCCTATCGGCGAGATCACCCGGGGAACAACGAACACGAACCGCCTGCGCCGGGTCGACCGCTTCATCGGTGCCCTCCCGGCGTTTCGCCGGGCCGACGATCCGCTTGTGGTCGACCTCGGCTACGGCGCAAGTGGGGTGACGGCCTTCGAACTCCACCAACGCCTTGCCCGGGTTCGACCGGACGTCGAGGTAATCGGGCTCGAGATATCGCCTGAGCGTGTCACGCACGCCACCGAGCAACTCAGGGTGGTTCGGGCCGGCGGAGGCAGCTTCGCCGAGAATGCCCAGGTGAGCTTCGCGCTCGGCGGGTTCGAGACCCCGCTGCCCGGGGGACGCCGGGCAGCGGTGATCCGTGCCTTCAACGTACTGCGCCAATACGACGAGGCGGAGGTTCAGGGCTCGTGGGCTCTCATGCTGGCCCGACTTCAGCCGGGGGGTGTGCTCATCGAGGGAACCTGCAATGAACTCGGCCGCGTGGCCAGCTGGATCGAGCTCACCGCCGCCGGTCCGCAGAGCCTCACCATTTCCCTGCGGCTCAGCGATCTGGAGCGCCCCTCCATCGTCGCAGAACGTCTGCCCAAGGCTCTGATCCATCGAAACGTCCCCGGCGAGCGCATCCACGAACTGCTGCTGGATCTCGACCGTGCTTGGCAACACAACGCGTCCCTGAGTGTCTACGGCGCGACCCAGCGCTGGATAACCTCGGTCGACACGATCGAGACTTGCGGATGGAGCGTGCTTGGTGCCCGGTCACGGCGCCGCCTCGGCGAGCTCACCGTTGCCTGGTCCGAGGTCGCCCCGCTCTCGCGCTAGCGGCCCTGCCGAGAGCTATTCCCCCATTGACGGCATCGCCGCCCGAGCATCGTCTGCCGAGAGACCAGCGGCGCACAGCAGGTCCATCATCATCGGTCGAAGAGCAAAGACGACCGTTGCCTCCGCGACGCTTTGGCCGAGGAGGAGGATATCTGGGTGGAGTTGAACGGCCATCAGGATCAGATTCTGCCGAACTACAGGCATGATTTCTGGCTCGACGAGGCTCTGCGCGAGCAGGTTGACGCCGCTGATCATGCCCGAGAGCACCTCTGCGAGTTCAGGGCGCGCCCGGCCGTCCCGGTCAAGCACGGCAAGTCGCCTGGTGAGTACGCGCAGGTTCCGGATGGCCAGATCGAGATTGCGCTGCATGACCTGCTGGCGCTCCAACTCGGCGAGATGGCTGCGCAGAAACGGCGAGATGCGGGCGATGGCCACAGCCGAGTCCAACGACGTACTCCACGCTTCGACCAACGGCTGGGTTCGCCGGGCCGCCTCGAGCACGCGATCGGTCTCGGTGCGATGCCCCACGCGCAGCACCCCGACGAGGGCCTCAAGCAGCCCGGCGAACTGCGTCAGGAAATTGCGGCCGTCCCTGAGGGCGAGTTTGCGGGGGTCCCGGGGCACGAGGGCCGTGACTGCGAGCGCCACTGCGCCGCCGATCAGCCCGTCAATGGTCCGGGTGAAGGGGCCCCCGGCCGCGGCGGGCAGAACCGCGACGAGCACAGACTGCACCCCGGCGATGACGGCGAAACTCGGTGACGGCGAAACTATTCGGGCAACGATCAGCGTGAGCCCCACGGCGACCGCAAGTTGCACGACTCCCTGACCGAAAGACAGGATGATGGCCTCGCTCAGGGCGATGCCCAAGGTGATGCCGAGAGCCGTTTCGATCACTCTGAGGGGCCGGGCGTCCCGGCCGAAGCCGAGGATCGAGATAGTCACCGTCACGGCAACGACGGGCACCACGTGCCCCACGGCATAGAGTGCGATCGAATAGGACGCGATGACAGCGATGACGATCTGGCCGATCGCCGGCAGCGAGGAACAAAGCCGGTCGACGGAGGCCCGCGGCGAATACGACCAGTCGCTTCGCCGCCAGCGGGGAAGGAGCCCTGCCCACCTGGCGAGATCGACCACTCCTAGCGCCGCTTCACGCCCAGCCGCGGCAGGCCCCGGATCCGGCCGACGACCGAACCAGCGTCGACCGGAACGACGATCTCTTGGGCCGCCGAGACCGTTGTTCCCTCGCTGCGCACTGCGAGTACTGCGCCGACCGGCGCCTGCCGCCGGATCACCGCGAGAGCAATCGGCCCGAGCTCATAGTGGTTTGCGCTGGAGGTTACGAGGCCGAGCACGGTATGTTCATCGGAGGTCTGGCTGCCGGGCAGAATCACCTCGTCGCCGTGAACCGGAAGAACATTGTCGGTGCCGTCAAGATGCAGGAACACGAGGCGACGCGGCGGGTGCCCGAGGTTGTGCACCTTGGCCACGGTCTCCTGGCCGCGGTAGCAGCCCTTGCTCAGATGCACGGCGGAGCGCATCCAATCGAGCTCGTGCGGAATACTCTTCTCGTCGCCCTCGGTGGCGAGCCGCGGTCGCCATGCGGCGATCCGGAGGGCCTCGGCTGCCAGGAAGCCGGCGACGACGGCATCGCCCTTTGTTACTCGCTCGAGAAGCGCCGACATGTCGGCGCGCGCCACGAGCGTCTCCCGCCAGAGATAGCCAGCGCCGGGATGCACCTCCACGGCCGAGTATTGGACTCCCCCGGGCGATATCTCGGCCCAGGGATCACGCCAGACGAGCGGGAGTCCTGCCGGCGCTGCGGCCAACGCATCGAGAACCGGCGTCTCGGCCCCCAGCGAACCGAACGTGGCAAATTCGGCCGAGCGGTCGGCGACCTCGACGCGCAGCATGAAGCGCATCTTCAGGAGCCAGGCGAGCAGGCCGGGCAATTCCTGGGCCTCGAGCAGCAGCCAGGTCGTCTCTGCGTCATCCACAACCTTGGCTGCGAACTCCAGTCGACCGTTCGCTCCCAGTAGGAGTGACTCCGTCGAAACCCCGGGGGCAAGCCCCAGGAAACTTTGGCTCATCAACGAGTTGAGCCAGCTCAACCGGTCAGGGCCGGAGACCGAGATCACCCCGCGATGTGAGAGGTCGACGATCGCGCCCCTGACGATCGCTCGCTGCTCCGCAACGGGGTTTCCATAGTGCGCAGCGATTTGCGCGTCGATCCCAGCCGCCTCAACGGCTTGAGGCAGTGCGAGAAACGGGGAACTGGTCACGGCGTGAATCCTTAGTCGACCTTCGCCAGTCGGGCGGAGGCATGGGTCTTGATGGGCTGGCCGAGGGCTGCGATGTCCCATGCCCAGAGCAGATGGCCCTGAACGAGACCGTACATCCGGGTCGCGGCGGTGTACTCCTTGGCCCCGTGCGAACGCATCACGGCGTCTGTCGCCAGATCGATGCGGGCCGCCGACACCTGGCCGATATAGAGCTCCATCACGCCACCGGGGTGAACGATCGAAACCTCTATGTCGAAGCCGTCGGTGCTGTTGCGGAGGCTCTCCACCTCGTCAACGGTTATGAATGGCCGCGGCTCGAAGCCGGGCAGCAGCCCCGGGCCGGGGTCGGCATCCGTGAGAGGCCTGCTGAGTCGCCAATATCCGGTCTCGGTGGCCAGTGGAAGGCTCGCCGCTCTGCTGGCTGAGTCGCTCGCATCGGCGTCAGCGCCATCCTCCGGCAGCAGCCACGCATAGGAGCTGTAGTTCAGATGCGGCAGGCCGTCTTGGCTGAAGCTCACCCGCTGGCCGAAGCTGCGGGTGATCTTCTCGTCGCCATTCTGGTAATCGATCACTCCCGTACCCTCCCAGACACCGAGGATCCAGGAAAGGGGAACGAGTTCGGCATTGAGGCCGATGGGCAGTTCGATCACAGCAGGAACAGACCCTTAGCGCTGGCCCCGGAAGAGACGAAAGAGAACCAGTCCGGAGATCCAGGCGATACTGAGCCCGGCCAGCCCGAGAAGAGTCAGGAAGAAGATTTCCAGCGCAAGGAATGACATAGGAGAATTCTAGTCGGCTACAGGGCGAGCGCGAACGGTACGAGCCCCAGCACGAGCGTACCGATAGCGAGAACCACGACGACGCCGGTGATCGACGCCGTGACGCGGTTCACGAATCCCTCGGGGCGCCGGATGCCCAGCTGAACACAGAAGGTCAGCAACACGGCGGCGGCGAGAACCACGGGCAGTAGTACAAGGTCATCAGCGGTGCTGGCAACAGCACCCACGGCCACGGTACCGACGACAGCCAGCAGCCAGACCGGGACTACGCTCTTTATCAGGAGGCTCACCCTCCCATTCTGCCCGATACCCTTCTCATGTCCGTCATACCTGTGACGGCCGGGCGTTCCGGTTGGTAGTTGGAGGACAAAAATGGCGCAGCTGTTGATCATGACCCCTGTCGTCGATCGCGAGGTGCTTGCCGCGCTGTCACTCCTGAGCCACAAGGTTCGCCAGGTGCCGGCCGAAGTCGCCCAGCTGGTGAACACACCCAGCTGCGACCTGATCATGGTTGATGCCCGCCGGGACCTCGCCAACGCTCGATCCCTGTGCAAGATCCTCAGCTCCACGGGGATCGGCGTTCCTGTAGTTGTGGTGATCACCGAGGGCGGGCTGACCGCCGTCAGCGCCGACTGGGGGGCGACCGACGTCGTTCTTGAGCACGCAGGTCCCGCCGAGGTGGATGCGCGCATCCGTCTGGCGATCGCGCGGCAGAGCCAAGACCAATCCTCGTCGAAGATCCAAGCCTCGGGCGTCGTCATCGACGAGGCCAGCTACTCCGCCAAGGTGCACGGCCGGCCGCTGGACCTGACGTTCAAGGAATTCGAGCTGCTGCGATTCTTCGCCATGAACCCCTCGCGCGTATTCACCCGCGAGCAGCTCCTCTCTGAAGTGTGGGGCTACGACTACTTCGGCGGCACGCGCACGGTCGACGTGCACGTCAGGCGCCTCCGGGCGAAGCTGGGCGATCTTGAGTCACTCATCGGCACCGTTCGCAACGTCGGCTATCGCTTCAACTTCTTCGACGACGAAGACGACCGAGTCCCCGCCGAGGTCAGGTCCTGATATGCACGGATTCACCGGCCCGCTCTCCTTCGACAGCCCCAAGCTCGTTTCCGAGGCCCTCGAGACACTGATCCGCCGATCTGGCAGAATCGACGGCCAGTCCCCATTCAGCGATCAGGCCATGGTGTCTGCGCGCTCCGGAGCCAGAAAGATCCTGACGGCATCCTTGCCGAGCGGCGAACCTGCCGCGCTGGCAATCGTCGGTGAAGGCGAGCTCGAACTCGTCGTCGATCCCGAACTGCGCCGACAGGGTGTCGGGGCACTGATGCTGGATCGCGTCCTCGCTGATTCCGACGCCGTAAGGACCTCGGACGAGGCTGGCTCCCCGCCACTCGCGATCTGGGCCCACGGGGACCACCCGGCGAGTCGCATCCTACTCTCGCGGGCTGGTTTCAGCCCTGATCGCACCCTGCTTCAGCTTCGGATGCCCCTGGCCGCAGCCACCGAAGAAAGCGGTTCCACGTCTTTCACCGTTCAGAAGTTCCGCCCTGGGATCGACGAGGGCGCCTGGCTCGAGCTCAATGCGCGGGTCTTCGCGTCGCATCCGGAACAGGGACGGATCACTCTGGACGACGTCGTCGCCCGCGAGACGGAACCATGGTTCGACGCGGACGATTTCCTGCTGGCCTGGGACGGCGACAGGCTCGTCGGCTACAACTGGTTGAAAATCGAGGCCGACGACAGCATCGATGGTGCCCTGTCAGGTGAAATCTACGTCATCGGCGTCGATTCGGCCGATGCCGGGCGGGGCCTCGGCCGCACACTGATGCTGGCCGGACTGAATCGAATGCGGCAGCGCGGCTGCGCCGTCGCCGCACTCTATGTGGACGCGGAAAACGAGGGTGCCGTGCGCCTGTATCGCTCGCTGGGCTTCACCGACTTCACCGTAGACGTGCAATACAGCCGCAGCTCCTAGCCGATCGTTCAACCGCCAATCGTTCAACCGCCGATCGTTCATCCGCCGGCCGCTCAGTCAGGGCACCCGGGCTAACACCCCGAGCTCGCTCGAATGACATGATTGACACATGAGCGCTGACAACATCCTCCTGGACCCGGACTTCGGCTCAGAATTCGACGATGACTTCGAAATCATCGAGAATCCCAACGACCCGGCCCTTCCCCCGGACCGCTATCTCGATCGCGAGTTGAGCTGGCTCGCCTTCAATCAGCGAGTTCTCGAACTGGCCGAAGACACCACGCTCCCCATTCTGGAGCGAGCAAACTTTCTCGCCATCTTTGCCAGCAACCTCGACGAATTCTTCATGGTGCGGGTCGCAGGTCTCAAGCGGCGCATCCTGACCGGCCTGGCCGTACCGACGAACGTTGGCCGCAGCCCCGAAGACGCACTGGCCGACATCTCCACGGTGGCCCACGCCCTGCAGCAGCGCCACGCCCGGGTCTACCAAGACCTCGTTAAGCCGGACCTTGCTGCCGCCGGCGTGCACATCGTGTCCTGGGACAGCATCGACGAGAGCGACCGCGAGCGACTCGCCGACTACTTCTCGCTGCAGATCTTCCCGGTACTGATGCCACTCGCGGTCGACCCGGCGCATCCGTTCCCCTATATTTCGGGCCTGTCCCTAAACCTGTCGGTTCGAGTTCGCAACACGAAAACGGGTAAGGAGGAATTCGCCCGGCTCAAGGTTCCCCAGGTGATCCCGCGCTTCATCCGCGTCGACGAGACCGAGAGCCCCCGCCAGGTGCGCTTCATCGCTCTCGAAGATCTGATTGCCAATCATCTCGGCCATCTGTTCCCCGGCATGGAGGTTCTAGACACCCATGTGTTCCGCGTCACCCGCAACGAAGACGTCGAGGTCGACGAGGACGAGACCGAGAACCTGATCCAGGCTCTCGAGAAGGAGCTGCTCCGCCGCCGGTTCGGCCCGCCCATCAGGCTCGAGATCACCGAGGACATGGACCCGGTGACACTGGAACTGATCGTGCGCGAACTCGATGTCACCGAGCAGGAGGTCTATCGACTACCTGCCCCCCTCGACCTGAGCGGACTGTTCGGCCTCGGCCGGCTCGAGCGTCCCGAACTGCGCTATCCCAAGCGCGTACCGGTGACGGCCCTCGAGCTGCAGCCGACTGAGCCCACCGCCAAGCCCGACATCTTCAAGGCCATCGCCCGGCAGGATGTGCTCGTGCATCACCCCTACGAGTCCTTCGCAACCAGCGTGCAGGCCTTTCTCGAACAGGCCGCGGCCGACCCGCATGTGCTCGCGATCAAGCAGACTCTTTACCGAACCTCGGGCGACAGCCCGATCGTGGAGTCGCTGATCGCCGCGGCCGAGGCCGGCAAGCAGGTTCTCGCCCTCGTGGAGATCAAGGCCCGTTTCGACGAGCAGGCCAACATTACCTGGGCGCGAAAGCTTGAAAAGGCCGGCGTGCACGTCGTCTACGGCCTCGTCGGGCTGAAGACGCACTGCAAGCTTGCTCTCGTTATTCGTCGGGAGAAGAACGTCCTCCGGCACTACAGCCACATCGGAACGGGCAACTACAACCCGAAGACCAGCAGGATCTACGAGGACTACGGCCTATTCACTGCCGACGACCAGGTCGGCAAAGATCTGACCCGGCTGTTCAACGAGCTCTCCGGCTACGCGATCGAGAAGAAATTCAAACGCCTCCTGGTGGCACCCCTTCACCTCCGCAAGGGCCTACTCAACCGCATCGCGGTCGAGGCCAAGAATGCGGCGAAGGGGCTGCCCTCTGGTATCCGCATCAAGGTCAACTCGATCGTCGACGAGGCGATCATCGATGCCCTCTACCGGGCAAGTCAGGCCGGAGTGCCCGTGCAGCTGTGGGTGCGCGGCATCTGCGCCCTGAAACCAGGCGAGCCCGGGCTGAGTGAGAACATCACCGTCAGATCTGTTCTCGGCCGCTACCTCGAGCATTCGCGGATCTTCTCGTTCGTCAATGGCGGCGACCCCCAGACCTTCATTGGCAGCGCGGATATGATGCACCGCAACCTCGACCGCCGAGTCGAGGCCCTGGTCAGCCTCGTTCGCCCGGAGCACCTGGCCCAGGTCGACCACAACTTCGATCTAGCCATGGACGATTCGACTTCGTCCTGGACCCTCTCAGCCGAGGGTGAGTGGACCCGCAACAGCACCGATAGTGACGGCAAGCCGAGAAATGACCTCCAGGTGCTGGTGATGGACGAGGTAACGCGTCGTCGTCGTCGCACGGGCCTGTCCCGATGAGGGCTGGCGCGTGACGGTCTATGCGGCAGGTGCCGTGTGCTGGCGACTGGTCGATGGTGGAATTCGCGTGCTCGTGATCAACCGGTCGCGGCACAACGACATCTCCCTGCCCAAGGGAAAACTCGACCCGGGCGAAACACTGCCCCAGACCGCTGTTCGTGAAATCGCCGAGGAGACCGGCCTGGCAGTCAGCCTCGGCGTCCCCCTCGGGATCACCAACTATGTAATGCCCAACGGCCGAGAGAAGGTCGTGCACTATTGGGCCGCCGAGGTAAGCGACGAGGCGATTGCCGCAACCACCTTTGCTCCCAACGAGGAGGTGCAGTCACTGGAATGGCTACCGATCCATAAGGCGGTGACGTCACTTACCTACGAGCGTGACGCCCAGATGCTCGAACGATTCGAGGCCTTGACCATGGAGGGCATCACCAGCACCTTTGCAATCATCGCCCTTCGTCATGCCAAGGCCGCCCCGCCCTCCGAGTTCGACGGCCCGGACTTCCAACGACCGCTCACCCAGCGGGGCCTGAACGAAGCCCTGCTCATCGTGCCGAGCCTTGCCGCCTTCGCGCCCACCGTCATCCGCACGAGCAATGCCCGGCGCTGCCGGGAGACCGTCGCCCCGATCGCGGCGGCCCTCGGACTGAAGGCCAAGGCGACCCCGGCCCTGAGCCAGGATGACTTCGAGGCAGGAACCAGCGATATCCGCCGCGTCGTGGGAAACCGCGTTCGTAAACGCGTCAGCGCCATCATCTGCAGCCATGGTCCCGTTCTGCCGGAGATCGTGCGTGAGGTCGCTCTTGCCACCGGCAGCACGCGGCTGACCTCAATCAGCCGCGCCGGGGATCTCCCCGTGGCCGGCTTCACGGTGCTTCACCTGTCGAAAGACCTCCCCGGATCGGGAATCATCGCACTGGAGACGCACAGCCTCTAACCTGTTCACCTTGCGTTAACTCTAAAACCGGTCTCGCTTTACGTTGGGGCCTTACCGTCGTTGGGGGCCAGCACCGGTCCATCAGTTTTATTGAAAGGGAAACCCTTGAATTTCAAGAATGTGGCTGCAACCACGGGCCTCGTCATCGCCTCGGCACTAGTCCTCGCAGGCTGCTCGTCCGCCACAACACCCGCGTCGACCGGCACTGCCACGACCGCAGCAGCTGACTTCAGCGCTCTCGCCGGCACCATAACCGCAGGCGGTTCCAGCGCCCAGGCGAATGCCCAGGCCGCTTGGTCAACCGCGTTCACCGCGCAGGCCAAGAACGTCGTCGTCAACTACGACAAGTCCCAGGGCTCGGGTGGCGGCGTCACCAACTGGACCGCCGGAAGCTACGACTTCGCCGGCAGCGACTCGCCCCTGAAGGCCGAGCAGCAGACCGCCGCGGCGACTCTCTGCGGCCCGACCGGCGCCATGAACCTCCCGATCTACCTCGATGGGGTTGCCATCGTCTTCAACCTGCCGGGCGTCACCAACCTGAACCTCACGGCTGACACGCTCGCCAAGATCTTCGCACTGCAGATCACCACCTGGAACGACCCGGCCATCGCCGCCGAGAACCCGACCGCCACGCTTCCCGCCACAGCGATCACCACGGTTACCCGCTCCGATGGAAGCGGCACCACGGCCACGTTCACCAACTACCTCAGCGCGGTTGCGCCGTCTGTCTGGACGAACGCACCGGGCTCCGCATGGCCGATCGCCGGCACGAGCGCCCAGAAGGGTACCTCGGGTATTGTTTCAGCCGTCACCGCCGGTGCAGGCACGATCGGATACGCCGACCACAGCGCCATCGGCAAGCTGACCTCGGCTTCCATCGAGACGGCCAAGGGCACCTTCTCACCGTTCTCCGTCGACGGAACATCGGCAGCATTCGCGGCCGCCGCGACCACGGCGACCTCCACCGTTGCCGGCGACCTCGCCCAGAAGGTTGACTTCGCCAAGATCACCGGTGCGAACATGTACGCGATCCCGCTGGTTTCTTACGGAATCCTCTGCACAGCGTTCAAGACACCGGCCCAGGCCGAGCTTGCCAAGGCCTACCTCGGCTTCATCGGAAGCGCCACCGGCCAGGCCGTTGCAGCCAAGAACGCCGGCGCAGCCAAGATCCCCGCTAACCTTCTTGCGGAGATCCAGACCAGCCTGGCCCTCGTAAAGTAATTTTCTAGTAACGCTAGAACTTCAGCGCGTCCCTGACCCCACCCCCGAGAAAGAGCGCCATGAGCGACGACATGACCTCGACAACGCCCTCACCGAGGAGGACGTCACAGGATGTACTGAAGAAGAGAACAGGATCAGCTCCCAAGGGAGGTGGCGCCGGCAGCGGCGGCACCTCCCTTCGGGGTTCCCGGGTGCGACCCGGAGACCTGATATTTCGCTCTCTGAGCACCGGAAGCGCCATTCTCATCATGGCGATCTTGGCCGGTGTGGCCCTGTTCCTCATCATCCAGGGCGTCCCGGCTATCGTGGCCGACTGGAAAACCGATCCCTCGCTGAACGAGGGCTTCACCCTCGCCTACGGGAACTTCTGGCAGTACGTGGGGCCGCTTCTTTTCGGAACGCTCTTCTCCTCGGCCATCGCGCTGGTCATCGGCGCCCCGATCGGCATCGGCATCGCCCTGTTCATCTCGCACTATGCCCCGCGACGCGTCGCGGGATTCCTCGGCTACATCGTCGACCTCCTGGCGGCTGTACCGTCGGTCGTATTCGGCCTCTGGGGTATCATCGTGATTCGCCCGTTCCTTCTGCCGTTCTCGGAGTGGCTGAACTCAAACCTGGGCTGGATCCCGCTCTTCGGCGGCCAGGTTTCGACAACAGGTTCGACCATCCTCGCGGGCTCGGTCGTTCTCTCCGTCATGATCCTGCCAATCATCACCTCGATCTCCCGAGAGATCTTCCTACAGACGCCGCGCCTGCACGAGGAAGCCGCACTGGCTCTCGGCTCGACCCGCTGGGAGATGATCAAGCTTGCGGTGTTCCCGTATGCCAAGTCCGGCATCGTCAGCGCCACACTGCTGGGACTAGGCCGTGCCCTGGGCGAGACAATGGCCATAGCCATGATCATCTCCCCCGCCATCCTGGTCTCGATCCGGTTGATCACCGAGGGTGAGAACTCCCAGACGATCGCGGCCAACATCGCCCTCAACTTCCCCATCGCATCCACTCTCCAGCGTCAGGCCCTCATCGGCACGGGCCTCATGCTGTTTGTCATCTCACTCGCGGTCAACATCATCGCCCGCTCGATCGTGACCCGCGGCTCAGCCGGCGGCGGCAAGAGGCGCAGGCGACCACCTCTTCCGGTCATTCCAATGTCGGACAGCTCGTCATCAGCCGCCCTCAACATCGTGAATGCAGACCCCAGGCGCGATCCAGTTCACGCCGGAAGCAGCACCGAAGGAGCCTCCCTATGACCCTCTTGAGGCAGCGGGCCGCTCAGGGAGGCCCCCCGGCAAACGCTCTCACCTCAGGTCAGCTGCCCCGCTTCGCCGAGGTCTCCATCATCGGCGGCTCCGCCGTGGCCAGCGGCCTGGTTCTCATGCTGCTCGGCTTCAACCTTGTCGGCTGGCTGGTACTGACGGCTGTCGTCTACCTCGTCGTGCTCGGTGTGTTGTCCTCTATCGTTGAGAATCGCCGGAAGGCCACAGACAGGCTCGTTCGTGGCACCGTCACGGTGGCCTTCCTGCTGGCGATCGTTCCGCTGGTATCGACCCTATACACCGTCATCTCCCGTGGAATCTCCAGCCTGACCCTTGAGTTCATCACCCAGAGCCGAAGCTCGTCGTTCAACGCAGACACCCTCGAGGTCACCAATACCCCCGGCGCCCTGCAGGCGATCGTGGGAACGCTCATCATTACCGGTATAGCCGCGCTGATCTCGATCCCGATCGGCCTGTTCACATCGATCTACATCGTGGAATACAGCCTTCCCGGTAGCTGGCTCGCCCGAACGGTGACCATGCTGGTCGATGTCATGACGGGAATCCCATCAATTGTTGCCGGCCTCTTCGCCTTCTCCTTGTTCTCGATCATCATGGGACCGCAGGCCTTCAGCGGTTTCTCGGCAGCAGTCGCCCTGTCTGTGCTGATGATCCCGACGGTGGTCAGATCGTGTGAGGAGATGCTGCGCCTCGTACCGGACGATCTCCGGGAGGCTTCTCTCGCCTTGGGCGTCTCGAAGTTCTCGACCATTGTGCGCATCGTACTTCCGACCGCAATCGCCGGAATCGTCACGGGAATCATGCTCTCAATCGCCCGCGTCATCGGCGAGACCGCGCCGATCTTCATGGCCGCAAGCTTCACCGACAACTTCAACGCGAATCCGTTCGATGGTCCGATGCAGACCCTGCCCGTGATGGCCTATACCGGCTTCGCTTTCCCCGGCCCTGACATCCAGGCGTCGAACAACTCCGCCTGGGGCGCTGCCCTGCTGCTGGTGCTGCTCGTTGTCCTCCTCAATCTCATCGCACGCATCGTGGCCCGGGTCTTTGCGCCCAAGGGCTCACGGTAACCGCCCCTCGACTCGAAGGAACACACTTGTCTAAACGAATCGAAGTCAAGGACCTCAACGTCTATTACACCGACTTCTTGGCCGTCGAGGATATCTCGATCACCATTGAGCCACGCACTGTCACGGCATTCATCGGCCCCAGCGGCTGTGGCAAGTCGACGTTCTTGCGAACACTGAACCGGATGCACGAGGTGATCCCCGGCGCCCGTGTCGAAGGTCAGATCATCATTGACGGCAACGACCTCTACGCTCCCGGCGTCGACCCCGTGATGGTGCGTCGCCAGGTCGGCATGGTGTTTCAGCGGGCGAACCCTTTCCCCACCATGTCGATTCGCGACAACGTACTTGCGGGGCTGAAGCTGAACAACCGCCGCCTCTCCAAGAGCGATGGCGACGACTTGGTCGAGAAGGGCCTGCGCGGCGCGAACCTCTGGAGTGAGGTCAAAGACAGGCTCAGCCTGCCCGGCGGCGGCCTGTCCGGCGGCCAGCAGCAGCGTCTCTGCATCGCCCGGGCGATCACGGTCGAGCCCGACGTGCTCCTGATGGATGAGCCCTGCTCTGCGCTGGACCCGATCTCTACGCTGGCCATCGAGGACCTGATCAAGGAGCTCAAGGAGCAGTACACGATCGTGATCGTGACCCACAACATGCAGCAGGCCTCGCGCGTCTCCGACCGCACGGCCTTCTTCAACATCGCCGGCACCGGCAAGCCCGGCAGGCTCATCGAGTTCGGAGACACGACCACGATCTTCTCGCACCCCAAAGTCCAGGCCACCGAAGACTACGTCTCGGGTCGTTTCGGCTAGATCCCGCTTCTTCCAGATACAGCGCAGGCCCGGAACCTCATAACAGGTTCCGGGCCTGTCTACGTGCTCTTGGCCTAGGCGGTCGCCATCGCAATGATGGGTGCTGTTGTTGGCTGGTCAGAGCCGCCGGTCGGCTCGATCGTCACGCCAATCGTGGCACCATCCCTCATCAACCCCTTCAGCATGAACCAGGACGCAGACGAGTCCCGACCTTCCAAGACTCCTGCCGAGACAACGGTCGTGCCATTGATGTACCACGCCTCGTAGACGCTCCCGCTAGCGAGCGCAGGCAGCCCCGACACGAGGACCGCCGACTGGCCGAGACTCTTCGACCACATGAGCGTGGCGGATCCTCCGCCCGCAGCTGCGGTGCGCTCCATGGTGGCATCGGGCGCAGCAGAGATCTGAGCGACCCCCCTCGCCTGCATATCGACCGTGGTAGACGTTCCGGTAATCACTGCACCGGCAAAGCCTCCCCCGACAAACAGCGCCACTGCGGCAGCCGCTCCGACGAGATACACGGTCGGCCGAACGAACCAGCGCGACTGCACCTTGCGAGTTACCGTCGCAGACTGAAGCGGCAGCGCCACAGGCTCAGCTGCGGCGTCGAGGGCCACGGACCGACCCTCCGGTGTGGCAGGAAGCTGCGGCGTCAGCATGATCAGGGCCATCAGCGTGGTCTTGAGCTGGGCGGGGGGATCGACCGGATCGACGGCCATCCCGAGAATTGCGGCCGTCTGCAGCAGCTCATCGGACTCGCGCTGAAGGTCGACATTCATCGCAGCTGCGCTCCGGAACGACTGCGCCTCCTCGACCGACAGCGCGTCCAGCGAGAACGCGCCCGAATCGACACGCGGGTCATTGTGCTCCGTCATCATGCCACTCCCATCGCGTCTCGTAGACGAATCATTCCGTCTCTCAGTCTTGTCTTCACCGTTCCGATAGGCACCGAAAGGAGTGACGCTACCTCGCTGTGGCTATAGCCGCCGTAGTAGGCCAAAGATATGGCTTCACGTTGCAATGCCGTGAGCTGAATCATCGCCCGTTTCACCCTTTCATGCTCGATTCTGATTTCTACTGATTCAGTGACCTGGTCGAAATCTCTGTCTAGATCACGGATGCCGATCTTCATATCCCGATCGTGTCCTGATTGAGATGCCCGCACCCGGTCAACTGCCCTGCGATGCGCCATTGTGAGGATCCAAGAGAGCGCGGCGCCGCGTTGGGCATCGAACCGAGTCGCCGTTCGCCAGATCTCCAAGAACACCTCCTGCGCTACTTCCTCTGATTGTGCAGCATCGATGAGTAACCGTCGGATGAGACCGAGAACGCGCGGGGCGACCCGGTCGTACATCTCGGCAAAAGCGGCATGTTCGCCCAAGGCGACGCGCTCAAGCAGAGTCTCGACGGTGACGACGAATTCTAGTTGGGCGCTTGCCCCTGGCTCGTTGTCGGTTGTCACGAGCCTAAGCATGCCATGCCGCACTGAAAGGGGTTCGCCTGCGGCGTCTCCGACGCATTATCTCCACGAGTCTTATTCGGTGCGCCCGATGAATCGGATTGCCCCGCTGAGTCGAAGTGCCCTAGACCACGCTGAGTCAACCGGTTCACAGAGGAGAACCGGGCCGCGGAACGCCTCTCGGCGGAAGGCCGTTCGTGACGGCGGAAAATGGAGCCCGGGGTTACCACGGCCCGGCCCTGACAGTTTAGCGAAAGCATCCGAGCAGACAACGCATTTCACCAGCCCGCATTCAGGAATCCATGCTCGGTGGAATCCATGCTCGGTGGAATCAGTCGAGGCTGTCCTGCCGCCACAGCCGCGCGCAATTCTCCAACTCGCTGGAGGTCGACAGGAACCGACGCGATCTTGTTGTTAATTCGGTGGCGCGCGTCGGGGAATCCAACTCACTGTCACTAGCCTCCGCGGCAGCCCCGAGGGACATGATTCGACAGAAGGCGGATGCGCGTTCCAGCGCCACTGCGAAGTCGCCTTCGAAGATTCCTCGAAGAATCTGGTCGGCCAGCGATGTGATCTCCGCAGGCCCCGTTGGCGAGCCTGCGCCCGCGACGACCGGATCGATCGAGACGGCGAGGTCTGCCCCCCGCTGGAACAGAAAGCTGGATTGCTCGGCATCCTGACGGATGAGAGCGCGCAGTAGGTAGATGCGCCAGAGCGCGCCGGGCAGGCTGTGCGAGGAGGCTCGAGACCAGAGCTCGGCGATCGAGTCGATGCCGTGCACATCGGTGAAGTCGATCAGGCGGTCGACGACCTCGGGGTCAGGGCTGGCCCGAACCCGGCCGACAATTGCGCTGGCCGTGTCGTGCGCGAGGCGGCTGATCTTGGCGGGGTCCTCCCCACCCTGGAAGCCTTCAAACTCCCGACCACCAAAGAGGGCAGGCTTACGAAATTCACCGGTCATCCCTCTAGTCTGCCCCTGTTCATCACGTGGTCCAAGACACGATAGGTTTAAGCAAGAGGGCCTCTAGCTCAGTTGGTAGAGCATCGGACTTTTAATCCGTTGGTCGTCGGTTCGAGCCCGACGGGGCCCACACCTCTTTCCCTGCAACAACCGACGGGACTCGTCCCGGTTTCAGCTGATTGAACGTCGGAGTATGCGTCTCTAGCCTGACAACAGCGGCTGCCAATCACGGGGGTCGCGGTGGCTGATGCGCGTCGAGGATCAGATGGCATCCAAGACGGCTCTGTTCGAAATTCTGGTTGGGGCGGTTCGGAATGCGCTGGTAGGCACAGACCGAGCTGCTAGGAAGATCTCGGACAGTGGGCTGGTCAAACATACGCACCCCGTAGGCATCGCAGAGGGAATCGAACCCACGGTGCCGGCCGAGGTCTTGCGCGCCCGAGTTTCAGAACGGTGGTGGTTCGAGGGCCCACTCGTTGGGCTCGTGCGTCTTTCGCCACTCCGACTCGACCCCGTATTTCGCCGGCGCCGGACGAGCGATCGGCTCCGGCACGATCACGTACTCATACCCCGCAGGCGACGTCCACGTCGCGATCAGGTTCGCATCCCGCACCACCATCCAATCGGTGCGATGTTTCACCTTGTGATGTTTCGAACACGCCGGCCCCAGATTCGCAAGGCTCGTCTCACCGCCATCACACCACGCGATCGTGTGATCGCGTGATCGCGTGATCCATATCACACGCCCTCGACACCGTCGAACAGCCCGGGAAAATGCACTCCGACCAGATCAGTTCCACCAGATCATGGAGGTCTCTGCCCGGCGTGTACCGGGTGCGCCCGTTGGTCGTGGCCTGCCCCGGGATCGGATCGGTGAGCACCCGGGTCAGGCTCGGCGCCCGCGCCGTGATCCGTGCCGCCGTCAGCGGGTCGATAGGGCCAAAGCCTGCGAGCTCTGTCAGCTCGTCAGTGACACCAAGAAGCCCGAGCACAGGGACAGTGAGGGTGATGCGGGCGATGATACCCTGAACCGCCCCCGGGGTCGACGGGGCCCCGTTGATCAGCAGGTCGCACAGGACATCACCCTTCAACTGAGCGAGCGTGCGCGGGTCGCCGGCCTTCTTCAGCGCCGCGGCGATCGCTGCCGCCCGGCCCTCGATCGCGACCGCTTCAACCGCAGGAATATTCAAACCGAGGTAGGCCATGCCGTCGTTGGTCGCCTCAACCTAGACGCTGCGCATGAGCGCCGCCCGGAGGTGCCATTCGCTCATCTTCGCCGGCTCGGCGGTATCGACGGCGGCCCGGGCTCGACGACCTTCTGCGCATGCCGGTAACTGATCGCCCCGGAACCCAACGCGGCACGCGTCGTAGGGAATTCCTCGACGAGGCCGCGGCTGATGAACAGCAGGATGCGGGCAGAGTTCTCACTGATCCGCAGCCCGGCAGAGAGTTCCGTGACGAGTTCTCGTTGAGCGACGACTTCGGATGTCCACTTAGGGCCACCCGAAGACCGGTCTGCGGGAAATTCGGCCGCATGCTCGAGCCTCGCGGCATCGATATGCACGGCCTTGACCACGCTGAGGCGGGCCTAGGCCCGATGATCAGCGAAAATCGACGCGACCGCAGCCTGATACGGCGTGTGGCCAGCGTCGCGAGCCGAGCCCCACGGATGTTCGGAAGTCTGCCCATCGGGAAGCTCCTCATCCGGATTGAGGTTCGCACTGGTGTTTTTAGTCATGGTCTATTTGACCAGCCAAACAGGGGTAAGCAAAGGACTAAAACCCTACTTGATCAGGCCTGTTAGTAACTCTGAGGCTCCCCACCTGTGGAGGAGGAGTGGACGCCCGCGACTGAGCCCTCGACCGTAAGGGAGGAGATCTGCTCCTCTACGTCGCTATACGACGCAAAGGGCCGGGATCTCCTCCCCAAACGCACCTCGACGACAGCGTCCGGCACGACGCAGAAACGAGCAGAAGGATGCCCGCTCCCCAAAAAAATACGGGAGCGGGCATCCTTCGCAGTCGAAACCTAGACGGACGCGGTCTCCAGGTGGGGCACGAACCTTACGGACATCGCCTTGTAGCCGGGGGTGTTCGACTCACGTGCGACCAGCTCCCGGTGCATCAGCGCGTTGGCCTCGGGGAAGTACGCGGCGACACAGCCCCGAGGGGTCGCATACGCGACCAGCCGGAACTTGTCAGCACGGCGTTCCGAGCCTTGGAAAGTGGAGATGACGTCGACCATGGCCCCGTCTGAGAAGCCCATCTCGATGGCGTCGTCGATGTTGATCAGGATGACCCGACGGCCGTTGGAGATGCCACGGTAGCGGTCGTCCAGCCCGTAGAACGTCGTGTTGTACTGGTCGTGGCTGCGCATCGTCTGCAGAATCAGGTGGCCCTCGGGCGGGGTCAGGTACTCCAGCGGGCTGACCGTGAATCGGGCCAGGCCGATGTCGGTGGCAAAGCTGCGGGTGTCGCGCGGCGGGTTCGGCAGCACGAAACCGTTCTTGGTCTTCAACCTGGCATTGAAATCTTCAAATCCCGGCAGCACACGGGAAATGCGATCCCTGATGAGGTCGTAGTCCTCGGCCATCGACTTCCAGTCGATCACGTGATCGGAACCGAGGGTGGCAATGGCCATCCGGGCGACGATGACCGGCTCAGACAGCAGGTGCTCCGAGACGGGCTCAAGTCGGCCCTGCGTCGTGCGTACGACCGACATCGAATCCTCGATCGAGAGCACTTGACGCCCGTTGGGGTGCTTGTCGTCGGTGTCGGTGCGGCCGAGGGTCGGCAGGATCAGGGAGGTGCGGCCGTGCATCACATGCGACCGATTGGGCTTGGTCGAGACGTTCACCGTGAGGCCTACCCGCTGCATGGCCGCCTCGAGCAACTCGGTGTCGGAGCAGGCGAGGGCAAAGTTGCCGCCCATCGAGACGAAGACATCGACGGCGTCGTTCACGAAAGCATCCACCGTGTCGACAGAGTCGAGGCCGTGCCTGCGAGGGCTCTCGATGCCGAACTCAGCGTCGAGGGCGGCGAGGAAGCCCTCCTTGGGCTTCTCCCAGACTCCCATCGTGCGGTCGCCCTGCACATTGGAGTGACCGCGTACCGGGCACGCACCGGCGCCCGGCTTGCCGAAGTTGCCCTGCAGAAGCAGCAGGTTGATGATCTCTTTCAGCGTGTTCACCGAGTGCGGTTGCTGCGTAAGGCCCAGCGCCCAGCAGATGATGGTCGCCTTCGAGGCGATCATCATTGCCGCCACCTTGGTGATCTCTGCGCGGCCAAGGCCCGTCGCTGCCTCGGTCTCAGCCCAGTCGATGGTCTTGCGAGCGGCGCGGTAGGCCGCTATGCCATCGGTGTTGGCATTGACGAACTCATGGTCGATGACAGAGCCGGGAACGCGCTCCTCCTCTTCGAGCAGCAGGTGACCGAGGGCCTGGAACAGTGCGAGGTCGGCTCCGACCTTGATCTGCAGGAACTCATCGGCAAGGTTCGTTCCGTTGCCGAGCAACCCCTTGGCTGTCTGAGGGTCCTTGAAGTTGAAAAGCCCTGCCTCCGGCAGCGGGTTCACGGCGACGATCTTGCCGCCGTTGTCCTTGCACTCCGCGAGCGCGGAGAGCATCCTCGGGTGGTTCGTTCCCGGGTTCTGGCCGATGACGAAGATCAGCTCGGCCTGGTGGATGTCCTCCAGCGAGACCGTACCCTTGCCAATGCCGATCGTCGGATTCAACGCACTTCCCGAAGACTCGTGGCACATGTTCGAGCAGTCGGGCAGGTTGTTGGTGCCGATTGAACGGGCAAACAACTGGTAGAGGAACGCCGACTCATTGGCGGTGCGTCCCGAGGTGTAGAAGACGCTGCGCTCGGCTGTCGTGGCGCGAAGGCTCTTCCCGATCAGCTCGAACGCATCGTCCCAGGAGATCTGCGAGTAGTGCGTGTCGCCCGGGCGGATGACGACCGGATGCGTGATGCGGCCCTGATTTCCCAGCCAATATTCCGTCTTGGTCGCGAGCTCGGCGATCGAGTGCTTGGCCCAGAACTCCGGCGTGACTGTTCGAAGAGTGCTCTCCTCAGCGACCGCCTTGGCGCCGTTCTCGCAGAACTCGGCGGTCTTTCGGTGCCCCTGAGACTCCGGCCACGCGCAGCCCGGGCAGTCGGTTCCGTCACGCTGGTTCAGGCGCAACAGGGAACGGGCTGTCCGGGAGATGCCTGCTTGGGCGAATCCTCGTTCAAGCGCCACTGCTACCGCCTTCAGGCCTGCAGCATGCGTCTTGGGCTTTCCCACGACGAGGTTGTCTTCATTGATGTCTTCGATCGGAGCGCGACGGGTCATGACCTAATAATGCGCCCGATTTGGCGACCGCCTTGACCTTAACGTCAAATTCACCGTGTACTTCATGCCCAAAATAGAAGGTAAGGTTTCTCTGCGCGGCGGGGCCCCCCGCGGCTCACGTCTTTCAAAGAGGAAATCAGCATGAGTTGGCTCGATCGAGACCGCACTATTGCCCCACCCGGATTCAACAGGTGGCTGATTCCACCCGCGGCCCTTGCTGTGCACCTGAGTATCGGACAGGCCTACGCGACCAGCGTTTATAAAACAGCTTTGGTTGCGCATTTCAACGTGAGCCTGACCCAGATCGGCCTGATCTTCTCCCTCGCCATCGTGATGCTCGGCCTCTCCGCCGCGGTCATGGGAACCTGGGTCGACCGCAACGGGCCTCGAAAGGCGATGTTCGTGTCGGCGCTTTTCTGGAGCGGCGGGTTCCTGATCGGTTCGCTGGGAATCTTCTCCAACCAGCTCTGGCTCGTCTATCTCGGCTATGGCTTCATCGGCGGCATCGGCCTTGGCATCGGCTACATCTCCCCCGTCTCCACACTGATCAAGTGGTTCCCCGACCGGCCAGGCCTCGCCACAGGTATGGCCATCATGGGTTTCGGTGGCGGCGCCCTGATCGCAAGCCCCCTCTCGACGGCTCTGCTCGGACTGTACGACCCCAACTCGTCTGCGAAAGGCTGGGTAGCCAGCGGCGACTCGGTCGGCAAACTCTTCCTCACATTCGCGGTCATCTACCTCGCGTACATGATGTTCGGCGCGTTCACGATCAAGGTGCCCGCCGAGGGCTGGCGGCCCGATGGCTTCGATCCCAGCAAGGTGAAGGTGCGAGCCCTTGTCACCAGCAACAACGTGTCGGCGAAAAACGCCATCAAGACCCGCCAGTTCTGGCTGATCTGGGTCGTGCTCTTCTGCAACGTGACCGCGGGAATCGGCATCCTGGAGCAGGCTGCCCCGATGATCCAGGACTTCTTCCGACAGTCCGACGGCTCGTCGCTCGTGACAGCGGCCGTCGCGGGCGGTTTCGTCGGACTGCTGTCGATCGCGAACATGGGTGGTCGCTTCGCCTGGAGCGCGACGAGCGACGTCACCGGTCGCAAGCGGATCTACATGATGTATCTCGGAGTCGGCACCATCGCCTATCTGCTGCTCGCGATCTTCGGCTTCTCGACCACGATCCTGTTCGTCGTGCTGGCCTTCATCATCATCTCGTTCTATGGCGGCGGGTTTGCCACAGCCCCGGCCTATCTCCGGGACCTCTTCGGAACGTTCCAGGTCGGCGCCATCCACGGTCGACTGTTGACCGCCTGGAGTGCCGCTGGGATAGCCGGACCCCTGATCGTCAACGGTTTTCTTGACGCGCAGGGCAAACCTGGGTCTCTCACCGCTGCGGCATACCAGCCGGCACTGCTGACGATGGCGGCCCTGCTGGTCATCGGCTTCATCGCGAACATGCTGGTTCGCCCCGTGAACTCGCGCTTCCATGAGGCCGCGGCACCAACGGAACCGCCCACCCTCGAACCCGTCGGAGAACTCAAATGACAATCGCCCGAATCACGCTCGTCTGGGCACTCGTCGGAATTCCTCTCGTCTACGGAGTCATCCAAACCCTCACCAGGGTGACCGCACTTTTCCATTAGAGAATAGCCACCAACCAGACGGATGCGCCGCTCACCGAATGAGCGTCGCATCCGTTTTTTATGCGAGAGCGATGACTGCCGCAATTCCCACCAGCAGCCGCACCGCAGGAACCCACGCCAGGTACTGGCCACCAACATCGCGATCATGTCCAGCGCCAGCACCGACCAGGTCGAGAAGTCGAAAATCTTGATGAAGACCGCGGGTTCCCAACACGAGCCGGGAATCTTGTCGAGACTCACCGTTCCGGCCGGATCCACGGCTTCGAATAAGAAGTTCGGCAGACTTTTGTTCATCGGCAGGGCGATGGCCGGGTAATACTCCGAGCGCACGCCCGAACCCAGAGCCAATTAGGCTTCGGCAGCTTTGAATCCGCCCGGGGGCTTGGATCTTGTTCGGCAACATGGTTCGCTACATTTATGACCGAGTTGCCGATGTTTCCCTTGGGTTCAGTGCTCCTGCCTCATATGCCCCTGCAGCTGAGAGTGTTCGAGGAGCGCTATCTCACGATGCTCAGCCACATGCTCGAGGCCGAGTCGACAGAGTTCGGCGTTGTGCTGATCGAACGCGGCCAGGAGGTGGGCGGCGGTGAGCACCGCTTCCCCTTCGGCACGGTTGCTGAGATAACCGAGTTGGGCACCGGCGAGGGCGTGCTGGCCGTCTCTGCATCGGGCGGTACACGGTTCGAGGTCACCGAGTGGCTGGACGAGAGCCCGTACCCGCAAGCGGTCGTGCGTGAAATCGCTGAGCTCGAGTGGGACGAGTCGCTGCGGCCGCTGCGCGACCAGGCCGAAGTCGTCGTGCGCCGGGCACTGGCCATTGCGAGCGAGTTCACGGAGCAGCGCTGGGCCGCGGTCGTCGAGCTTTCGGCCGACCCGGTAGAGGCCGCCTGGCAACTCGCCGGAATATGCCCGGTCGGGGAACTCGACCAGCTGCGCTTCCTCCGAGCAGGCACGATGCTGGAGCTCCTGACTCTGGTTCACGAGGTAGGCCTTACCGCGAGCCAGGAATACGGCGCGCCGTGGGCACAGCCCGAAGAAGACACCTTCCTCTAGGCACGACCAGACCTCGGCTCAGGTCACCAGAAATCACCGAGCGAGTCTCGTGCCTCGTAGAGCGCCAGATACTGACCTAGGTGTTCCCCGCTGTCGCTGGTGAGCTTGTAGCCCTCGGCCCCCATGCCCTGGATCATGCCAGCGAACCGACCGTCACGACGAGCCACCCAGACGCCCTCAAACGGCGACGACCACGCCAGCGGGAGCCGTGCCGACGAACGAGCACCGCTGCTGGTTTCCTCCGGTATGCCAGATGTGGAATCCACGATCGCGCTCCTCTCTGGTCACAACGCTGGCGCTCTCCCATTAGATCGGGGATCAGGTGCACGAGACAAGGGTGGGAGACCTATTAACGGCTCTTAGCCGGAAACCCGCTTCACAAAAAGGATGCCCCGGCCAGTGTTCAGGTCTCCCTCCCGGTGCCAGCCGGCGCAAGCCGAGAAGCGTGCTGTCACTGACCGAGCCCGCGCGCCCTCAACTTAGAGTCAGCCTGGGGGCAGGATCAGGCCCAGCCTGGAGGCAGGCTCAGGCCTGCTGTGACGCGGCCTCGACCACGTTCAGCACCAACATGGCCCTGGTCATTGGTCCGACTCCACCGGGAACCGGGGAGAGGAAGCCGGCGACCGAGGAAACAGCAGGGTCGACATCGCCGCGAAGCCGCGCCTTGCCCGTGACCTCATCGATCACCCGGGTGATTCCGACATCCAGCACGGCAGCGCCCGGCTTGATCCAGTCGGCCTTGATCAGGTCGGCGACACCGACGGCGGCGATCACGATGTCTGCCCGGCGAACCTCTGCAGCCAGGTTCTCCGTGCGGGAGTGCGTGAGGGTGACCGTGGCATCGATTCCTTTGCGGGTGAGCAGCAACCCGAGCGGGCGACCGACCGTGAGCCCGCGGCCGACGACGACGACGTGCTTGCCCGCAATCGGGATGTCATAGCGGTTCAGCATCTCGACAATCCCGGCTGGGGTGCAGGGAAGTGGTGAGTCGAGCTCGCCCGAGACCCCGAGCACCAGTCGGCCAAGGTTCATCGGGTGCAGGCCATCTGCGTCTTTGGCCGGATCCATCAGCTCGAGCATGGCGTTCTCGTCGAGTCCCGCGGGCAGCGGCAGCTGGATGATGTAGCCGGTGACATCGGGGTCGGCGTTCAACTGTCGGATCGCTGCCTCGACCTCCTGCGACGTCGCCGTTTCGGGCAGGTCGACGCGGATGGAGCGGATACCAACCTCGGCACAGTCCCGGTGCTTGCCCGCGACATACGAGAGGGAACCAGGGTCGCTGCCGACGAGCAGCGTGCCGAGGCCGGGGGTGATCCCGGAATCCCGCAACGCTGCCACCCGCACGGCAAGCTCGCGCTTGATGGCGGCCGCGGTGGCGACGCCGTCGAGAACGACGGCTGTGGAATTCGCCGTCATTCCTACTGAACCAGGCCCGGGTACAGCGGGAACGCATCCGTGAGTACCTTGACGCGGCCGCGGAGGCCAACGATATCGGCACCGGGCTTGAGTGCCTCGGCGATGATGTCTGCTACCTCGGTGAACTCAGGGATTGCGAAGCCACGGGTCGCGAGGGCAGGCGTGCCGATGCGCAGGCCTGACGTGACCATGGGCGGCCGCGGGTCGAACGGCACGGAGTTGCGGTTGACCGTGATGCCGACTTCGTGCAGCACGTTCTCGGCCTGCTGGCCGTCGAGCGGCGAGTTGCGCAGGTCGGCGAGCACGAGGTGCACGTCGGTTCCGCCCGTCAGCACATCGGTGCCCCCAGCGCGGGAGTCGTCTGCCATCAGGCGCTCGGCGAGCAGGCGCGCGCCGTCGAGGGTGCGCTGTTGGCGGTCGACGAACTCGGGCTCAGCCGCGAGCTTGAAAGCGGTGGCCTTGGCAGCGATAACGTGCATCAGCGGGCCGCCCTGCTGGCCCGGGAAGACGTTCGAGTTGAGCTTCTTGGCCAAGGCCATGTCGCGAGAGAGGATGAGGCCCGAGCGGGGCCCGGCGAGGGTCTTGTGCACGGTGGTGGAGACGACGTCGGCGAAGGGGACAGGGGACGGGTGCAGGCCCGCAGCCACGAGGCCGGCGATGTGTGCCATGTCCACCCAGAGCAGGGCGCCGACCTCATCGGCGATTGCGCGGAACGCGGCGAAGTCGAGGTGTCGGGGGTAGGCCGACCAGCCGGCGATGATGACACGGGGTTTGGACTCGAGGGCCTTCTGCCGAACGACGTCCATGTCGATGAGAAACGTCTCGGGGTCGACGCCGTAGGTGACCGGGTTGTACAGCTTGCCCGAGAAGTTCAGCTTCATGCCGTGGGTCAGGTGGCCGCCATGGGCGAGCTCCAGACCCAGGATGGTGTCGCCGGGCGTGGCGATGGCAGACAGCACGGCGGCGTTTGCCGTCGCACCGGAGTGCGGCTGCACGTTCGCGTACTCGGCGCCGAAGAGGCTCTTGGCACGGTCGATCGCGATCTGCTCGGCGATGTCGACGTACTCGCATCCGCCGTAGTAGCGGCGGCCAGGGTAGCCCTCGGCGTACTTGTTTGTCAGAACGGAGCCCTGAGACTGGAGCACCGCGCGGGGAACGAAGTTCTCGCTGGCGATCATCTCGAGATAGTCGCGCTGGCGGCCGAGCTCCTGCTCGAGAACGGCGGCGATCTCGGGGTCGACGACCTCGAGCGGCTCATTGAACGTGGACGGCAGGCGGTCAGAGTGGACGAGGGGTGAAGTCATGCTGGCTCCTAAGTGACAGAAACGGACAGGGTGAACGTGCAATATCCGGATCGACCCAGGCGCACGGCCGATTTCGTGTCAGTCGCTTCCTGATGGTGACCATCTGAACGCCAGTTGCGACTAAGTCAGTTTACACAAACCCGCCTCATCCCGACCTTGAAAACTGCCGGGAGAACTATCGGGAGAGTCGACGTTCCCGAAGGATCGAAATGGCCAACACGCTACCGCCGAGAATGAGCGCGACGAGATAGGTGACCGGCAACGCAGCCAAGCCGAAGTGCTCGAAGATCACGGCACCGAGCAGCGCACCGCCGCCGATGCCCACGTTGAAGGCCGTCGCGAAGTACGCGCTGGCAGCGTCCCTCGACTGGAGGGACGCTACATGAAGCAGCCGCGTGCCCAACAGGGGCGGAAGCAGGCCGAACATCAGGCCCCAGAGCACGAACGACGCAACAGCGATGAACGGATTGCCGGCGAAGACAGCCATCAACAGCACCATGACGGCAGTGACGGCGATTCCCACGGCTAGGCCGAGCGTGTTTCGCCGACCGAAGACGGTTCCCGCAATGATCAGGCCGATGGCGCCGGCGACGCCGTAGAGCCCGAGCAGTGGGGCCAGATCCTCGGAGCGAACACCGACCTGGCCCATCAGGAAGGGGGCGATGAAGGTGTAGTAGGCGTAGTGGCCCGTCATAATGACGGTGGCCAGAAGGCAGGTGAGCGCGATAGCCGGCAGGGTCGCATCCCGAACATGCTCGCCGCGCGCCTTCGCCGCCTTGACGAGTCGCTCCTGGTCGCGGGTGGGAACGACCCGGTCGACGCGGGGCAGGAGCCACAGCATCGATACGGCGCCGATCAAACACAGGGCGGCTATCGAGCCGAACGCGGCCCGCCAGCCGATCGCCTGGCCGATAAAGGTGCCGAGAGGCACCCCGATCACGAATGCCAGCGTGCCGCCACCCGTGGTGATCGCCACCGCACGACCGATGAACTCCCGGGGTACCAGGTAGCCCGCGTAGGCACCCATAACGGCCCAGAACAGGCCGTGAGCCATGCCGCCGACGGCCCGGGCCACTGCCATCACCTCATAGTTCGGCGCGAGGGCGGTCGCAGCACTGGCGAGGGCGATGATGAAGATCACCACGACGATGAGGCGGTGCCGCTGACGCCTCCTGGTCAGGTGGCCGAGCGGGATGCTCGTGAGGACGACGGCGAAAGCGAAGATCGAGACCAGGAGTCCGATCTGAGACTCGGGAACCTTGAGGTCCTGACTCATCTCTGGCAGCAGACCCATCGGCAGCATCTCGGCGGTAACCGACAGGAAAACGGCCACGGAGAGCACCAGCAGGCTTCCCCAGGGAAAAGATCCGCTGGGATCCTTGGCTTGGGCAGGCGGGCGGATGATCCGGATGGGACTGGTGATGGGCTGCGTCAAGGGGGGAGACCGAATCTGAAGAGAAGCTGGCGGGCAGTGTTGGCGAAAGCCAAGGCCGCCTCACAACATCAGAAGACTTCGTACTTACCCGGGGCCAGATGAGATCCCAACCGGCCTCTACTAGTCTAAGTGGTCATGACCAACCACCACTGGGTTCTCACTTTCGTCTGTGCCGACCTCCCGGGGATCGTGCATGCGGTGAGTGGCGCAGTCGTCTCCTCAGGCGGCAACATCACCGAGAGCCAGCAGTTCTCCAGCGCCGACACTGGCCGCTTCTTCATGCGCCTGCAGGTTCAGGCCGACGCCTCCAGGGAGGTCTTCGAGGACGCTCTCACCCCGGTCATCGAGCGCTACCAAATGGACTGGCAGCTGGACGAGGTCGGCAGGCCGCTGCGCACTCTCGTGCTGGCCTCCACCGCGGCGCACTGCGTCAATGATCTGCTCTTTCGCCAACGCGCCGGCCAGCTTCCAGTGGAGATCCCCATGGTGCTCAGCAACCACGGGGCTTTGGCCGGAATGGCCGAGTTCTACGGGGTGCCCTTCGAGGCGATCCCAGTGACGGATGCGCACGAGAAGGAAACCTTCGAGCGACGCGTGCTTGAGCTGGTCGAGCAGCACGATGTCGAGCTGATCGTGCTGGCTCGCTACATGCAGATCCTCAGTCCTATGCTCTGTGCCGCCCTGAGCGGCCGGATCATCAACATCCACCACTCCTTCCTGCCCGGATTCAAGGGCGCGAACCCCTACAAGCAGGCCCACGCCCGGGGCGTCAAGCTGATCGGCGCTACAGCGCACTTCGTGACGAGTGATCTCGATGAGGGCCCGATCATCGAACAGAACGTCGTTCGGGTCGAGCATTCGCGCACTTCCCTCGAGCTCATGGCCATCGGCCAAGATGAGGAGAGCCGCACGCTGACCCAGGCGGTGAAGTGGTTCGCCGAGCACCGGGTTCTGCTTGACGGTGCCCGCACCATCATCTTCCGCTGACCGGCACTGGGTAGGCTTGTCCTGTGCAGGCAGAAACGGACGCGCGACGCGTCGGACCCAACGACATTCTTCGGTTTTTCCTCGAGATAGCGGCCTTTGTGACCCTGGCCCTCTGGGGCTTTCTCGAGTGGCCGGGACCCTGGCTGAACATCCTGATGGCATTCGCCACTCCGGTGTTCGCGATTCTTCTCTGGGCCTTCTTCCTCTCGCCCAAGGCCGTGATTCGACTGGATTCCTTCGGCCGCGCCCTGATCGAGATTCTGATTATGGGCTCTGCCGCAATCGCGTGGCTCAGCATGGGCCAGCCCATCGTTGCTGCCGCCTTCGGTGTAACCGCCGCCGTCAGCGGCGTCATCTCCGGTCGCCAACAGATTCGCTAGTCGGCAGCTTCTCCAGAGGCCACAAATGAGCCGGAGCGTTGACTGACCGGTATCAGCCCCCGACCTCCGAGCGGGGGGACAGTCAATTTCTGTGGCTGTAAACCGAGGACTGAAACCCTTGTTAGGGTGGGTGTCATGACAGCACTTTTCGCCGGTCCAGGGGATGCCTCCCTCCGGTCCTTCTCGATCGATGCGCACCTCTTCGATGCAGCCCAAGCCACGGCCATCGCCTCGGGAGAGTCGGTGGATGACGTTGTCGTCCGGGCTCTCCAGTCCTACGTCGGCCAGAGCGAGACTTCGCTCTAGGCTTCGACTCCCATAACGTAGGCCGTTAGGGCGGCACGGACAACCTCGGTGAGGGACCGCTCCTCTTGGCGCGCCTTCATGAGGGCCGCTTGGTAAAGCTCGTCCGGGATGCGGAACGACTTCACTGGGGTTTTAGGCTGGTTCGACACGCTCAAATAGTGCCACCTATTACCGGGAATCCAAAGTCGGACAGGGAATTCAATTCAGTAAGCACCGACAAAAAAGCCCGTCTGACCAAATTAATACCCTTTTTGGGTGTTCTCTCCGGTCAGACGGGCAGGCCAGGCAGTGCTAGCCGGCCAAACGCGCCTTCAGGTTCTCTGCCAGGGTCGAGAGGAATTCTTCAGTGGTCTGATACGCCTGATCGGGGCCGACGAGGAACGCGAGGTCCTTGGTCATGGCGCCGCTCTCGACGGTCTTGATGACGACATCCTCGAGCGTATCGGCGAAGGTAGCAAGCTCGGCATTGCCATCGAGAAGGGCGCGGTGGGACAGGCCACGGGTCCACGCATAGATCGATGCGATCGGGTTGGTCGACGTGGGCTTGCCGGCCTGGTGCTGGCGGAAGTGTCGCGTGACGGTGCCGTGGGCGGCCTCGGCCTCGACGGTCTTGCCATCCGGGCTGAAGAGCACGCTCGTCATGAGCCCCAGCGACCCGAAGCCCTGGGCCACCGTGTCGGACTGCACATCGCCGTCGTAGTTCTTGCACGCCCAGACATAGCCGCCCTCCCACTTCAGGGAAGCTGCGACCATGTCATCGATCAGACGGTGCTCGTAGGTGATGCCGGCAGCTTCGAACTTCTCCTTGAACTCGGCCACGAAGACCTCCTCGAAGATGTCCTTGAAACGACCGTCGTAGGCCTTCAGAATCGTGTTCTTGGTCGAGAGGTACACCGGGTAGTTACGGCTCAGTCCGTAGTTCAGCGATGCACGGGCAAAATCGGTGATGGACTCGTCGACGTTGTACTGCACCTGGGCAACACCGTCGCCCTCAGACTTGTAGACCTCGAACTTCAGCGGCTCGGAGCCATCCTCGGGCGTGAACTCGACGCTGAGCGTGCCCCTGCCGTGAAAACGGAAGTCAGTGGCGCGGTACTGGTCGCCGAAGGCGTGGCGGCCGATGATGATCGGCTTGTTCCAGCCCGGCACCAGGCGTGGGATGTTGGAGATGATGATCGGCTCGCGGAAGATGACTCCGCCGAGGATGTTGCGGATCGTGCCGTTCGGGGAACGCCACATCTTCTTCAGGCCGAACTCCTCGACGCGGGCCTCGTCGGGCGTGATCGTCGCGCACTTGACGCCAACGCCGTGCTTCAGGATCGCGTGGGCGGCATCGACGGTGACCTGGTCATCGGTCTCGTCGCGGTGCTGGATTCCCAGGTCGTAGTACTCGAGGTTCACATCGAGATACGGGTAAATCAAGGTGCCCTTGATGGCCTGCCAGATGATCCTGGTCATCTCATCACCGTCGAGTTCGACGATCGTTCCTTCAACCTTGATTTTTGACAAGGGCCACTCCTTCGATATTGGGGACGTTTCCGGGTCTTTTTGGGCGGAAAACGCGGGAAATTCAACCGACAATCAGCTTAGCGCCTCTCCGAACTATCTCTACATCAAGATACATTTCCGTCGAATGAACCCCGTCGATTAAGTCGTTCCGAGACGATGACTGTGGAAACCGGCATTGAGTACGGATAGCCTGTGGTCATGGGTGAACTGAGACTTGAAGAGTTGTCGGCAGCGACGATCATGGCGGCGAACTCGCTCACCATGAAACCAGGGCAGGAGCAGTTCGCCACCCCGGTCTCGCACACGATGGCCGAGGGAGAGGTCAACCCCACTACGAGTTGGCCGCGCGTGGTACTCGAATTCGACAGGGTCGTCGGCTTCATCCAGGGCAACTTTGATCCCGACAGCGATCACGAGGAGTTCCGCAGCTGCATCTGGAGTATCAATGTCGCCGCCGAGGCTCAGGGCAAGGGCGTCGGCCGGTTCGCCGTGCTGGCGCTGGCCGACGAGGCGCGGTCGCG
>JBBATW010000001.1:43151-57379 GCA_040398585.1 Agreia sp.
CGCTCGGGCGGGCATCCGCCCACGGGTCACGAGGCCGAGGCGCACCCTCGCTACCTGGCCGAGGGCACGCCACTGGCCGTGAGCTCTACCGGATGCGGGTATCGGGTCGAGTACGCTGAAGCACGGTGGATCCCGTCCAAGTCTCCCGGTCGCACCACAGCTCTGAATCACGAACCGTCGAATCCACTCCGAAAGGTGCCGAGTTGACACGCCGTTCACTCCTGGTCGTCCCCCTGCTTATTGCCGTGACCACCGCCCTCTCCGGTTGCTCGCTCGCCAACGCCATCAACCCGCCGATCTCCTCGGCCATCTACGCCACCGTCGCCGATGCCGCGGGAGCAAACTCCAGCGTGGCCGTGCCGGCATGGGTCCCCGCGGATGCCACGACCGTGCGGATTAAGACCGATGTGAGCCGCAACACCAAGATCATGACCTTCCTCGCCACCCAGCCGGCGGTGGCGGCAGACGCGCCAGCCGGCACGGTGGCGCCAACCGTCGCTCCGGCCATCGGCGGCGCATGCGATGCTGCGATCAACGCCAACAGGCCCACGCTTGACGACAGCTGGTGGATCCCGGAGATCGCACCCGATGCGGCAATCAGCTGCATCAACGACTGGCACGTCATAACCAACGGCCTGCGCGTCTACGCCTGGACGCCCTAGCGCTAGGCCAGCGACTCACGCCAGGACGCGTGCATGCTCGCGAAGCGTCCGCTGCCGGCGATGAGTTCCACTGGGGAGCCGTCCTCGACGATGCGCCCGTGCTCCATGACCAGCACCCGGTCGGCGATTGCCACCGTGGAGAGCCTGTGCGCGATGATAATGGCTGTGCGGTCCGCCAGCAGGGTTGTCAACGCTTCCTGGATCAGACGCTCGCTGGGGATGTCCAGTGACGCCGTCGCCTCGTCGAGGATGAGGACGGCCGGGTCGGCAAGGAAGGCCCGGGCGAAGGAAATCAGCTGACGCTGGCCGGCGGAGACGCGCCCGCCGCGCTTGTTCACATCGGTGTCGAAGCCGCTGGGCAGTTCCTCGATGAATTGCTCGGCCCCGACGGCGCGGGCGGCGGTGCGAATCTCCTGCATGCTCGCATCCGGTTTGCCGATGGCGATGTTCTCGGCCACTGTTCCCGAGAACAGGTAGGCCTCCTGGGTGACCATGACGATGGCCCGCCGCAGGTCTTTAGGATGCAGTCGACGGAGATCGATGCCGTCGAGCGATACCTTACCTTGACTGGGGTCGTAGAACCTCGAGACAAGCTTGGCCAGGGTGGATTTGCCCGCACCGGTGGAGCCCACGAGCGCGATGGTCTGGCCTGCCGGGATATCGAGATCGAAGCGCGGCAGGATGAGGGCGTTCTCGTTGTAGGCGAACTCCACGCCGGAGAAGCGCACGCGGCCCTCGGCCGCCCACAGGTCGACCGGGTCGACCGGGTCCGGCACGCTGGGTGACTCCTCGAGCACGCCGGAGATTTTCTCCAGCGCCGCCGCGGCCGACTGATAGGAGTTGTAGAACATCGCCATCTCCTCCATCGGGTCGAAGAAGCGCCGGGTATAGAGCACCGTGGCGAGCAGCACGCCGATCGCAATCTCACCGGTGAAGGCGCGCAGTCCCCCGACCAGCAGAACGATGGCGACCGTGACGTTGCCGATCAGCACAAGGGCGGGATTGTAGATACCGAAGAGCTGAATGACGCGGGCGTTGACCTTGCGGTAATCCTCCACGAGCCCGCCGAACTCCCGCTCATTGCTCCGCTCCGTTCGAAACGCCTTGACCGCTCGAATGCCCGTCATCGTCTCGACGAACTTCACGATCACGTTGGCGGAGGCGACCCGGGTCTGCCGGAAGACCCGCTGGGAGCGCAGCTGGAACCACCGGGTGAGGATCAGGAGCGGCACGAGGGCGATGATCAGGATCACGGCACTCACCCAGTCCAGGGCGAACAGGGCAATGCCCACGAAGAACATATAGAGCACGCCCTGCACCAGCTGGTTGATGCCGGAGTCCAGGAGTTCGCGGATCGAATCGAGGTCACTCGTCTGGCGGGAGATGATCCGGCCCGACGTGTAGCTCTCGTGGAATTCCAGACTCAGCTGTTGGGTCTTCGTGAAGACCCGTTTGCGCAGGTCGAACAGCACGGCCTGGCTGATTCGAGCCGCGATGACGGTGAACCAGGCCACGAGCACGGCACCGATGATGCCCGTGATCAGGTAGAGGGCACCGGTGAACGCGAGCGGCATCCAGTCGTTGGCGAGCAGTGCCGGCAGCCCCTGGTCGATGCCGAACGCGATCAGCGCCGGACCCGCGACCTGCGCGGCGGTGGATATGACGACCACCGTGATGCTGAGCACCAGCGGCCGCTTCAGCGGAGTGAGCAGCGAGCCGAGAAGGCGGAGCGAACGTTGACGGATCCTCGTGCTCTCAGCACTCGACAGGTCGTCTCGCTCCTCGCCGGAGACGCCCGAGACGCCCGCTCCGGCCTCATCTCCGGGCTGGGGCTCAGCGGTCATGCGATTGGCTCATTGCTTCTGGCTTCCAGATCTTCCTGCACGAGGCTCGAGATGACGAACCGGTAGTGTTCATTGCCGGCGAGGAGCGCCGAGTGGGTTCCTACGGCCGTGATTCTGCCCCGCTCGAGGAGAGCAACCCGATCGGCAAGGAGCACGGTAGAGGGACGGTGGGCAACGATAAGGCCCGTCGTGCTTGCCAGCACCCGCCGAAGTTCCACCTCGATTCTTCCCTCGGTGCCGACGTCAAGCGCCGAGAGCGGGTCGTCCAGCACCAAGACGGCAGGCTGCGCGGCAATGGCACGGGCCAGGGCCAAGCGCTGCCGCTGGCCACCGGAGAGGCTCAGGCCCTCCTCCCCCACGAGGGTAGCGACCCCGTTTGGCAGGTCATAGACGAACTGGGCCTGGGCGATGCCAATGGCCCTGGCCATCAGGGCGTCATCGCCATCGGGACGCCCGAGCAGGATGTTGTCGCGCACGCTCGCGGAGAACAGCGTGGCATCCTCGAACGCCATAGCGACATGGGTGCGGAGCTCGCGCCTGCTGAGATCGCGGACATCGACACCGTCGAGAAGGATTTGTCCGCCGGTCACGTCATAGAGTCTGGGCGGCAGAGCCGTCAGCGTGGTCTTGCCGCTGCCGGTCAGCCCGACCAGGGCCATGGTCTCACCGGCCTCGATGACCAGGTCGATCCCATCGAGAAGGTCGGGAACACCCTCGGGTGAGTCCTGATAGCGAAAATGCACCCCTCGAAACTCAAGACGGCCCCGCGGCTCGCTGATCGTCTTGGGCACGACCGGGTCGGTGATGGTGTTCACCGAGTCCATGACCTCGAAGAACCTGTTCGTCGCCGTTCGGGCGTCGATCGTCATAGCGAGGAAATAGCCCATCGACTGAATCGGGAACAGAAGCACCGTGGCCGTGCCGAAGAACGCCACGAGTTCGCCGACCGAGAAGGCTCCGGTCGACACGAGCCAGACCCCCGTGACGAGGGCCACCGCGAAGGCTATGTCGGGAATGAGCAGGAGCCAGAGCCAGACGCCCGCGATCTCCCGGGCCTTGGTCAGCTCAGTGCCTCGCAGCTGCTCGGCTTTGACCCCGAAGCCCTTCAGGGCATGCGCGCCCCGGCCAAAGGCCTTGAGTACTCGGATGCCGTGCACGGACTCCTCGACGGCAGTGGCCAGGTCGCCCTGCTGGTCTTGGCCCAGCCTCGCGAGGCGGGCATAGCGCTTCTCGAAGAAATAGCCCTGCAGGATTACGGGAATCGACGCGACGAGGAAGAGCGTGCCCAGCACCCAGTTGGTCGAAAGGAGAATTACGAATCCGACGAGGATAGTGATGATGTTCACAATAAGCAGGACGAAACCGAACGACATCCAGCGCCGGATGAGGTTCAGGTCGCCGATCACGCGGGACAGCAGTTGCCCGCTGGTCCACCGATCGTGGAACGCGACGGGCAGATCCTGCAGATGAGAGAAGAAGCTGTTGCGCATGGCGGCCTCGACATGGGTGCCCGGGGTCAGGACCAGCCAACGGCGAACGGCGATCAACCCGGCCTCGAGCACACCGAGCAAAAGAACCAGCCCGGCCGCCCACCACACGAGTGTGACGTCGTCGCCGGTGAGCGGTCCGTCGATAAGCCACTGCAGGATCTGCGGGATGGCGAGGGCAAGCAGGGAGGCGACCAGCGATGCGACGATCGCCACGTAGATGCGCGGCATGGCAGGCTTCGCATAACGGTAAAGCCTGGCGAGGGAGCGCAGAGTCGACTGTGCCGGCTCCGGGTTTTTCACTACCGTATTCGCACCGACAGACAGGTGACGCAGCCCTCGAGCTTCTCGAACTCCGAGATGTCGACGGCGATGACGCGGTAGCCGAGGCTCTCGATCAGCTGGGCCGACTTGGGGGCAGCCGAGGACATCAGCAGCGTATCGTCTGAGAGCACGACGACGTGCGCGCCCTGCTCCTCTGGCATTGCGAGAAAGCGGTCGAAGATCGTGGGGTCCTCCACGATGGGCAGGTATCCGATGACCGTGCCGTCGGGAAGCGCCGTGACCGCGCTCTTCAAGTGCAGCGCCTTCGTCATGGGAACCGCCACGACCGTGTATCCCAAGGGGCTCAGGATGTGGCGGAGCTGGCGAATGCCGTCGGCATTGGTACGGCCGCCTCTGCCCACATAGACCGTCTTGCCGATCTTCAGGACGTCGCCGCCGTCGAGGGTTCCGGGCTTCTGGATGCGGGTGACGTCGAGTCCGAGCGAGCGCACGGCCGTCTCTACGGCCTCGATCTCACCGACGCGGCTTGCCGCTCCGGGACTCGTGAGCACTGCCAGTCGGCCGAACATGACCACGGCATCCTCGATGAAGACGGAGTCGGGCAGGTCATCGGCCTCGGCGACCTCGACGGGGTTCCAGCCGGCGCCGGTGAGGGCTGCCACGTAGGACTCCCACTGCTTCTCAGCGAGGTCTAGGTCGAGCGTCGTTCGCTTGATATGGGTGACCTCACCATCGGCGAGGGTCGCTGCCGGGCGGCGCACCAGGGCAGACCGAGCCTGCTTTGCCGTTACAGCACGCTCCGCCGTGATCGCTCGATCGACGCGACGACCGATCGTCATCGTGGTGACGATCGCAACGATGATGAACATGAGGTTGATGTTCACGAGGGTGGCGAAGAGATAGGCCACGACATCGCCCGAGAGCTTGTTTCCCGCGACGAGCGTCTGGACGCCGGTTCCGAACAGCGCGGCGAGCACAGGCGATGCAACGCCGGCGATGAGCGCGGTGTGCCAGCGGCGCAGGGCCCCGGCCAAGGCGAAGACGACCAGGAATACCACCAGGAAGATCGTGCTGAAGACGAAGAAGTTGCTGATCTCCACCAGAACCGCCGACTGCGGGTTGGCCCCGACGAAGAACGACAGCATGGTGGCGACATGGGTTATGGCCGCGATGACTACGGCGGAGACAATAGAGGCAACGATATGCCGTGGGCGCAATGAACTCATGAAGTCGAGACTACCTCTGATGAGTGAGTCCGCCTGATAGGCCGAGGGTGTATACGCTGCCCGTTGACCCCGCTTTCAGGCCATGGCGGCGCTCAACCGGCTGGGGAGGGTTGGCCGCCGCCATGGCCTGAAAACGGAAACCGCTACGCCAGAAAGCGTCCGGCCCGGCGGGCTGAATGGGTTCAGTGGAAGAAGTGGCGCTCGTTCGTGAAGTACATCGTCATGCCGGCCGCTTGGGCCGCAGCGATCACCTCGGGGTCGCGAACCGAGCCGCCGGGCTGCACAACGGCGCGAACGCCGGCGTCGATGAGTACCTGCAGGCCGTCGGCGAAGGGGAAGAAGGCGTCGGATGCCGCAACGGAGCCTGCAGCCCGATCTCCGGCGCGGGTAACGGCAAGATGACAGGAGTCGACTCGGTTGACCTGACCCATGCCGACGCCGACTGAGGCAGCGTTGTTGGCGAGCAGGATCGCGTTGCTCTTGACGCTGCGGCAGGCCTTCCACGCGAACTCGAGGTCGAGCAGGGTGGCATCGTCGACGTGCTTTCCGGCGACCCTCTGCCACCTGACCGAGCTGAAGCCCTCGAACGTGTCGGGCTCCTGGGCGAGGAAGCCGCCGCTGACCTGGCGGATCTCCAGTGCATCACGGCTGAAGTCTGCGGGCAGGCGGAGCAGACGCAGATTCTTCTTCGTCATCAGCAGCTCGAGCGCCTCTGCCTCGAAGCCGGGAGCGACGAGCACCTCGGTGAAGATGTCCTTGACCTGCTCGGCCATAGCCAGGGTCACGATGCGGTTCGCGGCGATCACACCACCGAATGCCGACACGGGGTCGCAGGCGTGGGCGCGGGCGTGCGCATTGGCGATCGCGTTGGGGTTGCTGTCGCTGCCCGCGGCGATGCCGCAGGGGTTGGCGTGCTTGATGATGGCGACGGCTGGCTCGGCGAAGTCGTAGGCGCAGCGCACGGCGGCGTCGGCGTCGACGTAGTTGTTGTACGACATCTCCTTGCCGTGCAGCTGCGTCGCCTGGGCGATCCCCCGGCCGGAGCTGCGCGTGTAGAGGGCCGCGGCCTGGTGCGAGTTCTCGCCGTAGCGGAGCGTCGCCGAGAGCTCGGCTGTGATGGTCAGCGACGGCGCGAACGACGTGCCGGCATCGGCGGCATTCGGAGCCGTCGCCGCGAACCAGGCGGCGACGGCCGTGTCGTAGGCCGCCGTGTGCGCGAACGCCTTGGCGGCCAGCTCACGCCGGGTGACGAGCGTTGTGCCGCCATCCAGCCCGGCGATGACAATGTCATAGCTCTCGGGCGAGACGGCGATAACGACGTTGGCGTGGTTTTTGGCCGCCGCGCGAACGAGGGCCGGTCCGCCGATGTCGATCTGCTCGATGACGTCGTCGCCCGCCGCGCCTGATGCCACGGTGGCCTGGAACGGGTAGAGGTTCACGACGACGAGCTGGAAGCTTTTAATGTGGAGCTCTTCGAGCTGCTTGACGTGTGATTCGAGGCGCAGGTCGGCCAGGATTCCGGCGTGCACCGACGGGTGCAGCGTCTTCACACGGCCGTCCAATGACTCGGGGAACCCGGTGACCTGGCTGACCTCGGTGACGGGGAATCCGGCGTTCGCAATGGTCTGAGCGGTCGAACCCGTCGATACGATCTCCACGTTGGACGCAGACAGCGCTGCGGCCAGCTCGAGCAGGCCGGTCTTGTCGCTCACCGAGATGAGGGCACGGCGGATGGGGACGATGTCCCGGTGGTTGTAAGACTGGGCGTCGGGGCGTGATGCGCTCATTTGGTGGAAAGCTCTCTGAGATCTACTCGTTTGTCGGCGATGTCGAGAACGGCCGCTACCAGCAACTGCCGCTCCACCGCCTTGATTCGTTCGTGAAGTTCGTGCTCGGTGTCGCCCGGCAGCACGTCGATCGCCTGCTGAAAAATGATCGGCCCGGTGTCGACGCCCTCGTCGACGACGTGCACCGTCACGCCGGTCTGTTCGGCCCCCGCGGCTAGGGCGTCTCGAACAGCGTGCGCGCCGGGGAACAGCGGCAACAGGGCCGGATGCGTGTTGATCAGGTTCGGCGAGAGGGCCGCCACTACGCGCGGCGGCAGGATGCGCATGAATCCCGCGCAGACCACCAGGTCGGGCGTGAATACCCGGATCTGCTCCAGCAGGGCGTCACCCCACTCGGCGCGGCTCCCGAAACTCGTCGGCACGACGGTGAAGCTCGGGATACCGAACTCCTCGGCATGCGCAAGTCCCTCGGCGTCATTGTCGGCCCCCACCGCGACGATCCGCGCCGGAAATTCAGCGTCGGCTTGGGCTTCCAACAGGGCCCGGAGGTTGGATCCTCCGCCGGAAATCAACACCACAAGCGATAGCACGCTCACAGTTTATGGGAATCCCCGTGGACTGAATCGTTCGGGGGCCCGGACGCGCGCGAACCGGATGCGTCCGCGACCAGGCGGCGAGAGCGCAGCAGCAGCCCGAGGAGGGCTCCGACGACGATTTCCCCTGAGGCATACAACCAGATGAGGGAAGCATTCGGACCGACCTCCAGAAGACGCCCCGGGCCCATAGCTCCCGCTGAGAGCGCCGCGAGGATGGCGAGGACCGCGCCGCCCACAATCCCGATTCCCAGCCCGGCGAGTACAAGCCTGAACGGGCCGCCCGAACGGTGGCCGGAGATGGCAACGAGGCGCGGGGCCGCGAACAGTCCGATGATGACGCCTACCGCGACAGGAATGACGAGGACGAGGATACCCATCGCCGCCGTTTGCTCGGGCAGCGCACCGAACAGGGGAAGGGCTGGAACGAGACCGAGCTGGGTGCCGAACGGCGAGACGGCCGAGCCCGCGCCGAACGAGAAACCGGGGCCTACGAGATAGGCGGCTGCCCACACAACGAGGTTGGGCACGAGGGTGAGCTGGCCGATCGTCAGCGCGATGCCGCCGACGAGCTCCGTCTGCAACGATTCGTACAGCGAGATGATTTGGCCGTAGTGGCCGAAGATCATCACGGCGGTGAGGACGCCGGAGATGCCGATAATGCCCGCGGCGGCGGCGGCGCCGCCTCGAAGCGCAAGGGCGGTCAATGCCCGGCCATCCGGACTGATTCTGGATACGGCATCCAATACCCAGCCCTCGATGCGGCCGGTTTCTGCGGGCTTTGGCCCACCGGTGGAGCCGCCGACCCGCGAATACAGGCTGGTAGCAAGCCCCGCGGCGAAAATCAGCGCCGGGAAGACGAAGGACTGCAGACCCTGCGGTCGCACCACGTCGGTGGCGGCGGATGCGGCGACAACACCGGAGAAGACGGCGACCGAGAGAATTCCCACGATTGCCCCCAGCGGCCGAAATGCCGTGCCGGCCAGGCGGAGACCGAGCCTGCGGCCCAGGAACAGGGTGATGAGTGCGATGCCGAGCGGCGCGATGCCGAGCACAAACGGGAGCTCGGCTCCGGCCAGGCCGAGGCGTGCCGCGATTATCGGGTCAAGTGTCACACCGAGATCGACACCGTTGCCCAGGAGCCAGAAGTTGGCGGCCGTCTGCCAAAATATGCCGTAGTCGATCGCGAGCTGGAACTGGGTGAGCCAGAGCAGGGTCAGCGGAACGAGGAGCACTGCGAGACCGAGTGCGACGCTGAGGGTCGCGTCCATCAGAGCCAGGAGAGCGGTAAGTGGTCGATTCATGCCGTGACGAGCCTACCCACGCCCCGGCTGTGCCGAGTCCTGCCCCGCCGAAGGAGGCAAGGATCGGTTCGGCAAGGATCGGTTCGGCGCTGACGATAACGATGCCGTAGATGAACTCGATAGCTACGAGGGCCCACCGGAATCCGATTGGATGCCGGTGGGCCCTCGGCTGAACTTGATCAAGTACTACAGGGCTGCGTACACCTCGCGCAGCAGGGCTGCGGTCTCGCTCGGGGTCTTGCCTACGCGAACGCCGGCGGCCTCGAGGGCCTCCTTCTTCGCCTGGGCGGTTCCCGCGCTGCCGGAGACGATCGCTCCCGCATGGCCCATGGTCTTGCCCTCGGGGGCGGTGAAGCCCGCGACGTAGCCGACGACGGGCTTGGTGACGTGCGCCTTGATGTAGTCGGCTGCACGCTCCTCGGCGTCGCCGCCGATCTCGCCGATCATGACGATCGCGAGGGTCTCGGGGTCAGCCTCGAAGGCGGCGAGCGCGTCGATGTGCGTCGTCCCGATGATCGGGTCGCCGCCGATGCCGATGGCGGTGGAGAAGCCAAGGTCGCGCAACTCGTACATCATCTGGTAGGTCAGCGTGCCGCTCTTGGAGACGAGGCCGATGGGGCCCTTGCCCGTGATGTTCGCCGGCGTGATGCCGACCAGCGCCTCTCCTGGCGTGATGATGCCGGGGCAGTTCGGGCCGATGATGCGGGTCTTGTTGCCCTTGGCCTTGGCGTAGGCCCAGGCCTCGGCGGAGTCCTGGATCGGGATGCCCTCGGTGATGACGACGAGCAGCGGGATCTCGGCGTCGATGGCTTCGATGATGGCGTCCTTGGCGAACGCCGGGGGGACGAACGCGATGGAGACGTCGGCTCCGGTCTTCTCCATCGCCTCGGCAACGGTTCCGAAGACGGGCAGCTCGACGGCGCCGTGGGTGACGACGGTGCCGGCCTTGCGGGCATTCACGCCGCCGACAATCTGGGTGCCGGCGGCGAGCATGAGGGCGGTGTGCTTGGTGCCCTCTCCTCCCGTGATGCCCTGCACGATGACCTTGGAGTCCTTGTTGAGAAAAATCGACATGTTACGTTTACTTTCTTTCTTCAGGTCTCGTGGCTCAGCGGGCGGCGAGTTCGGCGGCCTTGTCGGCGCCCTCGTCCATGGTCAGCGCGATGGTGACGAGCGGGTGCGCGGCGGCTTCGAGGATGCGGCGACCCTCCTCGACCTTGTTGCCGTCAAGGCGAACGACCAGCGGCTTGGTTGCGGCGGCGCCGAGAACCTCGAGGGCTCCGACGATGCCGTTCGCGACAGCGTCACAGGCGGTGATGCCACCGAAGACGTTGACGAAGACGCTCTTGACCTGAGGGTCGCCCAGGATGACGTCGAGACCGGCAGCCATGACCGCAGCGGATGCGCCGCCGCCGATGTCGAGGAAGTTGGCGGGGCGAACGCCCTTGTGCTTCTCGCCCGCGTAGGAGACGACGTCGAGAGTCGACATGACGAGGCCGGCACCGTTTCCGATGACTCCCACCTCACCGTCGAGCTTGACGTAGTTGAGGTTGGCCGCGGCAGCCTTGGCCTCGAGCGGGTCGGCCGCATCGGCGTCTTCAAGGTCGGCGTGATTCGGGTGCCGAAAGCCGGCGTTCTCGTCGAGTGAGACCTTGCCGTCGAGGGCGACGATGTCGCCCTCCTCGGTCAACACGAGGGGGTTGACCTCGACGAGGGTCGCGTCCTCACCCTTGTAGACGTCCCAGAGCGAGACGAAGACGGGAGCGACCCTGTCGACGAGCTCGGCGGGGAAGTTCGCCTGCACGGCAATTGCCTTGGCGGTGGCGAGGTCGATGCCGGCGATCGGGTCGATCTCGATGCGCGCGAGTGCCTCGGGACGCTCGACTGCGAGCTGCTCGATCTCCATGCCGCCCTCGTAGCTCGTGAGAGACAGGTAGGAGCGGTTGGCGCGGTCCAGCAACACGGAGAAGTAGAACTCGCGCTCGATGCGGGCGCCCCCGGCGACCATGACGCGCTTGACGACGTGACCCTTGATGTCGAGCCCGAGAATGGCCTTGGCGGCCTCCTCTGCCGCGTCGGCGTCCTTGGCAACCTTGACGCCGCCGGCCTTGCCGCGCCCGCCAACCTTGACCTGAGCCTTGATGACGGTTACTCCGCCGAGCTTCTCCGCAGCAGCGCGAGCCTCCTCGGGGGTGTCCGCGATGATGCCGGGAAGAACGGGCACCCCATAGCTTTCAAACAGGTCTCGTGCCTGATATTCGAACAGATCCACGCTCATCCAATCCGCTGGGTATCGACCGGGCGCCTGTGACGCTCGGCATTATGAGATGTATTTTTGCGAACCTGCGATCCTGGCGGCTGTGCCGGGTCTCGCGAAGTGGTTCACACCACCTAAGACCTTACCCCCGCGCCCAGCTCTGCTGCGGCGTCGTTCCTCAGAGCGGAACCGTACAGCCGGGAGTTCTGCACAGGCTCGATCAGACACCGGTTCTCAACAGAACGCCGTCAGGCAGCGGATGACCGCGGCCTACCCCGTGAGGGTGGGCCTCATGACACCGAAACCCCGCGCCTTAGAACGTCGTCTCACACCAAACCGTCGCCCCGCGGATGAGTCCCGCCCAGCATGGCCGCACCGCCTCGCCGGGATCGCCGCCGGCCTGTCACTGACGGCAGGAATCGTCCTCGCGGCAGGAGCACCCGCAGCCGAGGCGGTCATCGCGACCGGCCAGGGAGTCGGCCACATCTGGTCAGTCGACGCTGCGTCCTGGATCGGATCCTACCGACTCGCCGACGGCACGATGGTCTTCTGCCTTCAGGCGGGAAAGGCTGCACCGATTGGGCACGACTACGAGGTCGTCGACGCCCGCGGCCTCGCCTGGTACTCCGATGACGACGCTGCGCTGCTCGCCTTTATCTCCAGAACCTGGGCCGGAACGACCGATCCCACATCGTCGGCGGCCGCCCAACTTGCGACCTGGTCGATCACCGGCCTGAACGGCAGGTCGCCGGAGGCCTACGCAGCCCGGGCCAACGGGCAGGCGGGCCCGGTCGTGGCGCAGGCCGCCGACATTCTGGCCACCGCCAAGACCGCCGGGGGCGCCTCCCGCGGGGTGGCCGCAGCCGTTGGGTTGAGCGTGCCTGATGCGCTGACCGGTCAGCTCACCGTGAAGGCCGATCTCGAGGTCGACTTCCTGGCGAGCGGGCCAACCGTGCTCGCGGCCGGAAGCCACAGCGGCATCGTGAGCCTCGTCGGAGCCGTCTTCGCCGATGGAACGGATGCGATGACCCTCGGCAATGCCGTGGAAAGCCCCATCACGGCGACGGGGACCAATCCGGTAGGGGAGGTGTCGGCATCCGTCTCGTTCGAGAATCTGCCCTATGGGTCAGACTTTCTTGTCGGTCAGGCCGGGCCTGCCGTGCAGACGGTGCTGTTGGCCGGGCCGGGCTCCGCCTCGGGTTCTGCCGCCGTGAGCGTGACTGTGCCTTCGGATCTCCCTTTCCAGCCGCAGGTTGTGACCCAGACAAGCGCGAGCACAGCGGAAACGGGTGCCCTGATCAGCGATGAGTTGACCCTGAGTGCCCGAGTCGAAGCCGGTACCCTCGACGGCTGGGGTGTGTACCCGAGCGCCGACGATCCCCTTGCGATGCTGCCGATCCCGGTGACCATCGAGAGCACTCTGCTGGGTCCGTTCGCTGAGCCGATCGTGCTCTCGCCGGACATTCCCGAGGGCAGCCCTGTCGTCTGCGCCGTTGAGGTCGTGGCAGACGCAGGGCCGGGCACTTACCGAACCGAGGAGTGCGAGTTGCCGGGATCTGGCTATTACGTCTGGGTGGAGCGAATCGTGCCCGATCGTACCGCGGTCGGATCGGGCGGCGACCGGATCCTGCCGTGGCAGTCAGACTTCGGTGTCTCGAGTGAGATCACGTTCGTGGCCGCGCCCTTAGTTCCCGAGGTGCCCGTCGATCCCGAAGTGCCCGTTGCCGAAGACCCTGTCGAGCCCGCCAGACTGGCCGAGACCGGACTGTCGGAATCCGGGTTGGCCCTCGGGTCGATTCTCGCAGGCCTTCTCATTGCCGCCGGGGTACTGTGTCGGAAATGGTTGCCTCACACCCCCGGACGCCGCGCCTCGGGCGCCACCGCCCACCTGCATCGCCACGTCCGGGCCTAGAACCCGCGCCGGCCTCGCAGCCAGACTCGCAGCCGGCCTCGGTACCGACTCCGGTATCGAGTCCGGTATCGGCGCTGGGGCTCGCAGATATCGGCGGCGAGAGCGTGCTCATCGCCGGTGGTGGGCGGGCCATCCTGCTGCAGCTGGCCTATCCGGCGGTCGGCCACGGCGTCGCGGCCCACAGCGATTTTGCCGCCCGCAGTCTGGATCGATTGCAAAACACCCTGCGCTTCGTCTATGCCGTTGCGTTCGGAACCCCCGCCCAACTCGCCTTCGTCACCCGGGAGGTGAACCGCGCGCACGGCCCCGTGCACGCCAAGGCTGCCGAGGGGGCCCCTGCATACTCGGCCTTCAATCCGAAGCTGCAACTCTGGGTGGCTGCAACCCTTTATGACACGGCGGTTCTGGTGCACGAGCGCGTCTACGGAGCGCTCGACGAGGATTCCGCAGATCTTCTCTATGCCGAGTACGCCAAAGTCGGAACGGCGCTGCAGATGCCGGCCTCTCTCTGGCCCGCTGACCGTGCGGCCTTCCGGCGCTACTTCGACGACACCTTGGCGGTATTGAGGGTCGACGAGGTCACCCGCGGCGTGTCCGTTGCCCTGCTGCATCCGAGTCGGAAAGCACCGATCTGGCTGCGACTGGCAATGCCTACGGCCCGGCTGGTCACCGCGGGACTCCTCCCCGCGGAGCTTCGTTCGGACTTCGGCCTTGCCTGGAGCCCCGCCCGCGAGCGCCGGTTCGATCGCCTGATGACGGGGACCGCCGCCGTCTACCCACGACTGCCGCGGTGGCTGCGCCAGTTGCCCAAAGACCGGGCCCTTGCGGCCATCCCCGAGGCCTGATCCGGCAGCTTTCGGCCACGGGCCAC
>JBBATW010000001.1:57479-163657 GCA_040398585.1 Agreia sp.
GGGCCCTTGCGGCCATCCCCGAGGCCTGATCCGGCAGCTTTCGGCCACGGGCCACCGGCCACCGGCCACCGGCCACCGGCCACCGGCCACCGACTGACATTTTTCGGAAAACGGCTCTCCCGGGGCACACGAGAGGTGATCCGGGCGGATGTCGACGGTTACAGGTCGACATCCTCCGATTCACGGGCACGCGTGTCGTGATCAGACCTGCAGATCACCCTGGATCCGGCGCGACCGATGACATCGTGTCAGGCGCCCTGTAGTTTCTGACCCTGTGGCGAGCGACCTAGATCTTTTCGATCGGGGCTACCTTGATCAGCAGCTTCTTGGATCCGGCGCTCTCGAAGCTGACATGGGCGATGCGCTTGGTTCCGACTCCGGTGACCTGGCTGACCAGGCCCTCGCCGAAGGTGGCATGGCGGATGCGATCCCCCGCAGCAAGCTCGAGGTCGCCGTTGTCCCGGGACGAAGGCGCGATGGCGTTCGCCCACTCGGTCTTAGGCCGGGGAGGCAGCGCCTCGAAGCCCCACGGGGTGGCCTCGACCTTCTTCGCCCCGCCGCCCCAGCCGGCCCGGTCGCCGCGGTTGGCGTTCAGGGCGCGGGGCTGGGTGCCCCCACGGGAGGTCGCCATGCCCGGCGACTGGATCCACTCGATCAGCTCGGCCGGAATCTCCTGCAGGTAGCGGCTCGGCATGGCCACGGCGGTCTCGCCGTATTGTGCCCGGGTCATCGCAAGAGAGAGGAACAGCCGGGTGCGTGCCCGCGTGATGCCGACGTAGAACAACCGGCGCTCCTCCGAGGGGCCGCCGGGCTCGTTCGCCGACATGCGATGCGGCAGCAGGTCCTCCTCGATACCGGTCAAAAAGACGGCCTCGTACTCGAGTCCTTTCGCGGTGTGAAGGGTCATCAGCGACACCGTTCCGCTGGTGTCGTCGAGGTCGTCGGCCGCCGCGACGAGGGCCACCTCGGTCAGGAAGTCGATCAGGCCGCCCTCGGGGCTGTTCTTCGCGAACTCCTTGGTCACGGCAAGGAGCTCCTCGACGTTCTCGGCGCGGGCCTCGTCTTGCGGGTCGTGCTTTGCACGCAGAGCCGTGATGTAGCCGCTCTTCTCCAGCAGCAGGGTCAGCACGTCGGCCACGGAGGCAACGCCCGTGGGCCGCTCGGGGTCGATCAATTCGGATGCCTCATCCAGGAGGGCGGCAAGACCTGTGATCGCCGACGTCACCTTCGGGCCGAGACCCAGCCCTGCGGCCCGGCGCATAGCGTCGCGATAGGTCAGGTCGTTCGCCTCGGCGAAGGAGGCCAGCTGGGTCTCGGTGGCCGGCCCGATGCCGCGCTTCGGCGAGTTCAGGATGCGCCGGAGCGCCAATGCATCTTGAGGATTGGCGACCGAGATGAGGTAGGCCATGACGTCTTTGATCTCGGCCCGCTCGTAGAACTTGGTGCCGCCGAGCACGCGGTACGGCAGGGCGCTCCGGATGAAGATCTCCTCGAGCGCCCGGGTCTGAGCGTTGGTGCGGTAGAAGACGGCGATGTCTTTGTAAGCCGTGCCTGCCTCGTGGAGTTTGCCGATCTCATCCGCGACGAACTGGGCCTCATCGTGGCCCGAGTAACCCGTGTAGCCGATAATCTTCTCGCCGTCGCCGACCGCGGTCCACAGCTTCTTGTCTTTGCGATCGAAGTTGTTGGAGATGACGGCGTTGGCGGCCGAGAGGATGTTCTGGGTCGAGCGGTAGTTCTGCTCGAGCAGCACGACTTTGGCGCCGGGATAGTCGCGCTCGAACTCGACGATGTTGCGGATGTCAGCCCCGCGGAACGCATAGATCGACTGGTCGCTGTCGCCCACGACGGTCAGCGACGCGCCCGACAGCGTGCGCTCGAGAGCGGAGATCTCGGGCGGGCGCGTGAGCTCGCGGATGAAGGAGTACTGCGCGTGGTTCGTGTCCTGGTACTCGTCGACCAGGATGTGCCGGAAGCGTCGGCGGTACTGCTCGGCGACCTGCGGGAAGGCTCGGAACAGGAAGACCGTCTGGCTGATCAGGTCATCGAAGTCGAAGGCGTTCGCGTCGCGGAGGCTGCGCGTGTACTGCCGGAACATCTCCACGAACAGCGCCTCCTTGGGATCGGAGAAGTCGGCGGTGCGGGCATAGGTGTCGACATCGGTCAGCTCGTTCTTGAGCTTGGAGATCTTGCCGCCGACCTGGCCGACCGTGAAGCCGAAGGTGTCGGCCTGTGCCTCCTTGATGATGCGCTTGATCAGCACGCGGCTGTCGGCGGAGTCGTAGATCGTGAAGCTCTTGGTGAAGCCGAAGTTCTCGGCCTCACGCCGCAGGATGCGCACGCAGGCGGAGTGGAACGTCGAGATCCACATGCCCTGGGCGGCGCTGCCCAGAAGGGCGTCGACGCGCTCGCGCATCTCGGCCGCGGCCTTGTTCGTGAAGGTGATCGCCAGGATCTGGCTCGGCCACGCCTCGCGGCTCTCGATCAAGCTCGCGACCCGGCGCGTCAGCACGCTGGTCTTGCCACTGCCGGCGCCGGCCACGATCAAGAGGGCCGGCCCGCGGTACTCGACGGCCACGCGCTGTTCGGGGTTGAGCCCGTCGAGCAGCTTCGACTCGGAGCTGAAGCCGCCGCCCGAGCCGCCGGGGATAAATCCGTCGTCGAGGATGATGGGCGTGAGGCTGGCTGAGCCCACGTCAGGTGCAGTGTCAGAGGTCATGTTCCCCCAGCTTATTCGCCCCCGCCGACACTGCCCGAGCGGTCACAGCCAGGTCGGGATGATCGGCGAAGACCCCGTCGACGCCGGAGCGAAAGATCAGGGCGAATTCGCCGGCCCAGTCGCCGTGCTCCGCCGGATGCGGGCCCCGGCGGAAGGGCGCCGAGAGAAATTCGTTCTCGGGCCGCAGCGTCCAGGTGAAGACCTCGAGGCCCCGCTCGTGGGCGTCGGCCACCACAGAGCTGAGAGTGACCGTGCCGTCCGTGGCCACGACGGGCAGAATCAGCTCTTTGTCGACGCTGATGCCATCGACGGAACCGGCCAGTTCACCCAGGCCTGCCGAGGTCAGGAAAGAGGCGAAGTCCCGTGCCGCGCTGCCGTGCCGGGCGACGAGGTCGGCCGGGCTGCCCGAGGCCTCGAGCAGGAAGATGTTCTTCGAACGCAGCCCGAGGCTTCGCACGGCATCGAGCGCGGACTGTTCAAAGCTCTCGACGGTGAGCCGCCCGTCGCCCGCGTTCCAGCCGGCCTCGCTCAACTCGGCCACGAGAAGTTCGTGAAGCGGCAGGCCGATCGAGGCAAAGTATGTCGCATGCTTGATCTCCGCGACCAGCCCCAACGCCCGATCGGCGACGATGGAGGCCGCGTCGATGATCTCCAGCACGTCGCGAAGGCGCAGGATGCCACCCGACTCGTCGAAGCCGGCACGTGCCGGGCGCAGGTGCGGCAGTCGCTCGCGGCTTGTCAGTGTCGCCAGCTCGGCCCAGGTGAAGTCCTCCGTGAACCACCCGGAGAGGGCCTCGCCATCGATGACCCTGTGGGAGCGGCGGCCTGAGAATTCGGGGCGGGAGGCGACATCCGTCGTGCCGGAGATCTCGTTCTCGTGCCGAACGACCAGCACGCCGTCCTGGGTGGCGACGATGTCGGGCTCGACCGCATCGGCACCGAGCACGAAGGCGAGCTCGAAGGCTGCCCGGGTGTGCTCGGGGCGATAGCCGCTGGCCCCGCGATGGGCGATGACAGTGGGGAGTCGGTTCTCGGGCACCCCACTACGCTACGCGAGGATGCGCCGTGGAACCGTGGAACGCCCCAAAAGCGCGCCCCCAGCGAACATCACCCCCGAACAAGGGCAATCCCCAGTCAGAACAACCCCCAGTCCGATAGCGTTAGCCCCAGCAGTCAACCGATCCCCTGCAGAGGACCCCATGGCAACTGAATCCAGTAACCCGGCGCTAACCCGCAACCCATACTTCAACGGCAAGGCCGTCACCAAGGCCCCCGATATGACCAGCGCGCAGCTGAAGGCGATGTACGACCAGCCTGCTGCAACCGACACCGACACGAACCGTATGTCGTATGAAGACGTCGCGGTGAAGACCCTCTCGACCTTCGTGATCCTGCTCATCGGCGCAGCGATCGGCTGGGCGATCCCGGCCCTGATGATTCCCGCGGCCATCATCGGCTTCGTGCTCGCCCTGGTCAACACCTTCAAGAAGGAGCCGTCGCCGGCCCTGATCCTGCTGTACGCGGGTGTTCAGGGGCTGTTCGTCGGTGGTATCTCGGGCGTGTTGGAGGCCCTCTACGGCGGCATCGTTGTTCAGGCCGTCACGGGTACGCTCGTCGTCTTCGGTGTGACGCTCGCCCTTTTCGCCAACGGCAAGATTCGCGCCTCGAAGAAGGCCACCAAGATCTTCCTGATCGCGATCATCGGCTACGCGGTCTTCTCGCTGCTGAACATGGTGCTCATGTTCACCGGCGTCGTGACCGACCCCTGGGGCCTTCGCGGCGCCGTGATCTTCGGCATCCCGCTCGGCGTCGTCATCGGCCTGTTCGCCATCGTTCTTGCGGCGTACTCGTTGGTACTCGACTTCGACTTCGTGCAGCGCGGCGTCAAGTCGGGCGCACCGCGCAAGTACGGCTGGTCGGCGGCTTTCGGCCTCACGGTCACGCTGGTCTGGCTCTACATCGAGATGCTTCGACTGATCGCGATCTTCCGCAGCAACTAGCACCCACCCGGCGAGGACAACCATCAGGAATCTGCGCGACTGAAAAGCTGAAAACATCGACACCAGAGCAAAACAGCACGGGGTCACCCTTCGGGGTGGCCCCGCTCGTCGTTTCGGTCGGAGTCTGATTCAGCTTCCCGCCGGGCGCATCCTTGGTCTCGATGTGGCCCGCGGGCTGGCGATTCTCGGCATGATGGCCGCCCATATCCTGCCTACCGAAACAGAGGCGATCTACGACGGTCGCAGCGCCGCTCTCTTCGCCGTGCTGGCCGGGGTCTCGCTCGGGCTGATGACCGGCGGCGGGACACCTATTCCCGCGAGCGAGCGGCCTCGGGCTCGGATCTCAATTCTCATCCGGGGCCTGTTGCTGATCGCCATCGGCCTCCTGCTCGGCCGCCTGCTCGTGCCCGTCGCCGTCATCCTCGACACCTACGGCTTTCTCTTCCTGATCATCGCCCCGCTGCTGTTCGCTCCGCGATGGGTCCTCGCCGCGCTCGCCGCGGCCGCTGCCGTCTGCGGGCCGGTGCTGGTCGGGATCGTGGCCAGGGCGACGGTTGACGGCGGCCCCCTGCCGGTCACTGCCGACTCCGCTCTGGTGGTTCCGCTGGCCTGGCTGACCGGCTACTACCCGGCCCCGGTCTGGATCGCCTACCTGCTCGTCGGCCTCCTCCTGGCCCGAAGCGACGTCAGGCGGATGCGCAGCCAGGTCGTCGTGATGGCGGCAGGGGCCGCCGGCGCCGTACTCGGTTACGGCATCCCGCTCGCGCTGGGCTCCCCCGTCGAGGCGCACGAGGACTCCCTCGCCGAGGTTCTGGGCGCAGGCGGGCTCGCAATGCTCATTGTCGGCCTGCTGGCATGGCTCTCCACCAACGCGCCCGGTCTCGCCCGGCGCGGCCTCCGGTTCGCCTGGCCCGTGGCGGCGGTCGGCGCCATGGCACTCACCATCTACGCCGGACACATCTTCGTCATCGCCTTTGCCCGCCACCTCGGCCGCGTCGACGGCGTCGATACCCTCGCCTGGATGAATGGCTGGTTTCTCGCGGGGCTCGCCGCCGGCTCGGTTGTGTTTGCCCTGCTGTGGCGCATCCGCTTCGCTCAGGGTCCGTTGGAATACGCTTTGGCTGTGATGACACTCCGCCAGACGAGGGCCAGGGCTGGCCGGAATGCTTGACCTCATCGTGATCGCCGGCGGCCGGGCCACCCGGCTGGGCGGGCTAGACAAGCCGGCACTCGTGTTCGAGGGCCGCCCACTGCTTCTTCGTGCGGTGGATGCGGGGATCGCAGTCGGCGCCCGTCACACGGTCGTCGTCGGCTACGAGGGAAGAATGGAATTGCCCGCTGAGATCTGGCGAGCACGCGAGGAGCCGCGCTGGGCGGGCCCGGCCGCAGCACTAGTGGCCGGGCTTCGCAGCCTGGCGCCGGCGGCCGGTGATGGGGCAGACAGTGCTGACGACTCTCTCTTGATCGCCGTTCTCGCGGGCGATCTGCTCCGACCCCACGCGGCTCTTGCCGCCCTGCTGGCCGGAGCTCGGCCCTTATTGACCCCTGACAGTGGCCTCGACGGTGCGCTGGCGGTCGACGCCAACGGCCAGCAGCAGCCGCTCTTGAGCATCTTTCGGGCGCCCCGCATCATCGCTGCAGCCGGGGCCCTCGGTGCGGCGACGAACCTCTCCGTGCGCCGCGTTCTCGAATCACTGGTGCTCGCTGAGATCCGTATCGACGATGAGGCTCTCCAAGATATCGACACGGTGGATGACGCCGCCCGGGCGGGAATCATCCTGCCCGGTTTCACCGGTGGCCCAGCCTCCGGGCCGGCATCGGTACGCTGAAGGGGTTGCACACACCCCGACATGATGGAGATGCAGATGGCCGCCGACACCGTTCCGCCGACCGCCACAGGACTTGAGGACTGGGCGGCGAAACTCATTGCCGAGTTCGGTCTCGCCGACGAGCTCGTCGTCGATATCGCCCTCATCCTCGACCTCGCGCGCGATGCCGCTCATGGGGTGGCAAGACCGGCGGCACCCCTGACGACATTCCTGGTGGGCTACGCCGCGGCACGCGCCGGCGGAACCGCGGCGGATATTCATCGCTTCGCGGCGGTCGCATCCCGGCTCGCCGGCGAGACTGCCGGGCGCGATGCCTGATCTGGCGGCTGGATCATGACCGGTTGGGCTGAGGCCAGGCTACTGGCCTACGCACTCGGCAGGGCCCTGGCTCGGGAGTCGGAGTCGTTGCCGCTGACCGGCCTCGCAGGGCGAACGCTTGCCGCCGACGTGCACTCCCCGACGGCGCTTCCGGGGTATGCCTCCTCTGCTATGGACGGCTGGGTTGTCGCGGGCGACGCCCCCTGGCTGCTCGGTGCGACTATCCTCGCGGGCGATTCCCCCAGCGATACCCCCCTTGTCGCAGGCACCGCCCGGCCCATCGCAACGGGCGGGCCGATTCCGCCGGGTGGTCTCGGGGTACTTCGCAGCGAACACGGCGACGCGTCGGCCGACAGCGGGGGAACCGCTACCGCGTCGATGCTCTGGCTGCGCCCCGGGCCCGAGGCCCGCGCGGATGAGCCCCGGCAAGGCGAGCACATCCGACCCCTCGGCGAGGAAGCCTCGCTGGGCGAGCTGATCCTGGCTGCCGGGGCCAGGCTCACGCCACCGAGGCTCGCCCTCGCGGCGGTCGCCGGCCTCGATACCCTTCCGGTGCAGCGGGTGCCGAGAATAGATGTCACCCTGCTCGGCGACGAGGTCATCACTGCCGGACTCCCCCGGGCCGGCGAGGTACGCGACGCCTATTCTCCCCAGTTTCCCGGGCTGTTGCTCGCCGTGGGAGCCGAGGTCGATGTGCTGCAGCGCGTCACCGACGACCTCGCCTCGACGATTCAGGCGTTCCGCACCGGTTCGGCGCCCCTGCATTTGAGTACGGGCGGCACCGGTCGAGGTCCCGCCGACCACGTTCGGGCCGCCCTTTCGGCGATCGGCGCCACTCTTGAGCTCGACGGCGTCGCGATGCGGCCCGGCCATCCGGTGATCCTCGCCCGCCGGCCCGACGGCCGGCTGATCCTCTGCCTGCCCGGCAATCCGCTCGCCGCCATGGTCGCATTCCTGAGCTTCGGCCAGCCGCTGATCGAGGGAATGCTCGGCCGCACGCTGAGCAACCTCGGTTTCCGACTGCTCGCCGACGACGTGCCGAACACCGGCCGACAGACCCGCCTCCTGACCTTCACCGAGACGGCCGCCGGCATCAGTGTCACGCCCCATCAGGGGTCGGGGATGCTCCGCGGCCTCGCCGACGCCGACGGTATCCTCATCGTGGCGCCCGGTGGCTGCCGTGCCGGCGAGACCGCCGCCACTCTCGCCCTGCCCTGGTAGCCCGAACCCTTCCGTTTTCAGGCCATAGCCGCCGCCGACCGCCCCGGGGCCTCGCGCGCGGCTATGGCCTGAAAACGACCGGCTAGGCGGGGGGTGCCGCTAGCGCGAGGACCTCGGTGATCCGGCCCTTGCAGCCGCCGCAGCCGGTCCCGGCGCGGGTCGCCCTGCCAATGCACGCGACCGTATCGTTTCCGGCCGCGACGGAGTCGGTGATCGCGGCCACCGTGACCCCGTTGCACCAGCAGACGGTCGCCTCGGGAGCCAGTGCATTCGCGGCGCCGGCGTCGTAGTCGGGGCCGTCGAAGCGCAGCAGCACGGAGCGGTCGGCCGGCAGCTCGCGCCCGCTCTCGAACAGAAGCGTCAGTTCGGCGGCCGTTCGCGGCATCCCCACCGCGACGTAGCCTTCGAGCACACCGTTGCGGGTCAGCATCTTCACGTAGCGGTCCCCCTCGGGATCCGACCACAGGGATACCCGGCGAGGCGCGGGAGCCGCTTCATTACCGCAGCCCAGCGCGTGCCCGGCCGTGCTTGCTCCTGCGGCTGCGGATGCTCCGACGGGGCCCAGCGGCTCCTCATCCCACGGCTCGGCGCCGAATTCCCCCGCCGCGACGACATCCACCCCCGGAGCCTTCAGCATCACGACGGTGGGCCGAGGCGCCGCCAGCGGATGCGGCAGGCTGGTTCCGGCCGTCTCGGCCATGATCTGGGCGGCAAGCCAGTCGGCCTGCTGCCAACCGGGGCCGATCAGTCCCGCGGGTCCGCCGGACGGAGCCGTGCCCGAGTCACCGAGCTCAGGCCGCGGCGCGACGTGGGCGCAGTCGCCGATGGCATAGATCCGTTCGTCGGCCCAGGTCGCAAGCGACTCATCCACAAGGATGCCCATTGCCACGTCGAGACCCGCCAGCTTCGCCAGCTCGGAACGGGGTCCGACGCCGCAGGAGAGCAGCAGCAGATCTCCGAAGATCTGCTTGCCGTCGGCGCAGAGCAGGGCGTCGAAGCTCTCCTGACCTTCTGCGTCGGTGCTGAACAGGATTGCCTCGGCCCGGGCATGTTTCACCATTGTCACGCCGGCCTTTCGCGCAGCCCGGGCCAGCAGCATGCCGCCGCCGCGGTCGAGATTCCGGGCCATCGGCGCCTCGCCGTGATAGACGACGGAGACCGTGCCGCCCTCGGCCGCGATCGCGAGCGCGATCTCCATGCCGAGAACTCCGGCGCCGAGTATCACGATGTGTTGGCCTAGATCAATGGACTGACGCACGAGCTCGGCATCCGCCAGATCTCTCAGCACGGTCACGCCCTTCGGCAGCGGCGCCGAGGCCGTGTCGAGCAGCGAAGAGTCCGCTGGCGGCCGCAGATTCTCCCGGCGTACGCGATGAATCCCGTCGAGCGTTGGCACGTTCGCCCTGGATCCGGTGGCCAGCACCAGCCGGTCGTATCCGAGTTCCCGGCCGTCGCTGAGCGTGACTGAGTGGCGCGAGCGGTTCAGCACCGTCACGGTGACACCCGTGAGAACATGTACGCCTGCGGCCTCCAGCGACGCCGAATCGGCGATGTCCAGGCTGTCGCGAGGCACTCGGCCTACGGCATAATCCGCCACGAGAACCCGGTTGTACGCATCGGAGCCTTCAGCCCCGACGACGGTGACCATCATGAGACCTGCGGCAACGCCCGGCAGCAGCTCCTCGACGAATCTGGCCCCGACGGGCCCGAAGCCGACGACGACTATTCGCTCAGGCATGAGCCCCTGCCTCCTGTGCTGCACGAACCCGCACGATGCTCTTCTTGAACTCCGGCATCCCGGAGATCGGATCGGTCGACCCTGCGGTGAGCTGATTTGCAGCACCCTCGCCCGGGAAGTGAAACGGCAGAAAGACGGTGTCGAGCCGGATGCCCGTGGTCACCTCTGCCCGGCAGCGCACGGCGCCCCGCTCGTTGAAGATCTCGGCCCATGCGCCGTTCATGATTCCCAACCGCGCCGCCGTGGCGGGGTGCAGCTGCAGGAGCGCCTCGGGCCGCGAGTCACGCAGCTCCGGAACCCGCCGGGTCTGCGTGCCCGATTGGTAGTGCTCGAGCAGGCGACCGGTGATCAGCGTGAGGGTGTCGGTGGGCGAAGACGCAGTGGCGGCCGATGACCGCGGCCGAACCGCCACGAGGCGGGCAAGCCCGTCGGGGTGCGAAAACCCGTCGGCGAACAGCCGCGGCGTTCCCGCAGAGCCTGCGCGGTAGGGCCAGTAGACCTCGGCCTCGGTGTCGAGGAGCTGATAACTCATCCCCGAGTAGTCGGCGATACCGCCCTCGGATGCGCGACAGAGTTCGTCAAAGACCTCCCCGGGCGAGGTGCTGTAGACACCGGGGGCGTCAAGACGAGATGCCAGCTCGGCCATGATCCAGAGTTCGCTGCGAACCCCGGACGGCGGAGCAATGGCCTGGCGGCGGCGAAGCACCCGGCCCTCGAGGTTCGTCATGGTGCCGTGCTCCTCGGCCCACTGCGTCACCGGCAATACATAGTCGGCGAGCGCAGCCGTCTCAGAGAAGAAGAAGTCGCAGACGACCAGCAGGTCGAGGGATTCGAGCCCACGGCGCACCCGGTTCGCATCGGGCGCCGAGACGACGACGTTGGCGCCGTGAACCAAGAGGCACCGGATGCCACCGGGCTCGCCGAGCGCATTCAGCAGCTCGACGGCGGGCAGCCCCGCGCCGGGGATTGTCGCGGGATCAACGCCCCAGACAGCGGCGACCCGCGCCCGGGCCACCGGATCGGTGATCTTCTGGTAGCCAGGCAGCTGATCGCACTTCTGGCCGTGCTCGCGGCCGCCCTGGCCGTTGCCCTGGCCCGTCAGAGTGCCGTAGCCCGAGTGTGCACTGCCGACGAGGCCGAGCACCAGGCTGAGGTTGATGGCGGCCGTGGCCGTATCCGTACCGTCGACGTGCTGCTCGACGCCGCGGCCGGTCAGAATATAGGTGCCGCCGCCGGATGCGAGCCTCTGCACGATCGCAGACAGCTGTGCCTGGGGCACCCCGGTGAGCGCCTGCACCCGCTCGGGGTGGTAGGCCGACACGCTGCGACGGAGCGCCTCGAAGCCGCTCGTGCGCTGCGCGACGTAGTGCGTGTTCACCAGCCCGAGGCGGATCACGAGGTGGATCAGCCCGAGCAGCAGGACGAGGTCGGTGCCGGGGGCCGGCTGCACATGCCGGCCGCCGCCCTCCTCGGTCAGGCGAGCGGTCGCCGAGCGCCGCGGGTCGACCACGATCAGGCCCCCTGCCGCCCGGGCACCCTCGAGATGACCGATGAACGGGGGCATGGTCTCGGCGATGTTCGAGCCGAGCAGCAGGATCGTCGAGGCCGCATCGAGGTCGGCCACCCGGAACGGCAGGCCCCGGTCGAGCCCGAACGCCCTGTTTCCAGCGGCCGCGGCCGACGACATGCAGAACCGGCCGTTGTAGTCGATGCGGCTGGAGCCGAGGGCCAATCGGGTGAACTTTCCGAGCTGATAGGCCTTCTCGTTCGTCAGGCCGCCGCCACCGAAGACCCCGACCGAATCGGCACCGAACGAGGAACGACTCGCCCGGAGCCGGTCTGCGATCTCGTCCAGCGCAACGGCCCACGACACCGGTGCGAAGCCGCCGTCGCCCTGACGCTGCATCGGCTGCTGGATGCGTTCGGCCGAGTTCAAGAGGGCCGCCGACGTCCAGCCCTTCTTGCAGAGCCCGCCCCGGTTGGTGGGAAAGGCGCGCCCGGTGACGGTGACCGGCGCGTCCTCCGTGGCCCGAGCATCCTTCTCGGTCGACCGGCGAAGCGTCATGGCGCACTGCAGGGCGCAGTAGGGGCAGTGCGTGTCAGTACTCATGCTGTTGTCGATTTCGGCCTGGCCGAGAAGGGTCGCCATCGAACTTAGATGCGCTGCATCGACAGGGCGGATGAGCGGCGCAGGTAGAAGAACCAGGTCACGGCCATCAGAACGACATAGGCACAGACGAACCAGAACAGGGCCGGGGTGTAGCCGCCGAACGTGGTCTTGGAGAAGCCGAGCAGCTGCGGGATTATGAAGCCGCCGTAGGCGCCGATCGCCGAGACCAGTCCGAGCGACGCGGATGTCTTGCGCTGGGTCGACACGTCTCCGCTGTTGATGTGGGCGTCTCTGACACCGCTTCGAGCCGCGAAGACGGAGGGGATCATGCGGTACGTCGAGCCGTTGCCGACACCTCCCGCGACGAACAGCATTAGGAAGAACATCAGGAACAGCCAGAAGTTTCCGAGCGGCAGGGTGAGGATGACCAGGAGGGCACCGAGGGCCATGACCGCGAAGGCACCGATGGTGATGATGGCACCGCCGAAGCGGTCTGCGAGCCGGCCGCCGAGCGGGCGGGCCAGCGAGCCGACGAGGGCCCCAAGGAAGGCAAGGGAGAGGGAGGCCGAACCGACCGCGAAGGTGGAGAAGCCCGGGAACTGGTCGGCGATCAGCTTGGGGAAGACGCTGGAGAAGCCGATGAACGAGCCGAAGGTGCCGATGTAGAGCAGGGCGAGAATCCACAGATGCGGTTCGCGGAGTGCAGCGATAGAGCCGGCGAAATCGCTCTTGGCGTTGGTGAGGTTGTCCATGTAGCGGTGGGCGCCCCCCATCGCCAGAAGGATCAGCGGGATCCAGATCCAGCCGGCCAGGGGAAGGTGCAGCGTGGCGGCGGCACCGATGGTGATGGCGATGGGCACGATCAGCTGGGCGACGGCGGCACCGAGGTTTCCCCCGGCCGCGTTCAGGCCCAGGGCATAGCCCTTCTCGCGCTGCGGGTAGAAGTAGGTGATATTCGACATCGAGCTGGCGAAGTTACCGCCGCCGAGACCCGCCAAGGCGGCCACGAAGAGCATCAGGCCGAACGGCGTCTGCGGGTTACTGACGACGATGCCGAGCGAGATCGCCGGAATCAGCAGGAGGCCGGCCGAGATGATGGTCCAGTTGCGGCCGCCGAACCTGGCGACCATGAAGGTGTAGGGGAAACGGAGCGTCGCGCCGACCAGGGCGGGCATCGAGATCAGCCAGAAGATCTGGCCCGTCTCGAACGTAAACCCCGCGGCGGGCAGCGAGACGACGACGATCGACCAGAGCTGCCAGATAACGAAGCCGAGAAATTCAGCGAAGATCGACCAGCGCAGGTTGCGGGTGGCGATCACCTTGCCGCCGCCCTCCCACTGCGCCGTGTTCTCGGGCTGCCAGTTGTCGATCCAGCGGCCCGGCCGGTGGACGAGGGATGGGGCGACAGCGCTCGAGGTGTCGGAAGTCGTGGTCGTTGCAGTCATCAGGGATCTCCTCGGGGCGCGGGGTGCGGCGGCCAGCGGTGCGGTGATCCTGACATTAGAGGGCCGATATTTCTAAAACTCACCCCCGCCGTGTCGGGGCGGTCACATTTCTTTCACACAAAAAAAGAGCGGCACGTGAGGTTTCCCTCCCGCGCCGCCCAGGCTAAGAAATAGCCGTTACTCCCACTCGATCGTTCCCGGCGGCTTCGACGTGATGTCGAGCACGACCCGGTTGACGCCGGCGACCTCGTTCGTGATGCGGGTAGAGATGCGGGCCAAGATGTCGTACGGCACCCGGGTCCAGTCGGCCGTCATCGCGTCCTCCGAAGAAACGGGGCGCAATACGATCGGATGTCCGTAGGTGCGGCCGTCGCCCTGCACGCCCACAGAGCGAACGTCGGCCAACAGTACGACCGGGCACTGCCAGATCTCGCCGTCGAGGCCGGCGGCGCTCAGCTCGGCGCGCACGATGGCATCCGCTGTGCGCAGCAGGTCGAGCCGTTCCTCGGTGACCTCGCCGACGATGCGGATTCCCAAGCCGGGGCCGGGGAACGGCTGGCGGCCGACGATGACCTCGGGCAGTCCGAGCTCGCGGCCGATGGCGCGGACCTCGTCCTTGAAGAGTGCCCGCAGCGGCTCGACGAGAGCGAACTTCAGGTCTTTGGGCAGGCCACCCACGTTGTGGTGGCTCTTGATGTTCGCGGTACCGGTGCCGCCGCCGGACTCGACGACGTCGGGGTACAGGGTGCCCTGCACGAGGAACTTGACCGGCTCCCCGTTCATCTCCATCGACTCGGCCACCAGGGCATCCGCCGCGGCCTCGAAGCTGCGGATGAACTCGCGGCCGATGATCTTGCGCTTGGTCTCGGGATCGGTGACTCCGGCGAGGGCCATCATGAACGTCTCGCGGGCATCGATCGTGATCAGGCGCACGCCGGTGGCTGCGACGTAGTCTTCCTCGACCTGGCGGCGCTCGTCCTGGCGGAGAAGGCCGTGGTCGACGAAGACACAGGTCAGCTGGTCGCCGACGGCTTTGTGCACGATCGCCGCGGCCACCGCGGAGTCGACCCCGCCGGAGAGGCCACAGATGACCGCTCCGTCGCCGACCTGCGCCCGGATGAGCGCGACCTGATCGGCGATGACGTTGCCGCTGGTCCAGTCTGCCGGGATACCGGCGGCGTCGTGCAGGAAGTTCTCCAGCACCTTCTGGCCGAATTCGGAGTGCTTGACCTCGGGGTGCCACTGCACGCCGTACATCCGACGCTCGGCCGAGCCGAAGGCGGCGACGGGGGTAGAGGCCGTACTGGCCAGCACCTCGAAGCCCACCGGCGCCTGGGAGACGGAGTCGCCGTGACTCATCCAGACCGTCTGGGACTCAGGCTGGCCGCCGAGGAGGCCGCCGCCAGCGCCGGTCATCGTCATGTCCGTGGCACCGTACTCGCGCAGGCCCGTGTTCGCGACCTCGCCGCCGAGGGCACGCGCCATCACCTGGAAGCCGTAGCAGATGCCCAAGACAGGAATTCCGAGGTCGAAGATGGCCGGGTCGAACCCGGGGGAAGCATCGTCGTAGACACTCGACGGCCCGCCCGAGAGCACGATGCCGGCCGGGCTCTTGGCCCGGACCTCGGCGGCGGTGATGGAGTGCGGCACGATCTCCGAGTACACGCCGGCCTCACGCACGCGGCGGGCGATCAGCTGCGCGTACTGGGCGCCGAAGTCGACGACCAGAACCGGCCGGGCCTGGGTTGCTGGGGTACTAATTGGTGGCCTCCGAGGGGGTCTTGGCGAGAAGCTCCGCCTCGCGGCGGGCCAGATAGGTCTTCACCTCGCGGGTAACCCGCACCTCGAGGAAGAAGGAGAGCAGGGGGACGACGCCGCCGAGAGCGATGACGAGGAACTTCCAGAACGGCCACCGCATCCGGCTCCAGAGCTGGAAGTCGGCAAAGAGGTACAGCACATAGAACCAGCCGTGGGCAATCAGGATACCGAGGCTCAGGTTGACCGCAATGGTCGTGCCCGAGGGAACGAAGGCCAGTAAGCCCCGGGGGCCGCCCAATTCCAGCTCGACGGCTATTGCCGGGACGTACTTCAGCAGCATCTCGGCGCACAGCAACAGCAGCATGACCCCGGTGATCACGGAGGCGACCTGATACAACTTCAGCGCGCTGCGGACGCGCGGAAAGTCCTTTATTTTCGGTTCTAAAGCCATGGTGTCATTCTATTGCGCGCGGGTTGTCGCCTGCTCCGTCGCGAGCCTCCGCGGCGGCCTCCGCGACCTCGTCGAGCTCCCGCTCCCAGGCATCTTTGGCCAGGCGATACCAGAGGAAGACAGCGAAGCCGGCGAAGATGATCCACTCGGCCGCGTAGAAGATGTTCAGCCAGTTCAGCTGGGAGCTGCGGTCGGGCGACGGCGCGAAGATCGCGCTCAACCCTTCAGGCGGCGTCGAATCGACCACGTAGCCGCCGTAGATGGCTGTCGACGGTGCCAGGGCGGTCCAGACTTCCGCGAGCGCGGCGGTCGACATCGCCGTCATATCGTGCCGGCCGTCCCTGCCGACCTGGGCATCGTCAACGTTCGGGGCCTCGGGGTCGACATAACGGCCCTCGACCGAGACCGTCTCCTGGGCCGCTGCAGCGAGCCTGTCACGGATGGTGAGAGCAGCGTCCCTCGTCGGGGACCAGCCGAGCGCCACCGCGAGCGCCGGGTCACCCGGGGCGGCCACGCTGAGGTGACCGATGACCCAGAAACCGGCGTCCCCGTCGTTCAGCCTGTTCGCGAGGATTCCGAAATCTGCCGGTTCGAAGACTCCTGACACGCTCACGATTTGGCCCACCTGAGTGCCCAGCACGGGACGCTGAGGCGTGGCGATTTTCGTGAGGGGACTCGAGACCTCGCTCGTGACATTCGCCGGGTCGTTGCTCGTGACGGCCCGCTCGAGTTGCCACTGGCCGAGGCCGGCGAAGATCGCGGCGACGGCCAGTGCGAGCACAAGCGCCCCGATCCAACGGGGACGGCGCAAAACGCTGAAGAGGGTCAATACTCGCTTTTTCTGTCGGGATCGCTTCGCTCGGGGGAAGATGCGGTGTCCCGCTTCGTCTCATCCGATTGTTTCATTGCCTGCTCGATGCGAGCATCCATAACTCTGGGAGACGGCAGCTCGTCGCGTTCGACCGCTGGCATCTCCCCCGTGGCAGCCTCCATCAGGGCGATGCTCTCGGCCACCATCGGGTCTCGCAGCCTGGCGTCGGCAGCCTGCTTTCTCTTCTTGTTCGTCCCCAGGATCACCCCGCCGATCTTCTCGGAGTTCGCTGCCAGAATCGGCCCGGAGACCGCCATGATCAAAACGTAGAGCCCAGCGAAAGGCTGGATGCGCTCATCGAGTCCCGCTGCCAAGGACAGGGTCGCGAGGATGAGCGCGAACTCCCCACGGTTCTGCAGGATCACCGCCGCGTTGATGCCGGCCTGCGCACCGAGCCCGTTCAACCGGGCCACGAACTGCCCGGCCCCGGCGTTCAGGACCATAGTCATCAGCACGGCGGCAATCACCGGAATAATGACGGGCGGAAATTGGGCGGGGTTCAGGCCGAGCCCGAAGTTGAGGAAGAAGAACGCCGCGAAGACATCTCGCAGCGGGATGGCTATCGCCTCCATCCTGTTGCGGTACCGGGTCGCACCCAGCACGAGGCCGATCAGGAACGCACCGATCGCATCCGTCACGCCGAGGATGTCGCCGATGCCGCCGAACATCATCGCGAGGCCGAAGAACAGAATCGTGAAGAGCTCGTCGTCTTTGGTACGGAACAGCCGGGACACGAACTTGCCGCCGAAGCGCGCAACGGTGAACATCACGACCAGGAAGGTGAAGGCGATGGCGAGCTTGCCGACCACCGGCCAGATCTCGGTCTCGCCGCTCAAGACGACAGAGACGATCGCCAGGTAGAGGGCAATGAAGATGTCTTCGACAACGGTCACACCCAGAATCATGGGCGTCTCGGGGTTCGCCAGACGCTTCAGTTCGATCAGCAGCTTCGTGACGATCGCACTCGAGGATGTGGCCGTGATGCCGGCCACGACCAGTGCCTCCCTGCTACCCCAGCCGAGCATGAAGCCGAAGGCGAAGCCGACACCCATATTGATCAGGATGTAGGAGCCGCCCGAGACGATGAGCTTTCCCGCGTTGGAGAAGAACTCGTCCTGGTCGAACTCGAGCCCGAGGTTGAACAGCAACAGGATGAGGCCGAAGACCGCGATCAGCTCGATGTAGTCCGTGTGGACGAAATTAATCGGGAAGAAGCCGAAGTTCGGGCTCGCCAAGAGACCGACAACCATGTAGATCGGGATTGTCGGCAAACCGATCTTCTTGCCGAGGCGCCCGAGGACATAGGCCATGACAAAGAGAACACCGAGTACGAGGAGGTCGCCACCCAGATGCATGGACGCTACCTATCGGGCAGGGAGTCGGTGTTGACGGGCTTCTTGATGCTCTCGCCGGTGCGGTAGAAGTTGAATGCGCGAGCGACCTTCTCGGGGCTGCCGGCGACAACCAGGGTGTCGCCGGGGAAGACCTTGAAGTCTGAGGCGGGTGCGGGGCTGGCCGACTCACCGCGAACGACGGCAACGACCGTCAGTCCGACGACGCCGAGCTCGGCCGGGCTGCCCAGCTCCTGGCCTGCGATGTGATCCTCGTAATCGACCGTGAACCAGTCGATGCTCAGTCCCGGGATCTGGTCGAGGGCGGCGAGCGACTCGGTGATCTGCGTTCCGCCGAGTAGCTCGGCGAGCGTGTGCGCCTCGTCCTCGCTGAGCCGGAGGGACACCTTCGTCGTGTTGTCGTTGTCGTCCTGGTCAGAGAAGGTTACGAGGTCGCTATGGCCGGATCGATGGGCAATAACGCCCACTTTCCCACCGTCGGCAGTCACGAAGGTGTGCAGAACCCCGACTCCGGGAAGCTTGACTCGCCGAACGTCGACCATTTTTGGAGCTCCTAGCGATTAGTGACACCAGTCGGCTGATGAAAGCGATATCGCCGAAAGTGAACTTCCAGCCTAGTCGAGGGCTGCTGAGGGTCAGAAGACGGCGATGTCGGGAGCCTCTAGTGAGTGCGGTACGGGGCCACGACAACCTCGATGCGCTGGAATTCCTTGAGGTCAGAATATCCGGTCGTCGCCATAGATCGTTTGAGGGCGCCGACGAGATTCGCGGTGCCATCGGCCACGGGCGATGGGCCGTTCAGGATCTGTTCGAGCGGTGCAACGCCTCCGACGTGCACGCGCTTGCCGCGCGGCAGCTCGGCATGGTGCGCCTCGGAACCCCAGTGGTAGCCGCCGCCGGGGGCGTCTGTCGCCCGGGCAAGCGCGGTGCCGAGCATGACGGCATCCGCGCCGACGGCGATCGCCTTGACGATGTCGCCCGAGGTGCTGAGGCCACCATCGGCGATGACGTGCACGTAGCGTCCACCCGACTCGTCCATGTAGTCCCGGCGAGCGCCGGCCACGTCGGCCACGGCCGTAGCCATGGGCGCGTGAATGCCGAGGGTAGTGCGGGTGGTCGAGGCGGCTCCTCCGCCGAAGCCGACCAGAACGCCCGCGGCGCCCGTTCGCATGAGGTGCAGTGCCGCCGTGTAGGTGGCGGCACCTCCTACGATGACGGGGACGTCGAGCTCGTAGATGAACTTCTTCAGGTTCAGTGGCTCGTGGTTCTTGGAGACGTGCTCGGCCGAGACCGTCGTTCCGCGAATGACGAAGAGGTCAACGCCAGCCGCAACGACCGTCTCGTAGAGCTCCTGGGTGCGCTGCGGGGAAAGGGCTGCGGCCACGGTGACGCCGCCGGCCCGGATTTCGGCCAGGCGCGCGGTAACCAGCTCCGGGATGATGGGCGACGCATAGATCTCGCGCATCCGCTCTGTGGCGCTCTCCTCGGAGAGGCCCTGGATCTCGGCCAGGAGCGGCTCGGGGTCTTCGTAGCGGGTCCAGACGCCCTCGAGGTCAAGCACACCCAGGCCGCCGAGCTCACCCATGCGGATGGCCGTTGCGGGCGAAACCACGGAGTCCATGGGGGCCGCGAGGAACGGGATGGAGAATTGGTAGGCGTCGATCGACCAGCCGACCGAGACATCCTCCGGATCCCGGGTTCGGCGGGAAGGCACCACCGCGATGTCGTCAAAGGCATACGCGCGGCGGGCGCGCTTGGATCGGCCGATCTCGATTTCCATACTCACGACTACCAGCCTACCGACAGCCGGGCATTCTCACGGCCCGGCCGCGCCGCTCCTAACGACGGTAGTTGGGCGCCTCGACGACCATCTGAATGTCGTGCGGGTGCGACTCCTTGAGCCCCGCGGCCGTGATGCGCACGAAGCGGCCCTTCTCCTTGAGCTCGCCGATCGTGCGGGCACCCACATAGAACATCGACTGGCGGAGACCGCCGACGAGCTGGTATGCCACCGAGACGAGGGGACCGCGGTAGGGCACCTGGCCCTCGATGCCCTCGGGGATCAGCTTGTCGTCGCTCGGCACATCCGACTGGAAGTAGCGGTCTTTGGAGTAGGACGTCTTTTCCCCGCGGGTCTGCAGGGCACCGAGGGAGCCCATGCCGCGATAGGCCTTGAACTGCTTCCCGTTGACGAAGACGAGGTCGCCCGGGCTCTCGTCGCAGCCGGCCAGCAGCGAGCCGAGCATGACCGTGTCTGCTCCGGCGACCAGGGCCTTGGCGATGTCGCCCGAGTACTGCAGCCCGCCATCGGCGATCACCGGAACACCGTGCGGTTTCGCCGCGAGCGAGGCCTCGTAGACGGCGGTAACCTGCGGGACACCGACGCCTGCGACGACCCGCGTGGTGCAGATGGAGCCGGGGCCGACGCCGACCTTGATCGCATCGGCGCCGGCGCCGATGAGGGCCTCGGCTCCCGAGCGGGTTGCGACGTTTCCGCCGATGATGTCGACATCGGCAAATGCCGAGTCGCGCTTGAGTCGCTTGATGATCTCCAGCACGCCGGCGCTGTCGCCATTCGCCGTGTCGACCACCAGCACGTCGACGCCTGCTTCGAGCAGGGCCGAGGCGCGCTGCCAGGCGTCGCCGAAGAAACCGATGGCGGCTCCCACGCGAAGGCGGCCGGCATCGTCCTTGGTGGCGTACGGGTACTTCTCGCTCTTCTCGAAGTCCTTGACCGTGATGAGCCCGGAGAGCTTGCCGGCAGCATCCACGATCGGCAGCTTCTCGATCTTGTGCTGGGCGAAGATCGCGATGGCGGCATCGGGGTCGACTCCGACCGGAGCGGTGATCAGGGGAACGTGCGTCATCACGTCGCGCACGAGGGTGCTCGCCTTCTCGAACTGGGAGACAAACCTCATATCCCGGTTCGTGATGATGCCGACCAGAAGGCCGTTGGTGTCCACGACGGGCAGCCCGCTGATGCGATAGATGCCGCAGATCGCGTCAACCTCGGCCACGGTCGAGTCTGGCGTTGTCGTCACGGGATCGGTGATCATGCCGCTCTCGCTGCGCTTGACAAGGTCGACCTGATTCGCCTGGTCTGCAATGGAAAGATTGCGATGCAGGATGCCGAGACCGCCTTGGCGCGCCATGGCGACGGCCATCCGGGATTCCGTGACGGTGTCCATAGCTGCTGAGAGCAGAGGAGTCGCAACCGAGATTCGCCTCGTGAGCCGAGAGGTTGTGTCCGCCTCGCTGGGGATCACGTCGGTATGACCCGGCAGGAGCATCACGTCGTCGTAGGTGAGTCCGATAAATCCGAACGGATCCGACTGGTCCATTGCATCCCAATTTCTACTACGCCGCGCTGCTGTGAGCACGAAAGCTGCCTGTAAGTCCTCGTTTGATTGTAACGATCAGGAGTGATTCTCTATTCCGTGGTGCCGCTTCTTGGCGTAGTTGCGGGCTCGCGACCCCATCGGCTATCCGAGGGTATTCGGCACGCTGTCCCGACCGCACTATATTCAACTAACAGGAAACACGACGGACACACATTACCTATAGCGTTACCGTCACCTGCTACCCCGACAGAGCGACACAACGCTGTTTCGCTTAAGTCACAAAGGAAAAGTAACTTGACGACACTCACTGTGCCTCACCGGCTGAAACGAGTCCCGGGGCCGCGAAAATTCGCCGCGGCTCTCATCCTCGCAAGCGTTGGCATCATCGGCGGACTCACTTTCGGTGCGGCCCCCGCATTCGCCGCGACGACCGAACCGTGTCAGGTCAGTACGACGACAGGCTGCATCCAGGGCACGGTCCGCACGTCGGCCGGCGACCCTGCCGTCGGCGTGAAGCTGACCGTCATCGGTGGAGATGTGAACAAGAGCATCCAGACGGATGACGCCGGCAAGTGGGCCCTGCCCATCACGGTCGCGGGCCCGTACACGGTCGCCCTGGACACCGCGAGCCTGCCCAACGGCGAGACCCTCGACCCGTCAAACGCCAACCCGGCAACGGTGCAGGCGAAGCTGAACTCCAATGCGGGAACGGTCTTCAAGATCCTCGGCTCAGGCTCCACCATGAATGCCGACGGCAGCGTCACGACGGATGCGCAGGCCGCCGCCGGCACGGTCACCTGGGAGCGCTTCCTGCAGCAGGCGGCCTCCGGCATCCGCCTCGGCCTGTTGCTGGCACTGGCCTCGATCGGCCTATCACTGATCTACGGCACCACCGGCCTCAGCAACTTCGCCCACGGCGAGCAGGTCACCCTCGGCGGACTCCTCGCGTATGTCTTTGCGAACGTGTTGGGGCTGAATCTGATCTTGGCCGCCATCATCACCGTTCTGGTGTGTGCCGCGACCGGCTACTTCCAAGACGCTTTGATCTGGAAGCCACTCCGCAAGCGCGGTCTTGCCAATACCCAGCTGATGATCGTCACGATCGGTCTCTCGATCTCCCTGCAGTACGTCTTCCAGTTCTTCATCGGGGCGAAGACGGTCAGGATCGACCAGGCCAACCCGGTCACCGTGCCGATCGGCCCCATCACCCTCTCCGAGCAGAGCCTTTGGGCGATGCTCATCTCCGTCGTGGTGATCATTCTCGTGGGACTCTTCCTGCTGCGTTCCCGCGTCGGACGCGCCACCCGGGCGGTGTCTGACAACCCCTCGCTGGCTGCGGCCAGCGGCATCGACGTCGATCGCATCATCCGCCTGGTCTGGACCCTCTCGGCCGGCCTCGCGGGCCTCGCCGGAATCATGCTGGGCCTGGTGCTGAACGGCATCAGCTGGCAGACCGGCATGCAACTCCTGCTGCTCATGTTCGCCGCCGTCACCCTCGGCGGGCTCGGCACCGCCTTTGGCGCCTTCGTCGGTGCCATGATCATCGGCATGGTGGTCGAGCTCACCAACCTTGTGCTTCCCGGAGACTTCAAGTACGCGACGGCACTGCTCATCCTGATTCTGGTGCTGCTGATCAGACCCCAGGGCATCTTCGGTCGCCGCGAGCGCATCGGTTAGGAAGGACAAGACCATGAACGAACTTCTGATAACCCTGAACGCGATCCTGGCGTCGATCATCTCTCCCGGCACCGCCGCCCTGGCCATCGCCGCCATCGGACTCAACATCCACTTCGGCTACACGGGGCTGCTCAACATGGGCCAGGCCGGCTTCATGCTGATCGGCGCCTACGGCTTCGTGATCTCGACCACCGCGGGACTCCCGCTCATCGTGGCCGTCATCGTGGCCCTCATCGCCGCAACGGCGTTCGCCCTGATTCTCGGAATTCCAACCCTGAAGCTTCGCGGCGACTACCTGGCGATCGTGACGATCTCCGCGGCGGAGATCCTGAGGATGATCGGCCGGTCGTCCCTGCTGACCGACATCACCGGCGGCTCCAACGGCCTCACAGGCCAAAGCTACCGGGGCCCGTTCACCGACCTCTCGTTCCTGGGAGATGGTCAGACGACGCTCGGACCATTCACCTACGACAACACCGGCTCCAGCGGCTGGTGGATCCGGCTCGTGGCATGGAGCCTCGTCGCCATCATCTCGGTGTTCGTGTTCCTGATCATGCGAAGCCCCTGGGGCCGAGTACTCCGCGGTATCCGTGAGGACGAGGACGCGGTGCGCAGCCTCGGCAAGAACGTCTACTTCTACAAGATGCAGGCACTGATCCTCGGTGGCGTCCTCGGCGCAGTCGGCGGCATCATCTTCGTACTGCCTGCGTCCCTGCAGGCAGACAGCATGGGCCGGGCGATGACCTTCTTCATCTGGACCGCCCTGCTCCTGGGCGGCGCTGCAACAATCTTCGGACCTATTCTCGGCTCGATCATCTTCTTCGCCCTCCGCCTGCTCGTGCAGGGCCTAGCCGGTCAGTTCGTGCCCGGCTCGATCATGAATTCGCAGCAGACCGAGCAGTTCTCCTGGATCATGATCGGCGTCGTGCTGATGCTGCTCGTCATCTTCCGGCCCCAGGGCATCCTCGGAGACAAGAAGGAGCTGAGCTTCAATGCAAAGTGAGCCCACCCCGACCAGCGGCCTGACCGCTGCCGGAGCTGCCGCCAAGGCCTCTGTCGCCAACGTCGCATCGCTTCCCGGCGTCGCCAAGCCCGACTCGATCCTGACCGTCGACAACGTCGTACGCCGCTTCGGCGGCATGACCGCCGTCGACGTCGGCCACCTCGAAGTACAGCGCGGCATCATCACCGCCCTGATCGGCCCGAACGGTGCGGGAAAGACAACGTTCTTCAACCTGATCACGGGCTTCGACAGGCCGAGCTCCGCCGGCAAACTCATCGGGGGCCCCAAGTCCGGCGAGGCTGCACGCTCGGAGTTCGACGGAAAGTCGCTCTCGGGAGTGGGAGCCGCCCAGGTCGCCAAGCGCGGCATGGTGCGCACCTTCCAGCTCACCAAGGCCCTGTCCCGCATGACGGTGATGGAGAACATGCGCCTCGGCGCCAAGGACCAGCCCGGTGAGAACCTGCTGATCGCCGTCATCAAGCCCCTGTGGGTCGCGCGCGAGCGTGAGATCACGGCCAAGGCCGAAGACCTGCTGGCCCGGTTCAAGCTGCTGGACAAAAAAGACGACATGGCCGGCAGCCTGTCGGGCGGCCAGAAGAAGCTGCTGGAAATGGCACGCGCCCTCATGAGCGAACCGACAATGATCATGCTCGACGAGCCGATGGCCGGCGTCAACCCGGCCCTGACCCAGTCACTTCTGGGCCACATCATGTCGCTTCGCGATGAGGGCATGACCGTGCTCTTTGTCGAGCACGATATGCACATGGTGCGCCACATCTCCGACTGGGTCGTCGTCATGGCGGAGGGCAAGGTCGTGGCCGAGGGCCCGCCGGCCACCGTCATGGAGAACCAGGCCGTCATCGATGCATACCTCGGCGCGCACCACAACACCGACTTAGGCGATGACGCGCTGCTCTCAGACGAGGTCGCAGCGGAACTCGCCGAAGAGGTCAAACAAGAGGACAAGCGCACGGAGGGTGACGCGTAACCATGGTCGTACCCACAACAGCACAGGCCCCCGTGATGGAGGCGAAGGATCTCGTCGCCGGCTACCTGCCCGGAGTCAATATCCTCAACGGCTGCAACCTGACCGTCTACCCCGGCGAGCTGATCGGAATCATCGGCCCCAACGGCGCCGGCAAGTCGACCCTGCTGAAGGCTCTCTTCGGCCTCGTGAACGTGCGAGGCGGCTCCGTCACGCTGAAGGGTGAAGACATCACCGGCCAGAAGGCGAACAAGCTCGTTCGTGCCGGTGTCGGCTTCGTACCGCAATCGAACAACGTCTTTCCGTCCCTGACGATCGAAGAAAACCTGCAGATGGGCCTGTACCTCCGACCCAAGCTCCTCGTGGAGCGCCTCGATGCGATCTTCGACCTGTTCCCCGTGCTGGCCGATCGCCGCAGCCAGCGGGCAGGCTCTCTCTCCGGCGGCGAGCGCCAGTCGGTCGCTATGGCTCGGGCCCTGATGATGGACCCCTCGGTATTGCTGCTTGACGAGCCGAGCGCGGGCCTCTCCCCCGTGCGCCAGGACGAGACGTTCATCCGCACCCGCAAGATCAACAAGACCGGCGTGACCATCATCATGGTCGAGCAGAACGCCCGCCGCTGCCTGCAGATCTGCGACCGCGGCTACGTACTCGACCAGGGCCGAAACGCCTACACGGGCACAGGACGCGAGCTGGCCGACGATCCCAAGGTGATCGAGCTGTACCTTGGGACGCTGGCGAAAGACGTCGAGGACGGCGACAAGGGAGCCATCTAGCTACGGAAGAGAACCAGGCCGGGCTCATCCGCTTGAAAACGGATGGGCCCGGCTTTTTCATCTCCGGATGACAGCCCTCGGCGGGAACCTGAATCTCGACCGCAGACTGAAGCACCGGCTGCATCTCGCCGTCATACCGGTCGATACCGATGAAGGGCAAGACGGGTCGGCGATGTCAATTGGTGGGAACAACGCGGGTGGTTTTACACAACATTCAGCAGCTGGCTGAGCTGGTGCACTCGGCTCCGTCCCCGGCAGAGACCAGTTCTGCGAGACGTTGCTGGATGCCCACACGCAAATGGGGCCGAGCTTTCGCTCGGCCCCGCATGCGCCTGAATCAAATCAGGCTGTCATTCTCAGACTGCCTAGTAGGAGGTCTGGCCCTCGATTGCCGACTGCCAGATCGGCTTGTTTTTATCATCGAACTTGTAGATGCCGATGAAGGCGGAGGACGGCTCGTTCTTGGCGTTGAACGGTCCGGTTCCGGCCTGGCCGACGTACTGGATGTCCGTGCCGGCGGTGACGAGCGGTGCACACTCGGCATAGCTCTTGCACTTGGTGCCACCGTTGGCGCCCGAAACCGCTGCGAGCTGCTTCTGGATGTCGGCAGAGACGTTGGACTTGGCCTTTAGCGCAGCGAGGGCTGCAAGGGTCGTCGAGTCGTAGGCCTCAGGACCGTAGGTGTAGTCACCCAGGTCTCCACCCTGGACGGTCTTGTACCAAGAGGTGAGCTGACCCTTGAAGGCGTCGTTCGGGTAGGCGCCGGGAACGGTGCCCTGGGCCTTCGTCATGGTGCTGGCGGCGAAGTCCTTGCCATAGTCGGCAGTGTTGCCATCCGACATGTAGGTCTTGGGCATGGTCCAGCCCTGGGCAACAAGCTCAGGGATGATCGCCTTGGTCTCGTCGAACGCGAGGATGACGATGGCGTCGGGGCTGGTGGCCTTGGCGGCCGTTACCTCGGAGGAGAAGGTGGTCTGTCCGGGCGGGAACTCCTGGCCCTTGCCGGTGCCGCCGTAGACGACGGTGCCGCCTGAGGCTTCGATGGCCTTCTGCGTGAAGTCGCGCAGGCCTGTGCCGTAGGAGTCATTGAAGACAAGGAAGGCGACCTTCTGGTTGCCGTCACCCGTGATCAGCTGGCCCAGAGCCGAGCCCTGCACCGAGTCCGGCGGAGCGGTGCGCCAGTAGTACGGACCGTAGCCGCTGAGCTTGGCCGACGTGTTGGCCGGGGAGATCTGAACGATCTTCGCCGAGGCGAAGGCGTCAACGACGTTCAGCGACACGCTCGAGGAGGCGGCGCCGATGGCGACCGAGACCTTGGCCGTGATGAGCTTCTGTGCGCTCGCTGTCGACACAGTGAGGTCGGTGCTGTCGCCTGAGTCGCCCTGGATGATGCAGGCCATCTTGCCGTTGACTCCGCCAGCAGCGTTGATGTCGGAGACGGCAAGGCCTACGCCCGCCTGCTCCGGCGGGTTCAGGAAGGACAGGTTTCCCGTGACCGGGAGGATCGTGCCGACGACGAGGTTGTCGGCCGTGGTCGCGCCGCTGGCGCACGGTGCCGCGGCATACGCGGAACCCGCAGCCGCGGTGGCTGTGGTGGTAGAGCTGCCGCCGGCAGCGCATCCGGACAGAGCGATGGCAATGATGCCAGCTCCGGCCAGAACGGCTGTCCGGAGGGTGATTTTGGACTGAATCATCCTGGGAACCCTTTCGTGGTGAACGCGTATCCACGACGCCCCGGTGGAGTGTCGAACGCGGTGTTGATGAGACTCTAGGGTCCCTTTGTTACCAGATTGATTCACGCGGGAATCATTCATCACATCGTTAGGAATCTGTGACATAACACCGACGCTCCAGCCGCTCACATCGCCATCAGTTCACGGTTTTTCTCCCCTACAACTAGGGTGAAAAGCAGTAAGCAAGCTCGCCGTGGGTGAACATCTGCTCGCCCTCGGCACCGGCGGCTTGGCGAGGCGCCCTAGATGTTCTTCCCACGGAGGTTGTGAGCGTGGCGTGAGCTAAAAAGGTGAGGACCTCCGGTATCGATTGGGCTACCACACTCAACAGATGCCACGGAGGCCCTCATCTCTTACGTTACCCACCGCAACGCTCCCCGCACGCGCAGCCGAACGCTTCCAAGTGTCCCGGGCAACGGTCTCCAAATGGGTATCCCGATACCGCGCCCATGGCCCCACAGGGCTCGCCGACAGGTCCTCGCGACCCCATACCTCGCCCACCCAGTCCAGTCGGCACACAGAACGGCGGATCATCGCGTTGCGCTTCACCCGCCGGTGGGGACCCCACCGAATCGGCTACCACCTGCGCCTGGCCCAATCGACCGTCTCGAAGGTCCTCGCCCGCTACCGGATGCCTCTGCTTGGACACATCGATCTGAACACCGGACTCACTGTCCGCAAACCGAAGCCCGTCCGCTACGAGCACGCGAATCCGGGCGATCTCGTCCACATCGATGTGAAGAAACTGGGCCGGATTCCTGATGGTGGTGGCTGGCGGACTCTGGGGAGACCGGCAGGACGCAAGAACCGGCACGCGTCTGTCAAGGTCGGCTATTCGTTTCTGCATTCCACGATCGATGACCATTCCCGGGTCGTGTATTCCGAGATCCTCGGAGACGAGAAACAAGACACCGCGACCGAGTTCTGGAAGCGTGCGAACACGTTCTACGAGTCCCTGGGCATCACCGTGAAACGTGTCCTCAGCGACAACGGGTCCTGCTACCGGTCACGGGTCTTCAACGACGCCCTCGGGGATATCGCCCACAAATACACTCGCCCGTACCGGCCCCAAACGAATGGGAAGATCGAGCGGTTCCACCGCACTCTCGCGTTCGAGTGGGCCTAGGCCCACCACTACGGTTCTGACGCTGCGAGGGCGGCGACCTATGACGCCTGGATCCACAGCTACAATCACCACAGACCCCATACCGGCATCGGCGGCAAATCACCCATCGACCGTGTTCACAACGTCAGTGGGAAGAACACCTAGACCGCCGCTATCGAAACCATCCCGCCGTCGGCCTAGCCCGCAGGATGCTTGCCGGCAGTCACCGGGGTGCGATAGGCGGCGACGAGGTCGACGGTGAGAATGACCAGCGAGACCCAGACGAGACCAAAGCCGACCCAGCGCTCTGGCGGCATCGGCTCGTTCAGAATGAAGACCCCGAAGATCAGCTGGAGGAACGGCGCCAGGTATTGGAAGAAACCCAGATAGACCAGCGGCAAGCGCCGAGCAGCACCGGCGAAGAGCAGCAGCGGCACGGCCGTGATGATGCCGGCACTCATCATCAGCACAGTGTGCCAGCCGCCCGAACTTCCAAAAGTCAGCCCTGTCGAGCCCGCCACAATGACTATTTGAACCGCCGCGACGGGGGTGAGCCAGAGGGTCTCCAGGGTCAACCCGCTGACGGCATCCACTCGAGGTCCGACACGCTTCTTGATCAGGCCGTAGAGACCGAACGAGAAGGCGAGGACCAGGGAGATCCACGGCACGGATCCGTAGCCTGCTGTGAGCACACCGACCGCGAGGACACTGATGCCGAGGGCGACCCACTGCATGCGCCGAAGCCGCTCTCGAAGCAGGAGTACCCCGAGCAGAATCGTGACGATTGGATTGATGAAGTAGCCCAGCGCCGCCTCGATGACGTGTCCGGTCAGCGTGGCGATGACGTAGGTCTGCCAGTTGACATAGATCAGCGCCCCGGCGAGCGCCATCGTGAGCGCCAGCATCGGCTGACGCAGGATGCCGACGAACTTCGCCCACGACCGCGTTACGGTCAGGATCAGCGCACAGAATACGAGGGAGAAGAATATGCGTACGGCGACGATCTCGAAGGGACCGCTGGGAGCCAGGAGCAGAAAGAAGACCGGGAGAAAACCCCAGAGCGAATAGGCACCGGCCGCAGAGACCATGCCGGAGCGAGAGAGACGCTGCGTCGCTGCGTCGGAAGAAGAATTAACCACTCCCGATGCTAACCCTCGTGAAGGGCTCTGATTGGCGGGCACAAAGACAAAAGACCCGGTCGGTGAAGCCGACCGGGTCTTTCACAACTGGGTGTCGTTAGCGAACGACGACTGCGAGCACGTCGCGAGCGGAGAGAACGAGGTATTCCTCGCCGTCGTACTTCACCTCGGTTCCGCCGTACTTGGAGTAGATGATCTTGTCGCCGACTGCGACGTCGAGCGGAACGCGGTTGCCGTTGTCGTCGATGCGACCGGGGCCGACCGCCAGGACCTCGCCCTCCTGGGGCTTCTCCTTGGCGGTGTCAGGGATGACCAGGCCGCTGGCCGTGGTCTGCTCTGCTTCGACCTGCTTGATCACGATGCGATCCTCGAGCGGCTTGATGGAGACCGACACGGTTGACCTCTTCTTTCTCTGTTCCCGGGCAAAACCCGGGCGAATTCACGTCTGATTAGCAATCTCACACCGAGAGTGCTAACCCCGAGTTTAGAGGGTCTACTCGCAGTCGGTCAATCCGAGCGCCAATCATGGGACCTCGGAGGGCGTCTAGGCTGACACAGGTGAAGAGAGACGAGCTGACCCTGATCATGACATCGACGGCCCTGCGCCTGCTCGATGCACTCCCCGTCTATGACAACGACACCGACGTCTTGAAGCTCGTTACGAGCCTCAGAAACGAAGGGCACTCCCCCGGCCTCGTGGCCGCGGTTCTCACGCAGAAGAAGCTTCGAGCCAAGGCGCGACCGAAGTTCGGTGACTTCGCCGATCGCATGCTCTTCACCGAAGCGGGCTTGGAACAGGCTACGCGGCTGAAGGTCGCGGCACTGCACGCGGGCCGGTACCGCGCTGCCGGCATTGGGCACGTGGCTGATCTCGGCTGCGGAATCGGAGCCGACGCCCTCGCCTTCGCCGCTCTCGACCTGACGGTCACTGCAATCGAGCGCGACGAGGTGACCGCCGCGATCGCCTCGTATAATCTGGCCCCCTTCGAGGGCGTAACCGTCGCCGTGGGTGACGCCGAGAGTGCCGATCTCACCGGCGTCGATGCCGTCTACCTCGACCCGGCCAGGCGCACCGAGGGCCACACCAACACCCGCCGACTCACCAACCCCGACGCTTACTCCCCCTCGCTCGACTTCGCATTCGGGCTCGCCGAGCGGATGCCCACCGGCATGAAGCTCGGTCCGGGCTTTGACCGCTCGCTGATCCCTGACACCGCGGAGGCACAGTGGATCTCGGTCGACGGCCAGGTCGTCGAGAACGGGCTGTGGTTCGGCTCACTGGCCCGGGACGGCATTAGACGGGCAGCCCTGGTGATCAGCGGCAACACGAGCCACGAGCTCACCGCCGCCGGCGACAGTGACGACGCCGAACTCGGTGAACTCGGCGAGTACCTCTACGAGCCGGACGGCGCGGTCATCAGGGCACGACTTATCGGGAATCTCGCCCGCAGTCTCGATGCCCGGATGATCTCGGATCAGATCGCCTATATCTCGAGCGACGAACTGACCCTGACACCCTTCGCGAGCGCATTCCGCGTCATAGAACAGCTGTCCACCGACGAGTCCAAGCTGAAGAAGGAGCTGCGGACCCGAGGCATCGGCACCCTTGAGATCAAGAAGCGGGGGGTCGACGTCGACCCGGCAATTCTCCGAAGGCGGCTCTCGCTGAAGGGCGCAAACTCAGCCACCCTGTTCTTGACGCGCAGTGCGGGGCGCCACGTGGGCTTGCTCGCCGAGCGCATCCGGCCGCGCGTCTGAATTTGCGCAATAGGGCCCGGGAACGAGAATCGGGCGCCCACACGAAGTGGACGCCCGAGAAAATGTGACTAGTTCGAGGTGACGGTGACAGCTCCGGGAACCGACGCTGCAACTGAAATAGCAATGATAACGATGACCCAGACAGCAACGCCGAGGTAACCGAGCACGAGACCCACAATGGCCATGACGCGACCCTGCTCACCGGTCTTCTTGATCTGGCCGAGCGCGATGTGCCCCAGGATCACCGGAACGATCGCCATAGAGAGGATTCCCGTGATCAGGGCAACGATGGCCAACACGTTGGTCTTTGTGGATTTGGCAATATTATTAGACATATTCACAGCTTCTTTCAGGGAGATAGTCAGGTTCAAGCACCGGGCAACGTAATAGTTGCAGACAGCGTGAAAATCGTCAATGGCTAAAACGTAATCAGACTCCTTGATCAGGGAACCGGACTACTGCACTTGAACCGCCTGCACTACGGCCCCACATTTCCGTCAGGCAAAAAACTCCGGGCATCCAGAGGGTGAACGTCCGGCAAACCAGACATGTCGTCTACCGGCTGCCGACGACCGGCTGCCGACGACCGGCCGGCGTCACACCACGCGCTCAGTAACGGTAATAAGGCCCGGAGTTCATGAAGGCGATCGAGGCCACCAGAACAAACAACCCTCCGACGATGAAGATGCCGAGGCCGACGAACCCGGTGATCAGGCCGGTGAGCCAGAAGGCCCTGGCCTCTGGCTCGCGCTTCCGGCCGAGGAAGCCGAGAACGATGGCGGCGATTGAGGCTATTGCCAAGAACCCGAAAAAAACAACTCCGACGATACCCGTGATCAAGGAGATCAGGCTGAGTGTCTTCGACGTTCCCGGTTCCGTTCCGGGGGACTGGCCGTACGACGACGGCGGAAGAGTTGCGGCGACATACACCGGCGGTGCTGCAACCGGGGGCGCAGTCGGCAGTGCGGGAGGCTCGGGGGTTGACCCGGCGGAGGGGTTATTTGAATCAGACATAAGACCAGTCTCCTAGATTCCCGAGCCTTCGTTCAATCTGGAATGGCAGGGCCACTAATTGCCGGGATCAGGCTACCTGGATATCCGTCACGGGAAGCGTCGAGTCCGCTCCAAAGCCGAGCCCGGACTCGTCTCGACCGGCCATGATCAGCTGGGCCCCGAGGGCGGCGATCATCGCGCCGTTATCGGTGCAGAGCTCAAACGGCGGAATGCGGAGCTCTACCCCCGCTGACCGGGTCCGCTCGGCGGCCAGCTGGCGGATCCGGGCGTTGGCCACTACACCACCGCCCAGCAGGAGCCGGGGCACGTCGTGATCGGCGCAGGCCTTCAGCGCCTTCGTGAGCAACACGTCGGCAACGGCCTCCCGAAAGCTGGCGGCGACATCGGCATAGGGAATCTCCTCGCCCGCGTCCTGGCGCTTCTCGACCCAGCGGGCCACCGCGGTCTTCAGCCCCGAGAACGAGAAGTCATACCGGTGGGCGGCATCGTCCTTGGGCAGGCTGAGCCCTCGCGGGAACCGAATGGCCTTCGGATCGCCGGTTTCGGCCAAGCGGTCGATCTGGGGGCCTCCGGGGTACGGCAGGCCGAGCACCCGGGCAACCTTGTCAAAGGCCTCCCCCGCCGCATCGTCGATGGTCTCGCCCAGCAGCTCGACGTCGTCGACGAGGTCGCGCACGAGTAGGAGCGAGGTGTGGCCGCCGGAGACGAGCAGTGCGATGGTCGGGAACTGCAGGTCGCCCACGATGGCTTCCGCCTCTGCGCCGGCCTCGCGGCGGAGCACATCGGCACCGACATGGCCCACGAGATGATTCACAGCGAACAGGGGCTTGCCGGTCGAAACAGCGAGAGCCTTGGCCGCCCCGACACCGACCATCAGGGCACCGGCCAGGCCGGGACCGCAGGTGACTGCGATCGCGTCGAGCTCGTCGAGGGTCACACCAGCCTCAGCAAGAGCCTCACGGATGGTCGCGGTGATCACCTCGAGGTGCGCGCGGGCTGCGACCTCGGGTACGACGCCGCCATAGCGCATGTGTTCATCCATCGAGGAAGCGATCGCATTGGCCAGGAGGGTAGTTCCCCGAACGATGCCGATGCCGGTCTCATCACAGGATGTCTCGATGCCCAGCACGAGCGGATCAGTTCGGTTCATCAGCGGCGTCCTTCCAGCTTTTCAGCGAAAGCTTCATGATGATCGCGTCGACATCATCGGGTTGGTAGTAGTGCGGCCGCACACCGATGCGTTCGAAACCCAGTGTGTCGTAGAGCGCCTCGGCACCGGGGTTGTCGGCGCGCACCTCAAGGAATATCTCCCGCACCCGGCGTGTGCGGGCCTCGGCAATGAGCTCGTTCATCAAAGAACGGCCCAGTCCCAAGCGCTTAGCGGTGAGAGAAACCGCGATGGTCTGGATATCGCCGTCGTTTCCGCCCCGGGGAGCAAGCAGCCCAGCATAGCCCTCGATCAAGGCCGGGGACTCCTCGCGGTGGGCGACGAGGTAGTGGCAGTTGATATTGGTCACGTCGGCCAGCATGGTGGCCGGGCTCCAGGCATCCGTTCCGAAGGTCGAAGTCTCCAGCGCCATGATGCTGTCGAGGTCGTCTCTTCCCGCACGGCGCAGAACCCAGGAGACGGGCCCCGCTGAGATCACTGGGTGACCCGCTTCACGCCGGTGGGAATTGAAACATCTGGCGAGCGAAGATACAGGGCCTCGTCGGCGGCCAGCGGCAGGCCCGCGGCAAGAAGATCTCCGGCGGCGGCACCCAACGCGCCGGCCGAGATCTCAGCGGCGACAACGCGGCGCACCTCGCTCCGGGGCAGGGCATCGGGCTTTGCGAGTGCCGGGCCGAATTCCCGGTGCGGCAGGTCGGCATCGAGGTCGAAGTCGGAGAAGAAGACCTCTTTGCGGCGTGCGTCTGTCACCACCATGATCTTCCCCGTGGCTCCGGCCGCTTTCTGCTGCCACGCGACGGCGTCGTGGCTGACCATGGGCAACAGCGGGATTCCCGCCCCCAGCGCGAAAACCCGGGCGGCGGCGATTCCAACTCGAAGACCGGTGAACGGCCCAGGCCCCATGCCCGCGACGACCGCGGTGAGCTCGCGGACCGAGATGTTCGCCCCCGCGAGCGCCTGGGCGATCAGGGTGCCGATGACCTCGGCATGGCGCATCGTATCGGGAGTCCCCGCCTCGGCGAGGATCCGACCGTCAGTCGCGACGACCGCAACGGACGTTCCGGCAGAGGTATCGATGGCGAGAAACACGTCTTCCAGATTAGCCTGCGAATAGATGCGGCCCGTTAGCCGGTGACCATCCAGCGCGGACCGAATGCTGCGAAACGGATGCGCCGGGCCTCGATCGGCTCCTCGCCCTCGATCTCGGGTTCGGGCGACGTGCCCGCTCCCCTGGGCCGGTCGATGCTGATCGAGAGAAACGACTCGGTGAGCTCCTCCACGAGTCCCCTGCCCCACTCCACCACCACGATGGAGTTCACGAAGTCGATGTCGAGGTCGTCCAGCTCCAGCGCGGAGGCCAACCGGTAGGCATCGACGTGCACGAGCGGCGGGCCGCCCACCAGGCTCGGATGCGTGCGGGCCAGCACGAAGGTCGGGCTGGTGACGGCCCCCCGCACGCCGAGTCCTTCGCCCAGGCCCCGGGTGAACGTGGTTTTGCCCGCTCCGAGCTCACCCGTCAAGATGATCACGTCTCCCGCGACAAGGAGGCCGGCCAGCTCACGACCGAACTCGGCCATCAGCTCCGGAGTCTGGATAGTTCGGTCGGTCGGGACCGTGCGCGTCGCGTGTGTCGACATCAGGAGTCGTCGCCGGGCTGGAAAAGCCCGGTGTCGATGTCATAGCCCACCCCGATGTAGCGGCGCACGACCCGCTGGCCGATCCTGGAAACGATCTCGTCGCCGATGGTTCCGGCGAATGAGGCCCACTCTTCTGCCGTCGGCTCGCCGAACCAACCCTGGCTGAAGATGATGACCCGATCTCCTGGTTCCACCGGGTCGTCGCCCACGTCGATCACGAACTGGTCCATCGCGATCCGCCCCGCGATCGGATACTGCTTGCCGTTGAGCATCACCCTCGCACGGCCGGTGGCAAATCGCGGTATTCCGTCGGCGTAGCCCAGCGGCACGAGCGCAAGGCTTGATTCCCCTTCGGTGCGGTGCAGGTAGCCGTAGGACACTCCCTGGCCGGCCGGCACCCGCTTGACGGACGCCACCAAAGCGCTGAGCGTCATCACGGGCCCCAGATCGAGGTCTGAACCGGTGGCGTCGTCGAAGGGCGAGATGCCGTAGGCCGCAATGCCGAAGCGAACATAGTCAAGCCTTGCCTCGGGCATCCGGAGGCCGGCGCTGCTCGCGGCGATATGCAGTTTATGAAAACTCGCCCCCAAGGCCGTCGCGACGTCGACAGCCTCATGGAACCTGGCCAGCGCGACCGCGTCATCCGCCGGCGAGGCATCGGCGAGATGCGACCACGCGGCGTGAAGTTTCACGCTGCCCGCGGCATCCGCCGCCATGGCGGCCCGCACCAAGAACGGCCAGTCCTCGACCGTGGCGCCATTGCGGCTGAGTCCCGTGTCGATCTTCAGGTGCACCCGGGGCGCGGTTGCGCTCCCCGCCGCGGCGATGGCCTCGAGCTGCCAGATGGCGGAGATACCTAGGTCGATGTCGGCATCGGCCGCAGCCCCGAAGTCGGCATCGGGATCGTGCATCCAGGTGAAGACGGGGGCGGTGATTCCCGCGGCGCGAAGCTCCAGCGCTGCCGGGATATCCAACACGGCCAACGACTCTGCCCCCGCCTGCAGCGCCGCCCACGCCAGGGGGATCATGCCATGGCCATACGCGTTGGCCTTGACCGCGAGCATGACGCCTGCCGGGGCAACGAGCTCGCGGAGCATGGACACGTTCGCTTTGAACATGTCCATGTCAATGTGAGCCATGCGCTCAGGGGTGGCCGCTCGGGTGCGTTCAGGCCCGAACTCCGCGTCTGGGGCAATCGGGTTCATGACTCGTACCTCCGCGTGAACCGCTCGCCTAGGCGAGTGACGATCTCATAGTTGATGGTGTCGGCGGCTGCCGCCCAGTCGTCGGCGGCCGGGTATCCCTGTGCGGGGTCGCCGAAGAGTACGGCGCGGTCACCGACCTCGACAGAATCTGGTCCGAGGTCCACCACGAGCTGGTCCATGGCGATCCGGCCGGCGACCTGGTACGTCTTGCCGCCGATCCAGACGGGCGCACCGTTCGAGCCTCGCCGCGGGATGCCGTCGGCGTAGCCCAGCGCCACCAGCGCGAGCGTGCTCGCCCGCTGGGTGCGGTACGAGTAGCCGTAGGAGACTCCGGTGTCGGCCGGCACGCGTTTCACGGCGATGACCCTGCTCTCCAGCGTCATCGCCGGACGCAGGCCGAGATCGGCGGAGCTTTCCATGAAGAACGGCGACAGCCCGTACATGCCGATGCCGATGCGCACCATGTCGAGCCGGGTCTCGGGCAGCCGGATGGCGGCTGCCGTCGACGCGAGGTGGCGGAACTCGGGGTAGACACCCTTTTCACGCAGCATCTCGACCGCAACGTTGAAGCGCGCGAGCTGATTGATGTCCTCCTCATCGGAGGTGTTGGAAAGATGGCTGAAGACACCCCGAACCTTGATGAATCCCTCACGCTCCCGCTGCTCGGCGAGCTCGAAGAGGGCGTCCCACTCAGACTCGAATGCGCCATTTCGGCCGAGCCCGGTGTCGATCTTCAGGTGCACAACCGCGGGGCGGTCGTTGTAGCGGACCGTCATCTCGTTCAAAGCGCTGGTGCGAGTCAGCGATTGCAGCTGCTCGATGTTTGAGATCCCGAGCTCGATTCCGGCGCCATAGGCCGCGTCGAAGTTGGCCTCGGCGGCGTGCAGCCAGGCCAGGATAGGCGCCGTGATACCGGCGGCCCTCAGTTCGAGCGCCTCGGTGACATCGGCGACGCCCAGATAGGTGGCCCCGGCAGCGAGGGCGGCCTCGGCCACCGGCACGGCACCGTGACCGTAGCCGTTGGCCTTCACGACGGCCATCACGTGTGGCCCGTCGACCCGACGACCGAGGGTGTAGATGTTGTGGCGCACCGCGGCCAGGTCGACCGTGACCAACCGCAGCGGCTGGACGCTCACGCTGAATCCTCCACCCGCTCGGCGACGACAAAGGCACAGGCCGAGTCGCCATCGTGCGTCAGTGACAGATGCACTGTGCCGATCCCACGGCGGGCAACAGTGTCGGCAATGGTGCCAAAGAATCGAAATGACGGCTTGCCGTCGACATCCTGAAGCACCTGCATGTCGTGCCAGCGAAAGCCGGATGTCTCGCCCACAGCCTTCATGAAGGCCTCCTTGGCGGCGAACCTGGCTGCCAGTGAGCGCGCCGGCCGATCGCGTTCGCTCTCAGCGAACAGCCTCTCCACCAAGCCGGGGGTACGGTCGACAGACCTCACGAATCGAGGCACGTCGACCAGGTCTACGCCAATCCCGACGATCATTTTCGCGTCCCGTCCCTGTCTGGCCGGGCTACTCGACCGTGACCGACTTGGCCAGGTTCCGCGGCTGGTCCACGTCCAAGCCCTTGGCGGTCGCCAGTTCCATTGCAAAGATCTGCAGCGGGATGACGGTCAACAGCGGTTCGAACAATGGACCGGCCAGCGGGATGCGCAGCACCTCTGAGGCGTAGGGCAGCACGGCGACATCGCCTTCCTCGGCGATGACAAGCACGCGCGCGCCCCGGGCCTTGATCTCCTGGATATTGGAGACGACCTTGGCGTGCAGCGAGTTAGGATGCCGGGGGCTGGGCACGATCACGAACACCGGCTGGCCTGGCTCGATCAGAGCGATCGGTCCGTGCTTTAGCTCGCCCGCAGCGAAGCCCTCGGCGTGGATATAGGCCAGCTCCTTGAGCTTCAAGGCGCCCTCGAGGGCCACCGGGTAACCCACGTGGCGGCCAAGGAACAGGATTGCCCGAGAGTCGGACATCCAACCGGCGAGCTCGGTGATCTCCGGCTTGGACTTCAGCACAGTGGCGATCTTGGCAGGAATTGCGGCCAGCTCGACGAGAGCGTCGGCGATCTCACTGGCAGGCAGAGTCTCCCGAACCCGGGCGAGATACAGGCCGAACAGGTACAGCGCGGTGATCTGGGCGATGAACGCCTTCGTCGAGGCGACGGCGACCTCGGGGCCGGCATGCGTGTAGATGACCGCATCCGATTCACGCGCGATCGTCGCGCCCTGGGTGTTGCAGATCGAGAGCGTGCGGGCACCCTTGGCCTTGGCCTCCTGGACGGCGACGAGGGTGTCCATCGTCTCGCCGGACTGGCTGATGGAGATCACGAGGGTGGCGGCCGTCAGGAACGGGTCGCGATACCGGAACTCGTGCGACAGCTCGATATCGACCGGCACCTTCGCCCACTTCTCAATTGCGTACTTGCCGAGCATCCCGGAGTAGGAGGCGGTGCCGCAGCCGAGGATGATGATGCGGTCGATGCCGACCAGCAGGCTGTCGAGGCCCACCAGCTCTGCGAGCACGACCTGACCGTCGTGAACCCTGCCCAGCATGGTGTTCGCGACGGCATCGGGCTGCTCGCTGATCTCCTTCGCCATGAAGCTGGACCAGCCGCCCTTGTCCGAGGCGGAGGCATCCCAGAGCACCTCGTACTCCTCGGCATCGACATCGAGGCCGGCGAAGTCGGTGATGCGCACAGATGTGGGCGTGATGGTGACGATCTGGTCCTGGCCGATGGCCATAGCGCGGGACGTGTGCTCGATGAAGGCGGCTACGTCGGAGCCTAGGAAGTTTTCGCCATCGCCGAGACCGATGACAAGAGGTGAGTTGCGACGCGCGCCAACGACGACGCCGGGCTCGTCCCGATGCAGGGCGAGCAGGGTGAAGGCGCCTTCGAGGCGAACCACGACACGGCCCAGGGCTGCGGCGAGACCGCCGCCGGCGAGGTACTCGCGACCGAGGAGCTTGGCCGCCACCTCGCTGTCGGTCTCGCTGGTGAAGGCATACCCCTCGGCAAGGAGTTCGTCGCGCAGGTCGGCGAAGTTCTCGATGATGCCGTTGTGAATGAGGGCAAGGCGGCCGTCGGCGCTGAGATGGGGATGCGCGTTGACATCGGTGGGGCCGCCGTGCGTCGCCCACCGGGTGTGGCCGATGCCGGTCTTCCCGTCAGACAGCGGCGTGTTCTCGAGGTCGGTGGTCAGCTTCACCAGCTTGCCCGCCCGCTTCCGCGTGACCAGCTCGCCGTCATCGGTGATGATCGCCACCCCGGCCGAGTCATAGCCCCGATACTCGAGGCGGCGAAGGCCCCCGATCAGGACATCAAGGCTGCTGTTTTTTCCGACGTACCCAACGATTCCGCACATCCAGCTAGCTTACGGCCTTGAGCCTGACGGGCAGGCTGGCGCTGGATGGGTGTTGCATGGGGCAGAATGACAATGCCCATGCCTGACACCGCACCCACCCCGACGTCGGGGCATACGAGTCCCTTTCGCGAGATCTCCCGCGCGGACTGGGCGGCACTGGCACCCAATACACCGCAGCCGCTTTCGGAAACCGAGGTCGTGCAGCTTCGCGGTCTTGGCGAGCCGCTGAACATGACCGAGGTCGCCGACGTCTACCGACCGCTTTCCCGGCTGTTGAACCTCTACGCCGCCGGGGCCAAGCGCCTCAGTGCAGAGACGAGCGAATATCTCGGCGAGAAATCGCCATCAACACCCTTCGTGATCGGAGTCGCCGGATCTGTCGCAGTGGGCAAGTCTACGATCGCACGGCTTCTCCGGGAGCTTCTCGCCCGCTGGTCGGACACTCCGCGCGTCGAACTGGTCGCAACCGACGGTTTCCTGCTGCCCAACCGCGAGCTTGAACGGCGGGGGCTCATGCAGCGAAAGGGCTTCCCCGAGTCCTATGACCGAAGAGCGCTGCTCCGCTTCATCAGCGCGATCAAGAGCGGCGTGCCCGAGGTGCGGGCTCCGTTCTATTCGCACCTCGCCTACGACATCATGCCGCAGGCTCAGATAGTCGTCCGCCAGCCCGACATCCTGATCGTCGAAGGGCTGAACGTCCTCCAGCCACCCTCCTCCAGCCACGGGCTCGCAGTGAGCGACCTGTTCGACTTCTCGATCTACGTGGACGCTCGCACAAGCGACATCGCCTCGTGGTACCGCGATCGATTCATGGCACTGAAGAGCGGTTCATTCGCGAACCCGAACTCCTACTTCCACCGCTACGCGAGTCTGAGTGACAACGAGGCCCGGGAGACAGCGACGCGCATCTGGAAGAGCATCAATGAGCCCAACCTCGAGCAGAACATCCGACCGACCAAGTCGCGGGCCACCCTGGTGCTCCGCAAGGCACCCGACCACTCCGTCGAGCGGGTCCAGCTCCGCAAGATCTGACATTTCCCGCGCCGACCATGGCTGCCAGGGCGGCCGCAAGACCTCCGGGGGAAGCAGTTCACAGCCTCCTAGAGGCCGAGGCGCTCCTGAACGACCTCAGCCAGGTCGTGGGCAATCCGATCGGCCGTAGCCTGATCGGCAGCTTCGACCATGACCCGAACCAGGGGCTCGGTACCGGACGGGCGCAGGAGCACCCTTCCCGAGTCACCCAGCTCAGCCTCGGCGTCAACCACCGCGGCCGCCAGACGCGCATCGGTCTTCACCGCGTGATGATTCACATTCGTCACGTTGATCATGATCTGCGGGTAGACGGTCATGACGCTGGCCAGTTCCGCGAGGCTCTTGCCGGTGCGCGCCATCTCGGCAACGAGGTGCAGCCCCGTGAGAATTCCATCGCCCGTAGTTCCGTGCGCACTCATGATGACGTGCCCGGACTGTTCTCCGCCCAGGGAGAAACCGTGCTCGTTCATGGCCTCGAGCACATAGCGGTCACCCACCCCGGTCTGAACAACGGCGATGTCGTTCTCCTTCATCGCGATCATCAGGCCGAGGTTGCTCATGACGGTCGTGACCAGGGTTCGATCCTTGAGCGCGCCGCGCCCCGCCATGCTGATCGCCAGAATGGCCATGATCTGGTCGCCGTCGACGATGTTGCCCTCGCGGTCAACGGCGAGACACCGGTCGGCGTCGCCATCGTGCGCAATGCCAACGTCGGCGCCGTGCAACAGCACGGCGGCTGCGAGGTTGTCGAGGTGTGTGGAGCCGACCCCGTCGTTGATATTCATGCCATCCGGTTCGACACCGATGACCGTGACCCGAGCTCCAGCGTCGGTGAATACCTGGGGAGAGACGCCGGCCGCCGCGCCGTTCGCGCAGTCAAGCACGACGTGAATCCCGTTCAGCTGGTTCGGCAGGCTGGCCAGGAGGTGCACTACGTACCGATCCTCAGCATCTGCGAAGCGTTGGATGCGACCGACGGATGCACCGAGAGGGGTCTTCATCTCACCCGTGAGGGCGGCTTCGATGCGGTCTTCGACGGCATCGGGAAGTTTGGTGCCGCCCCGGGCAAAAATCTTGATTCCGTTGTCGGGGGCGGGGTTGTGCGACGCAGAGATCATGAAGCCGAAGTCGGCATCGATGTCGGCGATGAGAAAAGCTGCAGCCGGGGTAGGAATGACACCGGCATCGAGCACATCCACGCCAGAGCTTGCGAGGCCGGCGGATACTGCCGCAATCAGGAACTCGCCAGAGATCCGAGGATCTCGGGCCACGACCGCCACGGGACGACGCCCGGTGGCCGCGCGAACCTCGGCACTCCTGCCCTGCCCCAGCACCACGGCAGTGGCACGGGACAGGGAGAGCGCGAGGTCAACAGTCAGATCGGCGTTCGCGAGGCCGCGAACGCCGTCCGTACCGAACAAACGACGGGTCATAGCTGTCAGCCGATCGGGATGGTTATCGACAAACGAGTAGTGACTACCGCTTGCTGAACTGAGGAGCCTTGCGGGCCTTCTTGAGTCCGGCCTTCTTACGCTCCTTGACGCGTGCGTCGCGGCTCAGGAACCCGGCCTTCTTCAGAATGGCGCGGTTGTTCTCTTCGTCGATCTCGTTCAGCGCACGGCTGATGCCAAGGCGAACAGCACCGGCCTGGCCGGAGGGGCCACCCCCAGAGATCTTGGCGATAACATCATAGCTGCCAAGCAGGTCGAGGATCTTGAACGGGTCCGTGATCAGCTGCTGGTGTAGCTTGTTCGGGAAGTAGTCGGCGAACTCGCGGCCGTTGACCACGATGGTGCCGGCACCCGGAACGAGGCGCACGCGGGCGATTGCCTGCTTGCGACGGCCAACGGCCGCACCCGATACGGTAAGAACGGCGCGGGGCGCCGAGGTGGTTGCTGCCGAGTCCGCGGGGGTCTCGGTGGAGTAGCTGGTTGTCTCCTCAACGGGAGCAACATCAATCTGGTCTGCGATCTTCGCCACGATGGTTACGAATCCTTAGCTTTGTCTGTAAGAGTCTGTGGGCCGGGCGCTACTGAGCGACCTGGGACAGGGTGTACGGCGTGGGCTGCTGGGCAGCGTGGGGGTGCTCGGAGCCGACGTAGACCTTGAGCTTCGTGAGCTGAGCGCGACCGATCGAGTTCTTGGGAAGCATTCCGCGAACGGCCTTCTCGACGGCGCGAATCGGGTTCTTCTCGAGGAGCTCGGCATACGTCATCGACGACAGGCCGCCCGGGTAACCCGAGTGGCGGTAGGCGCGCTTCTGCGCGAGCTTCGCGCCGGTGAGGGCGACCTTCTCGGCGTTGATGATGATGACGAAGTCACCCATATCCATGTGGGGGGTGAACGTGGCCTTGTTCTTGCCACGCAGGATGATTGCGGTGTGGCTGGCCAGGCGGCCGAGGACGATGTCCGCGGCGTCGATGATGACCCAGTTGCGAGTGACCTCGCTGATCTTGGGTGAATAGGTACGCGTCACAATAGTGCTGCTTTCTTGGATCGAAATGAGGAGACCGTGAATCCCACTCCGTGGTACATTCCATCACCAGTTCTTACACTGGTTCAGTCAGGCGAGAAGCCTGGGAACGATGCCGGTGGAGGGCTCAAGTTCGGATGCCCCACAAAACAGTGGGAACACCAAGAAGCGAGCTTAGCGCATCCAGGCGACTCTAGCGACCCGAGTCACGGCGGGCTCTCGTCTGGAGCGCTCTGCCTGCCAGCTCGGCCGCGACAGGGTAGCCGACCTCGATCAGGCTGAGCCCCTTGGCCGGCATCACCTTGAAGGCACTGGTGCGCTCAACGGCGTCGCGCAGATCCACGAGCGTTTCGACATCGAGCCGACCCTCCCCTACGGCAACGCACGCCCCGACCAGGGCTCGCACCATGCTGTGACAGAACGCATCCGCCTTGATATCGGCGACGAGGACGCCGTCGTCGTCACGACGCCAGGAGAATTTCTGCAGGGTGCGGATGGTCGTGGCACCCTCACGCGGCTTGCAGAACGACGCGAAATCATGCAAGCCCAGAAGCGTGGCCGCAGCGTCGTCCATCTGTTCTGCATCGAGGGACCCGGTGAACCAGACCGTGCGGTGGCGCTGCAGCGGGTTTCGAGGGGTCAGCGCATCGCCGAGCCGATACTCGTATCGTCGCCATACGGCCGCGAAACGGGCGTCGAACCCTTCCTGTGCCGGTTCGCTGGACCGCACAACGACATCGGACGCAGTACCCAGAATGCCGTTCAGACGGCGGGCCAGAGTGTCTGGCCCGACTCGATCGAGCTGCTCTTGACGCAGGTCAAGGTGCGCAACCTGGCCCGCGGCGTGCACCCCCGCATCCGTGCGACCTGCCACCACGAGGGTTGGCGGGTCGGCGAAGCTGCTGTAGATCTGGGCAAGTGCCTGCTGAAGCGCGCCCTGAACCGTGCGCAGTTCTGGCTGGATGGCCCAACCTGAAAAGTCAGTGCCGTCATAGGCGATCTCGAGGCGCACCCGCGTCAGCGCGCCAGGAACGGCTACCGCGTCATCCTGCTGTGACATGCGCTGGCCCTTTCGGAGGACGAATTGAGGGGGATATGACGAGGGCCCGCATCCTGAATCGGATACGGGGCCCTCGTCTGTAAAGCGTGGGACTACTTGGCCTCAGTGGCCTCGGCCGGTGCGGCCTCGGTCTCTGCAGCGGCGTCTTCAACGACGGTCTCTTCGACAGCGGCATCTTCGACGACTACATCTTCAGCGACGGTCTCCTCGACGACCTCAACCGCAGCGGGAGCCGCTGCAGCCTTGGACTTCGACTTGGACGGACGCTTCACTACGGGCTCGAGAACGAGCTCGATCTGAACCATCGAGGCGTTGTCGCCCTTGCGGAAGCCGAGCTTCGTGATTCGGGTGTAGCCACCCTCACGAAGGGCAACCAGCGGCGCGATCTCGGTGAAGAGCTCGTGCACGACAGTCTTGTCGCCGATGACACCGAGAACCCGACGACGAGCGTGCAGGTCTCCGCGCTTGGCGAACGTGACAAGGCGCTCGGCGACGGGACGGAGGCGCTTGGCCTTCGTCTCGGTCGTTTTGATGCTCTTGTGGGTGAACAGGGAAGCGGCAAGGTTCGCGAGCATCAAGCGCTCGTGAGCCGGTCCACCACCGAGGCGGGGTCCCTTTGTGGGCTTGGCCATTTGGTATCTCCAGAATCAGGTCAGGTTAGGTAGGTCTGTGTCGCCGTTGCCGACAACGAGGTGAAGAGACTAGATGGTCTCTTCGTCGTAGCCGCCGTAGAAGTGGGCACCGTCGAAGCCGGGCACCGTATCCTTCAGGCTCAGGCCAAGCTCAACGAGCTTGTCCTTGACCTCATCCACGGACTTCTGCCCGAAGTTGCGGATGTTCATGAGCTGGGTCTCACTCAGGGCGACAAGTTCGCTCACCGTGTTGATTCCCTCGCGCTTGAGGCAGTTGTATGAACGAACCGAGAGATCGAGGTCTTCGATTGGAACCGACAGCTCACTGGAGAGAACGGCGTCGACCGGCGCGGGGCCGATCTCAATGCCCTCAGCGGCGGTGTTCAGCTCGCGAGCCAGACCGAACAGCTCGGTCAGCGTGCGACCGGCAGAGGCGATCGCGTCGCGCGGCGAGATTGCCGATTTCGTCTCGACGTCGACCACGAGACGGTCGAAGTCGGTACGCTCGCCGGCACGGGTGGCCTCGACGCGGTAGGTGACCTTGAGCACGGGCGAGTAGATGGAGTCGACCGGAATCTGGCCGGCTTCACTGAATTCGCTGCGGTTCTGCGTCGCCGAGACGTAGCCGCGGCCACGCTCCACGATGAGCTCGAGTTCGAACTTCGCCTTTTCGTTCAGGGTGGCGATGACGAGCTCGGGGTTGTGGATCTCGACACCGGCGGGCGCAGAGATGTCGGCGGCCGTGACCTGACCTGACGCATGCTTGCGCAGGTAGGCCGTGATCGGCTCGTCGTGCTCGCTCGAGACGACAAGGCTCTTGATGTTCAGGATGATCTCGGTGACATCTTCCTTGACACCGGGGATCGTCGAGAACTCGTGCAGCACGCCGTCGAGGCGGATGCTCGTTACAGCCGCTCCGGGGATCGAGGAGAGCAGGGTGCGACGAAGCGAGTTACCCAGCGTGTAGCCAAAACCGGGTTCCAGCGGCTCGATAACGAAGCGCGAGCGGAACTCGGAGATGTTTTCTTCGGTGAGCGTGGGACGCTGTGCAATAAGCACTATTGATTCCTTTCAGCCAGATGTCCGCTATATGACATCCGCAGCGACAACCGGGTGGCGGGCCCGGCCGATTATTGAGTTATTAGTAAGAAGTCTGCAATCGAAAGATCACTATCCGGCCCTGTTGGGGGCGGCAGCACAAAAGCGCTGCCCCACCCCCAACAGAAACGGGGATAAGGAACTAGACGCGGCGACGCTTGGGCGGGCGGCAGCCGTTGTGCGCCTGGGGGGTGACGTCGTTGATGGAGCCGACCTCGAGGCCAGCGGCCTGCAGGGAGCGGATAGCAGTCTCGCGACCGGATCCCGGTCCCTTGACAAAAACGTCAACCTTCTTGACACCGTGCTCCTGCGCCTGGCGAGCAGCGGACTCCGCCGACAGCTGGGCGGCGAACGGAGTCGACTTACGCGAGCCCTTGAAGCCGACGGTTCCGCTGGAAGCCCAGCTCAGAACGGCGCCGGACGGGTCCGTGATAGTAACGATGGTGTTGTTGAACGTGCTCTTGATGTGGGCCTGGCCCACTGCAACGTTCTTCTTCTCTTTACGACGCGGCTTACGAGCGGCCGATTTTGGTGCTGCCATGATGTTCTCCTAAAACGTTTATGGCGATGCGAGCAGTGCTCGCTATCGGGCCTTCTTCTTGCCGGCGACGGTGCGCTTCGGGCCCTTGCGGGTCCGAGCGTTGGTCTTGGTGCGCTGTCCGTGAACGGGCAGGCCACGACGGTGACGAACACCCTGGTAGCTGCCGATCTCGACCTTGCGGCGGATGTCTGCTGCAACCTCGCGACGAAGGTCGCCCTCTACCTTGAAGTTTCCTTCGATGTAGTCGCGCAGCGCGACGAGCTGGTCGTCGCTGAGATCCTTTACGCGGATGTCTCCGCTGATCTCGGTGTCGGCGAGGGTTTTGAGGGCCCTCGTGCGGCCGACGCCGTAAATGTAAGTAAGTGCGACCTCCACGCGCTTCTCGCGCGGGATGTCAACTCCTGCTAGACGTGCCATTGTGGCTATCTCCTGTTGATGAGTGAAGGTGTGAAGCAACACCGGTGCCGTGGCCTTCAACCACGGGTGTCCCCCGCTTACGGGTTCTGGTGCTGCTGGTTATCGATAAGCTCTCGCTCGGGTTAAAACTTTGTATCTGTAAGTTAGCCCTGGCGCTGCTTGTGACGCGGGTTCTCGCAGATGACCATGACGTTGCCGTTGCGACGGATTACCTTGCACTTGTCGCAGATCGGCTTGACGCTGGGGTTGACCTTCATGATGATTCCTTATTCGCTGTCTTCGTACCGAACCTCTGGGCCCGGCCGTTACTTACAGCAATTTCTTCTTGGAGCGGTTTATTTGTACCGGTAAACGATACGGCCGCGGGTCAGATCGTAGGGGCTCAGCTCGACGATCACGCGGTCCTCGGGGAGGATGCGGATGTAGTGCTGGCGCATCTTGCCCGAAATGTGGGCAAGCACCCTGTGTCCGTTGGTCAGCTCAACGCGAAACATTGCGTTGGGCAGAGCCTCGACCACTGCGCCTTCGATCTCGATGACACCGTCTTTTTTTGCCATATCCTCTTCGTCGCTATAAGTTTCGATTGCTGGTCTTGCGGTGGGGTTGCGGTGTTCAAGGCAGGCCAGTATCGGCGCACGAACACCAAAGAGCAAGCTTAGGTGATAACGGCCCCGAGGGCAACTTGCTACAGGGAGTCCTGAACCGCAGCGATGACCTGTTCAACCCGTTCGAAGAGCGGATGCGAGGTATCCAGCCCAGTCAGCTGCCGTGCCAGGTCTGCGGCGGCCTCAGAGCGCAGCATCGCCTGCAGTTCGGCACGCTGGGCAGCAGGGCCGATGAATCGTTTGTGGCGGCTGAGCTTGCGTATCGGCTGACGCCCGACCCGCTCCGGGGTGTCCGGCAGTGCAGGGTTCGCAAACCGCTTGAGGCTCTTCGTCAGACAAGCCTCCTGCTCCCCGGGGCGAAGCCGTGGACCTCGACGAGAAGCTCTTTCGTCTCTGCCCGCACACGGCTGACCGCCGCGAAGACATCGGGGAGAGCGATGACGTCGGCCAGCGAGGCTGCGCCGGCAAGATAACCGAAAATACGCGGTCGTCGCATGGCCGGTGTCCACGGTGAAGAGCCTGCGCTCGATGACCCACTCGAAGGAGTCCTCGACCGTCACGTCGAGCCCTGCGGCCGGGGCCTGATTCGCAGCGATGCGGTCGACCGCGGTGTTGGCGAAGACGGCTCGCGCGCCCAGGCCGACCACGACATCCGGCGTCAGGGTCTTCTCGATCTCGGCGATGACGGCACCCCAGACCTCGATCGCCATCGTGATCAACGAGACACCTATGAAGTGGGGCGAGAACCACGTCAATGTGGTCGCATTCATCGAGTTCGCCGAAGAACTCGTGCGGGTGTTCGACAAGTAACGCTGCCTGCCGTGCCTGTCCGAAGAAAAGGGCTAAGGAATCGGGACGGGCGTGATGCCCAGCGGCAGAAGTCCCGAGGCTCCACCGTCTTCGGCGGTGAGCACCCAGATTCCGTCGGCGTGCACGGCGATGGAGTGCTCCCAGTGCGAGGCCATGCTGCCGTCGGCCGTGCTGACGGTCCAATCGTCGGCACCGATGATGGTGTCGGTCGTGCCCAGGGTCACCATTGGCTCTATCGCGACAACCAGGCCAGGTTTGACCTCGGGACCCTTGGCCCGCACGCGATAGTTGAACACCGGCGGCGCCTCGTGCATAGTACGACCGATGCCGTGGCCGATGTAGTCCGTGAGGATGCCATACGTGCCCTGAGCATCAATGTACTCCTCGATCGCAGTACCAACCTCGTTGAGGTGTCTGGCCTTGGAAAGAGCTGCAATTCCGTGCCACAGGGAGCCCTCGGTGACATCCGAGAGCCGCTGCCGCGCCGCCACCTCGGCGGGTCGCTCTGCATCAGCCAAGACCACAGTGAACGCGGAGTCGCCATTCCAGCCGTCGACTTCGGCGCCGTCATCGATCGACAGAATGTCGCCGGGCTGCAAGAGACGCTCGTTCGGGATACCGTGAACCACCTCGTCGTTTACCGACGCGCAGATGGTGTGGCGATAGCCATCCACCAACTGGAAGTTGCTGCGTCCACCGAGCCCGAGAATCGTCTGCTCCGCGATCCTGTCGAGTTCAAGGGTCGTGATTCCGGGCCTGATCGCCGCCCGCACCGCCGTGAGGGATGCTGCCGTGACGAGTCCGGGCCGCACCATCAGCCGAAGCTCTGCGGGCGTCTTGTAGATGCTTCGCTTCAGGATCGCCATCAACAGGTCAGTGCGCCGCTAGGGCCGAAACAATGCGCGCCGTCACGTCTTCGACGTCACCCAGGCCATCAACGGCGACAACCAGTCCACGGGAACCATAGACATCAATAAGCGGTGCAGTCTGCTCGGCGTAGACGGCCTGCCGGTGGCGGAGCACCTCTTCGGTGTCATCGGCCCTACCCTGCTCCAGCGCGCGAGCACGAAGGCGCGTGACGACCACGTCGACATCGGCCACAAGCTGGATCACGACGTCGAGCTCGGTGCCCGCGACCGCGAGCAGCCTGTCGAGCTCAGCCACCTGATCGGTCGTTCGCGGATAACCGTCGAGCAGGAATCCGACCTCGGTGTCGTTCTCGGCGAGGCGATCCCGAACCAGCTCATTGGTCACGGCGTCCGGTACGTAGGAGCCAGACTCGACGATGGCCTGAACGTGTTTGCCCAGCTCGGTACCCGCCGCGATATTGCTGCGGAAGATGTCTCCGGTCGAGATTGCAGGAATCCCATAGATCTCGGCGAGACGAGCGGCCTGCGTTCCCTTGCCCGAACCGGGAGCACCGATGATCAGCAGGCGCGTCGTTGTCTTGGCATGGCCAGAGTGCATCGAATCTTCACTCATTTGAGAAGGCCCTCGTAGTGGCGCTGCTGCAGCTGGGAGTCGATCTGCTTGACCGTTTCCAGCCCGACTCCCACGATGATCAGAAGAGACGCGCCGCCGAACGGGAAGTTCGCGTTGGCCCCGACGAGAGACAGGGCGACCAAGGGAACCAGGGCCACAAGGCCCAGATACACAGACCCTGGGAGGGTAACGCGGGTGAGGACGTAGTCAAGGTATTCAGCCGTGGGGCGTCCGGCCCGAATGCCGGGAATGAAGCCACCGTACTTTTTCATGTTATCGGCTACCTCTTCCGGGTTGAACGTAATGGCGACGTAGAAGTACGTGAAGCCAACGATCAGGAGGAAGTAGAAGAGCATATAGAGCGGGTGGTCACCCCTTGTGAGGTAGTTCGTGATCCACGTCACCCACACCGCCGGTGCCTGGCCCGCCGCCGGCTGGTTGAACTGGGCGATCAGAGCGGGCAGGTACAACAGCGACGAGGCGAAGATGACCGGAACCACGCCGGCCATGTTGACCTTGATTGGGATGTAGGTATTGTTTCCGCCATAGGTTCTGCGGCCGACCATGCGTTTTGCGTACTGAACGGGGATTCGACGTTGAGACTGCTCCACGAAAACGACAAGGGCAATGATCACGAGCCCCACGAGGATGACGATCAGGAACACCTCGAAGCTCTGCGTCTGCCAGATGGCCCACAGCGACGACGGGAAATGTGCGGCGATCGACGTGAAAATCAGGATTGACATTCCATTGCCGACGCCGCGCTCGGTGATGAGCTCGCCCATCCACATGATGAGGCCTGTGCCGGCTGTCATCGTGATGACCATGAGGAGGATTGCGTACCAGGAGTCGTTCGTGATCAGCTGCGTGCACTCCGGAACCGTCGTGGTACCGAACAGTGCACCGCTTCGGGCGACCGTGATCAGCGTCGTGGACTGCAGGATCGCGAGGGCGATCGTGAGATAGCGCGTGTACTGCGTGAGCTTGGACTGGCCCGCCGCACCCTCCTTGTGGAGAGTTTCGAAATGGGGAATAACCACCCGGAGCAGCTGGGTGATGATAGACGCCGTGATGTACGGCATGATCCCCAGCGCGAAGATTGAAAGTTGCAGGAGAGCGCCACCCGAGAACAGGTTGACGAGCTCATAAAGGCCCGTTGTGCCCTGGTTGGCAGCCAAACACAGCTGAACGTTACCAAAGTCGACAAACGGAGCGGGGATGAAGGACCCCAGTCGGAACAACGCAATGATCCCGAGCGTGAACCCGATCTTTCGGCGGAGATCCGGCGTGCGAAAAATCCTCGCGACGGCTCTGAACAAAAAAGGCCTCCTGCTAATTGGGAAAATTCTATGAGAGAGCCTCCGCTACCCGGATTGGGCAACGGAGGCTCTCTTCGATCCTCAGTACTTCACAGCGAAACGCCGCTCAGTCACGGAGATTCGGATGTGTTACTTGATTGAGCCACCGGCGGCAAGGATCTTCGTCGAAGCCGACGACGAAACCTTGTCCACTGCAACAGTCAGCTTAACCGTAATCTCACCCTGGCCGAGTACCTTGACCTTTTCGTTGTTCCGGACAGCACCCTTGGCGACGAGGTCACTGATCGTGACGTCTCCACCGGCGGGGTACAACTCGGCGAGCTTCTCCAGGTTGACAACCTGGTACTCGACGCGGAACGGGTTCTTGAATCCACGCAGCTTGGGGGTGCGCATGTGCAACGGCATCTGCCCACCCTCGAAGCCAACACGAACCTGGTAGCGGGCCTTCGTACCCTTGGTACCACGGCCAGCAGTCTTACCCTTGGAACCCTCACCACGACCGACACGCTGGCGTGCCTTCTTGGCTCCGGGTGCCGGGCGAAGGTGGTGAACCTTCAGAACCTGATCGCGCTTCTCAACGACCTCGGCGGTGTTGGCTGCCTTCGCCTTGGGGGCGGCCGCGGCCTTGGGAGCCGCAACTGCCTCTGAAGCGGACTCTGCCTTGGAGGCAGCCTTCGCCTTGGGGGCAGCCTTCTCGGCCTTGGGGGCGGCTGTCACGTCAGCGACAACCTTCTTCGGAGCTGCCTTGGGGGCAACTTCCTTCTTAGCTTCCTCAGCCATTAGTTAATCTCCTCAACCTGAACCAGGTGAGCAACGGTGCGAACGTAGCCGCGGTTCACGGGGCTGTCGTCCTTGACGACGGTGTCGCCGATCCGCTTCAGACCCAGGCTGCGAAGCGTGTCGCGCTGGTTCTGCTTCTCACTGATTACGGACTTGATCTGGGTTACTTTGAGCTGCGCGGCCATCATGCACCAGCCTTTGCACTCGACGCGGCTGCCTCGCGAAGCGCGGCCTCCGTGCGAAGCAGACGGGCAGGAGCGACGTCTTCGTAGGCAAGCCCACGACGAGCGGCAACGGCCCGCGGCTCCTCGAGCTGGTGAAGAGCCTCAACGGTGGCGTGCACGATGTTAATCGTGTTGCTGGAACCGAGCGACTTCGACAGCACGTCATGAATACCGGCGCACTCAAGTACGGCGCGCACTGGTCCACCGGCGATAACACCGGTACCTGCAGCGGCCGGACGAAGAAGAACGACGCCTGCGGCGGCCTCTCCCTGAACGGGGTGCGGGATGGTGTTTCCGACGCGGGGAACACGGAAGAAGTTCTTCTTGGCTTCTTCAACGCCCTTGGAGATGGCGGTCGGGACCTCGCGGGCCTTACCGTAGCCAACGCCTACGAGTCCGTTGCCGTCTCCGACTACGACGAGGGCGGTGAAGCTGAAGCGACGACCACCCTTGACGACCTTGGAAACACGGTTGATCGTCACGACGCGCTCGAGAAACTGGCTCTTCTCGGCGTCACGGCTTCCGCGCTGTTCGCGGCTGGGGCTGCGCTCGCGACCACCACGACGAGCCTCGCGGGGCTCGTTGAGGTTGGCCTCGGTCGACGCGGCGGTCTCTACTGGGGCTTCAACGGCCACAGCAATCTCCTTAGCGTTCTCAGTGCCCTGAGTAGATTCGATGCTCACAGGTCCAGACCACCTTCACGGGCTCCATCGGCAATTGCCGCAACACGGCCCGAGTAGCGGTTGCCACCACGGTCGAAGACAACAGCCTCGATACCAGCCAGCTTCGCGCGTTCTGCAACGAGCACACCGACCTTCTTGGCTTTGGCGGTCTTGTCGCCGTCGAAGTTACGCATGTCGGCCTCGAGCGTGGATGCGCTTGCAAGAGTGAAACCCTTGGAATCATCGACGATCTGGACGAATACGTGACGGGCCGAACGATTGACAACCAGACGGGGGCGCGTTTCCGTGCCCTGTACCTTCTTGCGGAGACGGTCGTGCCGGCGTGAACGCGCAGCAGACTTGCTCTTTCCTCTAGTTCCGAGACCCATGGTTACTTACCACTCTTTCCGGCCTTGCGGCGAACGACCTCGCCGGCGTAACGCACACCCTTGCCCTTGTAGGGCTCAGGCTTGCGCAACTTACGAATGTTTGCGGCAACCTCACCGACGGCCTGCTTGTCGATGCCGATCACGGTGAGCTTGTTCACACCCTCAACGGAGAAGCTGATGCCGACGGGCGGCTCAACGGTGATGGGGTGCGAGTAGCCAAGTGCGAACTCAATGCCCGTGCCCTTGACTGCGACGCGGTAACCGGTACCGACAACCTCAAGGCTCTTTGTATAGCCCTGGGTAACGCCGATGATCTGGTTCGCGATGAGCGTGCGGGTCAGCCCGTGCAGCGAACGCGAGTTGCGCTCGTCGTCGGGGCGAGTGACCAGAATCTGGCCATCCTCGATCTTGACCTCGATGGGGACTGCAACGACGAGCGCGAGCTCACCCTTGGGGCCCTTGACACCGACGGACTGGCCGTCGATGGTGATCTCGACCCCGGCAGGGATCTCGATGGGGAGTCTTCCAATACGTGACATCAGCGGTCACCAAACGTAGGCGAGAACTTCCCCACCTACGCCCTTCTTGGATGCCTGGCGGTCGGTAAGCAGACCGGAGGACGTCGAGAGGATGGCGACGCCGAGTCCGCCGAGAACCGTGGGGATCTCGGTTGACTTTGCGTACACGCGGAGGCCGGGCTTGGAAACGCGTTTGATGCCCACGATGGAGCGTTCACGATTCGGACCGAACTTGAGGGCGAGCGTCAGTGTCTGTCCGACCTTGGCGTCCTTGACGTCCCAGCTCGAGATGTAGCCCTCGGCCTTCAGGATGTCGGCGATGTGCGACTTGAGCTTCGAGTGCGGCATGGACACTGTGTCGTGATATGCCGAGTTCGCGTTGCGCAGTCTGGTCAGCATGTCTGCGACCGGATCTGTCATTGTCATTGAGGTAATGCCTTTCGCCTGGTTTCGACACCCTTTACGAGGGTGCCGACCTTTGGTGTGGACTCCGCAGTTCCTGCGGAGCTTTGCTAACAGACTAAGCCCGTTGGGTGCCAACGCCGTTTACGGCGCCGCCACCCAACAGGCTCAGGGTGTTAAGAAGGGGTGTTCTCGGCGTTGCGGAACGGGAAACCAAGCGCCTTGAGCAGCGCGCGGCCTTCCTCGTCCGTCTTCGCCGTGGTGACGACAGTGATGTCGAAACCGCGAACGCGGTCGATCTTGTCCTGGTCGATCTCGTGGAACATTGACTGCTCATTGAGACCAAAGGTGTAGTTGCCACGACCGTCGAACTGCTTGTCGCTGAGTCCGCGGAAGTCGCGGATGCGGGGCAGGGCGAGGGAAAGCAGGCGATCCAGGAATTCCCACGCACGGTCCCCCCGGAGGGTGACGTGTGCGCCGATGGGCTGTCCCTCGCGCAGCTTGAACTGAGCGATGGACTTGCGCGCCAGGGTGACCTGAGGCTTCTGGCCGGTGATCGCGGTGAGGTCCTTGACGGCCCCATCCATGATCTTGCCGTCACGAGCTGCCTCGCCGACACCGGTGTTTACGACGATCTTGACGAGTCCAGGCACCTGGTGGACGTTGGTGAAACCGAAGTCCTCCTTGAGCTGCTTGGAGATCTCGCCACGGTACTTCGCCTTGAGGCGGGGAACGGGTCGGGCGACAGTCTCTGCGCCGGAAACCACTGCAGTGTCAGTCATTAGATGTCCTTACCTGACTTCTTGGCGTAACGGATTCGGACGTTCTTGGTGACGCCGTCCTTAGTTACCTGCTCGATGCGGAAACCGACGCGGGTCGGCTTCTTGGTCTCGGGGTCGATGAGGGCGACGTTGGACACGTGAACCGCGGCCTCAACGGTCTCGATGCCACCGGTCTTGGTGCCGCGCTGGGTCTGGCCGACGCGAACGTGCTTGGTGACAAAGTTGACACCCTCCACGACGACGCGGTTGCGCTCAACGAGAACCTCGAGGACACGACCCTGCTTGCCGCGGTCTCCACCGCGGGCCTGGGTCGCTCCGGTGATGACCTGAACGAGGTCACCCTTCTTGATGTTTGCCATGACTTAGATAACCTCCGGCGCCAACGAGATGATCTTCATGAACTTCTTGTCGCGAAGCTCGCGCCCAACCGGGCCGAAGATTCGGGTGCCCCGGGGGTCACCGTCAGCCTTCAGAATCACTGCAGCGTTCTCATCGAACTTAATGTAAGAACCGTCAGGACGACGGGTCTGCTTCTTGACGCGAACGATGACGGCCTTGACCACATCGCCCTTCTTGACGTTACCGCCGGGGATCGCGTCCTTGACGGTGGCGACGATGACGTCACCGAGACCGGCGTAGCGACGGCCGGAGCCACCGAGAACGCGGATCGTGAGGAGCTCCTTGGCACCGGTGTTGTCGGCGACCTTTACTCTGGATTCCTGCTGGAGCATTTTTCTCTAAACCTTTCGTAGCCAGTAGGCCGGAGGCCTACTTGGCCTTCTCGAGGATCTCGACCAGGCGCCAGCGCTTGGTAGCGCTGAGCGGCCGGGTCTCGCTGATGAGAACACTGTCACCGACGCCGGCGGAGTTCGCCTCGTCGTGGACCTTGACCTTGGACGTACGGCGGATGACCTTGCCGTACAACGGGTGCTTGACGCGGTCTTCGACCTCGACAGTGATGGTCTTATCCATCTTGTCGCTGGTCACGATACCGCGACGGGACTTGCGGTAGCCGCGCGTATCCGCTGCCTTGACGTCGTGCTCCGCGTGCGCGGCAGTTGCCGGCACGGTTGCCTCTTCCGTGATCTTTGCCATTACTTGGCCTCCTCAGCCTCTGCGGCCGGGGCAGCGTCCACTACAGCGGCGTCATCCTTCTTGGCCTTGCTCTTCTTCTCGGTGCTCTTCGCCTCGGCCTTGGCCGCGACCTCGATGGGGGCGGGCGTGGCACGAATGCCCAGCTCGCGCTCACGAAGGATCGTGTAGATGCGGGCGATATCGCGCTTCACGGCGCGCAGGCGGCCATGGCTCTCGAGCTGGCCGGTAGCCGACTGGAAGCGAAGGTTGAAAAGTTCTTCCTTCGCCTTCTTCAGCTCATCCGTCAGGCGGGTGTCTTCATACGTGTCGAGCTCGACGGGGGCGAGCTCCTTGGAACCGATCGCCATTATGCGTCACCCTCTTCGCGCTTGATGATGCGTGCCTTCAACGGCAGCTTGTGAATTGCCCTGGTCAGAGCCTCGCGGGCGACAGTCTCGCTGACGCCGCTGAGCTCGAACAGAACGCGACCCGGCTTGACGTTGGCTACCCACCACTCGGGCGAACCCTTACCGGAACCCATGCGGGTTTCGGCAGGCTTCTTGGTCAGCGGGCGGTCCGGGTAGATGTTGATCCACACCTTGCCGCCGCGCTTGATGTGACGGGTCATCGCGATACGAGCGGACTCGATCTGGCGGTTGGTCACATATGCAGGCGTAAGCGCCTGGATGCCGTACTCACCGAAGCTCACCACGGTGCCGCCGGTGGCCTGGCCACTGCGTCCGGGGTGATGCTGCTTGCGGTGCTTGACTCTTCTTGGAATCAACATGGTTATGCCTCAACTCCTGCTGCAACCGGAGCGGCCGTCGCCGGGGCGGCGGACGCTGCAGGTGCACTGGTTCCGGTCGGCGCGTTACGGCGCGGACGGTCGGCGCCATCGCGGCCACCGTCACGACGCTCGGGACGCGTTGACTTCTGGTTTGCCTGCTCGCGAGCAAGCTCCTTGTTGGTGATGTCACCCTTGTAGATCCAGACCTTCACACCGATGCGGCCGAAAGTGGTCTTTGCCTCGTAGAAGCCGTAGTCGATGTTCGCACGGAGGGTGTGCAGCGGCACGCGTCCCTCACGGTAGAACTCCGAGCGGCTCATCTCGGCGCCGCCGAGGCGGCCTGAGACCTGGATACGAACACCCTTGACGCTGCCGGTGCGCTGGGCACCCTGCATGCCCTTGCGCATCGCACGGCGAAAAGCCACACGAGCGGAGAGCTGCTCGGCAATGCCCTGGGCAACAAGCTGCGCCTCAGCCTCGGGGTTCTTGACCTCAAGGATATTGAGCTGGATCTGCTTGCCGGTGAGCTTTTCGAGGTCGGAGCGAATGCGCTCTGCCTCGGCGCCACGACGACCGATCACAATGCCCGGACGGGCGGTGTGAATGTCGACGCGGACGCGGTCGCGGGTGCGCTCGATCTCGATCCGGGCAACGCCGGCACGATCGAGTGACGTGCTCAGCAGGCTACGGATTTTGACATCCTCAGCTACGAAGTCCGCATACCGCTGTCCAGGCTTCGTCGAGTCGGAGAACCAACGCGACACGTGGTCGGTGGTGATTCCGAGACGGAAGCCGTACGGGTTTACTTTCTGTCCCATTACTTCTTACCTGCCTTTTTCGTGACCTTGGCAACTGATGCCTCATCGGGCGTGTTGAGCACGATCGTGATGTGGCTCGTGCGCTTCAGGATCTGGAACGCGCGGCCCTGGGCACGGGGCTGGAAACGCTTGAGCGTTGCACCCTCGTCTACGAAGGCCGACGCGATGAACAGGTCCTGCACGTCGAGGTAGCTATTGGCTGCATCGGCCTTGACCTGGGCGTTCGCAATAGCGGACTCCACAAGCTTGTAGACCGGGTCGCTTGCACCCTGGGGTGCAAACTTCAGAATCGCCAGTGCCTCAGCCGCCTGCTTGCCGCGGATCATGTTGACGACACGGCGAGCCTTCATGGGGGTGACGCGGATGTGTCGCACGCGTGCGATCGACTCCACCATTTCTCTCCTCCTTCACGTCGCCGCGCTAGCGGCGACGGCCCTTCTTGTCGTCCTTCACGTGTCCACGGAAGGTGCGGGTGGGGGCAAACTCACCGAGTTTGTGCCCAACCATGGTCTCGGTGATGAACACCGGGATGTGCTTGCGGCCGTCGTGCACTGCGATGGTGTGTCCCAGGAAAACCGGGATGATCATCGAGCGTCGTGACCAGGTCTTGATTACGTTCTTGGAACCGGCTTCGTTCTGAACAACAACCTTGCGATACAGGTGGTCGTCAACGAAGGGGCCCTTCTTGAGACTGCGTGGCATCCTCTACAACTCCTACTTACGCTTCTTGCCGACGTTACGGCGGCGGACAATGAGCTTGTCGCTCTCCTTGTTGCGGTCCCGGGTACGGCCTTCCTTCTGGCCCCAGGGGCTCACAGGATGACGTCCACCGGAGGTCTTACCCTCACCACCACCGTGCGGGTGGTCGACAGGGTTCATGGCAACACCACGGACGGTCGGGCGGATGCCCTTCCAGCGTGAGCGACCGGCCTTGCCCCAGTTGATGTTCGACTGTTCGGCGTTGCCGACCTCGCCGATCGTGGCGCGGCAGCGTGCATCGACGTTGCGGATTTCACCACTGGGCAGACGAAGCTGCGCATAGGGGCCATCCTTGGCGACGAGACGAACGGAGGCACCAGCGGAGCGTGCCATCTTTGCGCCGCCACCCGGCTTCAACTCGATCGCGTGAATAACAGTTCCCGTGGGGATGTTCTTCAGCGGCAGGTTGTTGCCCGGCTTGATGTCGGCGGAGGCGCCGGACTCGACGATGTCGCCCTGAGCTAGCTTGTTCGGCGCGATTATGTAGCGCTTGGTGCCGTCGAGGTAGTGCAGGAGCGCGATGCGCGCCGTGCGGTTGGGGTCGTACTCGATGTGAGCGACCTTGGCGTTGACGCCATCCTTGTCGTTACGACGGAAGTCGATCACACGGTACTGGCGCTTGTGGCCACCACCGATGTGACGCGTCGTGATGCGACCCTGGTTGTTACGTCCACCACTCTTGGAGAGCGGGCGGAGCAGCGACTTCTCAGGAGTCGAGCGTGTGATTTCAGCGAAGTCCGCGACACTCGAGCCACGACGGCCCGGTGTAGTCGGCTTGTACTTGCGAATACCCATAATTTATCCCTCTACGCTTCTGACCAGCGCCGCTTAGCCGACAGCGGTGAAGATGTCGATGGAGCCGGACTTCAGCGTGACGATGGCGCGCTTGGTGTCTTTGCGCTTTCCCATGCCGAACTTGGTGCGGCGCGTCTTGCCAACACGGTTCAGCGTGTTGATGGATGCGACCTCGACCTTGAAGATCTTCTCGATTGCGAGCTTGATCTCGGTCTTGTTCGAGCGGGGGTCAACGATGAACGTGTACTTTCCCGCGTCGATCAGGCTGTAGCTCTTTTCAGAGACGACCGGCGAGATGATGATGTCGCGGGGGTCCTTGTTGAACGCTGCGTTGCTCATGCTGCAGCCTCCTCTTTCTTCGACTTCGAAGCGACGAACGACTCGAAGGCAGCCTTCGTGAAGATGATGTCGTCGCTGACGAGAACGTCATAGGCATTCAGCTGATCGGCCGGCAGCACGTGAACGGTCGGGATGTTGCGAACACTCTTGGCGCTTACGACATCGTCACGCTCGAGCACGATAAGAACGTGCTTGGAGTTGGCGATGAGGCTCAGCAGCTCGATGACGTTCTTGGTCGAGGGGGTCTCACCCTGGGCCATCGACTCGACGACGTGCACGCGACGGCCGCGGGCGCGGTCGGAGAGTGAGCCGAGGAGTGCAGCAGCAATCATCTTCTTGGGTGTGCGCTGGTCGTAGCTGCGCGGAGTCGGTCCGTGGACGATTCCACCACCGGTCATCTGGGGTGCGCGGATCGAGCCCTGGCGGGCGCGACCGGTTCCCTTCTGCTTGAACGGCTTGCGACCGGCACCGGAAACTTCACCGCGACGCTTGGTCTTGTGCGTTCCCTGGCGGGCGGCTGCCAGCTGGGCTACGACGACCTGGTGAATCAGCGGGACGTTGGTCTGGACGTTGAACAAGGCCCCGGGAAGAACGACGGTGCCGCTCTTCTTGCCCTTGGCATCCAGAAGGTCGACCGTCTGGTCTTCCAATACGATTTCTGAGGTTGACATGAAGTTATGCCCCCTTCACTGCGTTGCGAACGAAAACGAGACGGCCACGCGCTCCGGGAACGGCACCCTTGATCAGGATGACGTTCTTCTCGGCGTCGATGGAGTGGACGGCGAGGTTCAGCACGGTAACGCGCTCGCCACCCATACGACCGGCCATGCGCATGCCCTTGAAGACGCGGCTGGGCGTCGAGGAGGCACCGATGGAACCGGGCTTGCGGTGGTTGCGGTGCGAACCGTGCGAGGAAGAGACACCCTTGAAGTTGTGACGCTTCATAACTCCGGCGAAGCCCTTGCCCTTGGAGGTTCCCATGACGTCGACCTTGGCGACACCGGTGAAGACAGCGTCAACCGTCAGCTCCTGGCCCAGGGCGTAGTCAGCGGCATCCGCGGTGCGGATCTCCGTGAGGTGGCGGCGCGGCGTGACGCCGGCTGCTTCGAAGTGGCCCGTGGCAGGCTTGTTGGCCTTGCGGGGGTCGATGTTGCCAGCGGCGATCTGAACGGCCAGGTAGCCGTCGCGCTCGATCGTGCGCAGCTGGGTGACGACGTTGGGGGTGATCTCAACGACGGTAACGGGAATGAGACGGTTGTTCTCGTCCCATACCTGGGTCATGCCGAGCTTGATGCCCAGCAGACCCTTGCTGGTCTTGGTTGTGTTAGCCATGGCCCTAGAGCTTGATCTCGATGTTGACATCGGCCGGAAGGTCGAGGCGCATCAGCGAGTCAACCGCCTTGGGCGTCGGGTCGATGATGTCGATGAGGCGCTTGTGGGTGCGCATCTCGAAGTGCTCGCGGCTGTCCTTGTACTTGTGAGGTGAACGGATCACGCAGATCACGTTTTTCTCAGTGGGCAACGGCACCGGGCCGACAACGGTTGCACCCGCGCGGGTTACCGTGTCAACAATCTTGCGCGCCGAGGAATCGATGACCTCGTGGTCATACGACTTCAGTCGGATGCGGATCTTTTGTCCCGCCATTTGTGACTCGCTCTCTTGTTAGCGTCTTACCTTCCTTTCGGACGGCATTGGACGCGCTTACGTACGAGGACCTGTGGGCCCCCGTCACTTGTGCACTTCGTGTGTCGCACCACTGTTTTGATGTCAACGTCCTTTCGGACGGCCCCTCCGGCACGCCTTTTTCCCGCACGACTGTGTCGTGCGGGAGGGATGCCGGTTGGTTTGTTCTGCTGCCTGCGGCCTAGCCGAAGAGACTATGCACTGCCTGACAGTGATCTCAGACCGCATGGCGAGCTGAAAGTGTTGAACTAGATGAGTTTGCCACAGGATTGGGCATCATGCAACCCGGGCGTGTCGCGTTGGGCGTGTCGCTCCCGGCCTGTGTTTGCAACGGAGAAGCCGCCCGAGCTGGTGAACTCTAAGCACGCCCGTCAGTGCACGCTCAGCGTCCGTTCCGCCTTCGGGCGCCAAAAGTGCCAGTAAGCGCCAAAAAGGCCGTGCCAGCGGCACGACCTTTTTGAACGATTACGCTCGTGGAGCCAGAACTACTTGGTGATCTTCGTGACGGTTCCGGCGCCGACGGTGCGGCCACCCTCGCGGATCGCGAAGCCGAGGCCCTCTTCCATGGCGATCGGCTGAATCAGCTCGACGCTGATGTCCGTCGTGTCGCCGGGCATGACCATCTCGGTGCCCTCGGGCAGGGTGATGACGCCGGTGACATCGGTGGTGCGGAAGTAGAACTGCGGGCGGTAGTTCGTGTAGAACGGGTTGTGACGGCCACCCTCGAGCTTGGAGAGGATATACGCGGTTCCGTCAAAGCCGGTGTGCGGGGTAACCGAACCCGGCTTGACGATGACTTGGCCGCGCTCGACGTCCTCGCGCTTGGTGCCACGAAGGAGCAGACCACAGTTCTCGCCGGCCCAGGCCTCGTCGAGCTGCTTGTGGAACATCTCGATACCGGTGACCGTGGTCTTGACGGTCGGGCGGATGCCGACGATCTCAACCTCGGAGTTGATAGCAAGGGTGCCACGCTCGGCGCGACCCGTAACGACGGTGCCACGACCGGTGATCGTGAAGACGTCCTCGACGGGCATCAGGAAGGGCTTGTCCTTGTCGCGGATGGGCTCCGGGACGCTCTCGTCGACGGCGTCCATGAGGTCGAGGATCGACTGGACCCACTTCTCGTCGCCCTCGAGGGCCTTGAGACCGGAGACGCGAACGACGGGGACGTTGTCGCCATCGAAGTTCTGGCTCGAGAGCAGCTCGCGAACCTCGAGCTCGACGAGCTCGAGAATTTCTTCGTCGTCAACCATGTCGCTCTTGTTCAGCGCGACGAGCAGGTACGGCACGCCGACCTGCTTGGCGAGCAGAACGTGCTCACGGGTCTGAGCCATCGGGCCATCGGTCGCTGCAACCACGAGGATCGCACCGTCCATCTGAGCGGCACCGGTGATCATGTTCTTGATGTAGTCAGCGTGGCCCGGGGCGTCTACGTGCGCGTAGTGGCGCTTCTCGGTCTCGTACTCAACGTGCGAGATGTTAATCGTGATGCCGCGCTGGCGCTCCTCGGGAGCCGAGTCGATCGACGCGAAGTCGCGCTGAACGTTCGTCTTCGAAGGGAACTTGTCGGCCAAGACCTTGGAGATCGCTGCAGTCAGCGTGGTCTTTCCGTGGTCAACGTGACCGATCGTTCCGATGTTTACGTGCGGCTTGGTCCGCTCAAACTTGGCCTTGGCCACTAGGTCCTCCTCGGGACACTCTTGCTTTGCAGCCGGCCAGTTTCGACCGGCTGCTCAGCGGGGTTTTTATGGAAATTTGCTACGCGCTCCGGCACTCACAAAAGTTTGAGTACCGAAACACGATACAGGACTATTCGCCCTTGTTTTTCTGGATGATCTCTTCGGCTACAGCCTTCGGGACCTCGGCATAGCTATCGAAGGTCATCGAGTACACCGCGCGGCCGGAGGTCTTGGACCTCAGGTCACCGATGTAACCGAACATCTCCGACAGTGGAACATGGGCACGAATCACCTTGACGCCGGTAGCGTCTTCCATCGACTGGATCTGGCCACGACGAGAGTTGAGGTCACCGATTACGTCGCCCATGTATTCCTCAGGGGTGCGAACCTCGACGGCCATCAACGGCTCGAGCAGAACCGGGTCAGCCTTGCGGGCGGCTTCCTTGAAAGCCATCGAGCCAGCAATCTTGAACGCCATCTCCGAGGAGTCGACGTCGTGGAACTGGCCATCAAGAAGGCTCGCCTTGACGCCGACCATCGGGTATCCGGCGAGAACGCCGACCTGGAGGGCATCCTGAATTCCGGCATCAACCGAGGGGATGTACTCGCGGGGCACGCGACCACCGGTGACCTTGTTGGCGAACTCGTAGCTCTTCTCCGGGGTCACCTCCATGGGCTCGATCGAGATCTGAACCTTGGCGAACTGGCCTGAACCACCGGTCTGCTTCTTGTGGGTGTAGTCGTGCTTGTCTACAGTGCGGCGAATCGTCTCGCGGTAGGCGACCTGGGGCTTGCCCACGTTGGCCTCGACGTTGAACTCACGCTTCATCCGGTCGACAAGGATGTCGAGGTGAAGTTCACCCATTCCCTTGATGACCGTCTGGCCGGTGTCCTGATTCTGCTCCGTGCGGAAGGTCGGGTCCTCTTCGGCGAGCTTCTGGATCGCGAGACCCAGCTTCTCCTGGTCGGCCTTTGTCTTCGGCTCGATGGCAACCTCGATAACAGGCTCCGGGAACGTCATCGACTCGAGGACGACCTGATTGCTCGGGTCGCTGAGGGTGTCACCGGTGGTGGTGTCCTTCAGACCGATGACTGCGTAGATGTGACCGGCCGTCACGAAATCGACCGGGTTCTCCTTGTTTGCGTGCATCTGGAAGATCTTGCCGATGCGCTCCTTCTTGCCCTTGGTCGAGTTGACGACCTGGGCACCGGAGTCGAGACGACCCGAGTACACGCGGATGTAGGTGAGGCGACCGAAGAACGGGTGCACCGCTACCTTGAACGCCAGCGCCGTGAACGGCTCAGTGGCGTCCGGGTGGCGCATGATGACCTTCTCCTCGTCGCGGGCGTCGTGGGCCTCGATGGCCGGCACGTCGAGCGGCGTGGGGAGGTAGTCGACAACAGCGTCAAGCATCGGCTGAACGCCGCGGTTCTTGAACGCCGAGCCACACAGCACGGGGTAGATCTCGCTGTTGACAGTGAGCTTGCGGATGGCGCCCTTGATCTCGGCGACCGTCAGCTCTTCGCCGGCGAAGTACTTCTCCATGAGCGCATCGTCGGTCTCGGCGACGGTCTCGAGCAGGAGCTTGCGGTATTCCGCAGCCTTCTCGACAAGGTCGGCCGGGATCTCTTCGATCTCGTACTTGGCGCCCATTTCGACGTCACCCTTGGAGTCTCCGCGCCAGGTCATGGCACGCATCTCGACGAGGTCTACGACACCCTCGAAGTTCGACTCGGCACCGATCGGAAGCTGGATGACCAGCGGACGGGCGCCCAGACGCTTGACGATGGTATCTACAGTGAAGTAGAAGTCCGCGCCAAGCTTGTCCATCTTGTTGACGAAGCAGATGCGAGGAACGTCGTACTTGTCGGCCTGGCGCCAGACGGTCTCTGACTGAGGCTCAACACCCTCCTTGCCGTCGAACACTGCGACGGCACCGTCGAGGACACGGAGCGAGCGCTCCACCTCGACCGTAAAGTCAACGTGACCGGGGGTGTCAATGATGTTGATCTGGTTGTTGTTCCAGAAACAGGTCGTAGCAGCAGACGTGATCGTGATGCCACGTTCCTGCTCCTGAGCCATCCAGTCCATGGTGGCTGCGCCATCGTGAACTTCACCGATCTTATGCGTAATACCCGTGTAGAACAGGATGCGCTCGGTCGTCGTGGTCTTGCCGGCATCGATGTGGGCCATGATGCCGATGTTGCGGACCTTGTTCAGGTCGGTGAGCACGTCCTGTGCCACAGATTGCCTCCGGTGGGGTTTTTCATACGGGTTTTGTCGAACTTGGGCGCGAGCATAGATCACCCTCACGACCCTCCGCCCCGTGACAAGCACGGGGCCGAGGGATGCTAGCAGGTCACTACCAACGGCAGGTGACTACCAGCGGTAGTGAGCGAAGGCCTTGTTCGACTCGGCCATCTTGTGGGTGTCTTCGCGACGCTTGACCGCGGCACCGAGGCCGTTTGATGCATCGAGGATCTCGTTGGTGAGACGCTCGGTCATGGTCTTCTCGCGACGGCTCTTGGCATAGCTGGTCAACCAGCGAAGCGCCAACGTGTTGGCGCGGTGCGGCTTGACCTCGACGGGCACCTGATAGGTGGAGCCACCGACGCGGCGCGAGCGAACCTCAAGCGTGGGGCGAACGTTGTCGAGTGCCTTCTTCAGAGTGACGACGGCATCCGCGCCGTTCTTGGCCGAAACACCCTCGAGCGCGTCGTAAACGATTCGCTCGGCGAGGCCCTTCTTGCCATCAAGAAGAATCTTGTTGACAAGCTGGCTGACAATCGGGGCGCCGTAGACGGGGTCTGCGACGACGGGGCGCTTTGGTGCTGGTCCCTTACGAGGCATTACTTCTTCTCCATCTTTGCGCCATAACGGCTGCGGGCCTGCTTGCGGTTCTTCACGGCCTGCGTGTCGAGTGCTCCACGAATGATCTTGTAACGAACGCCGGGGAGGTCCTTCACGCGACCGCCGCGGACGAGCACCATGGAGTGCTCCTGAAGGTTGTGACCCTCACCAGGAATGTAGGCGGTGACCTCGGTCCCGTTGGACAGCTTGACGCGGGCAACCTTGCGAAGAGCCGAGTTCGGCTTCTTGGGGGTCGTTGTGTACACCCGGGTGCACACGCCGCGCTGCTGGGGGTTGGCCTTGAGGGCAGGCGCCTTGGTCTTCGTGACCTTGGGGCTGCGTCCCTTACGGACCAACTGCTGAATGGTTGGCACTACTTCTCCTTGTATTTACTGCACGGTGACAGTTGCTGTATAGCAATCCACCAGAGGCCTTGCGGCACATCTGGACCCACCGCCATCACAAAGGCTTTTGCAATGGGGATTGGTGGGTATGCCGTGGGAGCTGATTCTTTACAGAACTCAGCCCATGCATCGTCTCAGCCGGAATCAACAGGCTGAAAATCGGGCATGCACGTATGCACACACCCGCTGAATACTATGCGTTCTGGGGCCTTCGGTCAAGTGCCGACTTCCCCGGACAGGGCTATTGCTCGCCGTCGTTCTCCCAAGGCCAGCGCGGCCGTTCCGTCCGGGCGAGGGTGAGGCTGAACCCGAGGGTAGCCAGCGTTGCGGCCACCAACAGGATGAACACATACGGGGTCGGGGCCTGCTCGCCGATGAACAGTACGAAGGCCAACGGTCTCCCCGTATCCAGGATGACTGCGGCAGCTCCGGCCAGCAGATAGACCGCCACAGAGACCAGCCCCACGATGACCGCGATGCCCACACCATGCGAGCCCCCCAGCGCATGGGCGGCCAGTGAACGCCCGGCGGGGCCTGCCAGAACGAAAAGCAGAACGACAGCGCTGATGGCAAGGGCGATGGGCGCAACGATCGGCCCGACGGCCCTGTCTGAGATGACATCGGTGTTCGTCACCAGGCTCGTGACCCCCCAGCCGGCCACGACAAGGGCGCCGTAGAGCGCGACGGCAAAGGACGACCTGGCAAACAGTGCGGCTCGAGGGTTCACCGTTACCAGGCCGGCGTCGTGAGGGGCCTCGAGGCGGCCGCATCAGCGAGGGCCGTCTCGTGCTCGGCCCGGGCAGCAGTATTTCTCGCCGTTACCCGGCGTCCGCGGAAGCTGAGCCAGACACCCGCCCAGATCGTCGCCTCGCGGGCGACGATTCCTGCCGCCAGCGGAAGAGGATCCATCACAAGCGAGGTAATGAAGCTGATCTGGTCATTCACACTCAAGGTCCAGCCCTGCACCGTGAGGAGGGCACCGACGATCGTACCGGCATAGACAAAGACCGCAACCGGGAATCCACCCAACACGTAAGCCCACCAACGGGCCCGGTTGACGACGACTACCAGCAGGATCAGGCCGACGGCGAAGAATACAACGGGCGTGATGAAAGCGGGACTCGCGATGAATCGGATGAGCGTAGACAACCAGCCGGAAAGTGACACCGTGAACGCGAAGATCACGGAGGCCACCCCCGCGTAGACGACGGCGAATGCGACGGTTCCAACCAGCGCGATCAGGGTGCCGATTCCCCGGTTTCCCGCTCGCTTCGGCGGGGTCGGTAGGGGTCGGTAGACGGGGGCGGCCACCACCGGTGCACCGTAGATCTCTCCGCCGGGCAGTCCGGCCGGCGGCACCGCCGCCGGAACATACTCGGGCACTGGCTCTCCGGGTGCGGCGGCCCGGCTAGGTTCAGGATTCGAAGGTTGAGGCATTACCGGCTCAGCAATCACGGGCTCGACAATCACGGGCTCGACACCCGGTGACTGGGCAACGGTGGGCTCAGCAGCAGGCCGGACAGAGGCTGAAGCTGAAGCTTCGACGACAGGCTCGCTGGGGGCGGCAACGTCCTCCGGCCGGGGGTTCTGCTCGTTCTCGGTGCTCATGTTCTGACTCCTTGGCCTTTTGGTCCTAGGCGCCGCGGCGGCGCATCTTCTCGCAGGTACTATCCTGCACGCTCGCACCTTGGAATTGTTCGAGGCGCGTCGCAGAAGGTGCCTGCAGAGCGTCGCCTCGCTAGGCTCGTCACGTGCCCGCTACACCCTCACTCCGGCTTCCCAGCGGAGCCCTGGCCACCCTCGAGCTCGACTCTTTCACCGCCGGGGCGCTGATTCTTGCCGTCAACGGCGTCACTCAGTCCCACGTCTCTGCCGCAGCTCCGACTCTGCTGTTCTTCGACTATATGAGGCGGATGGGCAACATCGTCGACGCTGCGGCCACTCCCCGAGAGCCTCTGACGGTCGTGCACCTGGGTGGCGGCGGATTATCGCTGCCCAGGTATGTCGCTGCCACAAGGCCGGGCTCCCGGCAGTTCGTCGTTGAGGCGGAGGTGGGACTGACCGAATTCGTTCTCGAAGCGGCTCCCCTGCCCGCCGGGGCCTTTGTGGAGTTTGTGATCGCGGACGCGCTGGCCGGTCTGCGGTCGCTGGCGCCGCGGCTGGCCGGGGCCGCATCCATCATCGTCTGTGATGTCTATGCGGGCCTCTCAACGCCAGCCCACCTGAGTACGGCTGGCTTCTTCGCCGAGGTGGAAGTGCTCGCGCTTGCCCCAGACGGAATAATCGTGGTCAACGTGGCTGACGAAGCCGACCTCGGGGCGACCCGGAGCCAGCTGAGAGCCCTGAACGCCGCGGTTGCCCACGTCGCCGCAATCGGGCCGGAGGGCCTTTTGTCGGGTAGGGAGGCCGGCAATGCGGTACTGATCGGTTCAGTCTCGCCGCGCTTTCACGACTGGCTGCCCGGGATATTGGCCGCGGGCCCTCATCCGGCCGCCTCGCGAACCCCCGACGAGGCCGGTTTCTAGTCGAGGGCGTCGATATAGCGCAGGATGATTCCCTCGCGCAGTGCCCACGGCGACACCTCGAGCTCGTCGATGCCGAACGCCCGCATGGCCTCGTAGAGCACCACGCCGCCCGCCACGATCTGGAATGTTCGATCGGCAGTGATTCCGGGCAGGCTCTGCCTCGCAACGGCATTCATCGAGGCCAGTCTCGGCACCCAGTCCTTGAGGTCGATCCGACGAAGCACCGTCCGCTCGCCGATGCCAGGGATCTCGGTCGTAGAACCCGCGAGGCGCGCCAACGAGCGAATGGTCTTTGAGGAGCCGATCGCGCGCTGCGGGTCGACAGTCAATGGAAAGTCCTCAGTGGCATTGCCTAGGATGCGCCGCGCGTGTGCCCTCAGCGCGCTCATCTGGGCAGGCAGCGGCGGATCATCGTGCAGGAAGCCGACCGTTGTGCGGCCGGCCCCGAGAGGCACCGACACCGAGACATCCGGATACTCGTCGTTGCCCCGGGCGATCTCCAACGAGCCGCCGCCGATGTCCAGCAGAAGGATGCCGCCGGCCGACCAGCCCAGCCAGCGACGCACGGCGAAGAACGTCAGTCGGCCCTCCTCCTCCCCCGTGAGCACCTGAAGGCGAACCCCTGTCTTCTCGGCTATCAGCTCGAGGGTCTCGGGGCCATTGGCGGCCTCCCGGAGGGCCGAAGTGGCGAAAGGAAGGAGCTCATCGATACCCTCGGCCGCCGCTTTTTTGGCGAGAGAGCCGATCGAGGCCAGCAACGCGTCGACGCCCGCCGCGCTGATGCTCCCGTCAGGCTGGAGATAGCGCATGAGCCGCAGTACGGCCTTATGCGACACGAGGGGTCCGGGGCGAGCACCCGGGTGCGCGTCGACGACCAGCAGGTGGACGGTATTGGATCCGACGTCAAGAACTCCGAGGCGCACGCTTATGAGGTTAGTGGTTCAGGCTCGACGCATGATCCGGCACGTAACGGCTCAGCTCGCGGGGAGGCCTCTCGTAGTCCTCTTCCACGGGGCGCTTGGGAATCTTGACCCTGTCGGGGATTCTCGCCACGTACGGGACCTGAGTCAGGAGATGGCTGATCATGTTCAGCCGGGAAGCGCGCTTGTCTTCGCTCTCCACCGTCCACCACGGGCTCTCGGGGATGTCCGTATGCACGAACATCTCATCTTTCGCCCGGGAGTATTCAACCCACTTCGTGATCGACAGCAGGTCGGTCTCACTGAGCTTCCAGCGGCGCATCGGGTCGTTCAGGCGAGAGCGGAATCGGGCCTCCTGCTCGACGTCAGACACTGAGAACCAGTACTTGAGCAGGATGATGCCGTCCTCCAGCAGCATCCGTTCGAAAATTGGGGCCTGGTGCAGGAAACGACGGTACTCGTCGGGGCTCGAGTAGCCCATGACCCGCTCGACACCGGCGCGGTTGTACCAGGACCGGTCCATCAGGATGATCTCACCCTGGGTCGGCAGGTGTTCGATGTAGCGCTGGAAGTACCACTGCCCGGTCTCCCTGACAGTGGGCGTCGGCAGGGCCACGATGCGGGCCGTGCGGGGATTCAGGTACTCGGTCACCCGCTTGATGGCGCTGCCCTTTCCGGCGGCATCCCGGCCCTCGAAGATCACAACAACGCGGGCGCCGGTGTCCTTGACCCACTGCTGCATGGTGACGAGTTCGGCCTGAAGGCGGCGAAGCTCGAGCTCGTAGGAGGACTTCTTGACCCTGGTCTCACCGGTTGCGGTCTTCTTGGCCATGGTGCTCCTCGCATCCTGTTTCGCTTGTGCCCAGCCTAGGAGTCCCTGCGCCGTAAACGACTAAAGGCTCCTCACCGAATGTGGTGAGGAGCCCGTCGCGCGGTCTACAGGTTAGTTGTAGGTACCGGGGGTGTAGTCATCGCTGGAGAAGCTGTCGAAGTCGACGAACGACAGGTCAGCCTCGGAGAACGATGCGTCATCGGTGAAGATGCGGTTCGGGTAGCGCTCGGCCTTGGCCTCCGCGGTCGCCTCGACGACGACATCGCGGTAGCGGGGCAGACCGGTTCCGGCCGGAATCAGCTTTCCGATGATGACGTTCTCCTTCAGGCCCATCAGCGGGTCGCTCTTTCCCTCCATGGCGGCCTGCGTGAGAACACGCGTGGTCTCCTGGAACGAGGCTGCGGACAGCCACGACTCGGTGGCGAGCGACGCCTTGGTGATTCCCATGACCTCTTGGCGGGCAGACGCGGTCTGCTTGCCTTCGGTCAGGGCCTCGCGGTTGAGGGTGTTGTACCGCGCCCGGTCGACGAGCTCACCCGGGAGCAGATCGGTGTCACCGTGGTCGACGACGGTCACCTTGCGGAGCATCTGGCGAACGATGACCTCAATGTGCTTGTCGTGAATCGGGACACCCTGCGAGCGGTAGACGCCCTGGACTCCGCCGACGAGGTGCTTCTGCACCTCACGCACACCCTTGACGCGCAGGACCTCTTTCGGGTCGATCGCGCCAATGATGAGCTGCTGGCCGAGCTCGACGTGCTGACCGTCCTCGATGAGAAGCGTTGAACGCTTCAGCACCGGGTAGGCGATCGGCTCGTCGCCGTTGTCGGGGGTCAGGATGACCTTCCGGCTACGGTCGGTGTCTTCGATGTGCACGCGGCCGGCAGCCTCGACGATGGGCGACGCAGCCTTGGGGGTGCGGGCCTCGAAGAGCTCCTGGACGCGGGGCAGACCCTGCGTGATGTCATCGGCGGATGCCGATCCACCGGTGTGGAAGGTACGCATGGTCAGCTGCGTGCCGGGCTCACCGATCGACTGTGCGGCGATGATGCCGACGGCCTCTCCGATGTCGACCAGCAGGCCGGTGGCCAGCGAGCGACCGTAGCAGGCGGCACAGACACCGACGACTGACTCACACGTCAGAACCGAGCGCACCTTGATCTGGTTCACACCAGCGGCGATCAGCTCGTCGATGAGGACGTCTCCGACATCGGCTCCGGCATCAGCGATGACGGTTCCGGAGGCGTCGACCGCGGCGGCAGCGAGGGAACGGGCGTACACCGAGTTCTCTACGTTGTCGTCACGGCTCCACGAGCCATCGGCACTCTCGACTGCGATGGGCAGGTCGAGTCCCTTGGTCGTGCCACAGTCGTCCTCGCGGATGATGACATCCTGCGAGACGTCGACGAGTCGACGCGTCAGGTAGCCCGAGTCCGCCGTACGAAGCGCGGTGTCGGCCAGACCCTTGCGGGCACCGTGGGTTGCGATGAAGTACTCCGCGACCGACAGTCCCTCGCGGTAGGACGAGATGATCGGGCGAGGGATGATCTCACCCTTCGGGTTGTTAACGAGGCCTCGCATACCGGCGATGTTTCGCACCTGCAGCCAGTTGCCACGGGCACCGGAGGTGACCATCCGGTTGATCGTGTTGTGCTCGGGGAAGTTGGCGCGCATGGCCTGCGCGACCTCCTCCGTAGCCTTGGTCCAGATCTGGATGAGCTCCTGGCGGCGCTCGAGGTCGGTCGTGAGACCCTTCTCGAACTGGCTCTGCACCTTGGCGGCCTGCTTCTCGTAACCGGCAACGATCTCCCGCTTGTTCGGCGGGGTCAGGATGTCGGAGAGAGCAACAGTCACACCGGAGCGCGTGGCCCAGTAGAAACCGGCGTCCTTGATGCGGTCGAGCGAGGCAGCAACCTCGACCTTGGGGTAGCGCTCGGCGAGGTCGTTGACGATGAGAGACAGCTGTCCCTTGTCGGCAACCTCACGCACGAACGGGTAGTCCGTCGGCAGTGCCTCGTTGAAGAGCGCGCGGCCCAGGGTCGTCTCGACGATAACGGGACCGTCGACGTAGCCCTCGGGAGCCTCGCCCTCCGGGAAGTGCACGTCGATGAGACGGATCTTCACATTGGCATTGAGGTGCAGTGACTTCTGGTCGTGCGCCAGAATCGCCTCGGCGATCGAGGAGAACGCGCGGCCCTCGCCGACCTCGCCAGGGCGAACCGTGGTGAGGTGGTGCAGACCGATGATCATGTCCTGCGTGGGCAGGGTGACCGGGCGGCCGTCGGACGGCTTGAGGATGTTGTTCGACGCGAGCATCAGGATGCGCGCCTCTGCCTGGGCCTCAACCGACAGCGGAAGGTGAACGGCCATCTGGTCACCGTCGAAGTCAGCGTTGAACGCTGCACAGACGAGCGGGTGCAGCTGGATAGCCTTGCCCTCGACCAGCTGGGGCTCGAACGCCTGGATGCCCAGACGGTGAAGCGTGGGCGCACGGTTCAGCAGAACGGGGCGCTCGCGGATAATCTCCTCGAGCACGTCCCAGACCTGCGGACGGCTGCGCTCGACCATACGCTTCGCGGCCTTGATGTTCTGAGCGTGACTCAGGTCGATCAGGCGCTTGATAACGAACGGCTTGAAGAGCTCCAGGGCCATCTGCTTGGGCAGACCACACTGGTGCAGCTTCAACTGCGGGCCGACGATGATGACCGAACGGCCGGAGTAGTCAACGCGCTTGCCGAGAAGGTTCTGGCGGAATCGACCCTGCTTTCCCTTCAGCATGTCGCTGAGGGACTTCAGGGCGCGGTTGCCGGTTCCCGTGACCGGACGTCCACGGCGACCGTTGTCGAACAGTGCGTCGACGGCCTCCTGGAGCATCCGCTTCTCGTTGTTGACGATGATCTCGGGAGCACCGAGGTCAAGGAGACGACGCAGCCGGTTGTTGCGGTTGATGACACGGCGGTACAGGTCGTTCAGGTCGCTGGTGGCGAAACGGCCACCGTCGAGCTGGACCATCGGGCGCAGTTCCGGCGGGATCACCGGGACGACGTCGAGCACCATGGCGGCCGGCGAGTTGCCGGTGGCGAGGAAGGAGGAGACGACGCGGAGACGCTTGATCGCGCGGATCTTCTTCTGGCCCTTGCCCTCGGAGATCTGCAGGCGAAGAGTCTCGCCCTCCGTCACCAGGTCGAAGGCCTCAAGGCGCTTCTTGATGGCCTCGGCGCCCATGTAGGCGCTGAAGTACTGCCCGTAGCGGTCCTGAAGCTCGTGGAAGACAGCGTCTTCCGGCTTCAGTTCGCCGACCTTGAGGCTGCGGAAGTCTTCCCAGACACGCTCGAGCTGGTTGATCTGCTCGTCGTAGGCCTTGCGGACCTGTCCCATCTCCTTCTCGGCGGAGTCCTTCGTGCGACGCTTCTGGTCGCTCTTGGCACCCTCGGCCTCAAGGGCTGCCAGGTCGGTCTCGAGCCGCACGAGGCGGGTCGCGATCGTGGCGTCCCGCTGATCGCTCAGGTTCTTGATCTCGAGCCGGAGCTCGTTTTCAAGGCCCGGCATATCTTCGTGACGAGCATCCACGTCTACCGAGATGATCATGTACGCGGCGAAGTAGATGACCTTTTCGAGGTCCTTCGGCGCCATGTCCAGAAGGTAGCCCAAGCGCGACGGAACTCCCTTGAAGTACCAGATGTGGGTTACGGGCGCGGCGAGCTCGATGTGGCCCATGCGCTCGCGACGGACGGAGCTCTTGGTGACCTCCACGCCGCAGCGCTCGCAGACGATGCCTTTGAATCGCACCCGCTTGTACTTGCCACAGGAGCACTCCCAGTCGCGGCTGGGTCCGAAGATCTGCTCTCCGAAGAGGCCATCCTTCTCGGGCTTCAGCGTGCGGTAGTTGATTGTCTCCGGCTTCTTAACCTCACCGTGTGACCACTTGCGGATGTCGTCAGCCGTGGCCAGACCAATGCGCAGTTCGTCGAAAGTTGTAACGTCGAGCAATTTAATCTTCTTTCCTGAACGGAATCGAACGCTAAGAGGGGTGCCAGGTTAGATGTCGTCGATTGACGACGACTCGAACCGGGTGGAGATGTTGATGCCGAGTTCCTCAGCGGCGCGGAAGACCTCGTCATCCGTGTCGCGAAGGCTGACTGCGGTTCCGTCGGCCGAGAGAACCTCGACGTTCAGACACAGCGACTGCATCTCCTTGATAAGCACCTTGAAGCTTTCGGGAATACCCGGCTCCTGGATGTTTTCGCCCTTGACGATGGCCTCGTAGACCTTGACACGGCCGAGGATGTCATCACTCTTGATGGTCAGGAGCTCTTGGAGGGCGTACGCCGCTCCATAGGCCTCGAGGGCCCACACTTCCATCTCACCGAAGCGCTGACCACCGAACTGCGCCTTACCACCCAGCGGCTGCTGCGTGATCATGGAGTACGGACCCGTCGAACGAGCGTGAATCTTGTCGTCGACGAGGTGGTGGAGCTTGAGGATGTACATGTAACCGACCGAGACGGGCTCGGGGTACGGCTCGCCGCTGCGACCATCGAACAGCATGGTCTTCCCGGTGGAGTCGATCAGGCGGTCGCCGTCGCGGGTCTTGGTCGTCGAATCGAGCAGACCTGCGATCTCCTCCTCGAACGCTCCGTCGAAGACCGGAGTCGCGACCTTCGTGTTCGGGGCGGCCTTGCGAGCGTGCTCGGGCAGTTCGGCGGCCCACTTGGGCTTGCCCGTCACTTCCCAGCCCTGCTTGGCGATCCACCCGAGGTGGGTCTCCAGAACCTGGCCGAAGTTCATTCGTCCCGGGATACCCAGCGGGTTCAGGACGACATCGACGGGGGTTCCGTCGGCGAGGAACGGCATGTCCTCGACCGGCAGGATCTTCGAGATGACACCCTTGTTGCCGTGACGACCGGCGAGCTTGTCACCCTCGGTGATCTTGCGCTTCTGGGCGATGTAGACGACGACGCGCTGGTTAACACCGGAGCCGAGTTCGTCGTCGTTCTCGGCAGAGAACTCCTTGACGGCGATGATCGTGCCCTGCTCGCCGTGGGGAACCTTCAGCGACGTGTCGCGAACCTCGCGGCTCTTCTCGTTGAAGATGGCGCGCAAGAGGCGCTCCTCGGCGGAAAGCTCGGTCTCGCCCTTGGGCGTGACCTTGCCGACGAGAATGTCACCGGGTCGAACCTCGGCGCCGATGCGGATGATGCCGCGCTCGTCGAGGTCTGCGAGCAGCTCCGGGCTGACGTTGGGGAGGTCACGGGTGATCTCCTCCTTGCCGAGCTTGGTGTCGCGGGCGTCGACCTCGTACTCCTCGATGTGAATCGAGGAGAGAATGTCGTCCTTGACCAGGTTCTGGCTCAGGATGATCGCGTCCTCGAAGTTGTGACCCTCCCACGGCATGAATGCCACGAGGAGGTTCTTACCGAGTGCGAGCTCGCCGTTCTCGGTCGCGGGACCATCGGCGATGACCTGGCCGACCTCGACGCGCTCACCCTCCGACACGATGACGCGGTGGTTGTAGCTCGTGCCCTGGTTGGAGCGGTCGAACTTGCGCAGATAGAACGTCTGGGTTCCGCCCTCGTCGAGCTGAACAGTGACGACGTCAGCGGAGACCTCGGAGACAATACCGGCCTTGTCGGCGGTGACGACGTCGCCGGCGTCGATGGCCGCGAAGCCCTCCATACCGGTTCCGACGAGGGGACTCTCGCTGCGCAGCAGCGGGACGGCCTGGCGTTGCATGTTCGCACCCATGAGGGCGCGGTTTGCATCATCGTGCTCGAGGAACGGGATGAGGCTGGTCGCGACCGACACCATCTGGCGCGGGGAGACATCCATGTAGCCGATGTCCTCCTTCGGGAAGAGGTCGACCTCGCCGCCCTTCTTGCGGGAGAGAACGCGTGCTTCCGCAAAGCGGGCATCCGCGGTCAGGGGCGCGTTGGCCTGGGCGACGACGAACTCGTCTTCTTCGCTGGCCGTGAGGTAGTCGATGTTCGCCGTGACCACGCCGTCGACAACGCGACGGTACGGGGTCTCGATGAAACCGAAGGAGTTGATTCGCGCGAACGATGCGAGGGATCCGATCAGGCCGATGTTCGGGCCTTCCGGGGTCTCGATCGGGCACATGCGGCCGTAGTGCGACGGGTGAACGTCTCGCACCTCGACGCCGGCGCGCTCGCGGCTCAGTCCACCCGGGCCCAGGGCGCTCAGGCGGCGCTTGTGGGTCAGGCCCGCGAGCGGGTTGTTCTGGTCCATGAACTGCGAGAGCTGCGAGGTACCGAAGAACTCCTTGATCGCGGCGACGACGGGGCGCACGTTGATCAGGGTCTGCGGGGTGATCGCTTCGATGTCCTGCGTGGTCATGCGCTCGCGAACAACGCGCTCCATGCGGGACAGGCCGGTGCGGACCTGGTTCTGAATGAGCTCGCCGACCGCGCGGATGCGACGGTTGCCGAAGTGGTCGATGTCGTCTACGTCGAGACGGATGTCGACCTTCTTGCCCTCACGGATGCCGGGCAGCGTGGTCTGGTTGTCGTGGAGCGCAACGAGGTACTTGATCGTCGCGAGGATGTCCTGGGGCGTGAGCACCGAGTTGGACAGTTCGCTCTCGAGGCCGAGCTTGCGGTTGATCTTGTAACGACCGACCTTCGCGAGGTCGTAGCGCTTTGAGTTGAAGTAGAAGTTGTCCAGCAGGGCGCGGGCAGCCTCAGCGGCAACCTGCTCTCCGGGACGAAGCTTGCGGTAGATGTCCTTGAGGGCTTCTTCCTTGGTGAGGATCGTGTCCTTCTCCAGGGTTGCCTCGATGGAGGCGAAGCCGGCGAATTCGGCCATGATCTCTTCGCTGGAGAACCCGAGGGCCTTCAGGAATACCGTGACCGACTGCTTGCGCTTGCGGTCGATGCGAACACCGACCTGGTCGCGCTTGTCGATCTCGAACTCGAGCCAGGCACCGCGGCTGGGGATGATGCGAGCGGAGTAGATGTCCTTGTCACTGGTCTTCTCCATCGCACGGTCGAAGTAGACGCCCGGGCTGCGAACCAGCTGCGAGACGACGACGCGCTCGGTGCCGTTGATGATGAATGTTCCGCGCTCGGTCATCAGGGGGAAGTCACCCATGAAGACGGTCTGCGTCTTGATCTCACCGGTCTGGTGGTTCATGAACTCAGCCTCGACGTACAGAGGAGCCGCGTAGGTCTTGCCGCGTTCCTTGCACTCGTCGATCGTGTACTTCTCCGGCTCGAGGAACGGGCTGGTGAAGCTCAGCTGCATCGTTTCGCCGAGGTCTTCGATCGGGGAGATCTCTTCAAAGATCTCGTCGAGTCCGGAGTGGTTCGGCAGGTCCTGACGGCCGGCCTTCTTCGCCTCCGCGACGCGCTGCTTCCAGATGTCGTTGCCGACAAGCCAGTCGAAGCTCTCGGTCTGCAGAGCGAGCAGATCCGGGACGGTCAGCGTGTCAGTGATCTTCGCGAACGAGAGACGCGAAGCGCCTCGGCCGTTCTTGGTTGAGATGGTGGTTGCGTTTAGCGCAGCAGCCAAGGAAATAACCTCCGTGGACCCCGTCGGGCCTCAATACTGTCGGTTGAATATTGGGATACGAATCGTGTGCAGAACGAGAACACAGACCGTCAGACTCACCAAGTTCTGGCCAGAACCCGCTATTTGGTTCTAGAGTGGTGCCACCATCGAAACGGGATCGATTCGAATAGGCACAAGCGTTGCCGACCGCAATATGAAGGCACAGTTTTACTGGGAGCGCAAGGGTCAAGCATAGGCGCAATTCGTAGCGCCTGTCTACCTGTTGTCTTGACCAGTTTCCACTTCTCGGGTATAACCTGCCTCTCCCCCACCTCTCGGTGTTCCGTTTTCAGGCCATAGCCGCGCGCAAAAGCCTGGGGCGGTTGACGGCGGCTATGGCCTGAAAACGGAACGGGAACGGGAGAACAGGTGGTCGCCGCTCATGATCAGGCCGCGGATGATCAGCTCCATGCGCGGCCAGTCGTTGACGATCTGGTTATAGGTCAGCCGCAGGACGAGGTAGCCCCTCTGAACCAGAACGGCGTCCCGCTCATGGTCTTTCTCGTAGCTGTCCTCGAGCCAGTGCCACTCGTGGCCATCACACTCGATCACCAGACGATCGCCGATCAGGAGGTCGACGCGGCCCGCTCCCCTGATCTGAATCTGGATGCCGAGCAGGATCCCGATAGCCCGCAGGCGCAGACGGACCAGGGTTTCCGTGCCGGCCTGGCTGCGCGCATCCGCTCGGGCGAGGATGCGCCGATAGCGCCGCGGCAGTCCATCGAATTTCCGTTGCAGCTCCGCGAGGCTCACCAGCCGCTTATTCAACGCGGAGTCGATGAGGATCACGGCGTACTCGTCGCTTTGGCAGTGGATCGAATCGACCAGCGAGTCGGCCAGACTCTCCTGAATGCACAGGGTCGCACCCCTTCCCGCCCGCCAGTGCAGGCAAACCGAGTTGTCGTTCTCCTCACCGAGGGTCACGAACCGAGTGTGTTCGGATCTCAACCGGGCGGCATTAGCGGCAACGGACACATGCAGCCCCGGCTCGGGAAAGGCCCACAGGTCGTGCAGCCTGGCAACGGAGACCGCGGTCAGCGAGCCGCCGACCCGAACCGCCCTGACGACGTCGTGGGGCGCATCCTTCACGGCATACCAGGCCCGCCGCACCCGGAGGATCTCGGCCGAGCGCACCGCACGCCCCAGCTGGAACGAGATCACCCCCGCGGCGAGGATCATTGACCTGTGCGCAACTCCCCCGGCGGCGCTAACGACTTCAAGTACGTGGCCCATGGTCACCCACGATGCGACATAGCTGCGTACTCCGTACGATCCAATCTCTCAATTGGGGATGGGAGGATAGACAGATGGCACGAATCGGCAGGGGCGACAGGGGCGACAGGGGCGAAGCGCAGGGCGGCGGAGCGGCGGTCGAGCATCCGTCGGTCACCCTGTCAGGAAGTGGATTCCGGGCCGTCGTGGAGAGCGACAGGTACTCGCCCGGCTCCTTCCTACTGGTGGTGGACGGAACACCCCAGTCGCACGTCGACCTCGAAGACCCGACACATCTCTCTTTTGAATACGTCAGGCGCATCGGACACGCCATCGACCTGATGGCAGCGGCGGGACAGCCCATTACGGCCCTGCATCTCGGTGGCGGCGGACTGACGCTCCCTCGATATGTGGCCGTCACCCGTCCCGGCTCCCGCCAGCAGGTCGTGGAGTTCGAGAGCGATCTGGTCGAGTTCGTTCGGACCCAGCTTCCCCTGCCCCGCGGCGCTCAGATCCGCATTCGGCACGGTGACGCTCGCGAGGTGTTGGGCGCCCTTCCCACGGGGCTCATCGGCAGCGTCGACCTGCTCGTCGTCGATGTCTTCTCCGGCGCCAGGACCCCCGCGCATGTCACGAGCCAGGAGTTCTACCGACTCGGCGCATCCGTGTTGACGGCCACCGGCATCCTTGCCGCGAACGTGGCCGACGGCGCCGGGCTCGCGTTCGCCCGCGGCCAGGCCTCGACGCTCTCGAGTGTCTTTGAGTACGTCGCTCTCGTGGTCGATCCGCAAATGCTGAAGGCCCGCCGGTTCGGCAACGTCGTTATGTTCGCCTCGCACAGCGCCCTTCCTTTCGAACGGATGCCGCGGCTGGTCAACAGCGACCCCACACCCGCAAAGGTGGTTCACGGCGCCGAGCTGGCGAACTTCATCGCCGGGGCCCCGATCGTCACCGATGCGACGGCGATCCCCTCACCTCCCCCGGCTCGAAGCATCTTTCAGGTTCGCCCATAGCCGTCGTGTTCAGAGCGGCTCCCGATGCCTCGACGGTTAGGGTTGTAGCGAATGCAGGATGCGCCTTCAGTTGGAGACACGGCGCACGCGTGCCCTGCTAGGCCCCCCAAACAACAGCACACCTCGACGAAGTATTGGCACAGTGAGCACTATCACCGGTTACGACCCATTGACGCTGCGAGAGCAGGTCGACGTGAGCGCCGCGAACGAGCGGCTCGACGAGCTCGGCAATCTGCGGAGCCTGACCGCCCTGCTGGAGAAGGTCACTCTCTTTCGACTCCTCAACCGGTTGGATGACGCGTGGAACGTGGCAAACGAGGCTGTGCGGCTGACCCGGTTCTCGGGCAATAGGGAGGATCTACTCGCCGCTCGAATCGTCCGGGCCCAGGTGCAGCACGCCCAAGCCAAGCTGCCCGCCGCACTGTCCGAGCTCACACTCTGCGCGGATGAGGCCGGCACCCACGAATGGGGTGGACTCGAGGCAGCCGCCCAGTTGGCCCTGGGCAAGGTTCGCTTCGAGCTGGATGAATTACCTGAAGCCAAGGCGGCCTTCACCGCCGCGGTGTTTCTCTTCGAGCGCCTCGGCGCTTCCCTAGGCGACCTCGAGAGCGCTCTGGTCGCGATCTCTGTGACCGAGAAACGAATTGCACAGATCAACCTCGGGCGCTGAAACCCGACCGGGCCGAGTTCTAGCATCGAGCCATGGCTGAACTGAAGCAGGTCCGGGAATGGGCGAACGCCCTCATTGCGATGCACCTTGACCCCACCGTGTGGTCGTTCGCCTTCGACAATGCCAAGACCCGGGCAGGCCTGTGCAGCTTCAGCAATAAGCGCATTTCGGTCTCTCGTCACCTTGCCGCCCGATACGAAGATGACGAGATCCACCAGGTGTTGCTGCACGAGGTGGCCCACGCCCTCGCGGGTCACCGGGCAGGCCACGGGCCGATCTGGCGTCGGGTCGCCAAGGAGCTCGGCTACGCGGGCAAGCGGCTGCACGACGGCAGCGCGAATGCGAAGGAACTCGCGCCCTGGCTGGGAACCTGCCCCGGCGGCCATGTGCACCACCGCTACCGCCGCCCGACGAGACCACTCGCCTGCGGCCTGTGCTCACGAAGGTTCTCGGTCGCCAACGTCATCGTCTGGGAGCACCGCGAGATCAGCCCGGGCATGCGCCAGGCCGCGGCGCAGAACGCCAGCGAGAAACCTGCCTGATCAAACAAGGACCTGACCCCGGTTTCCCGGCCACATTGGCTGATCGAAACAATATTTCGAACCGGTTTCTGACTCCGTCGTAGCCTTGAGTCGTGAGCGATTACAGACCTCCCCTGACCGAACTTTCCTTCGTCCTCGAGCATGTCGTGGATTACCCCGCCGTTGCACAGTTCCCGGGCTATGAACACGCCGACCTCGACACGGTCAACGACCTTCTCAAGGAGTGCGGCGACTTTATGGTCGAGGTCGTCGCCCCGACGAACCTCCCGGGCGATGTAGAGGGCTCGCACCGAGAGCCCGACGGCAGCGTTGTCACTCCCGCAGCATTCAAAGAGGCGTACCGAAAATACGTCGAGGCCGGCTGGGGCTCCGTGCCGTTTCCCGAGGAGTTCGACGGCGGCGGATTCCCCTGGTCTGTCGGCCTTGCCATCCAAGAGATGATGGCTTCCTCGAATATGGCCTTCGCCCTCTGCCCGCTTCTGACCCAGGGGGCAATCGACGCGTTACTGCACTCCGGCGACGACGCCCAGAAGAAGCGCTTCCTGCCGAAGATGATCAGCGGCGAGTGGACCGGCACCATGAACCTCACGGAGCCGCAGGCCGGTTCGGATGTGGGAGCTCTGGCAACGCGCGCGGTTCCGCGGGCCGATGGCAGCTTCGGCATCAGCGGCCAGAAGATCTACATCACCTACGGCGACCACGACCTGGCCGAGCAGATCGTGCATCTCGTGCTGGCACGCACCCCGGATGCGCCGGCCGGAACCCGCGGGATCTCGTGCTTCATCGTGCCCAAGTTTCTGGTGAACGACGACGAATCCCTCGGCGAGCGCAACGGAGTCACGGTGCTCTCGCTTGAACACAAGCTCGGCATCCACGGCTCACCCACCTGCGTGCTGGAGTATGACGACGCGACCGGCTACCTGATCGGAGATGAGAACCTCGGCATGCGCATCATGTTCGTCATGATGAACAGCGCCCGGCTCTCGGTAGGCACCCAGGGCCTCGCCGTCGCCGAACGTGCCTACCAGCAGGCGCTCGGCTACGCCCAGAATCGCCGGCAGGGGCTCGCCTCGGGCGCCACCGGCAAGGACTCCGCGATCATCGATCACCCTGACGTGCGTCGGATGCTGATGACCCAGAAGACCTATCTCGCAGCTCTGCGTCGCCTGATGCTGTTCAACGCCGTGCACATGGATCGCAGCACACACGATCCAGACCCGATAGCCCGCTCCCGGGCAGCCGAGATCGTGGGGCTCCTCACCCCGATCTGCAAGTCGTTCGGCACCGACCTCGGCGTCGAGCTGACCTCGCTCGCCCTGCAGGTCTTCGGCGGCATGGGCTTCATCGAGGAGACGGGCGCCGCCCAGCACTATCGCGACGTGCGGATCACCCCCATCTACGAGGGCACCAACGGCATTCAGGCGGCCGACCTCATCGGCCGGAAGCTTGGCGTGCGTAGCGGCGACAGCGCCCGGGAGTTCATCGCCCAGATGCGGGAGGTAGAGCCAGATCTGGCGGCGGCGGGCAGCGACTTCGACTCGATCCGAGAGGAGCTCTCGCGCCAGTTCGACGCGCTCGAAACGGCGACAGAACATATGCTGCGCATCGGCGCGAGCGACCCGAGGACCGCTCTTGCCGGCTCGACCCCCTACCTGCGGATGTGGGGCCTGTGCGCCAGTGGCTGGCTGCTCGCCCGCTCGGCGCTGGCCGGGGCCGCCACGGGCGACGGCGACGTGGCGGAGACCCAACTCGTGCTGGCCCGGTTCTTCGCTGAGCAGCTGCTTCCGCAGTCTGGCGGACTGTTGGCCTCAGCTACGGCTGGTGCCCGCGATCTCTTCGCCCTCGACGCCCGCCAGCTTCAGGGCTAGGAACTCCATCAAAAAAACGGCAGGGCCCCGGGCCCCGCCGTTTCTGACGCAGGGTCGTGCCCAGCGTGCGTGCGTGCTACTCGACGACGCTGACTTCCTTCCAGAAGGCGACGTAGTTGCTGAAGTCCCGGCCGACTCGGTCGAAAGCTGCCGGGTATGGCACCGGATAGCTCCAGGCGCGGTCTGTGAGGCTCTCGTCGCCATCGGTCACGCCGAAGTACTGGCAGGCACCCTTCCACGGGCAGGTATACGGGGTGTTGCTCGGCGTGAGCAAATCGAAGTTCACGCTGGAGGGCGGGAAGTACCAGTTGCCCTCGATGGCGATGAGGTCTTCTTTCGGGGCCTCGGCGATTACCGTTCCGTTGACAACTGCCTTCATGATGATGCTCCTTTGCGAAGAGGTTCCTCTGCCAAGACGTTATCGCCCATGGGGCGTCGAAAACCCTGATTTGGCCGTGAATCAGGCCTGACCAGCCGGCGCCGTCAGAAGGTCTGCATGGTGGATCGCGGCCACATCCGGGTGGGCACGGAGACGGTAGCGCAGGGCGTTGTCGCCGTAGACGCTCAGGATGGGGCTGTCGTTCGGGTCGACGGAGACGCCGGTCGCCTCGGCGGCCAGTTCTGCCGGGAGCTCGAGCTGTGGCACGGTGGCGTCGAGAGACGGGTTGAAGAAGAAGGGAATCGACATTCGATCGGTTCCGACCATCGGCGAGATGACCCGGTGCAGGGTGGCCTTGAGGTAGCCGTTCGTCGCGAGCTCGAGGAGCTCGCCGATGTTCACGACGAAGGCACCGGGAACCTGCGGAGCATCGATCCACTCGCCCTCGTGCTCAACCTGCAGGCCGCCCTTGCCCGGCTCGACCAGGAGCAGGGTGAGAACTCCTCCGTCGCGGTGCGCGCCAACACCCTGCTTGGGCACGTCTCCGCTGTGGCCGGGGTAGCGGACAATCTTGATCAGCGTTGACGGAAGCTCGAAAGCCCCGTCGAAGACATCGGCACGGGCGCCGAGCGACAGTGCCCAGGAGCTCAGGAGGCGATTGCTGATTTCGGAGAGCTCACGGTTCCAGCGGTTGACGACACCCTGCAGTTCTGGAAGGGCGCTCGGCCAGAGGTTCGGGCCCTCGAGGCGCCAGTAGTCGGCAACGCCGGGGGCGATCGGAACGGCGTCACGCTCGGGGCCGACGTCGATCTGCTCGCGCCAGTCGACCTCGCCCATGGTCAGCTCACCGCCGACTCGTGTGTAGCCACGAAACTGCGGGCTCTTGAGGTTTTCGACCGAGAGCTTGTCCTCATCCGGCAGGGCGAAGAAGCGACGTGAGGTCTCCAGCATCTCGGTGGTCAGCTCGTCGCTTATGCCGTGGCCGACCAGATAGAAGAAACCGTATTCGTGCGTGGCTTTGCGGAGAGCGGCGCGGAACGCCTCAGCCTCCTCTGGCCCGTTGTCAAGCATGGACATGTCGAGGATTGGAAGAGAGTTCAGCATTACCCCAGAATTTCACTCTGTTGCCGAATATGCGAATCGTGTTACGGAGCGGCTCCCAACAAGAGTGGGAGAGACTTAGAAAGGAGGTCTTGACTATGCGCGTTCTACTGAAACTGATCCTTGACTGCGAACCGGATGCCGCGTGGCGGGCCGTACGCAGCCCGGCGGTGTTCCGCGAGGTCTCCAGCCCGCTGCTTGAGTTCACGTCGCTTGAGCCGGCCGGGTTCCCGAGCATCTGGACGCCGGGTGAGCATCCGGTCTCCGTCCGGGCCGCAGGCCTTGTGCCAATGGGAGAGCAGGTTATCCGGCTGGCGATGAGCGAGGACCGAATTGACGGCGTGCGCATCGTGCGCGACACGGGCTACGGAATCTCCGGGCCCGTGGCAGCAACGACCGCCTGGGACCACCGCATGGCCATTGCCCCTGACCCCGCCGGGACTGGCAAGACCCTGTACCGCGACCAGCTGAAGTTCAGCGCCGGTCGGGTATCGGCCCTGGCCTGGCCCAGCTTCTGGGCATTTTGGCAGTGGCGCGGCATTCGCCTGCACCAGCTCGCGCCGACCTGGGCCTTCGACCCCAGGCCGACAGGGCCCGCCGAGTGAGTTCGATTCCCACCACAATAGAGGTGGCCGACTGGCGAAGCAGAGTGTTCGGCATCTACGCCGAAGCCAGAGAACTCGCACAGACGGATGCCCGCCAGGCTCACGATTTCTGGCGCCGGGCGCGCGACGAACTCTTCAGGGGGCATCCGCAGTCGCCGTTGCTGCCGGAGAGCCGCGCGGGTTTTTCCGGCTTGCCCGTTGCTCCCTACGATCCCACCTGGCGGTTCGAGCTCGAGGTCGAGGCTGCGCCGGTGTCGCCGACCGGCGAGACTGTGCACTTCGACTTCGAGACGGGAACCGACGGTGTTGTCCCCTTCGAACTGATCGGCCGAGTGGTGGTTCCAGACAGTGCGAGCGGCAGCTCCGCGCCCCTGGACGTCTGGCGGCTGCGCTCCTACGGCGGCGGCATTTTCATCCCGCTGCGGGACTCGTTGGCCGGTGCGGCACTCGGCGGCACCTATGGCGGCGGACGCTATCTGCTGGACACGGTCAAGGGTGCCCACCTCGGCACAGGGTCGAGCCCTGGGTCGCTCGTGCTCGACTTCAACTTCGCCTACAACCCCTCGTGCGCATACGACCCCGCCTGGGCGTGCCCACTCGCTCCGCGGGGAAACTGGCTTCCCTTCCCCGTACCGGTGGGCGAGCTTTACGGCGCCCCGAGCCACTGATTCCGACCTCACGACGACAGTGGCCCCCGAATGCGCTATTCTGGGAGGACTTGTGAGCGCAACAGCGCGCTCCCTGCGTCGTAGAACGCACCTCTTCCTGTCTGGCCTTAGGTCTCGAACCACTGGCTGAAAATCTGAAGAAAACTTTCTCACGGCGAACGGAAGTGCCTACTGGCACCTTCGCCATCTTTTCCGCACTGGCGGTTCCCCTGACTTTGGTCTCGGGGCAAATCTCCTGCAGGATCTCTCTCGATCAACGCGGAATCCGATGCCTGAAAGGCACCGAAACCTCAATGTCAACACCCACCTTCAGCACGCTCGGCGTGCCCGCTCCTCTCGTTGCCAGCCTCACAGCGGCGGGAATCACAGAGCCCTTTCCCATCCAGGTCGACACCCTGCCCGATACCCTCGGCGGCCGCGACGTGCTCGGCCGAGGCAAGACCGGCTCCGGCAAGACCCTCGCGTTCTCCATTCCGATGGTCGCGCGCCTCGGCGGCAAGCTCGCCGGTGGCCAGCGTCGCCCGAACCGCCCCCTTGGCCTGATCCTCGCCCCGACCCGCGAGCTTGCCACCCAGATCACCGCAGCCCTCCAGCCGCTGGCGGATGCCTACGGCCTCAAGTCGACCACCATTTTCGGTGGCGTTTCCCAGCAGCGTCAGGTTCTGGCTCTGAAGGCCGGCGTCGACATCGTCGTTGCCTGCCCAGGTCGCCTCGAAGACCTGATGAAGCAGGGCCTTGTCTCACTCGACGCCGTCGAGATCACCGTTCTTGACGAGGCCGACCACATGGCCGATCTGGGCTTCCTGCCCGTCGTCACGCGCATCCTCGACAAGACCCCCGCCGGCGGCCAGCGCCTGCTGTTCTCCGCGACGCTGGACAACGGCGTCGACAAGATCGTGCGCCGCTTCCTGAAGAACGAGGTTCTGCACTCGGTCGACGAGGTAAACAGCCACGTCGCCGCCATGACCCACCACGTGTTCGAGGTCGATGGCCCCGAGTCCAAGCGCCTGCTCGTCGAGAAGCTGGCGTCCGGCACCGGCCGCCGCATTCTGTTCATGCGCACCAAGCACCACGCCAAGAAGCTGGCCCGCCAGCTGATCGACGCCGGCATCCCGGCCGTCGACCTGCACGGCAACCTGTCGCAGGTCGCCCGGGACAGAAACCTCGCCGCGTTCAGCGCCGGCGACGTACGCGTTCTCGTCGCCACCGACGTCGCCGCCCGCGGCGTGCACGTCGACGACGTCGAGCTGGTCATCCACGTCGACCCGCCGGCCGAGCACAAGGCCTACCTGCACCGCTCGGGCCGTACCGCCCGCGCCGGTAGCGCCGGCGACGTCGTCACCGTCGTGCTCCCCGCCCAGAAGCGCGACACCGCTGCCCTGCTCAAGAAGGCGGCCATCATGGTCGCCCCGCAGTTCGTCAATGCGGACTCCCGCGCGGTGCTCGAACTCGTCGGTCCGCTCGCGGCCTACGTCACGCCGGCGCCGCACGCTGCCCCGCAGGCACACCAGGGTTCAACGCCCCGTCGTGCCGGTGGATCTCAGGGCGCCAACGCCCAGCGCAAGCGCACCCAGCGTGATGGCGGCGACTCTGCCGGCAACGGTGCTCCGCGCCGTGAGCGTTCCGCTCGTCCTGCAACCGCCGGCGCGTCGGCCGGCGGCGGTCGCTCAGGCGGCGGCGCCCGTCGCGGCGGCGCATCCTCGGGTGGCGCATCCGCTGGTTCCAGCAGCTCGCGCACGTACTCCACCTCGACCGGCGGAAGCTCGGGCTACTCCGACTCCTCCTCCGGCAACACCGGTGGCGGCGCCCCGCGTCGCTCGGGCCGCCGCGCCCAGGGCTAACACCCCGTAAACGCAAAGAGGCCGGCCGCCTCGGGATTCTCCCCGAGACGGCCGGCTTTTTCGCACCCACTTCCGTTTTCAGGCCATAGCCGCCGCCAACCGCCTCAGGCGGTTGCGCGCGGCTATGGCCTGAAAACGGCGACTAGGTTAGGCGGCCCACGGAGGCGAGCGCTGCGCGCAGCAGCGAGCCGCGGCCGCCCTCGAACTCGGCCGAGACGGCGTCGGAGGATGCCTCCTCGGGCGTCATCCAGGTGATCTCCAGCGCATCCTGCCTGGGCTCGCACGTGCCGGTAACTGCCACGACGTAGGCAAGCGAGACGGCGTGCTGGCGCTCGTCGAAGTAGGGGCTGACTCCGGGAAGGGGGAAGTACTCGGCCACGTGAAAGGGCACGGGGCTCGTCGGCAGCTGCGGGAAGGCCATCGGGCCGAGATCCTTCTCGAGGTGCCGGAAGAGCGCGTCGCGAATGGTCTCACCGAACATGACGCGGCCGGAGACCAGCGTGCGGTTCATCGACCCCGTCGCGGTGGCCCGCAGCAGAACGCCGACCTCCGTGACCTGGCCCAGGCCGTCTACCCTCACGGGCACAGCCTCGACGTACAGAATCGGCAGCCGGCGGCGGATTTCGACCAGCTCGATATCGGTCAACCAGCCAGGATTCGCCCCCTGCGGCGGCGTCGGATTGGGGATGCCATCCGGGTTCCATTCGGGCTCGGGGTCTGGGGTGCGAACGCTCATGGTTCATTCTTACCCACTCGGCGGCACACTCCGCCCACACCATGCACTTTCACCCCAGCCTGATGCCCCAGACTTGTCCGATGAGCGATGTGCTCCAGCGGTTCTCGCGGGCTACCCAGGAGTGGTTCCGGGGTGCCTTCTCTGCGCCCACCCCCGCCCAACTGGGCGCGTGGGAGGCAGTGGCCGACGGCGCGCACGCCCTCGTCGTGGCCCCCACGGGTTCCGGCAAGACGCTGTCGGCGTTCCTGTGGTCGATCGACCGGCTGATGGTTGAGCCTCAGCCCGAGAAACCCGGCGTGCGGGTGCTCTACATCTCGCCGCTGAAGGCTCTGGCGGTCGACGTCGAGCGAAACCTGCGGGCGCCGCTCGTCGGCATCACCCAGACCGCCAAGAGACTCGGCACCGAGCCGCCGCACGTGCGGGTTGGGTTGCGAAGCGGTGACACCCCGCAGGCCGATCGCCGACTGCAGTCGAAGAACCCGCCCGACATCCTGATAACCACCCCCGAGTCGCTGTTCCTGATGCTCACCTCGGCAGCGCGCGAGTCGCTGGCGACCGTTCAGACAATCATCATCGACGAGGTGCACGCCGTCGCCTCCACCAAGCGCGGAGCGCATCTCGCGGTCTCACTGGAGCGCCTCGATGCGCTGCTCGAGAAGCCCGCTCAGCGCATCGGGCTCTCGGCGACCGTGCGTCCCCCCGAGGAGGTTGCCCGCTTCCTCGCCGGCGGCCGGCCCGTCACGATCGTCTCTCCCCCGTCGACCAAGAGGTTCGACCTGCGGGTCGTGGTTCCCGTGGAGGACATGGCAAACCTGCCTGCCCCGCCCGAGCGCGAGGGGTCTACCTCGGGCGCGGTGCTGGGTGGTGACTCCTCCGGCAGCAGCAGCAGCGGGCAGGGCTCGATCTGGCCACACGTCGAGGAGAGCATCGTCGATCTGATCCTCGAGCATCACAGCTCGATCGTGTTCGCGAACTCCCGCCGCCTGACCGAGCGGCTGACGGCACGGCTGAACGAGATCTACGCCGAGCGGATGGCCGTGGCCGGCGCCGCGGGCGCGCCCGGCTCCATCGAAAGCCCGGTCGCCGGCACCCCGGCCGCTCGCACCCCGGCCGCCAGCATGGGTCAGACGGCCCAGACACAGGCCCTGCCGCCCAGCGCCTCGACTCAGGCCGACGGTTCGGACGCCTCCCTGCTGGCCCGCGCCCACCACGGCTCTGTTTCGAAGGAGCAGCGCGCCGTCATCGAGGACGACCTCAAGACCGGACGCCTGCGCTGCGTTGTCGCCACCTCGAGCCTTGAGCTCGGCATCGACATGGGGGCCGTCGATCTCGTCGTGCAGGTCGAGTCACCGCCGTCCGTCGCCAGTGGCCTCCAGCGGGTCGGCCGCGCCGGCCACCAGGTCGGCGAGGTCTCCCGCGGGGTGATCTACCCGAAGCACCGAGCTGACCTGCTGCACGCCGCCGTTGCCTCGCTCCGGATGGCGAACGGGCTGATCGAGTCGCTCGCGGTGCCCAAGAACCCCCTCGACATCCTCGCCCAGCAGACCGTCGCCGCCTGCGCCCTCGAGCCCATCGACGTCGAGGTCTGGTTCGACATGGTGCGCCGCAGTGCCCCCTTCAGCAACATGCCGCGTTCGGCATACGAAGCGACCCTTGACCTGCTGGCGGGCCGGTATCCCTCCGATCAGTTCGCCGAGCTTCGACCCCGCATCGTCTGGGACCGCGATGCCGGCACCCTGACCGGTCGCCCCGGCGCGCAGCGGCTGGCCGTCACGAGCGGCGGCACCATCCCCGACCGCGGACTGTTCGGCGTCTTCATGGTCGGCGGCTCGGATGCGGCCGCGGGGGCGAAGGACGCCAAGACCGGGTCCGGATCCAAAGGGGGAAACCGCGTCGGCGAGCTCGACGAGGAGATGGTCTACGAGTCTCGCGTCGGCGATGTGTTCGCGCTCGGTGCCACCAGCTGGCGCATCCAGGAGATCACGCACGACCGAGTGCTCGTGACCCCTGCGTTCGGCGAGCCCGGCCGGCTGCCGTTCTGGCGCGGTGACGGGTTGGGCCGACCCGCCGAGCTCGGCCGGGCCATCGGCGAGTTCACCCGCACGCTCGCCGGAGCTGCCCCCGACGCGGCAATCGGCATGATGAGCGAAGCAGGGCTCGACCCCCGCGCTGCGGCCAACTTGCTGACGTTCGTCACTGAACAAAAGTCCGCCACGCAGCACGTGCCGAGCGACACCACCCTCGTTGTCGAGCGTTTCAGAGATGAGCTCGGCGACTGGCGCCTGGTGCTGCATTCCCCGTACGGCATGCAAGTGCACTCCCCGTGGTCGCTGGCCATCGGGGCTCGCCTTCGCGAGCGCTTCGGGCTGGATGGCGCCAGCGTGGCGAGCGACGACGGCATCGTGCTGCGCCTGCCCGACACCGAGAGCGAGCCGCCCGGAGCAGACCTGTTCCTGTTCGACGCCAACGAGCTCGAGGAGATCGTGACACGGGAGGTCGGCGGCTCGGCGCTGTTCGCGTCGCGGTTCCGCGAGAACGCCGCCCGGGCCCTTCTATTGCCGAGGCGAAACCCCGGCGCCCGTTCCCCACTCTGGCAGCAGCGCCAGCGGGCGGCCCAGCTGCTCGACGTCGCCCGCCAGTACCCGAGTTTCCCGATCATCCTTGAGACGATCCGCGAATGCCTGCAGGACGTCTATGACCTGCCCGCGCTTGTGGGACTCGCCAGAGACCTCGAGGCCCGGCGCATCCGCATCGTGGAGATCGAGACGCCCGAGCCCTCGCCCTTCGCCAAGTCGCTGATGTTCGGCTACGTCGCCTCGTTCGTCTACGAGGGTGACAGCCCGCTGGCCGAGCGACGGGCCGCCGCCCTCTCGCTCGACCCGACGCTGCTCGCCGAGCTGCTGGGACGTGCCGAGCTGCGTGAGCTGCTCGACATCGGCGTGATCGAGCAGACTGAGCGCGAGCTGCAGAGACTCGCCTCTGACCGGCGTGCCCGCGACGCCGAGGGCGTCGTAGACCTGCTGCGCATGCTCGGCCCCCTCAGCACGCTCGAGGTGCGGCTTCGGGTTCAAGACGAGGGTGCACCGCACGTCGAGGAGTGGCTGGCCGCGCTGGTCGGCGCCAAGCGCGCGCTCCAGGTCAGCTTCGCGGGCTCCTCCTGGTGGATCGCGATCGAGGACGCGAGCCGGCTGCGCGACGCTCTCGGGGTTCCGATTCCGTTTGGCGTTCCCGACGCGTTCATCGAGCCCGTCACCGACCCTGCGGGCGACCTCATCGCCCGCTACGCCCGCAGCCACGGACCCTTCACGGCGAGCGAGGCCGCGGCCCGCTTCGGGCTCGGCACGGCCGTGGTCACCGACACGCTGCGCCGACTCGCGGTGTCACGTCGGGTCGTCGAGGGAGAGTTCCGCCCGCTCGGCCTGCTAGAACCGGGAACCACGAGCGCTCTGGGTGCCGAGTGGTGCGACGCCGAGGTGCTGCGCCGCCTCCGCCGCCGCTCGCTCGCCGCCCTCCGGCACGAGGTCGAACCCGTCGACACAACGACGTTCGCCCGGTTCCTGCCGGCGTGGCAGCACGTCGGCGGTACGCTCCGCGGCGTCGACGGCGTGGCCGCGGTCATCGACCAGCTGGCGGGAGTCGCGATTCCCGCCTCCGCCTGGGAATCGCTCATCCTGCCGTCGCGGGTCAGGAACTACTCCCCCGCGATGCTTGACGAGCTGACGGCTACCGGCGAGGTCATCTGGAGCGGGGCAGGATCCCTGCCCGGCAACGACGGCTGGGTCGCCCTGCATCTGGCCGAGACGGCACCCCTGACCCTGCCTATCCCCGATGCCTTCGAGGCCAATGCCCTGCACCAGGCCGTGCTCGATTCCCTCGGCGGCGGCCCCGGGGCCACCGGAGGAGGTGCAGCCTACTTCTTCCGGGCCCTCAGCGATACTGTCTCCGGCGCCCTCGGCACCGGGGCCACCCCCGACGCCGACCTCGTCACCGCCCTCTGGGACCTCGTCTGGGCCGGCCGCCTCACGAACGACACCCTCGCACCACTCCGCACCCTGACCGGCGGCAGCCGAAGTGCACACAGCACCGCTCGCCCCGCAGCCCGAGCCCGAGTGCACGGCGGTCGCATCTATGCCCGGCCGAGCATGCCAACGCGGGTGGGCCCACCGACAGTGGGCGGCCGCTGGTCGCTGCTGCCGGCGGCCGAGACCGACGCCACCGTGCGCGGCCACTTCATCGGCGACCAGCTCTTGGAGCGCTACGGCGTCGTCACGCGCGGCTCCGTGATGAACGAGCGTCTCGTCGGCGGTTTCGCCCTCGCCTACAAGATCCTCAGCGGGTTCGAGGAAACCGGCCGCAGCCGGCGCGGCTATTTCATCGAGACCCTCGGCGCATCCCAGTTCTCAACGGGCGGCACCATCGACCGGCTCCGGGCGTTCGCGCCGGATTCTGCACCGGTCTCCCCGGGCTTGGCGACCGACGGCGCGCCACTGGCCCTCACCCTCGCCGCCACCGACCCCGCGAATCCCTTCGGCGCCGCGCTGAACTGGCCCGCCACCACCATCGCGGGTCACCGTCCCGGCCGCAAGGCCGGAGCGCTCGTCGTGCTCGTCGATGGCCGACTCGTGATGTACATCGAGCGCGGCGGCAAGACCCTCCTCACCTTTTTCCCCGGGGGCGAGACCGCAGGCACCGAGGTAGCCGGTGCGGATGCCGGCGCGGCGACGGCCACCGCCGATCTCGCCGCCGCATCCATCTCGCTCGCGGCCAGCGTCACGAGCGGACGGGTGGCGAAGCTCACCATAGAGAAGGCCGACGGCGTCTTCTCGATCGGCACCCCGATCGGCCGCGCACTCGAGGCCGCCGGGTTCGTCAGCTCGCCGCAGGGAATGAGACTCCGTGCAAACTGACCACCGAACAAGCCGCACGCACACCCGCACCCGCCACGCCCGCCCGAGAGCGGACCGCACCGATGCCTGAGGGCGATACCGTCTACCGGGCGGCTAAACACCTAAACGACGCGCTGGCCGGCCTCGTGCTGACGGGCTCCGATTTCCGGGTGCCCAAATACGCCGAGCTCGACCTCACGGGCCTGACGATCGAGTCTGTTGTCAGCCGTGGCAAGCACCTGCTGACCAGAGTCGGCACAGTGAGCATCCACACCCACCTGAAAATGGAGGGCTCTTGGCACCTGTACCGCCCGGGTTCCCGCTGGCAGCGCCCTGATTACCAGGCCCGCGTTATCCTGACCACCAGCGAGTGGATAGCCGTGGGATTCGACATGGGCACGCTCGAGGTTTTCAACACGAGCGATGAGGAGTGCGCGGTGGGATATCTGGGACCAGACCTGCTGGGTGCAAACTGGGATGCCGCGACCGCCGTGACCAACCTCGCGGCAGCCCCCGCCCGGGAAATCCACGTGGCGCTGATGGATCAGCGAAACCTCGCGGGCCTCGGCAATGAGTACGTCAACGAGCTGTGCTTCCTGCGCGGGGTGCTGCCCACTCGAACCATCGCCGATACCCCTGACCTCGCGGGGGTCGTGGCGCTGGCCCACCGGGTGATCCGGGCGAATCGCGACCGCACGGAGCGCACCACCACGGGCGACACCCGGCGCGGGCGTACCGGTTTCGTCTTCTCCCGCGATGGCCAGCCCTGCCGGCGCTGCGGCGCGCGCATCCAACGGGGCAGGCTCGGTGCCGACCCGCTCAAACTCCGCGACACCTACTGGTGCCCGCGGTGCCAGAGCTGATGAAGCCTGCACGCCGGGCGGCCGGGCCATCGCTGCGGTGCGCGCTCGCGGCATCCCTCGGTGTAATAATTCTGGCGGCCCTCTCCGGCTGTGCTTCGCCGCCGGGAAGCCACGTGTCGAATTCGGCGCCACAGAACGGCATCGTGTCAATCGATAAGGGTCCTGCCCGCCCCGCTGGAGCGGTGCCGGTGATCGTCGACGGCGTGACCGGCGGCGATACCCTTCGGGTGACGGATGGCATCGGCACGAGCGCACGGGTGCGACTCATCGGCGTCGACACCCCCGAGACCGGCAACTCCAACACCGGCAACTCCAATGAGTGCTTCGCCGCCGAGGCCACCGCCCGGCTGACGGAGCTCGCACCCGCCGGCGCAAAACTCTGGGCCACGACCGACATCGAGAAGACCGACTCGTACGGCCGGCTGTTGCTGTACCTGTGGACGTCAACCGGCGTCTTCATCAACTTCACCCTCGTAGCCGAGGGCTTCGGCGCGGCGCTGGTGGTGCTGCCGAATGACCGCTACTACCCTGAGCTGCGCCACGCCGAGGCCCTCGCCGGAGCCCAGGGGCTCGGGCTGTGGGCATCCTGCCGGTAAAATTCACCGCTGATCGAGTGCCGCTCGGCCAACCTAGCGGAAGCGGCGCAGGCGCAGGCTGTTCAGAACGACGAAGACGCTGGAGAACGCCATGGCGCCGCCCGCGATCATCGGGTTCAACAGGCCCAGCATCGCGATCGGCAGGGCCGCCACGTTGTAGGCGAAGGCCCAGAACAGGTTGCCCTTGATCGTACCGAGGGTGCGGCGGGACAGCCTGATCGCATCCGCCGCACTCATCAGGTCGCCGCGCACCAGGGTGATATCGCTCGCCTCGATCGCGACATCGGCCCCGGTGCCCATCGCGAGCCCGAGGTCGGCCTGGGCCAAGGCTGCGGCATCGTTCACCCCGTCTCCGACCATGGCAACCACCCGACCGGACGCCTGAAGCTGCTGGAGAACCCGCACCTTCTCTGCCGGCAGCACGCCCGCGATGACCTCGTCGATACCGGTCTCACGGGCCACCCGCCGCGCCACCGCCTCGTTGTCGCCGGTGAGCAGGATGGGAGTGAGCCCGAGGGAGCGCAGCGCGGCGATCGCAGCGACACTGTTCGTCTTGACTGCGTCGCTGACGGTGAATACCGCTCGAACGGAGTCATCCCAGCCCACTGCCACGACCGTGCTGCCCTCGGCATGCGCCGCATCGACGGAGGCAGCGAGCCGGGTGTCGATGGTGAGTCCCGACTCAACCAGGCGGGTCGGGGTTCCGACCACGACGACGAGGCCTTCGACGACGCCACTGACCCCCCGGCCTTCGAGGGAATGAAAATCGCTCACGGCAGGCAGCATCTCGCCAGGACCGACCCGGTCGGTGTAGCCCGCAACGATGGCCCGGGCTATCGGATGCTCCGACGCACTCTCCAGCGCCGCCGCGATGCGCAGCGCCTTGGCCGCCGCCCCGCCCTCGGCGCCCGCGGTGACCGTCTCCAGTGCCATCTGGCCGCTCGTGATCGTTCCGGTCTTGTCGAGCACGATGGTGTCGACGCGGCGGGTGTCCTCGAGCACATCGGCGCCCTTGATCAGGATGCCCAGCTGGGCGCCCCGACCGGTGCCGACCATCAGGGCGATGGGTGTAGCGAGCCCCAGGGCGCAGGGGCAGGCGATGATGACGACGGTCACGGCCGCGGTGAAGCCGGCCAGCCAGCCGATACCGGTGCCGGCATCGGGGCCGAAAAATCCCCAGCCCAGGAGCGTGATCAACGCGAGCACGAATACGATGGGTACAAAGATTGCCGATACCCGATCGGCCAGGCGCTGGATGCGTGCCCGTCCGGTCTGCGCCGTCTCGACGAGGCGGGCCATCTGGGCCAGCTGGGTGTCGCCGCCCACGCGGGTGGCACGGATGAGGAGCCGGCCGTCGGCGACGACGGTAGCGCCCGTGACGGCGGAACCGGGCGCCACCTCAACCGGGACGCTCTCGCCGGTCAGCAGGCTGAGGTCCACCGCCGAGCGGCCCTCGAGCACAACGCCGTCGGTCGAGATCTTCTCGCCCGGGCGAACGATGAATACGTCCCCCACGACGAGGTCAGCAATAGGGATCAGCGTTTCGACTCCGCCGCGCACGACTGAGGCGTCCTTCGCACCGAGGTGAAGCAGCGCCATCAGGGCAGCCCCCGCTCGCCTCGTCGATCGTACTTCGAGAAATCGGCCGAGCAGCAGCAGCACGGTGACGACGGCCGCGGTCTCCAGATACAGGGCTGAGGATGCGTCACCCGGCGTCGCGACGAACGAAAACTCGTGGCGCATCCCCGCCATGCCGGCCATGCCGAAGAAAAGGGACCAGAGCGAGAACAGGAACGCTGCTCCCGTACCGGCGGTGATCAGCGTATCCATGGTGAGGCTGCCGTGGCGCAGGTTCGTCCAGGTTGCCCGGTGAAACGGCAGCCCGCCCCAGACGACAACAGGTGCGGTCAATGTCAGTGCCAGCCACTGCCAGTTCGTGAACTGCAGGGCCGGAATCATCGAGAGCAGAAATACCGGAACCGTGAGGATCGTGCCGATGATCAGCCGGGTCTTCAGGCTCTCGTCAGCGCCAGGGCGAACAGGCCGGCCCTGTTCGCTGTGTCCGGCGCCATGCTGCAGAGAGGAGGATGCCGCGGGAACGGGCGGCGTGGCCACGTAGCCGGCCTTCGCGACCTCACCGACCAGGTTCTCCACCGGAACGGAATCCGGATAGGTCACCCGAGCCTTCTTCGTCGCGAGATTCACGGTCGCCGCGACCCCGTCGATGCTGTTGAGACGCTTCTCGACCCGGGATACACAGGAGGCACAGGTCATGCCCTCGATATCGAGGTCGATCTCCTGCAGGGCGTCGGTCATCGGTTCGCCGCCATGCTCAGACCATCGGGGCGGCGCAGCACGTAGCCGGCCTCCTCGACGGCGGCCCTGACCAGTGCGTCAGCCAGTGGCGCCGTGCTCTTGACCGTCACCGACCCACGGGCCAGTTCGATCGAGACATCGGTAACACCGGGCACGGCCGACACCTCCCGGGTAACGGCACCGATGCAGTGCGCGCAGGTCATTCCGTCTACGAGGTAGATCGAGGTATTCATGAGGAGTCCCTTCGGTTGACGTCTTTCACAACTATTAACAGAGTACCCCCCTGGGGTATGCCAGCAAAAGCCCGTAAGGTAGACCTCGTGATCGAAGAAATAAAAAAACGTGCCCTGCATCGCACGAAGATTCTCGAGGGCCAGCTGCGCGGGCTCGAGAAGATGATCGAGGCCGAGGAGTACTGCGTCGACATCATCACGCTGTCGCTGTCGATCCAGAAATCATTGGGCTCGCTCAACAAACTCCTCGTCGAGAATCACCTCAGCACACACGTCATCGAGATGTTCGACGCCGGCGGCGAACCGCGCGATCGAGCGATCTCCGAGCTGGTGAAGATCTATGAGCTCTCCAAGAACCGCGGCGACTGACCGAGCGTCGGCCCGCGGGGCCCTTCGCACCGCACCGATCGACGATGCCGTCGTCGTCTTCTCTGTGCCCCGCGACGAACTCGCCGGCCGCCTCCCCGGCTCCGTGCTGCTGATTATGATGCACGGCTATGGCTCGCACGAGAACGATCTGGTCTCGCTCGCTCCACACCTGCCGGCAGGCATCATCCTCGCGTCACTCCGAGCTCCCCATCTGGCCCCTGGTCCAGGCCAGAACGCATATTCCTGGTACACGGTCGGCGAGCCCGGCAATCCCAACACCGCCGATGCCGGTGCCTCGGCTCGCGGCGTCTTCGCCTGGCTGGCACGCCTGACGGCAGAGTTCGGCCAGCCGGCGCGCCTGGGCGCCCTCGGGTTCTCCCAGGGCGGCGCCATGGCGCTGCACCTGCTGCGCCACGCCCCCGTGCGCATCCTGGCCGCCGTGAACCTCTCAGGGTTCTCGATCGCAGGAGTTGCCCCGGGCGACGCGGAACTCGCGGCCAGCAGGCCGCGCGTCTTCTGGGGCCGAGATGCAGAAGACCCCGTAATCCCCGCCTCCGCGGTGGCCCGCACCGAATCCTGGCTGGCGAGCCACGCGACGGCGGATGCGCATCTGTACTCGGGCATCCAGCACGGAATCAGCGGGGCCGAGCTGGCGGATGTCGGCCGCTATCTCGAGGAAACACTGCTCGCAGGTATCGACCCCGCGAGCCCCGCGGAGGCATAGTTGGCCAAGAAAAGCCCAGCCGCCGGCCCCACGACGGCCGCCACCCAGGCCCTTAGCCGAGCCGGGGTGGCATTCGTTCCGCACGCCTACGAGCATGACGCCGCCGTGACCGAGTTCGGTGCCGAGGCGGCCGCTGCTCTCGGCTTGGACGCCGCCCGCGTCTTCAAGACGCTGATGGTCGATACGGATGCTGGGCTCGGCATCGGCATCGTTCCAGTAGGCGGCAAACTGGATTTGAAAGCGCTGGCCCAGGCCCTCGGTGGCAAGCGGGCCGCGATGGCCGACCCCGTGGTGGCCGAGCGAAAAAGCGGCTACGTGCTCGGCGGCATCAGCCCGTTCGGCCAGAAGACGGCGCTGCCCATGGTGCTCGACGACTCAGCCCTTGAGTTCTCGACGATCTTCGTCTCGGGCGGCCGCCGCGGCTTCGACGTCGAGGTCTCCCCGGCCGATCTCCTCGCAGTCACCCGTGGCACGACGGCGACTATCCGCCGCCTCTAGGAACGGCCTTTCGCCCGATCAAACCGCCCAGAAGAACGAAACGGCGCCAGAACCTGAAAGATCTGGCGCCGTTCCTGTGATTCTGGTGCCTACGCGTCTACGACGATGATCGTGAACACGGGGCTGCGGCGATACCGGCGCAGCATCCAACGGTTCATCGTGCGCGCCAGCAGAATCTCAAGGGCGTGGCCGTCGAGCGTCTTGCGCTCATTGGCCTCCTTGATGGCGTCATCGACGGCCTTGGTGGCGCCGCGGATCCAGTCGTCGTCGTGGGCGAAGCCGCGCACGAAGAACTCGATCGGCTCGGCCAGGGTGCCCGTGCGGGTGTCCAGGATGCCGAGGATTGTAATGGCGCCGTCTTCCGCCAGCTTCTGGCGGTCTGTCAGGGCCTCGGCCGAGGCTGCACCGACGGCCATGCCGTCGACGAATACGTAGCCCGCGGCGACGCGACCGGTGATGGAGGCCTTGCCATCCACGAGGTCGACGGTCACGCCGTCTTCGACGATGAACACGTTCTCTTCCGGCACGCCGGTGCGAACCGCGAGATCGGCGTTGGCGACAAGGTGGCGCCACTCGCCGTGCACGGGCATGACGTTCTTGGGCTTGACGATGTTGTAGCAGTAGACGAGCTCGCCGGCGCTGGCGTGGCCGGAGACATGCACCCGGGCGTTGCCCTTGTGTACGACGTTCGCGCCCCACTTGATCAGGCCGTTGATGACGCGGTAGATCGCGTTCTCGTTGCCGGGGATCAAGGAACTCGCGAGAAGAACGGTGTCGCCCTCGCCGATCTTGATGATGTGCTCGCGGTTGGCCATCCGGCTGAGGGCAGCCATCGGCTCGCCCTGACTGCCGGTGCAGATCAGCACCATCTTGTCGTCGGGAAGCTTCTCGAGGACCTTGAGGTCGACGACGAGCCCCTTCGGCACATTGAGGTAGCCGAGGTCGCTCGCGATACCCATGTTGCGCACCATCGACCGGCCGACGAACGCGACCTTGCGGCCGTGCTCGTGGGCGGCATCCAGAACCTGCTGGATGCGGTGCACATGGCTGGCGAAGCTCGAGACGACGATGCGACGGGGGGACGTGCGGAAAACCTGGTTGATTGCCGGGGAGATGTCCTTCTCGGCGGTCGTGAACCCGGGGACCTCGGCGTTGGTCGAGTCTGTAAGAAAGACGTCGACGCCCTCTTCGCCCAGACGCGCGAAGGCGTTGAGGTCGGTGATGCGCTTGTCCAGCGGAAACTGGTCCATCTTGAAGTCACCGGTGTGCAGCACGAGGCCCGCCTCGGTACGGATCGCGATCGCGAGTCCGTCGGGGATGGAGTGATTCACCGCGATGAACTCGAGGTCGAACGGGCCGAAGCTGCGCTTCTCGCCCTCCTTGACCTCGACGGTCGGCGGGTTCTGGCGGTGCTCCTGGAACTTGGCGCCGATGAAGGCGAGGGTCAGCTTGGAGCCGACGATCGGGATGTCGCCGCGCTCGCGCAGCAGGTACGGGACGGCGCCGATGTGGTCTTCGTGACCGTGGGTGAGAACGACGGCGACGATGTCCTTGAGGCGGTGCCGGATGGAGCTGAAGTCGGGAAGGATCACGTCGATGCCCGGGTGGTTCTCCTCGGGGAACAGCACCCCGCAATCGACGATGAGCAGCTTGCCCTTGTGCTCGAAGACGGTCATGTTGCGACCGATCTCACCAAGGCCGCCGAGGGGGGTAATGCGCAGGCCGCGGGCCGCTAGTCGCGGCGGTGTCGACAGATCAAGCTCATGCTTGGTCATCGTTCTCTTTTCTTTTAGTGGTGCTTGGCGCCGATCGGCGCATGGTCACGTATGTGGTGTTGCTGTGCCGGGCTGTCGCCGGGCGAAAGTCTTTGTGGGTTCAGGGCCGGTGTTCCGGAGGAGATTCCTGACTGGATTCTCGCGGGCGCTTGCCCCGATGCCCCGGGCAAGTCTATTGTGTCTTCGGCAAAATGGGGGACTACCGCCCCTCGCCGACGCCGATCTCGTCGTGCCGGTCGCCGCGCACCATCTCGACCCAGCGGGCCAGATACGCGGCACCGGCGTCGTCGTGAATGAGATCCCCGGCGGTAAGAACCGCGTAGGGCGTTTGCGGGATCCCGTCATTCGGCCTGACATCGACGTGGCTGACGGCATGACCCTGCTCGAAGAGCCAGTCGGCCATGGCGTAGTCCGTGCGGGAGTCACCGACAGTGCGCCACTCTTCGGGCAGCGGGCCTGAACCCGCCAGAAGCGCGAGGGCACGGCGAGCGCCGAGGTCCTTGCCGAGGGCGACCGACTCGATGTCGGTCGAGATGATCGTGGGGTCGCAGCGGAACTGGATCTCGCCTCGGGCGTCGGGGAATTCCTCGTCGTTGCGGCGGACGCCGAAGCCCAGGGCGGTGAGCAGGGCCATGGCCTCGGTATCGAAGGCACGCTGGCGCGCAAGATACGTGGCATTGTCGACGTCGGTGCGCTGCTCCACCGAGACCATCGCGTGCTTGGTCTCGTCGAAGAACGCGATGTCGGAGTAGCCCCCGGCGACGAGGTCTCGGACTGCCGCCGAGTATGCCGGAGGCGTGGCCAGGCCGGCATCTATGTGTACCTCGCCGGCGCCGGCCGGGGTGATGGTGAACCACGAGGCACCCTTCTCGCACACGGCGTGCACTCGGGCGTGGGGCTGAAGCCCGGCAGCAAGCAGCGGAGGGACGACCTGGTTGCGGATGAAGGCATCCGATCGACCGGTATTGAAGATGATCGGCACACCCGCATTCGCCAGAAAGGCAAGATCGGTGGCGATGCTGGGGATCTTCATCGTTCGAGAGATCGGGCTGGCGATCGGGCCGTCGACGTCGAGGAGCAGACCGAGAATCGGCGGCGTGGTCGTCATAGGTAAGCTCTTCTTTCTCGGTTGGAATCGCCGGGTCAGCGGCTGCCGCGACGCTTGGTCCGGGCTCCGGGGGCGGTCGGGGCAGGTCGCTTGACGTTGCCCTTCTTGCCGTCTGACTTCTTTGGGCTGCGAACAGGTTCCGGGGTTTTCTTGACCGCGGCCTCGGGGGTGGCCCTGGAGCTCTGTGCCGTGCGGCCGCGCACGATGCCAATGAACTCCTCGATGCGCCGGCTCGTCGCATCCGCCAGCCAGGCAATCGCTATGCGGGTCTCGGCGGCGTCGGTCACTGGCCGCGCGACGACGTCTTTTCGGGTGTAGAGCCTCGCGACGGACTGCGGCAGGATCAGGATGCCCACCCCCGCGGCAACCTGTTCGATGGAATCCTCGAGAGTGCGCATCGGCACCAGCGCTCGGCGGGTGCCGTCGGCGATCTCAGTGGCGACGTCGCGCCACTCGGGCTGGGTGTCAGGGTCCTGTAGCAGGTGCTCTGCGGCGAGATCCGCCACGGTGACCTCGTCGAAGAGGGAGACGGGGTGGTCCTTGGGCACGAGCACGACAGGAACCTCGGCGTAGAGGCGCACCACGCTCAGGCCGCGGCCATCGATTGGGAACCGCACGAAGCTGACATCAGCGCGGCCGTCGAAGAGCACCTCGACCTGGTCGGCCTCGGTCGTCGGGAACACGTCGAGATCCTCCTCGGGGTGCCGCTCCTCCCAGGCCTTGGTCCACTTCGTCACGGTCACGCCGGGCATGAATCCCATGCGCAAAACGAGCGGTGCCGCAGCGAGCTCGGCGGCGATGCGCTGGCGCTCCTCGTCCTGAAGAATCAACACCGGGGCGTGCACCAAGAGCTGGCGACCTGCTTCAGTGAGCTGGGTCCCCTCGGCCTCGCGATCGAACAGGGCGTAGCCGAGCCGCTCCTCGAGCTCGAGCATCGACTTGCTCAATCGCGGACGAGAGATGCCCAGGGCGGCGGCGGCACGACCGAACTGGCCATGCTCTGCAACGGCGGTAAAGCAGCGCAGGATGCTCGCTTCGATGTCCACAGGCATCCTTTCAGAACAGCGCTTCGCGGCGGAGGCTGCGCCCCAAGGCTAATACAGGCTCAGCGTGCCGGATACTCTGGTCACATGAGTATTGAGAAAACCCCGCAGACAATGAAGCCCGAGACTGCGGCAAAGAAGCTGGGCGTGCTGCTAGGCGCTACGCCCGGAGGGTTTCAGGCAGCACCCGTTTCGCGCGCACAGCTTGCCGCGCTGCTGGAGACGCCGCCCGACTGGGTAGTCGAACTCCGGCTGAACGGCCCCCACCCGCGCCAGATCATCGCCAGCAAGCTGGGCATCTCGCTGAGCGGCCTGGCCCGCGGCGAAATCGTCGACCCGCTGACCACGGCCGAGATCACCGACCTGCTCGAGCACCGCCCTGCCTGGCTGGTGAAGGAGCGCGCCACGCAGGCCGAGGTGCGCAACGAGCAGAAACGCATCAAGGCCCGCGACGCCGATCGCCGGGCCCGCGGCACCGCGTAGACGACGCGAACCGCCGCCCCCACCGAACATGGAACTGACCTCATCCCACGCGCGCGCATCTTCGTCGGACATCCGTCGCTGGCGGCGCTACCTTGCCGACGAGCAGGCTGAGGCGGCCGTCTACCGCGACCTGGCCAGCCGTCGCGAGGGTGAGGAGCGCGAGATCCTGCTTGCCCTCGCCGACGCCGAACTCCGGCACGAGGAGCATTGGCGTGAGCTTCTGGGGCCAGGCTTCGGGCCCAGCAAGCGCAGCGCGGTTCGCACGACGGTGCTGGGGTTCTTCGCCCGCCGCTTCGGCTCGGTATTCGTCTTGGCTTTGGCGCAGCGTGCAGAGTCCCGCTCGCCCTACGAGTCGGACTCGGACGCCACTCCGGCGATGGCCGCCGATGAGCGAATTCACGCGGAGGTCGTTCGTGCGCTGGCCACGCGAGGCAGGCTCCGACTGGCGGGAACCTTCCGTGCCGCCGTCTTCGGGGCCAATGACGGTCTGGTGTCCAACCTCGCTCTGGTGCTCGGTATCGCGGCCAGCGGCGTTCCGACCGGTGTCGTACTTCTGACCGGGGTCGCCGGGCTACTGGCCGGTGCCCTCTCAATGGGCGCCGGAGAATACGTCTCCGTCAGCTCGCAGCGTGAACTCTTGAACGCCGGCAAGCCGAACCCCGAGGCCGCCAACGTGATCTCGGACCTTGATGTGAACGCGAACGAGCTGACCCTCGTCTTCCGCGCCCGTGGGATGAGCGAAACCGAGGCCGCCGAGCTCGCGGCCGAGGTCCTCCGGGAACACGCGCGGGGCACCGGGGCAATTCCCGTCATCCGCGCCGAGGGGGACAGCCATGAGGCCGTGGGAACAGGCATGGGCGCCGCAGTCTCAAGCTTTTGCTTCTTCTCCTCCGGGGCGATCATCCCTATTCTTCCGTTCCTGTTCGGCATGGAGGGACTGCCGGCCATTCTCGTCTCAAGCCTCATGGTGGGAATCGCCCTGCTGCTGACCGGTGCCATCGTTGGCTTACTGTCTGGCGCTTCACCCACGAAGCGTGCTTTCCGACAGCTCGCCATCGGCTTCGGCGCCGCGGCGGTCACCTACATACTGGGGCTGCTTCTCGGTACCAGCCTCGGTTAGTCGCCACAGGATGCGCTGCACACTGCCTCGCTACGGCTGGGCCTACTGAGGGTTTCTCGATTCCTGTACTGCACTTGCGTCACCGAGTTCTTCTTTCCCCGCTTCCCCTCTTGGGGGGCAGAGCCACCGTGTAAAGCTGTGAAAAAGCTGACTACGGTTCCCCTTGTTCAAGGGTCAGTTGCTCCCGTGGCAGCTCAAAATCGACTTGGGCGGGTGCGTGATGTCAGGAGTGCGCTCTCCCCGGCGGTTCACGCCCCTCGGTCGCCGTCGGGCATGGCTGCCGGGCAACTACCTTCGACTTACGCTGGCGGGGCTGGGCGTCGCAGCCGGCAGCCTGGCCCTGAGCTTGGCGCTGGGCGTCGGTCCCGCCGCCGCCGACAGCGCCGACAGCCCCCCTCCGGGGAGCCGGGTTTCTATCGGAAGCACGCTCCCGATGACAGCCTCTGTGATCGTCCCGCAGCCGGTCACCGATATCGCTCACGCAGCTGTTTCCTCGGCGGACCCCGGTGCAGCGACGTCGCCGCTCGCGGTCTTCCGGGCAACCACCTCGATGACATCCGCCCAAAAAGATGTCTGCCCCGCAGTGAGTATTGACTCTTGGCGAGCGCCCGTCGACGATTCCGGTCGGCTGACCTCGACCAACGGAATGGGCATGAGCCCCGAATCAAACCGGCTGATCAACGGCCCCGTAATTTCTTCAGACGCCCTCCCTAGCGCCCAGGTTATGCACCGCGGCTTCACCCTGGGCGACCGCGCTTGCAGCGATGACCTACCGACGTCGCCGACCTACGAACTGGCGTCGACTCCCGGCTGATCAGGCCTGCTGGCAACAGCTACGCCGCGTCACAGACCCCCCTGCTCCCCTCGTCGGAGCCATCGACCTTACTTTTTTTGGAGTTGCATCATCATGAAGAGAACCATCTGCACCACCGTTTGTTTCGGAATGTTCCTCGGCGGCCTCACTCTGGCCGGCGCCACCTCGGCCCAGGCACTGGGCGACATCAGTCTCCCCGTCCTGCCCTCGATCGCTTTGCCCGCCCCCGTCGCTACGCTGTTGCCCAGTGTTACGGACATCGTCGCCCCCATCACGGCCCCGGTTACTGCCCCGCTCTCTGTCGTGGCACCGCAGGTACCCGTCGCCGGAACTGTTCCGGTTACCGGCGTGGCACCCGTATCAGGCGCCGTGCCCGTGAGCGGGTCTATTCCTGTGATCGCACAGTTGCCAACGAACGCGACGGGCAACCTCACCGCCGCGCTCAGCGTGTTGCGCAGCGCCGACGTTTTCAACTCGGGGCTGTCCAATTTTCTCTCCACGAACCCCACCACCGACGTCACCGCGACCATTCGGAACCTCTTCGGCACCGGCCGCCTGCTGAACGCGAATGTGCTCAACCTGCTGAACAACACGAACGTCAGCAACATCCTCAACAACACCACGCTGTCGCCGAACCTTGACCTATTTCGCAACGTCACGGTGATCGAAGTGAGCACCGACACCGACACCGACACGACAAACAACAACACAAACAACACCACAGTCGTC
>JBBATW010000001.1:163757-169634 GCA_040398585.1 Agreia sp.
CACCGACACCGACACCGACACGACAAACAACAACACAAACAACACCACAGTCGTCGTCAACAACACAGGTACCGACACCGACACCGATACAGACACCGCAGCCGCCGTCGCCAGCTCTGGCAATGGCAACGGCAAGGGCGGCGCACTGGCGCTGACCGGCTTCACCGCCCTGCCTCTGCTGGGCGCGATGGGCCTGCTGGTTCTGGCCGGTGCGGGAATCGTGCGCGGCGCGGCCGGCCGGTTCTTCCCGACGGTCTAACTAGCTGACAGGAAGCAGAAGAGCCGGACACGCTGACGACGGTCAGGGTGTCCGGCTCTCTGTGTGAGCAGGCGAACCTGTTCAAAGCGAAACAGGCGCTAGGTCAGTGCTTCTTCACGTTCGTGACGGCGTCATTTCCCTTGGACGCAGTCTCGCTCTTGGTCTTCTTGTCGTTGCGCTTCTCCTTGAGCGAGCGCGCGGCTGGTTTTGCTATCGCCTTGCGGCTGGACTTCTCTGCCATGGTCTTGCCTCCATCTGGAGCCACAGTGGCCCGTCTCCTCTGACCGTACGCCACCCCGGGGCCATCCGCTGCACTCGTGGCGGTGATAGCCAGCCTTTTGGGCCGCCCCGCGCCACCGCCCATGAGTCCACGCTGGATAAGCACCGCGTTGGACGACCACAGCCACTCTTGAACCGAGTATCGACGGTTCGTCCAGTCCGGGACGTCTCGAGCGTGCCCGATCAGCAGGTGTGCCAGCCGGTCCCACAGGAGAATGCGGTGGGCTTGGCGGATCGAGGCATCGGCGAGGAGGACAGAATCCAGGCTCTTGCAAAACTTGAAGAAGGTTGGACCGAGGCCATGCCGTGCCAGCGATAGCGGTCCACATGCCTCGGTGACGCCGAGAAAAGCTCCCAACTAGACGGATGTCGGCTCGATTCTCGCTGGCCTCATGACGAAGGCAAGATCCCTGATCCCGAAGAGGGCGGGCCCTTCATGACGAAGTGTTAAGCCGGCATTTCAGCCGCGGAGCTATCAGGAGCAGACTCGGGGGGTTAGGCCGGACAGGAAAGCCGGTTGCGAGGAGGACAGCATGCAGGCTCTTGCCGAGGTAGAGGTCAGCACCGAAGTAGAACAGAATGCCCTGTTCCGCGACGCAATGTCGAAGTTCCCCAGCGGCGTCACCGTCGTCACGACCGTCGATTCCGACGGCAAGTGGTGGGGGTTCACCGCCTCTTCTTTCTGCTCGCTGTCGATGGATCCGAGGTTGGTACTCACCTGCTTGGCCACAACCGCAAACTGCTACGACGCGTTCGCCCGAGCGACCCACTGGGCTATTCACGTCATCCACAATGACCAGACCGATGTTGCCAGCAGGTTCGCCTCTCGGGGAGCAGACAAGTTCGCCGGCTTCGAGTGGGAGACCAACGAGCACGGCGTTCCGCTGCTGCCCGACGCCGCTGTCACCCTCGAGTGCGAGGCGGAAAACGTGTACCCCGGAGGCGACCACATCATCCTCGTCGGTCGCGTAGCCCAGACGATCATCGGCGAGAAGGCCCCCACCGTCTACTTCCAGCGGGGCTTTCACACCCTCGACTAGGTACTCCGGCGAACATTTACACGACAGGCGTGGGTAACGTCTGGAATACTGGTGGATTCAAGGTTGTCCACGCCGGTTTGCAACTGCATTCCAGTGGGGACTCCTAATGACTAGTTCGGAGCGACACCGGAGCTAGCCCGGGGTGGGCTCTCTTGCAGTGCGCACCTTAATCACCTGTGGGGAGACGTGTTTCACATGAGAAGAACCACGAATTCAGAGGAAACGACGGAGCCCGTCACGCGGGTCCGGGCACCCGGCTTTGTAGCCCGATCTCTGGATTTCAACCGGGCCAAGACGCTTCTGGTCGCGGGTCAAAGCGTCTTGCTGGCGGGTGTCATTGGCAGCGGCAAGTCTTTTCTTGCCCGGCTCCTGACAACCGAACTGGTTGAGGAAACTCGACCGGCACTGCGCATCTCAGGATCATCCAGCCAATCCCTGGTGCACTTCGCCGCCGTTATCGGGTCATTCGGGATGACCAACAGCCGTGACCTCGATGCTGCGGCTCTGCGTCCCCAACTCGATGAGCTCTTCCACCAGCTAGCAGCCGATGGGGATCACCCGCCACTGATTGTGGTCGAGGACGCCCATCTGCTCGATCCTGAGTCAGCCGAGTGGATCGCGCGGCTTGCCCGAGACTCCGAAGCCGTGCTCCTCGTGACGATCGACTTCGGCTACGCCGCCCGGGACACCGTGCAGAGCCGCACCGTCGTGGCCTTCACCGAGCTCTGGACGAAGGGAACCGCTGAGCGGCTCGACCTCGAGCGGCTAGATGACGTGTCGACAAATCACCTGCTGGACAGCTTCATGGCCGGCGCACCCCTTGACCTTGCGACCAGGAACAAGATTCACCTCCGGGCCTCCGGCGTGCCCCTGCTCATTCGCGAGCTCGCCCTCACCAGTGGCGAAACCGGATTCTCGGACGCGCCCGGCGGTCACATCGCGGCGGCTTACACCTCGGTCTCACCCCGCCTCCTCGACCTCACTCGTGGGCGACTTGCCCTTCTTACCGAGGCCCAGCGGGAATCAATAGTGGTCATCGCGCGCCTTGGCGCTCTGCCCCATCAGCGGGTGGCCCAGCTCATCGGCTCCGACACCTTGAACCTGCTCGCACATGGGGGGCACATCGTCAGGGACTCGACCCGTCCAGATCTTCTCATCGCCCAGCGTCTGGATGCCGAAAGTGTGCTGGCTGTCAGTTCCGGCGCCCGGTTCGGCCCGGTCACCAAGCAGGCGATGGTGCACATCATGGCCGATCGCATCAGCGGGATGCATCTCACCCCGCTGGAGGCCGGCTTGGTCGCAGAGTCCTGGATGCACGGCGACGGCGCCCTGCTGGCCGACGCCCAGACCGCTTTTGGCGCCGAGACGGTGGCCGAGATCCTAGTCTCGGCTGCCGGCAAGGCGAACAGCTCGGGGTTGCCTCGAAACGCACTGGCCTTCGCGCGGGAATCAACGCGAATTGTTCCCAGCTCGGCGGCGGCCGTCGAAGCGGCGAAGTCCCTTGCCAGCCTCGACAATCACGAAGCAGCACTGTCTACTCTCGAGTCCGGAAAGCGCCAGAACTCGAATCGGGTGACAGACCTTGAATGGCTGCACTGGGCGGTGGAACTCCGGGGAACCCTCTCGCAGGAGGGAGTCTCTGCACTCATCGACGAGGCCTCGGCGTGGCACCCGGGTGATGCCGACTTCGCAGCGGAGGCAAAGTTGCTGCGCCTGAGCAACTCGATCAACTTCGAGGATTTCAGCGAGCAGACCTCCATTGCCCGCGAGATCATTGAAGACGTTCGCGTGGATGACCTCATCCGGCTCCGGGCCACCGGCTTCCTTTCCTGGCTGGCCGCTAACTCCGGCGACCTTCATGCCCTCCGCTTGGGGATTACCGTCGCCGCGTCCCTCGAGGCCGCGGCACCGAGGGATGCCTACGCCACAATCTCGTTCCGAGAGAGCGGGCTGGCCGCCTTCGCACTTGCCAGCCTCGCTCGTATCGAGGTAAATCTCGACCTCGATACCCTTGCCAACGAGATCGACGCCCGGGCCACCTCCGCCCTTCTGATGCTCGACCACTCCCACTTCGCGCTCCTGGGTGCGGTCGCCGGCAAGCTGGCCCTCAATCGCGGGGACTATACCCGTGCCGAGGTCGAGTTCAAGCTCGCCGGGCCTCGCTATACCGGGCCCTACCGAAATGTCTTTCGGGTATGGATAGTCAGCCTCCGCGCTGCCGCCCTGGCGCTGCTGGGCCGTGTCGACGAGGCCGCGCAACAACTCCACTCCATCAGCGGGCATGTGACGCCGGGAGGCCCGCTCCGCTACGCGTACGACGATGCCCGGGTGCACGTACTCACGGCGAAGGGTGAGTTCCCGGAGGCGCTCGCTATTGCCCTCAGACTGGCTGACGATCAGGGTGTCTCACGGCTTATCCGAGTGCGGCAACTCCTGACGGCGGTGCGACTGGGTCACCCGGCCGCAGCCGTCGTTGCCGAGGTAGCGAGTACCGCGGCCGCGACGAATCTGGATTCGGTCGCGGCTATCGCAGCCTACGTATCCGCCCTCGCCGCCGACGACGCGCGTGCGGTCAATGCTGCGGCCGAACGATTGCGCTCCATCGGCATGCCGGTCGAGTCCGCGATGGCATTCCAGGATGCGGTCACCGCATTCAACCGTGCCGGAGAACGCAAGCAGTCGGCAGCCGCTGCTCTGCGCCTGGGCGAGGTACAAAGACTCATGACCGGGGTTTCGATGCCCCCGCCGGAGTCACTCGACTTCGCCACCCTCACCTCTCGGGAACTCGAGGTCGTGCGGCTCGTGGCAGGGGGCGCGGGCAATCGGGAGATAGCGAGCACTCTGTTTCTCTCGATTCGCACGGTCGAGTCACACGTCTACCGCGCACTGTCGAAACTGGGCATCACCTCGAGGCAGCAGCTCGAAGGCGTGACCCTGCCTGCCTAGACCGAGCGCCACGCAGGACCGGTTCGTCGGCGCCAGACGGTTCAGGCCGACTGAGGCATGGCAAAGTCGAGGCGTCAGCCCTGGGTACTCAGCCCTGGGTACTCAGCCCCGTGAGGAAGATGTCGGCAAAGGTGTTGCCGATCTCCTCCGCGGACTGCAGCGATTCCTCGGGATTGAACCAGCGGTTCGTCCAGCCGAGCATACCCAGCAGGCCATACGCAATCGTCTTGGGGTCGCCCACGGCCGACAGGGAACCGTCTGCGATGCCATCGCGAATGATGCCGATGATCGACTCCTCGTACTGGCGGTTGAGGTCCCGCATAGCGCTGGACCACTCCGGGCGGGTCTTGCCCAACTGGGTGAGGTTCTCCTGGATGAAAACGTACAGAAAGGGATAGTTGGCGCCATAGGAGACCATCAGCGACACGATGAGGTTTCGGAGCTTGTCGGGCCCGGTGCCCGGCCCGAGGCGGATCACCTCAGCCCCCTTGGCGTTGTCGTTGACCGCGGCGGTGACGACCTCTTCGAAGATCTCCTGTTTGCTTCCGAAGTAGTAGTACAGGGTCGCCCGGTCGATCATTGCCTCGGCGGCGATATCGTTGATGTTGGTCGCAGAAAGACCCTTGTGCTTGAAGACTCGGCCAGCGGCCTGGGAGATCTCCTGCCGCTTCTGCAGGTACTCCCGCCCGCCCTCGCCGAGAGCGGCTATGCGACGTTTCTCATACTGGCTAGCCATTTGCTGCGCCTTTCGGTCGGGCCTTCGCTTGGGAATCAGGCCCCGCGCCAAATAGTACCTGCATGGTTAGCCCTCGCGACCGGCTAACGCCCCAGGAAACTGGGCGGCCGCTTCTCGGCGAAAGCGCTGGCCCCCTCGGCGGCGTCCGCAGTCGCGAAGATTGCCTTGAGGGCCTGCTCCTGGCGGTCCCAGCGTTCGGCCTCGGGCCAGTCTGGGGAGGCCGCCATGATCCGCTTGCTTTCCGCGATAGCGAGCGGCGCATTGGTACAGATTTCTCGGGCGAGCTCGAGCGCTGCCGCCAGGCTTTCACCGGCAGGCGTCAGCCTGTTCACCAGCCCCCAGCGCTCAGCCTCTGCCGCGGGCAGGTTTCGCCCCGTCAGCACGTATTCCATGGCGATATTCAGGGGCATCCGCTTGCCGAGGCGAAGCAGGCCCCCAGAGCCGGCGATGAGGCCTCGACGCACCTCGGGGAGGCCGAACTGGGCACTCTCCGAGGCCACGATCAGGTCGCAGGCCAGCGCCAGCTCGAACCCGCCGGCCAGCGCATAGCCCTCGACTGCGGCGATCATCGGCTTCACGGGCGGCCGCTGGGTGAACCCGCCGAAGCCGCGCCCCGG
>JBBATW010000002.1:0-168755 GCA_040398585.1 Agreia sp.
AGGGCGCGACGCGAAAGCACAACGTTGTTGCGGTTCTTGTCGAGCTCGAGGATCTTCGCTTCGATCTCTTGGCCGAGGTACGGCGTGAGGTCGCGGACGCGACGCAGCTCGATGAGGGACGCGGGCAGGAAGCCACGCAGTCCGATGTCGACGATGAGTCCACCCTTGACGACCTCGATGACCGAGCCCGTGACGACGCCATCGGCGTCCTTGATCTTCTCGACGTCGCCCCAGGCACGCTCGTACTGAGCGCGCTTCTTGGAGAGAATCAGACGGCCTTCTTTGTCTTCCTTCTGGAGGACCAGGGCCTCGACCACGTCGCCGACCTGAACGACCTCAGTCGGGTCAACGTCGTGCTTGATGGAAAGTTCGCGGGAGGGAATGACGCCCTCCGTCTTGTAACCGACATCGAGGAGAACCTCGTCGCGGTCGATCTTCACAACGGTGCCCTCGATGAGGTCTCCGTCGTTGAAGAACTTCAGTGTCTTTTCGACCGCGGCGAGGAAATCTTCAGCCGAGCCAATGTCGTTAATTGCGACCTGCTTGGCTACTCTGTCGGTCGTTACGATTGTCATGTAGAAATTGCTCCAGGATGGATGGGTATCAGGCCGCATGCAGAAGGACCAGATTTTGTGAACCGGGTGGTTTTCCGCAGGCGGCGAGCGGATTAGTTGACACAAATTGTGCCTTGTAATCCTATCTCCGATAGTCGGCGGAGAGCAACCTGAGTGGCTTCTACCTCAGCAGGATTCGCTGGAGGGTATCGAGGCCGACGCCGCCCACGTCAAGCGCGCGACGGTGAAACTCACGAGCGCTGAAGGTGGAACCCTCACGGCGTTCGTACTCGCGGCGGAGGTCCTCCCAGATGCGCTGGCCAACCTTGTAGGAGGGGGCCTGTCCTGGCCAGCCGAGGTAGCGGTTCACCTCAAAACGCACGAAGCCCTCATTCATGTTGACGTTGGCGCTGAGAAACTCGTGGGCGTAGTCGGCGTCCCAGACTCCCCCGCCGTCGGGCCGCTTCTTGCCGAGGTGCACGCCGATGTCGAGCACGACGCGGGCTGCGCGCATCCGCTGTCCGTCAAGCATGCCGAATCGGTCTGCCGGGTCGTCGAGATGGCCGAGCTCCTGCATCAGCCGCTCGGCATAGAGCGCCCAGCCCTCGGCGTGCCCGGAGGTACCGGCGAGTTGGCGCCGCCAGGTGTTCAGGGAGTCGAGGTTGTAGACGGCCTGGCCGATCTGAAGATGATGGCCGGGAACGCCCTCGTGATAAACGGTCGTGAGCTCACGCCAGGTGTCGAAGCTCGTGACGCCCTCGGGCACCGACCACCACATGCGCCCCGGGCGGGAGAAATCGTCGGTCGGGCCCGTGTAGTAGATGCCGCCCTCGTTCGTCGGAGCGATCATGCACTCGAGCGTGCGGATCTCTGCGGGGATGTCGAAGTGGCTCCGGCCCAGTTCCTCGACGGCCCGATCGCTCATCTCCTGCATCCAGCGCGTGAGCGCGTCGGTGCCGTGTAGCTTGCGGCTCTCGTCGGCGTCCAGAAACTCAATCGCCTCGGCCACGGATGCGCCCGGCTTGATCTCCCGGGCGATGGCCTCCTGCTCGGCCGTCATGCGGGCCAGCTCGTCGATGCCCCATTCGTAGGTATCGTCGAGGTCGATGGTGGCACCGAGGAATCCGCGCGACTTGAGGGCGTAGATGTCGCGGCCCACGGCATCCGCTTCGGTGGCAGCCGGGGCCAGTTCGTCGCGGAGAAAATCGGCGAAGGCGCCGTATGCCGCGGCGGCCTGATCTGCATTGCGGTTCAGATCACGGGCGACAGCGGATGCGCCGGTGTCGGCCGAGTCAAGCTGGGCATCGTTTGCGAACTTCCCGAAGAAGCCACCGGGGGCGGCATTCTTCGTCGCCTGCTTGAGAACCTCGAGCACCTGCCGCCGGGCCGGCGTCACGCCCTGGTGGATACCCTCGCGAAGGGTCTCGATGTAGCCCCCGAGCGCTGCGGGAAGGGCTGCCAGCCGCGTGGCGGTTGTGGCCCAGTCTTCGGTCGTGTCGGTGGGCATGAGGTCATAGACCTCGCGCAGGTCTTGGGCCGCGGAGGCGATGACGTTGAGGTTACGGAGGTACAGGCGGGCGTCGTGGCTCTCGAGGTCGAGTTCGAGGCTGGCGCCGAGGTCGGCCTGGGTTACCTCGTCGATCGCATCCCGGGGCGTGGCAGCCTTCAACGCGGTCAGGGCGAGACGCGCCTCTGCGGTGTAACGCTCGTGACCGGCCGGCGACAGGTCGCCGTAGCGGGAGTTCGCCTCGACCCGGCCGATGTAGGTACCGGTGGTCGGCTCCAACTCCACAAGGGTATCGACCCAAGCCTCCGCGATGGCATCGATGGCGGACGGCAGACGAGGCACGCGTTCTTGGCTCATAATCTGAGCCTACGCGTGCCTCGCCGGCGGGTGGGGGGCAGATGCAGGGTTAGCCGAAGCGGCCGTTGACGTAGTCGAATGTGCGCGGGTCCTGCGGGTCGCTAAACATCGCATCCGTGTCACCGTACTCCACGATGCCGCCGGGCTTTCCCTGGGAAGCCAAGAAGAACGCACACTGCGACGAGACGCGTTGGGCCTGCTGCATGTTGTGCGTCACGATGACGATCGTGACTTCATCTACGAGCTGGAGCATGGTCTCCTCGATCACACGGGTCGACGTGGGGTCAAGAGCTGAACACGGCTCATCCATGAGCAAGACCCGGGGCATGACGGCCAGTGACCGTGCAATACACAGACGTTGCTGCTGACCACCGGAGAGCCCACCACCGGGTGATCTCAGGCGATCCTTGACCTCTTTCCAGAGCCCCGCCTTCTGAAGCGAGGACTCGACCAGGAAGTCCTTTCGGTCGTTATCGGCGCGAATACCGGTGAGCTTCAATCCGGCGATGACGTTGTCGTAGATCGACATGGCCGGGAACGGGTTCGGCTTCTGAAAAACCATGCCAATGGACTTGCGGGCATCGACAAGCTTGCGCTCCGGGTCGTAGATGTCTTGCCCATCAAGCAACACCTCACCGGCAAGGCTGGCCGAGGGCACCAACTCGTGCATCCGGTTCAAAATGCGAAGGAACGTTGACTTGCCACAACCGGATGGCCCGATTAGCGATGTAATTACGCCGGCGGGCATCGTCAACGACACGCGATCCAGCACTTGGTGCGTTCCGAACCATGCCGAAACGTTACTGCCCTCCAGCGAAGCCAGCGGCGCGCGCTCGGCTGCGGGCACGTCGTTTCCGCGGCGCATCTTTGGCACGTATGAGCGGCGAGAAGGCCACGACAGGGAACGACGCTTGGACTTTTCTGCAGAATCAGCGGACACGTCGGCGACCGGAGCCTCCTGCATCGGCAAAACCTTCGTGATGTCCACGGGAACAAAGTCAGTCATTGCATGATCCTTTTGCACTTAGAGCAGATTGGGCAGGAGGCTCGTTACCTGATCGGCAACCAGGAGCCCGGAGAGAAGAAAGAGTGGTACGAAAACGACCCAGGTGCGCTGCAAACCAATGCGAACGTAAGCCCAGACGAGGGCAACCTCAACGAGTATGAGGAACTGGAGGGCAAATATCAAGGCCCAGATAGTCGATGTGTCAGTGGCCAATTCCCGGTCGGCCGCAGGCAGCGAGGCAAACGTGGTTTGACGGAGACCGGCCGGCAGAACCGTGCTCGTCAGCTGAGCATCGACACGCACGACACCCGTGGGCACGAAGGCTGCACCTCGGGCAGACTCGAGAATTATTCGCCCCGCGCCGGCTTTCAGGGTAGGCGGAGCTGGATCCCCGGCATAGCGCAGGCCGAGAACTTCGAACGTGCTCTTGCCTTGACCCGTGATGACACTGAATTGGTCTCCCGGTACGAGTTCCTGAAGGCGAGCGAACGGTCCGCCATAAGCAGCAGCACGGCCAAAAACAATGCTGATGCCTGCTTGGCCTGGCAGAACAGTGTCGCGGCGGTGACCGGGGCCAGCCTTGAGCGTGCTGGAACTCGTGCCCTCAACGATAACCTCGTGAACCCCAATCGCCGGGATGTCGATGAGAGCAACGGGCGCCCCATCGGCGAGCAGAACCTTCTGAAAATCGCCCTCACTCACGGGTGCCGTAGCATCGCTGAGCTGCACCCGGAAGGCATTGGTCAGCTGCTGCTGCGAGGCAGCGTGCTGCAGATTGCCGAGAAAGAAAATGTTGATGACAAGACCCAAGATCAGCATGCTGAGTACGGCAAGAGAGTTGCGGGTAATGAGTTCTCGACGCGTCAGAACAACGGGGGGCCGTTTGGTTGAGGCACCGCTGTAGCGACCCTGCGGATTGTAGTTACGAGGGCGCTTGGGTGGTTTGGCCTGCCTACGCGGTCGTTTTGCATCGGACGCGATATGGCTGCCGACGGCTTCGCCTGGTTGCGAGCCAGCCCCGAGACCCGCCGCGAGACCAGTGGGATCTGCCGATTCTGCGCGAACTGGGTCGGAGCCGCCCGTTGCCGGCTGTTCAAAGAGATGCGGCTGACCCGGCTTCCAGCCCTTGGGCGGCATCCGTTTGGCGCGCTCGATGACCTCGGCCCGACGCTCGGCCTGACGCTTGGCGCGCCGTTCCGCCCGCTCGCGTCCCGCAAAAAAGGTGCTGAGCTTCGTCGCCTGATCTGAGATCGACTTGGCGATGGCACGCCAGAACAGTGATCCGCCTGTGTTTCGGTCAGACATTATGCGTCCCCACCTTCATTGTTCTCGGGTTGGGGCTTGGGCTTGGGCTTGTCAGCTATGGGCTTGTCAGCTATGGGCTTGGGAACGGCGGGCTTGCGAACAACAGGCTTCCGAACTGCAGGCTTGTCAGCGATGGGCTCTCCAACCGCGGGCTCTCCAACCGCGGGCTTGCGAACAGCGGGCTTGCGAACAGCGGGCTTGCGAACAACAGGCTTGCCAGCAACGGGCTTGGGCACAGCAGGCTTGTCAGCGATGGGCTTGCGCACGGCAGGCTTTTCGATAATGGGGAGATCATCGGCCGGCACTAGAGGCACTGCCGGGGGTTTCCGAGGCTTTCTGGGTGTCGGCTTCTTGGCGGGGGGAACAACGGGAGTCGGGCCCACCAACTCTTCAGGCTCAACAGTGACCGGTTCAACCACCACGGTTTCCACAGTGACCGGCTCAACAAAACCTGCAGCAACAACAGGAACGACGGCCACCGGCTCGACATCAGCCATTGGGTGCGCATCACCAGTCGATTGCGCCGCCAATTTTCTTGATTCCTCAAGAACAATCGACTCGGCTTCCACAAGGGCGGCCGGGTCAGTGCGTCGAGCCGCGCGGCTTCCCCGACTGATCAAAGGGAGGTATCTCCACAGGAGATAGCCCGCTGCGAAGAGTCCCAGAATGATCAGTGTGAAGAGTGGCCAGGTGAAGACAATACCGTCACGGGTGAGGGGCACAAGCTCAGTTTTCTCCACTGACGCGGGGGGTGTGATAGTGACATGGGCGACGAAAACCGGCCACTGTCCCACGTGAATCATCGACGCACTGATCGTTCGGGTCTCGCCCGACGCAAGACCCGCCACGCTGATCTGGTCGAGGCGTGTGATCGTATCGCCGATGGGAGAGGTGAGCCAGAAATCAAGACTGGAGTCAAACGTCGTGTGCGATACATTCTTGACCGTAAAGGCAAGAACGGCTCCGCCGCCCTGTGGAGACGGAGACAGTTGGGTCGTCGTGGCGACACCACTGGTGAAGAGAATGCCGCCGATGTCGGCGGGCGACGTTCCGAGTGCTGCTGCCGCTGCTGCGGGATTGGTTTGAGTCGTCTGGGTCGCAGAGTTTACGGTGGGGTTGTTGCCCATCGATGACGCTGTCGGCGATAAGAGAGACGACCCAGGCCCCGCGCCGGCAAGAAGACGATCAGAGGTGATGACGAACTGGCTGACCGTCTTGGCGTACGCCCTACCGCCCCCATCTGTTCCCTTGACCTCTAGCGAATGAACTCCTGTGGCGAGGGTCTTGGGCAAGGCAATCGTGACTCTGAAATTTCCCGCGCTGTCGGCAAAACCGCTGGCAACGAGAACGGGGGTGGAACGCAAGTAGAGCTCATAGAAGGAATATGGCAACAAGCCGGAACCGACTATCTCGACCTGCGCCGCATCAGCGGCAGCGCCCACGGGAATGATGGCCGATACCGTTGGCGGCGGCGGCACCACGATCACGGGAACGGACATTTCAAGACCGACAGGAGTCGGTGGTGGGGTCGCATCCGCAGCCCGAGATGCACTGGGATTCAGCACTGCAAGACACAGGGTCAGGAGCAAGACACTCGCGCCCACGACGATGAAGCAGGCACCGAACGTTTTGACGTGACGGCGGCTATTTGTCACGATTTGGCTGAATCCTCACGCGCCCGGGAAAGTGCTTCCGCCTCGGTGTACTCCATCCACTGCTGGGAACGCCGATCGTTGCTGGCCCGAGAAAGTCGAATGTACAGGTAGACGAAGAGCGCGGCCATGAGCAGAACGAGCAGCGCCCAGGGTACGGCCCACACCACAGCATCTCGAGTGGCCGTCGGCATTGCTCCCGGGCTCGGGGCGTTCTTGTCGATCGTGCCGGCCAATGAGATCGAGGCTGTCGCCCACACCCATTGCCATACGCCCGGCAGACTGGTGGTCATGACATGAGTTCCGTCAGGCAGCAACTCGGGCATCGACGATGTCACCAAACCCGACAGTGGCACTCCAAATAGTCCTGTGACCTGGGAGACGATGTTTGCTCCAACGGCGATGTTTCCCGTGTTCTTGACCGTGTAGGTGAGAACGACCTTGCCGTTGAAAGGGTTCAAGTCAGCCTGATAAGACGCGGCAAGCCCGCCCACAGTCAGGGCCGGCTGCAGCACGCCGGTGACTCGAAGATAGAGCCGGGTCGCAACGCGACGCTCCAGTTTGACCTGACCGTCGGGGCTTGTTGTCGATACGACAATGCCCCCGACGTGGTCGCCTGGACGCGCGTCGGCTGGAATAGTGATCGTGACCGGAACGACCTTGGAGCTATTGGGCGCAAGGGTAATGACCTGCTTCGGTGCACCATCTACAGCAACCCACGTACCGACGCCCGTCGCGGGCGTGTTCGTATCCAGCAGGGAGAATGTGCCATCGTCCGCGTTGTAGGCATCCGTGGCAAATACAGTCAATTCCTGGGGCAGTGATCCCGTGTTCTCGATGTAGTAAGAGTCAGTGATGGACTGCCCAGGATCGCCGCCGAAGGTAAAACGCGTTCGAGTCGAATCCGAGTGCTCACCGTCGGCGGGGCCGCCTGAAAAGCTCTGAGCGTCTTCGGCCTGAGCGGGAGCCGCGGCAACGGAGATCATGAATCCCGATACCAACACGGATGCGACCACCAACGACAGAAGGCGAGACATTCGACGGCTGGCAAGGCATTTTTTTCTAGACGCGAAAGGCATACTGAATTGACTCAAATTCGTATGGCGCAGAGTGATCACAAGTATGTACGCAGGGTAAACCAGTGATGGATGGGGAAAATTCGGGTGCGCACCGGCCTGGTGGCTATTTCACGGGGTTAATGGTCCAAGCCCCGCTGGCTTGGATGTTGACAGTTCGGTAGTACGCCGCCGTCACTGTGAGGTTGTTATTTGTTGTACACGCGATACCCAAGCTGAAGAGGCCACCTGTCTTGTGAATAGACTGACCGGAGCCCGCGCCCATCCTGTCGGGCGTGAGCGGGGCGATAACGACTCTCGCGGAACCCGAGCCACCAGCGGCTGTAGACACGCCATAGCCCAAGAATTCCCACATGCTCCATGCAGTGGGAGTGCGCTCATTACCGAAGGTTGCCACGAAAGACGCCACGTTTGTTGAGCCTGCCGGGCACACTGTCGGCGCCTGAAAATTTGCAGCATCCAATGATCCGCTCGCGTCTTCGTTCCAGGTCCACTGGTGGCCCTCGACGCCCAGAACACCATCGGTATCGAAGATGTACAGCGCCGCATCAGAGGGAACTCTCGGCTGCTGCGCCGCCGTTGTCGTGAGTGAAACGATCACCCCAACAGCAATAGCCGCGACACCGACGGCGGCAACGGCAAAGAAGAGGGCTTTACGGCGAGGGGTCATGCTTACTTTCTAATCGATCAGGGCTTGCAAAGAATGGTGATAGACATCGAACAAGGGGGACGGCACGAATGCCGTCCCCCTCTTATTCAGGTGCGGGTACTTACTTCGAGACGAGCGTGAGCGTCATCGTCGAGGTGTAGATGCCAGCGACCTTCTCCTGGGGTGCAACGAACGTGAGCGCACCGTTGAGAACGGTGTTGCCAACGGTGTTGTTTGCAGCACCCGTTGCAATAACAGCCGGGTAAACGGCCGTTCCTGCAGCCTGGGTTACCCCAGCGGTGGTCGCAACGGCTGTTGCGCTCACGAGGGCAGGAACCAGACCAAGCTGAGTCTTGCTGATCGAGTTCGTGAGGTACGAGAAGTCGTTGACCGAAGCGGTCAGGTTCCATCCCGGACGGGAGTGTACACGAGCATCGTTAACCGTGATGTTGGGCAGGCTACCCGTCGAGGTCGAGAAGTTGTTGACGAGGGTTGCACCGTTGAAGGTAACCGAAGCCGCGGCAGGAACCGAGAGGCTGAGGGTACCGTCTTGAGCGTTGACAACCGATGCGTTGAGGGCAACAGATCCGGTCGTCGAGGAGACGGTCAGAACTGCCTGGCTCGACGTGATGCTGTACGTAGCACCGTTGTCGGTCGATGCGAGTGCCTGGTAGACGGCGCCGCTGTCGTTGGCAATCGAGGCGCCGCTGAGCACGAGGGTGCCCGTCGTCGCTCCGGCTACGTCAACAAACGTGGTCGGCGTTGCAGACTCGGCACGCTGCCACTTGAGGTTGGTTCCAGGAGCAGGCTCAGAACCATCGTAGGCAGCAGTGAACGAGACGTTCGAACCAGCAGCAACGGTCTGCGACTGGGGCTGGGTCGTGAAGCGGAACGCGTTGGTCGCGATCGTGTCGGTCGTCATGTAGGCACCTGTTCCGGCCGTGACGCTCACGGTGCGGTAGTACGCGGACTCAACGGTCAGACCGTTGTTGCTCGTGCAGGCAAGGCCGAGGTAGTAGCTGCCGCCGGCACTCTTCACACTGGCAGGAGCACCGAGGTTGAAGGATGCGGGAGCCATGTTGACCGTCAGGAGGTCCTTGTTGGTAACCCGGCTACCCAGGCTCTTCGACGCATCCCACGAGCTCGGTGTCTTTGCAGCATTTGCCTTCGACGCGAGGGTGATGAACGCATACGAACCCGTCGAGTTCGCGTTACACGTGAACACGGCGTTCCCGTTCGTGGCGGACGACGACGAGATTGCATCAGACGACCAACCGAAGGCGGAGCTGTTGCTCGTGAGCGCACCATTGGTGTCGTACACGTAGAGAGCAGCATCAGAGCCATTGCCCTGGGTTACGGCCGAAGCAGCTCCCGTAGCAACCAGAACAGCGGCGAGGGTGAGAACACCGACTGAAACAGTGCCCATCTTTTTATTGGAAAGCATTATTTGTGAAACCTTTCAGAGAAGGAAAATTACAAACTGGAAAATTACGAGACAGGAGAAGTGAGGACTAGCCGGAAATCCGAACCGAGGTGGTCCCCAAGGGAGCCAAGAAGCCGAACTTCAGCTTCACAGAACCGGCCTTAGAGGGATTTGACGTGGACGTGTTGGTCAGGCTCTGGCTGAGCGTGGGATCAACGAGGTTGGCAAGGTTGGCATCGTACGCACCGTTACCGGGCGTGATGCGTGCATACTCAGCAACGATGTACGTGTCGCGACCGAAGTTCGTGCCGTTTGTCGCCATGTTGTAGTACGTGGCGTTCGGAGCCAGGGTCGAGCCCGTAACAATTCCAGTGGTCACGCTGTACGTTCCGCCGGTACCCGTGACTGCGGAAACGCCTTCGATGGAAGCCATGAGGCTCGTGGGCAGGAACTTGGGGTAGCTGCCACCATCGTGCATGGCGATCCAGCGCGAAGCCGACATCGGCATGATCGTGTTGACGGCGAGAGTGGATGCATCGTGCTCCTGGCCGAACGAGACCGTGCCACCAGCAACAACAGCAGCAGCATTCTCAAGGGTGGTGCTTGCGCCGATCATCTTGGCCCAGTCCTTGCCGGTTCCAGAACCCGTCTGAGGCGTGACGGCATTAATGGTGGTGCCGTTGATCACTAAAGGTGTCTGTCCTTCAAAGACCTGCTTCAGCTGAGCAATGGTGAGGTTCTCGATACCGGCAACCGAAGCAGAGTCGTACACATAGCTAATGGCGTCGCGGCCGAAAGGAATCTGAACGAGAACACCGTTGGTGGAGGCAGTTCCCGAGCTGGATGCACGGGACAGGTCAACGGTGCCGGCGATGGACGAGCCAGGAACAACGGGGTACGCAACCGAACCGGCGGTTGTCGACGGGTAACGTTGGGCAGAAGCGTTGAACGCGGTTACACCGTCGATGGAGGCAAGCATAGCCTTGCGACCGTCGCCGGAACCGTTGGGGCGACCGAAGCGGATGCCAGAGGTCTTGGTGATGATGTACGGGGTGCCCGTTGCATCGAACGAACCCGATGCGGCGTTGTTGACCAGCGAGCGAACGGGCGAGCCGGTGATGGAGGTTCCCTGAATGAGGGACCCAACGACGTCTTCGAGGGTGTCTGAACCTACGATGGAGTAGGACTCAGAAACAGGGTCAGCGTGAGCGGGTACGGCAAGAGCGAAGCCCGAAAAGGCGACGCCAACGGTCGCGCAGAGTGCAACGACTTTCTTGGAGATCACGGTAATACCTTTCGATGTGTGATTTTTGAACACTCTCGAATGAGAATGGTTTTTCCGGAGAGAGACGGCGCTTGCACGCAAGCGACGGCTCTCCCAAGTTGAGAGGGCGTCATCGTCGACGCCGGTAGCGGGAGTAGAAAGGAACTGCTCCCGCTGCGGCAAAACCCGAAAGCAGACCTGCGGGAACAGCGGCGGCGACCGGCCCCAAGACAGGGTCCGCCGGCGTGGGCTTGCCCGCCAGCGCCGCCGCGGGTGCGCCAGAGGCCGACGGATTCGGATTGGTCACGACTGTTGACTCCGACGTAACCGGTGCGACTGGAGCGGGGGCGCGCTGGGGGGCGGCGGCGTTCGGCGCACTGGCGACGACCGTTGTTCCGGAAACGAGACTTAGCGGGCTAATGCCCTGTTCGATGGCGTTGGCCGAAACCATTGACTGGTCAACCCAGGACTGCGGAAGAGGGGCAAAACCTGCGGGAAGCTGACCTGTGCCAACACCAGGAACCTGACCGCCCTGCACCGCATAGCGAATGAAGTTCGCATATGTTGCCCGCAACGTTGCATCGGTTTGCAGCGGGTTGATGGCTGCATAGACAGGCATGGTGAGGGGATACGCATCAGCGGCGGCAAGAGCGGGGGCACTCGAAAAATCGAACCCAAGCACTGAAGCATGTCCCGTAACGCTCGTCATGGCCGACGCGGCGGACGCCATTGCGGCCGTCGTTGGAGCCACAAAATTCCCGGCCGGGTTGCGCAATGATGCGGTCACATTGCTATACCGCTCCGCCGCTTCCGTCGTTGTGACGGCCAGTACCTTTTGAGTTCCGACTAGGTCTCTCACGGTCTTGTCATACGTTTTCTTCACCGGATTCCACGTTCCGAGAACCTGACCATCGCCGCGTAGGCTGTTGTAGGCACCCGCGGCAAAGCTGGAGGTGTAGGGCCGATACGTCAAAAGATTAATGGAATCGTTTCCCTGACTAAGATCCTTCGGCAGAGAGTTCGCGGTCGTGATGGGGTCGGCCTTGGGAAACGTCACGGTCGGGAGGCCGAGAGCCGGCGAATAGGAGCTGTCGACCGTCGCGTAAAACGGGTTGACCGTCATACCCCATTCGTCGGGTTTTCCGGCCAAAAAGTCTCTACCCTCCTGGTCTGAAAGTGCGTACTCCCAGAGCTGGTTCGCCTCATCGGACTGGCCGTTGGGAACAAGAAGGTCGGCCAAAGAAATCGAGGCGAGGTACTGGTAGTTCCACTCATCCCCGGTCTGCTTCGACAGAAAGTCCGGGTCCTTCACCAGAATCTGGGCGTTCTTTCCCTGATTGGTGATGCTGACGTACCCAATTTCTGCCCGTGAGGCCCCTGCTGGGAGGGAGAGATAGTAGGAGTTCGTCAGCAGTTTTGCGATCAGTCGTGGAGTCAGATTCATCGCAGTGAATGCCGTCGTGTTCCGGGCGATGTAGTCGGCTGGTGTCGTATGGCCAGCAAAGATACCTGGCACAGCAAACCGATCGATGGCAAACGAAACTGCCAGGCCGGAGATCGCAACGGGCGCGTACTGAATCGGGTCTTTTCCAGCTGTTTGAAGAGGCCGTGAGGTGAGCGCCAAGGGAGACGGCAACGTACCGCTGGCCTTTGTCAGGGCCGCGGCCTCGTTGCCCGTGTTGACCACAAACGTGGAGCCGGATGCGCCAAGGCACAGGCTGGGCTGCCATGAAGAAATGGCCCCCTCGACTAAAGCGCTGCCAGACACCTGCTTTTCAGTGCCGCCGATGGCACAGTGCTGCGCCGTGGGCCGAAAATCAAGCTTGAAAGCAATGTTGTGCTGCCATGCGTTCCACCACAGGCCTGAGTGAGTAATCTCCGATGCTCCGGAGTCCCCCGTGCCCCGGGGAATAACGACGAGCCAACAGGGTTGAGGAACCTGACCTCCACTGACGGGATCGGTCACCAGCGAACCACAGCCGAGCGCAGGTGTTTGAACGGCCGTCTGGATCTCGAATTTAGTCGAGCCGTTTCCGTCGGAACCGGTGCCGGCCCACGGGATCTCGTTGGTGGTGTACTTCGTAAAGAATTGGTTCTGAAAGAGGTTGACGCCCAGAAGACTCTGAGTGGTTCCGCTCACGTTTGCCTTGATGGGCACCCCAAAGGCACCTCCGGCCACAGGATCTTTACCCGCCTTTTGAATCGTGGCATTCAAAGGGGAAAAGGCCTTCGAATATTCTTCGTAGGCCAGACGCGGGCCAGTTCCGCCAGCGACTGTCGGGTCTGGAACGACCGATGCAATGGTGCCGGCGTTGGCAGCCGCCCGAAAAGGAATGGCCGTCAACGGCGATAGGCCACGTTCGCAAGGCTTCGCGTAATCCGCGTCTGACCCTGTCGTGTTTGCGTAGTCATGAGGATCAATGACTGGCTTCAGTCGAACCGTGTCTCCGTCAACTGTGCCAAGCGGGCATTCAACCGACCCGTCGCGAGTTGAACCCGAGGTTCCGAAGCCACCGTACTGGCAGGTCGTCGGGTCAGGATGGCCGGGGTTTAGCGGGTCTTCACCCCAACACTGGGCAATTTGCAAGAAATTCGCGCCGCCGGTGCCGGAGGATGGGGTTGAAGAGGAGACTCCCCCAGTCCAGCTGACCTGTATCGCCTGCGACAGCAAGCCTCTGGTCTGAGAGACGGTCACTTTGAGGTTTGGGGCCGGCGCCTTGAGAAGGTTCGGGTCGGTCACCCGGGTGACGTCATTGTCTTTGGCAGCGATCGTCATGCTGCTCGACGTGTCGGCCTGGGCTGAGGAGTTTGTTGCCATCGAGAAGAATAAACCCGTCGTCACACTGACGAGAAGACCGACAATAATGCCGGTTGCACTGGCACTGAGAACCAGTGGATTCTTACGATTTCGACGAAATGAAAGCAAAACAACCTCTCAAGAATTACCCGCTTTTTTGGGCACAGTGTGAAGGTAAAAGAGCTGAGTGACTGACAGATGAACGATTGGGAAAGGAGCTCATCCTGCCAAACGTCACTTTGTTGCAGGCCTGCCCACGACTTGAGGCGAACGCCTGCCTATCGCTTCAGCGACCTGGCTTTACCCACGACACGTTGAATCTGCGGGGCGATAAATGGCGGCACAACGGCAGCCAGAACAACGAGGATGCCGGCGGCCAACATGATGTTCTGTGGCGCCCCCCATGCTTCTGAGGGCAGCGTAAAGGGAGAAGCCGCTGAAGCCCCGGCAACGGTTTTGGTTCCCGCCATGACCGCATTTCCGTTCTCGTCAACGGTGGTTCCTGCCGCGGTCGTTCCAGCGGCGGCGCCACCGGCAGCGGCCGCAGCGGTCGTGCCGTCGGTGGTGGCACCCGACGCGGAGCCACCATTACCCGAACCCGTCACGGCCGTCTCGACCGCTCCCGCGCCACCGGTACCGGTCGTGCATTGGTCGGGTCCTTTTTTGTCACAGGCAGCAGGTTGGGCTGCGCTGACGGCGAGTTGGTTGTTGTTGGGGTCATCCCCGGCCTTGAACGTCGGGTTGTTGCAACTTGTGGGATCAAACGCCGGAACGACCGTACCCGGAATGCGCGCAACCTGAGCGAACCCGGCAATGACCAGGTTCATCGGCAGTGGAGAATAACCGAGGTCTGCGGCTTGCTGTTGCCCCTCGCACAGCATGTACTTGGCGAAGGTCGAGAGCGTCTTGCCTTTTCCCGCGGTGAATACTCCGCCGACCTCGGTCGGCACGATCATGTACGAGTAACTCGACATGGGGTACGTGCGCGGATCGGCATTGTTGTAGACGCCATCAAGAATCTGGGTGAGATCTGGGGCAATTTGGGCCTTCAATAGCGCCACCGCGACAGAGTTCGCCGTCGGTTCTATGTAGTAGCCCGAAGCGTTGAGCACCTTGACGACAGGAAAGCCCGCCTGCAGCGCGTAGGAGTATTCGACATAGGTGATAGCGCCCTCGCCATAATTCTGACTGACATAGCCGGCTACGCCCGACGACCCGCTCTGGTATTTGAAGTTGGGCAGTGTCGGATACTGGGACGTCATGCCCGTGGTCCAAATAGAGGGATACTGCTTCGCCATCCACAGGGTGAATTGAGCAGACGAGCCCGAACCGTCAGAGCGAACGACAGGAGTTATGCCCTTGTCAGGCATTGCGAGGCCGGGATTATCGGCGGCAATCGCGGGATCTTTCCAGTTCGAGATAGCGCCACTGAAGATCTTGGCAATCGTTTCACCACTCAGTCTCAGGTTCGAGACTTGCTGTCCACCGATCTTGAGGTTGTACATGAGCGAGGTGCCACCGGCCACAATGGGCATATAGGCATAGCCACGCGGCGGAACCTCGGGAGGAGAACCGTCTTCTGGATGCGCCTGAAAGGGAATCTCACTGACCGCGTAATCCACTGTGCCACCGATGTAATCCCTACGCCCGGCAGAGGAACCCGTTCCGGAGTAGTTGACGGTCATTCCATAGTTGCTGGCGACGTTCTTGCGCCACTGGTCGAGGGCGTTCTGCGACCACGTCGAACCCGTGCCGGTAATCGGGTCATAGCTTTCAGCCTGCGCAGCCATAGCTCCCCCGAAGGCCATGACGCCGACAAGAAAAATTCCAAAGCTCACGCTGAAGAAGCGGCGGCCGCTGTGAATAAGCGAGGTCGAGCGGCGCAGCATCACGATAGTGGGTCCTTACTAGCAGGGTTCGAAGTTGACGCGTCGGATGCGGTGGAAAGCAGTTTTGCTCGCTCGCGACGAGCGCCCGCGATGGTGAGCCGGATGGCGTCACGCGCCGACCGAGCAACAACGGCACGCTGCTGACGAACCGAGAGCTGCCCTGGGCCTCGGCCGCCCAGGACACGGGCAAGCGCGAACAGGGTGAGAACGAGAAGCAGGAGGACAGCGGCTGTTCCGAAACCACGGGCTACCATATTGGGCTCTGGTGAACGCACGAACGCGAAGACCTGGAGCGGCAACGAAATCATGGGGCCATCAAAGGGGTTCAGGTTCATCACGGCGGTGACGCCTGATGTAAGCAGAACAGGGGACGTCTCGCCGATGCCACGAGCCGTTCCGAGAATGACGGCGGTGACCAGGCCCGACCGTGCCGTGGGCAATACGACCTGCCAGACCGTGCGCCACTTGGTCGAGCCAAGCGCGTAGGAGGCCTCGCGAAGGTTGCCGGCAACCAGACGCAGCACGACGTCTGATGCGCGAATGATGATGGGCAGCATCATGACCGTGATGGCCATGGATGCCGCGAAACCCGAACGCTGGTGTGTGATCAGTGTGATGATGGCCGCGTAGACGAAGAGGCCCGCGACGATGGAGGGTAATGCCGTCATGGCATCGGAGATTGTGCGCACGAAGCGGGCGAATTTGCCGCCGATTTCATTGAGGAAAACGGCGGTGGTGATGCCGAGGGGAACCGCGACTAGCAGGGCCATACCGATTTGCATCAGGGTGCCCATGATGGCGTGAGCGATGCCGCCCATCGTGAGCGGGTCCAGGGGGCCCGCCAGCTCCATCGTTTGTAAAAAGAAGTTCGCGTGCGGCAGGGCGTCTTGGCCGCGAATCAACGTGTAGATCACAACAAACAGGAGCGCGCCAATCAGAATCACGGCCGCTGAGTACAACAGCGCAATCATGATGCGGTCTTTGACCTCCTGACCGTCTGCCTTGAGCGACACGAGAACGGAGTAGAACCCTAAAAATCCAATGAATGCGATTACAGCCCAGCCAATTTCACCGGTGAGCGGCGCGAACCAGCCGAAGAGCAGGATGGCCACGGAGATACCGGCCGCAGCAGCCCCGAAGACGTTGAAGCGCTCCTCGAGGGGAGTGCCGTGAATGGAGCGACGGGGGCCGACCTCGACGACGTCGGATGACGGGATAAAGGTGCGAGGAGAAGGATTCGGCGTGCCGTCATCGAGCAGACTCTGCACAGGTACGTCGGCCCCCAGTACCTCTGTCGGGGCAGCCGTGATGTCGGGAATGATCGTCATGACTAACCGCTCTCCGCTCCGGAGCGCGAACGCGCCACGATCGACGATGCTGTGAAATTGATGGCCAGCGTGATGAGGAACAAGACGAGGCCGGCCGCCATCAAGGCAGACAGGCCGAACTGACTGGACTCGCCGTAGCGCAACGCTATGAGCGAGGAAACGGAGTTTGTCCCCGTCTTGAGCACTTCCCAATTGATGACGAAGATGGGAGAGATGATCATGTAGACGGCGATCGTTTCCCCGAGTGCACGACCGAGCCCCAGCATGATTCCACCGATGATGCCTCCGCGCCCAAAGGGCAGCACGACGGTCTGAATCATTCCCCAGCGCGTAGAACCGAGAGCCAGGGCTCCTTCTCGCTCGCCCATGGGCGTCTGCGAGAAGGCCTCGCGCATTACCGACGTCTGCGTGGGGACGACCATCAGCCCGACAACGATGCCCGCAATGAAGGCCGACGACGTAAAGGCGCTGGCCTCGGTCGCCAGCTCCCCCGCAGCATTTGTAACGCGAAAAATCGGGATCCAGCCAAAGTTGTTGGAGATCCACTGCGACACCGGGATGACGTTTGCCTGAAGGAAGAAGACTCCCCAGAGGCCGAAGATGACGCTGGGCACGGCCGCCATCAGGTCGACCAGAGTGATCAACGCGGTCTTGAGCTTCGGCGACACGATCTCAGAGATGAGTAGTGCCGCGCCAAGGGACAGCGGCACCGAAACACTCAGGGCAATCAGGGCGATGGTAATCGTGCCGAACAAAACTGCAGCGATGCCGAATTTTTGCGTTTCAGGCTGCCATGCCTGCTCGGTCAGGAACGAGAAACCAGCGACACTGAGCGCGTCTGTTGCCCGCAGCGTAAGAAAAACTCCGACCGCCAGCATGATGCCAACGGTCGTCATGCCTGCAGCGTAAGACACCGATCTGAAGACGGAGTCCGAGACCGAGGGCTTTGAGATCAGGCTGCGACGACCCGCCGTTGATCCATGACTTTCGAGACCGCCAATGCCATTGTCCCGATCAGGATCAGGCATGCGAGTGTTCGCGAGGAGGATGTCCTCAATCGTGTTAAAACGGCCTTCTTCAGTCATAGCTCACCTCGTTCGCTCGATTTTGAGGCCGCAAGGTGAACGGAAGGTAGCGTGAACGTTTATGAGGTGTAGATGATCTATGCCGCGTTGGCCGCGTCAGCGGGCGGCGGGTGGTGGCGTGCTGGTCGAGGGCGGGGGGCTCGTCGTGCTTGCCGGCGTCGGGGACGGTGTCGGTGTCGGGGACAGGGTCGGGGTAAGAGCCGGTGCCATCACAACCGTGACGGATGCCCCCAGCCGAAGCGATGTTCCGGCGCTCGGCTGCGACTCTGACACCAGCCGGGGGGCTGTCTCCTGCGTTCTTGGGGAGTTGCCCGTCGTGACAACGACCGTGAACCCTGCTGCCTGCAGCAACCGAATGGCTTCCGCCTGTGTTGCGCCTATCACGGCGGGCACTTTGTTCGATCCCGAAGCGACAGTCAGCATAATCGCCGTTCCCTTGGCAACCGACTCTCCCGCAGCGGGCGAGAGAGAGATAACTGTGTCGGCAGCCAATACAGAATCTTCGACAATCCCTTCGGCAACGGTTAAGCCCATCTTGGCGAGAATATCTCGCGCGGCCACAACCTGTGATCCCGTGAGCTGGGGCACAGTGAGCATCACCGGCACGGCCGTGATCGAAGGCGTTGGCGTCGGAGACGAGCTCGGGGCGCTGGTAGAAACCACGATCGCGGCGGGCGCGTCCGGCGCTGCCGAATTGGCCGAGACAACACTCACGATGACTGCGGCTACGAGCAACACGGGAACGAGCACCAGCCAGAACGAGCGGGTCGAACGAGAGCGTCCTCGGGATGCTTGCCCGGTATACGTCTCTTTCGGTGAAGCAGGCGTAATAACGGCCGTTCGGTCGCTTGCCGCAGCCAGCGTCGTGCGGGCAAGAACACGCGTAAGGCCCGCATCCTCAACTTCGACGGTCGTCTCGTCAGATCGGGAAAGCGCGACCTGCGCTGCCTGGATAGCAGTTCGAAATTCTGCCACCGTCGCAAATCGACTGCCGGGTGCCTTCAACATGGCCCGCACGACGATGCGGTCGATCGCCGGCGACACGCCGGGGCGAATGACCGAGGGCACCGGCGGCGGCAACACAGCGTGGGCTTGCAACGTCTCTTCCGGCGTGTATGCGGGAAAGGGCGGTTCGCCCGTCAGCGCGAAGTAGAGAACGCAGCCGACTTGATAGAGGTCACCACGGGCATCTACTGTGTCACCGCGCGCCTGCTCAGGCGAGATGTAGTTGACGCTGCCGATGACCCCGGTCGCCTGGACCTGCGTCGGGTCTTCCGCCGTGCGCAGAACATGCCATCCTGTCGCCGTCATTCCCGTGGTGTCGACCAGCCCAAAATCAATGAGACGAACGCCTGATGCAGTGAGCAGCCCCGCCGGTCCGGCCTCGACCATGATGTTGTTGGGCGTGACATCACGGTGCACCAGCCCGGCGTCGTGAATGGCGGAAAGCGCGGCCAAGACGCCATCGGCTATGCCAAGAGCTTCGGTTGGAGATTGAACACCCTGGGTCTCAACGAACTCGGCAAGACTCAGTCCGGGAGCAAACTCCATCGCAATCCAGGCCCGGTTCTGACCTTCTGGATCGTGAATGCCGAAGTCGAGCACGGCCGAAAGATTGGGGTGGCGAACGCCCAACGTCACCCGCGCTTCATCGAGAAAAGCGGTGCGCAGAGCGGCCGTTTTTGAAAACTTCGGGTGCAGAATCTTCAGGGCGATTATTGCCCCTGTCGTCATATCCGTGGCCGAATAAACGGACGACGAAGCTCCGCTTCCAAGTAGTCCGCCCAGTTGAAATCGCTTCGAGATGAGGTCGTTGCCGTTTATCAATACTGACACCACTCGGAATTCACTAAAAAAGTACCCCAGGTCGCCCACGGCTCATTCAGCAACAGGGTCCCAGCTTTCACGTGGTAACTATACGGTGGCTGTTCTACGAACCGTGGACGAAAACTTAATCAACCTAGTGCCGCTAAGCCACATCATCAGCGGAAATCCGCGGGAGTTGGTCTGAGTGCCTGACAGCGCTTTTAGCGGCTCATGGCGTTGTAGTCGTTGGCCTTGGCTGCCACGGAGTCGACGTAGGACGTAACGTGGTTGTAGGCGAACACCGCCGTGCGCCAGGTTTCTGGGTTCGACAGATCTCCATAGTGACAGAGGTAGTGCGCCGCAGATAGTGCGGCGTCATCAATCTGCTGCGGGTCTGCGACGCCATCACCGTTGCCATCAGCGCCCCAGATCGCCCAAGTCGAGGAAATGAACTGCAGGGGTCCCATCGCGCGGTCCCAGCCTGTGCCGGGCCCCGTGCTCGTCACAGCGGCGTAGCTTGTGCCGTCAAGTGCGGGCCCGAGGATTGTGGGGGTCGTGACTCCATCGTTTCCGATGCGTGACCCGGCGTGTGTGCCGTGCCCAGACTCGATCCAGCCCAGGCCGGCCAGAGTACTCCAGCCGAGGTGACACTCGGGTTGTTCGGCCGCCATCGCGATAGATGCACCGGCATAGCCGACGAGGGCGCGTTGGGGAATTCCCGTGGCGGCGCCCGTAGCCAGCGCCCAATCGGGCGATACCAGTGACGCATTGCTCCGCCTAATTCCGGGGGCAACAGTGCCGGCCTGCTGCTTTGTCAGAGTCATGCTTTGTTTGGGAGCCAGCACGGGTTCTCCTGCGGCCTGGCCCACATTGTGCTGGAGTGCGGACGGCCTGACCGTAGCACCGGCATACACAAAAGAACTGAATACGAGAGCTACGCCAAGCACCGCAAAACTCGCCATCAGCGCCCAAACCAAGTAGCGGCCAAGCATCAGACGACGGTTACCATTCGGCAGCCCCGTGGTCGCCGGAATTGACGCGTCGGCTCGGGCCTGACGATACGATCGGGCGGGATTCGTTCGACACAAAGGCCAAGGGGAACGCCGCTCGGGCCCCCTCCGCCGCATCAAGGCTGGCGTGGGTCGTCTCGTACCAGCGAGTGCACGTCATTACGGGCTTGCCGTCGACGGTGATGTACCAGCCATGGGTTCCGGCGGTGGGACCATGCACGGTGACGATTACCATGGCGGCCGTGTTCTCCTGCAGCTTGATAACGTGCGTCCGCGCGCCAACGAACGAGTTGTAGATATAAGAGCTGCGGGCGATCTCCCTATGGTTCGGGGCCAGCAAGCGCCAGAAGCCGGAGGCCTGGTTTGTGGGCGGCAGTGCCGGGGTCACATTGGCCACGTTTCCCGCGGGACGGCCGGTTCCGCCGATGTTGGCGAAGCCGCCCGGGGTGCGAATCGAATCCGACGCTTTGTTGTCTTGGTCGAGGGCGTTGTGGACCAGCTCGCGGAAGCTGGTCCAGGCCACACGCAACGGATCGGTGCTCGAACGAAATGGGGAAAACAGAACCGTGGGATTGCCTGGCATTCTTTCAGCACCTCATCGTTGAGCGCCCAAGCACTTCTCGTGCTTTGCAAGCGCAAGCTTGAATATCTTCGCCTGCGGTGAAGGGGATGCGTCTTTAAGATTAACGAAACATGTCCGGCAAGCAAAAAAAACTACTATGGCCCCCTACTGGGGGCCATAGTCCGATATGATTTCGCCTCTGAGGGCTTAAGCCGTCCTAGTGGGCGGCGTCGTTCCAGTTGGCGCCGCGACCGACCTGCACATCCAGCGGCACACGAAGTTCGGCCGCAGTCGACATTCGAGTCGTTACGATTGCGCTGAGGCGGTCCCACTCCCCCGGTGCCACATCGAAGACGAGCTCATCGTGCACCTGGAGCAGCATGCGGGACTCCATGTTCTCGGTCGCCATATCGGCGGCGACGTTGATCATCGCGATCTTCATGATGTCGGCTGCTGTGCCCTGGATGGGTGCGTTCAGGGCGGCCCGCTCGTCGTTGTCGCGAAGCACGCGGTTGCTGCTGTTCAGGTTGGCGAACGGCCGGCGGCGGCCGAAGATGGTCTCGGTGTAGCCATCCGCTTTGGCCTTTACGACGACGTTGCGCAGGAACTCGCGCACGGCTCCGAACCGTTCGAAGTAGTCGGCCATCAGCTGTTTCGCCTCACCGGTCTCGATGCGTAGCTGCTTGCTGAGTCCGAAGGCGCTGAGGCCGTAGGCGAGCCCGTACGACATCGCTTTGACCTTTGACCTCATAGCCGGGGTGACGTCGTCCGGGGCGACGCCGAAGATGCGCGCGCCCACGAAGCGGTGCAAGTCTTCTCCTTCGGTAAAGGCCGTGATGAGGCCCTCGTCGCCCGAGAGGTGCGCCATGATGCGCATCTCGATCTGAGAGTAGTCGGCCGTCAGCAACGAATCGTAGCCCTCGCCCACCCGGAATGCGTGGCGGATGCGACGGCCCTCCTCGGTGCGAACGGGGATATTCTGCAGGTTCGGATCGGCGCTGGAGATGCGCCCTGTGCTCGAGCCGGTCTGCACGTAGGTGGTGTGCACCCGGTGGTCTGGGGCGATCGCCCGGTCGACCGTCTCGATCATCTGGCGGAGTTTCGTGGCGTCGCGGTGCGCGAGCAACAGCCCGAGGAACGGATGCGGGTTGCTGGCCTGCAGATCTGCCAGGGCGCCGGCATCCGTCGAGTAGCCCGTCTTGTTGGCCCGGGTCTTCGGCATGCCGAGGCGGTCGAAGAGCACCTCTTGGATCTGCTTCGGTGAGCCGAGGTTCACCTCGCCGCCGATGATCTCGAACGCGTCGGTGGCGATCTCGGTCGCCCGGGTGCCCAGCTCGGCTGAGAGGTCGGCCAGCTCCACGTGGTCGACCGTGATGCCGGTGAGTTCCATGTCGGCGAGCACCATCAGCGTTGGCATCTCGATCTCACAGAGCACGCGCTTGGTGCGCTCGTCGAGGGCTGACTCCTGCGCGGCGGCGACGCGAGCGACGTACCAGGCCTCCTGGGCTGGGCCGACCAGAGAGTCGAGATCTGGAACCAACTGGTTGGGGTCTGCAACGGGCAATGTCTCGCCGAGCTGACGGTCGACAAGCTCGGCGAGGGACCGGTCGGCGTTCGAGTCGGGCTTGACCAGCCACGCGGCGATCGTGGTGTCGAAGCGAAGCCCGCCGACCTCCAGGCCGGCGCGGCGCAGCACCTTCACCTGTTCTTTGGCGGCGTGCATGAGCTTGGGAGCGCTACTGGCCAGCCACGCTTCAAAGGGGGCGTAGTCGCGGCTGTCGGCGATCCAAGCAAGCATGACGGCCTCGGTCGGAGCCGAGATGCCGATGCCGATCGGGTAGCCGTCGATGCTCTCGACGACCAGGGCGAGACCGGCCGGGTTCGCGACCTGTTGGCGGGCAAGCCACGCGGTCAGCTCTTCGTCCAACAGGTTCATCGGCACGGGGGCCGTGGGCGCGCTGTTCTCGGCCGCCTCGAGAAGCGAGGCCGGAGTCGTGGGTGCGTCGAGTGAGCCGGCGGCATCCGAGGACAGCACGCCGTCTACCTTCAGAACCCGATCAAGCAGGGTTCGAAACTCCAGACGGCCAAAGATCTCGCGCACCTTCGCCTCGTCGGCGGGAACGCGAAGCAGCTCGGCCGGCCCTAGGGGAAGTTCGATGTCGGTCAGCAGGTGATTCAGGCGTCGGTTTCTGACCGCGTTCTCCTGGTGCTCGCGCAGGCTCTCGCCCACCTTGCCACCGATCTCGTTGCTTCTGCGCAGGATCTCATCGAGGCTGCCATAGAGGTTCAGCCACTTGACCGCGGTCTTCTCGCCCACCTTGGGCACGCCGGGCAGGTTGTCGCTGGTCTCCCCGACGAGGGCGGCCACCTCGGGATACTGGTGCGGCTGGATGCCGTAGCGCTCGAACACCTTGGCCGGGTCGTAGCGGGTCAGGTCGGTGACGCCCTGGCGAGAAGGATAAAGCAGGGTGACGTTCTCGTTCACCAGCTGGATAGAGTCGCGGTCGCCGGAGACGACGAGTACCCGGAAGCCCGCAGCAGTGCCCTGGGTGGCGAGGGTGGCCAGAATATCGTCGGCCTCGTAGTCCTCCTTCGTCAGCGTCTGGATGCCGAGGGCGTGCAGGGCTTCCTGAAGCAGCGGGATCTGGCCCATGAACTCGGGCGGGGTCTCGCCGCGGGTGCCCTTGTACTCGGGGTACTCCCGGGTGCGAAACGAAAACCGGGAGATATCGAAGGCGACACCGAGATGCGTCGGCTTCTCTGCCTTGAGCAGGTTGATGAGCATGGCGAGGAAGCCGTGGATTGCATTGGTGTGCTGGCCGTCTCGCGTCTGGAAGCTGTCCACCGGCAGGGCGTAGAACGCCCGGAACGCGAGCGAGTGGCCGTCGATAACCATGAGGGTAGGCTTTTCAGTATCTGACACCCGTCAAGCCTACCGGCGGCGTCTGTCACGCCAATCAACCCGGAAAATCAGCGACGAGAGCAGCGGATGACGACCTACCCCGTAGACATGGACCCGGAGCTCATCGAGCGCCTTCTTGAGACCAAGGGCGGCACACTGTCGGCCAAGATGGGCATCGAATACGTCTCCCTTTCTGCCGAGGTGTCGATCGCACGGATGCCCGTCGAGGGCAACACCCAGGTCATCGGTATCCTGCACGGTGGGGCCCACGTGGTGCTCGGGGAGTCACTCGGCTCAATCTCCTCGGCGATTCACGCGGGCGCAGGCCGCTTCGCTGTCGGTATCGAGATCAACGCCACGCACAGCCGGTCGATTTCGAGCGGCTGGGTGACGGCCACGTGCACCGCCCTCGTTCTCGGCCGCACTCTTGCGACCCACGAGATCGTGGTTCGCGACGACGAGGGCCGCAGGCTGTCGACAGTTCGAATGACCAATATGCTCCGGGATGCAGAAAAGCGCCCCGTCTGAGTAGGCGGGGCGCTTTTCTGGAGAACTACTTCTTGGCGCTGAGCTGCTCGATGATGGCCTGCGAGACGTCGTGCATGGTCAGGCGGCGGTCCATAGAGGCCTTCTGGATCCAGCGGAAGGCCTCCGGCTCGGTGAGGCCCATCTTCTCATTGAGCAGGCCCTTGGCCCGGTCGACGAGCTTGCGGGTCTCGAAGCGCTCGACGAGGTCGGCGACCTCCGCCTCGAGCGTGATGATCTGGGCGTAGCGCGAGAGAGCGATCTCGATCGCGGGCAGCAGGTCGTTCGGAGTGAAGGGCTTGACGACGTAGGCCAGGGCTCCCGCCTCAGTGGCTCGCTCGACGAGTTCTTTCTGGCTGAACGCCGTCAGCAGCACGACGGGGGCGATGTGGCCCTTGCTGAGTCGCTCCGCAGCGGAGATACCGTCGAGAAGAGGCATCTTGACATCCATGATGACGAGGTCGGGACGCAGCTCGGTGGCCAGGGCCACTGCGGTTTCGCCGTCGCCCGCCTCGCCGACTACCTCGAACCCGTTGTCTCGGAGAATTTCGACGATGTCGAGGCGGATTAGGGATTCGTCCTCGGCTACGACAACGCGGCGGGGGGCAACAGGGGTAGCTTCTTGGTCTGACACGCATCCAACCCTACGGTATTCTGAGACACGCACGTGAACAAGCCGGTGTGGCGGAATGGCAGACGCGACGCACTCAAAATGCGTTGTCCGTGAGGGCGTGTGGGTTCGAGTCCCACCACCGGTACAGCACTCCAAAAGAAACGCCCTGACGAGTTCAGCTCCCGTCAGGGCGTTTTTTGGGTTGTGCGGCGTTCTAGTTGGAGAACTCCGTGGCGGCCTGCGGGTTGTGCGCGGAGCCCACAACATGGATGCGCATGTCGTTCGTGGTGCCGGAGACTCCGGGAGGCGAGCCACAGATCACGACGACCTTGTCGCCGATGGCGGCCATGTCGTTCTCCAGCAGCACATCATCGACCTGCACCATGAGCTGGTCGGTGTGCTTGACCCGCGGCACGATGTAGGACTCGACACCCCAGGTGAGTGCCATGCGATCGCGGATTTCCTTTGAGGTCGTCATGCCGATCATGGGAATCTTGGAGCGCAGGCGCGACATCCGACGCACGGAGTCGCCCGATTCGGTGAATACGACCACGAACTTGGCCTCGACAAAGTTCGCGACCTCCTCGGCGGCGAGCGTCATGGCGCCGCCCTGGGTGCGCGGCTTGGTGCCGAGCGCCTGGATACGGTCAAGCCCGTGCTCCTCGGTGGAGGTCACGATGCGGGCCATGGTCTGAACCGTGATCACCGGGAACTCACCGACGCTGGTCTCGCCCGAGAGCATGACGGCGTCTGCACCGTCGAGAACCGCGTTTGCGACGTCGCTTGTCTCGGCCCGCGTCGGAATCGGGCTCGAGATCATCGACTCGAGCATCTGCGTGGCGACGATGACCGGCTTGGCCATGCGGCGGGACAGCTCGATGGCGTGCTTCTGTACGATCGGCACGGCTTCCAGCGGCAGCTCAACGCCAAGGTCGCCGCGCGCGACCATGATGCTGTCGAAGGCGTCGATGATCTCCTCGAGGTTGGCTACCGCCTGCGGCTTCTCGATCTTGGCGATAACGGGGAGCCGGCGGCCCTCCTCCGCCATGATCTCGTGCACGCGGGTGATGTCGGCTGCGTCACGCACGAAGGAGAGCGCGATCAGGTCGGCGCCAAGGCGCAGCCCCCAGCGGAGGTCGGCCTCGTCTTTCTCGCTCAACGCAGGCACATTCACTGCGACGCCGGGCAGGTTGATGCCCTTGTTGTTCGAGACGTTGCCCGCAACGATGACCTTGGTGGTCACGACGGTTCCGTCGGTCTCGACGACCTCGACCTTGACTTTGCCGTCGTCGATCAGCAGAAAGTCACCGGGCTTCACGTCGCCGGGCAGGCCCTTGTAGGTCGTTCCGGAAAGTTCTTTTGTTCCGAGGACCTCTTCGATCGTGATCTTGAAGATGTCGCCCTCGGCGAGAAAGTGGGGGCCAGCGGCGAACTTGCCGAGGCGGATCTTGGGACCCTGAAGGTCAACGAGAACGGCCACGGCCCGGCCGGAGTCGGCGGCGGCCTGGCGGACGATCCCGTAGATCTCCTCGTGCACGGCGTAGGAGCCGTGGCTGAGGTTCATGCGTGCAACGTCGACTCCGGCGTCGATGATTCCCCGGATGCTTTCATACGTTGATGTCGCCGGGCCGAGGGTGGCCACAATTTTTGCGCGTCTCATCGGTGCTTGTTCTCCATATTTCCTGCGCTCGTGGCGCTGTTGGCAATGCTCTCGTGCGTGACCAGACTAGAGGCTCATCGGCCGATCGGTCGGCTTCACCGGCGACGGAAGCTGGGTCGAGCCCTCGAGAAAGACGTCGACGGCCGCTGCAACGGCGCGGCCCTCGGCGATGGCCCAGACGATCAAAGATTGGCCCCGGCCGGCGTCTCCTGCGGCGAATACCCCGGGAACGCTGGTCTCGTAGTCATGCTTTCGCCCGACATTGCCGCGATCGTCGAAGGCCGTACCCAGCTGCGTGGAAAGCTCGGCGTGCTCGGCTCCGGTGAAGCCCAGAGCAAGAAGAACGAGGTCCGCGGGGATCTCCCGCTCGGATCCTGCCTTGGGGATGCGGCGACCGTCTACATATTCGGTCTCAGCCACACGAATGGCACGCACGTCACCGGACTCGTTGGTCAGAAACTCGACCGTGGAGGCGAGGAAATGGCGCTCACCACCCTCTTCATGGGCGCTGGAGACCTCGAACAGGTTTGGATGCGTGGGCCAGGGCTGGTTTTTCTGGCGCTCGGTCGGGGGCTGCGTGCCGATCGCCAAGTTGGTGACGCTCAGCGCGCCCTGGCGGTGCGCGGTGCCGATGCAGTCTGCCCCGGTATCGCCACCGCCGAGAACGACGACGTACTTGTCTTCCGCCGTGATCTGGCCGGCGACGCTGTCGCCGGCTCCCACCCGGTTCGCCTGAACGAGGTATTCCATGGCGAAGTGGATGCCGCCTGCGTCGCGTCCCGGAATGGAAATATCGCGGGGCACTGTCGACCCCGTGCAGACGATGACTGCGTCGTAGCGGGCGCGCAGGTCCTCCCACGAGATGTCTACGCCGATGTTGATTCCCGCACGGAAGCGGGTTCCCTCCGCCATCATCTGCGTGAGGCGGGCCTCGACGTGCTTCTTCTCCATCTTGAAGTCCGGGATTCCGTAACGGAGGAGCCCACCGATACGGTCTTCTCGCTCGTAGACGGCGACGGTGTGACCCGCGCGAGTCAGCTGCTGGGCGGCTGCGAGGCCTGCAGGGCCGGAGCCCACAACAGCCACGGTCTTGCCGCTCAGGCGCTCCGGCGGGTGCGGTTGAACCCAGCCATTCGCGAAGGCCTGGTCGATGATCGAGACCTCGACCTGCTTGATGGTAACGGCCGGCTGGCTGATGGCCAGCACGCAGGAGCTCTCGCACGGTGCCGGGCACAGCCGCCCGGTGAACTCGGGGAAGTTGTTCGTGGCGTGCAGGCGCTCGCTCGCCTGGCGGCCCTCACCGCGATACATCAGGTCGTTCCACTCGGGAATCAGGTTCCCCAACGGACAGCCGTGGTGACAGAACGGAATTCCGCAGTCCATGCAGCGTCCGGCCTGCTCGCGCAGCTGGGTCGCATCCCCCTGCTCGTAGACCTCTTTCCAGTCCATGAGCCGAACCGATACGGGGCGGCGCTTGGGCGTCTCCCGTTCCGTTACCTTCAGAAATCCCTTGGGATCAGCCACCGGTTACCTCCAAAATACGTCCCCAGACGACGTCGCCATCGGGGTCGAGCCCTTCATCGACGGCTTTCCGTCGGGTTTCCAATACAGCCGCGTAGTCACGCGGCAGAACCTTGACGAACCTCTCGGCAGCGGCGTCGAAGTCAGCGAGCATGCCCGCGGCCACGGTGGAGCCGGTCTCGAGCTCGTGCCGCACCAGAAGCGCGTGCACCAGCTCGCGATCATCTCCCTCGAGGGGCAGGAGGCTGAGCTCCCCCGTCGCAATCGACTCGCGGTTCATGCGCTCGGGTTGGAGGTCGTAGATGTACGCCGTGCCACCGGACATTCCGGCGCCGAGGTTGCGACCAGTCTCGCCGAGGATGAGTGCTACTCCCCCGGTCATGTACTCAAGGGCGTGATCTCCCACACCCTCCACGACCGCGGTCGCACCGGAGTTTCGCACCAGGAATCGCTCGCCCACGATGCCGCCGAGGAACATGCTGCCCCGGGTTGCCCCGTAGCCGATGACATTTCCGGCGATGACGTTCTGCTCCGCCGCGAACACGCTCCTGCGGTCGGGACGCAGCACGATCTCGCCCCCGCACAGGCCCTTGCCGACGTAGTCGTTCGAGTCACCCTCGAGACGCAGCGTGATGCCGCCCGGCAGGAAGGCGCCGAGCGACTGGCCGGCCGAGCCGTGCAGGGTGATCTGGATTGTGCCGTCAGGCAGACCCAGCTCGCCGTGCTTCAGCGTGACCTCATGACCGAGCATTGTGCCCACGGCACGCTCAGTGTTTCGAATCGGCAGCGTGAGCGACAGCGGCTCGCCGAACTCGATCGCCGAGTGCGCCTCGCGGATCAGGTGATTGTCGAAGTGCTTCTCCAACTCGTGGTCCTGCTGGCGCTTGTTCGAGCGGGGTTCATCGGCCTCGAAAGCCGGGCCCACGAGAACGGGTGACAGGTCGAGACCGTCGGCCTTCCAGTGCTCGATGGCGCCGTTCATATCGATGAGTTCGTGGTGGCCGACGGCCTCTTCGATGCTGCGGAAGCCGAGCGCGGCGAGATACTCGCGCACCTCCTGGGCCAGGAACTCAAAGAAGTTCACGACGAACTCCGGCTTGCCCGTGAAGCGGGCGCGCAGTTCGGGGTTCTGCGTCGCGACGCCGACGGGGCAGGTGTCGAGGTGGCAGACGCGCATCATGATGCAGCCCTCGACCACCAGCGGAGCCGTGGCGAAGCCAAACTCCTCAGCACCCAGCAGAGCACCGATGATCACATCGCGGCCGGTCTTCATCTGGCCGTCTACCTGCACGACGACGCGGTCGCGCATGCCGTTGAGCATCAGCGTCTGCTGCGTTTCCGCGAGGCCGATCTCCCAGGGGGTTCCGGCGTGCTTGAGCGAGTTCAGCGGGCTGGCGCCCGTGCCCCCGTCGTGGCCGGAGACCAGAACCACGTCGGCCAGGGCCTTCGTGACGCCCGCTGCGACCGCGCCGATACCGCTCTGGCTGACGAGCTTGACGTGCACTCGCGCCTTGGGGTTCGCCCGCTTGACGTCGAAGATCAGCTGCTTGAGGTCTTCGATCGAGTAGATGTCGTGGTGCGGGGGCGGCGAGATGAGGCCGACTCCGGGAGTCGCGTTGCGGGTGCGGGCGATCCACGGGTAGACCTTGGTCGGCGGCAGTTGGCCGCCCTCGCCGGGCTTGGCCCCCTGCGCCATCTTCAGTTGAATATCGGTCGCGTGGGTCAGGTACATGCTCGTGACGCCAAACCGCCCGGAGGCGACCTGCTTGATCGAGCTCCGACGCGCGGGGTCGAGCAGGCGATCGGTGTCTTCGCCGCCCTCGCCGGTGTTCGACTTCGCGCCAATGGAGTTCATCGCAATCGCGAGGGTCTCGTGGGCCTCCGGTGAGATAGAGCCGTAGCTCATGGCTCCCGTGGAGAAGCGCTTGACGATAGATGAGACCGACTCGACCTCATCGATTGCCACCGCGGGACGGGCACCGTTCTTCAGCTTGAAGAGGCCGCGGAGGGTCATCAGGTCTGTCGCCTGATCGTCGACCAGCTTGGTGTACTCGCGGAAGATGTCGTAACGACGGTTCCTCGTGGCGTGTTGCAGCTTGAAGACCGTCTCCGGGTTGAAGAGATGGGGCGGACCCTCGCGGCGCCACTGGTACTCGCCGCCGATGTTCAGCGGCTCGTGAACCGTGATGGCCTCGTCCTGCGGGTACGCGGCACGGTGCCGAGTAGCGCTCTCGGCCGCGACGACGTCGATGCCGATTCCGCCGAGCTTGGAGGTGGTACCGGTGAAATACTCCTTGACGAAGTCTTTACCGAGGCCCACGGCCTCGAAGGTCTGGGCGCCGGCATAGCTGGAAACCGTGGAAATACCCATCTTCGACATGATCTTCAGTACCCCCTTGCCGAGGGCCTTGATGACGTTGGCTACAGCCTTCTCCGGGGTGAGTCCAGTCAGGCGACCGCTGCGAACCAGGTTCTCACAGGTCTCCATCGCGAGGTAGGGATTTACCGCCGAGGCGCCGTAGCCGATCAGCAGGGCCACGTGGTGAACCTCACGCACGTCTCCGGCCTCAACGATGATGCCGACCTTCATCCGGTTTTCGTTGCGGATCAGGTGGTGGTGCACCGCCGAGAGCATCAGCAGGGAAGGAACAGGGGCGAGATCCTTGTTGGAGTCGCGGTCGCTCAGCACGATGAACTGGGCGCCGTCGAGGATCGCGGCATCCGCTTCAGCGCACATGATCGAAATGCGGCGCTCCATCGCCTGGGGGCCGTCCTCGACCCGATACAGGCCGCGGATGGTCTTGGTGATGCTGCTGCCCGAATGCGGGTCGATGTGCTGGATCTTGGCGAGCTCGTCGTTGTCGATAACGGGAAAATCAAGAATCACCTGGCGGGTGTGCTCGGCGGTGGCCGCCAAGAGGTTGCGCTCCGGCCCGAGGCCGAGGCGCATGGAGGTGACGACCTCTTCGCGGATCGAGTCGAGCGGGGGGTTGGTGACCTGGGCGAACTGCTGGGTGAAGTAGTCGAACAGCAGCCGGGGACGCTTGGACAGGACGGCGATGGGCGTGTCGCTGCCCATGGCGCCCAGCGGCTCGGCGGCGTTCTTGGCCATCGGCATCAGGAGCATCCTGATTTCTTCCTCGGTGTAGCCGAAGGTGCGCTGGCGTCGAACGACGGAGGCCGGCGTGTGCACGATGTGCTCGCGGTCTGGAAGGTCCCGCAGGTTGATCCGGCCGGCGTCCAGCCACTCGGTATACGGACCCGTCGCGGCCAGGTCGTCCTTGATCTCGGAGTCTTCGATGATGCGGCGGGCCTCGGTGTCGACCAGGAACATGTTCCCGGGGCGCAGCCGGCCCTTCCGAACGATACGCGCCGGGTCGACGTCGATAACGCCGATCTCGCTGGCGAGCACGACAAGGTCGTCATCGGTGACGATGTAGCGGCCGGGGCGCAGGCCGTTGCGGTCGAGCGTAGCGCCCACGAGGTTGCCGTCGGTGAAGACGAGGGCGGCGGGGCCGTCCCAAGGTTCCATGAGCATCGAGTGATACTCGTAGAAGGCTCGATGGGCCGGCTCGAAGTCGGCTTGGTTCTCCCAGGCCTCGGGAACCATCATCATGATGGCGTGCGGCAGGCTGCGGCCCGACAGCGTCAGGAGCTCCACTACCTCATCGAAGGACGCCGAGTCGCTCGCCCCCGGCGTGACGATCGGCAGCAGCGGCTTCAGGTCACCCATGACCTCAGACTCAAGCTGGGACTGTCGGGCGCGCATCCAGTTGCGGTTGCCCTGAACGGTGTTGATCTCACCGTTGTGGGCCATCATGCGAAGGGGCTGGGCCAGCGGCCACGAGGGGAACGTGTTGGTCGAGTACCGCGAGTGCACCAGCGCCATCTTCGAGGCGAATCGTTCGTCAGAGAGGTCGGGATAGAACGGCTCGAGCTGAAGCGTCGTGACCATGCCCTTGTAGGTCAGCGTGCGACAGGAGAGCGACATGAAGTACGCCTCGAGCTCATGCTCGCTGCGCTTGCGCAGACGGTAGGTCTGGCGATCGAGCTGGATGCCGGACACCGGCACACCCTGCACGCTGGGCAGGGTGCTGGCCACGAAAACCTGCCAGATGGCGGGCATTGCGGCGAGGGCGAGCCTGCCGAGCTCCTCGGGACGGATGGGAACCTCACGCCAGCCGAGAACGCAAAGTTCCTCTTCGGCTGCAATCTCGGCAAAGCGGGCCATGATTGCCGCGCGCGCATCGGCATCCATCGGCAGGAATGCGTTGCCGACTGCATAGCTGCCCACCGGGGGCAGCCCGGCCGGGCCTACGGCGCGCAGGAATTCATCGGGAATCTGGGTAAGGATTCCCGCGCCGTCGCCGGTGCCCGCGTCGGAGCCGATGGCCCCCCGGTGCTCGAGATTGCGCAGCGCCCCCAGCGCCGTGTCGATGATGTCGTGCCCGGCTGTGCCCCGGAGGGTGGCGACCATGGCAAGGCCACAGGCGTCTTTCTCATGGGCGGGGTCATAGAGACCCTGAGCGGCGGGAACTGTGCTGAACCGCGCGAACGCAGACTGCTCGGCCATAAGACCGTCCTCTACATAGTGTCAAGAAGGAACGGGGACGCCGGTGGCCCGTCTGGAGGGAGTGTTGATATTGGCATGCCTGGCTAGGTGAAAAACCTAGGCCTTCGCTCCGACGGTGCTTGTGGCGTTCGGTTCGAGTGGTTCCGATTCGGATGCTGACTTAGCAGATTCAGAGGCGCCGTTGCCCCGTAGTTCTTCATCCGAATAAGTACCCCCTGATTCTACCTCAGAGCTGGGCGGAACCCATTCCGAACCGGGGCGATATGGGCTGATTTCCAGCCCCGGATGCCGACGGGTCTGAACGATGAAAATAATGATTCCGACGAGGATTGCCACCCATGCACCCCACACGTTCGTGCGGACGCCCAAGAGGATCTCGCTCGGGTCGACCCGCATGGTCTCCCACATGGCACGCCCTATGCCGTACCAGATCAGGTAGACCGCAAAGGACTTGCCCCACTGCAGTCTTAGAGCCCGCTCAAGACCGAGGATGACCAGCACGCCCAGCAGATTCCAGAGGATCTCATAGAGAAATGTCGGCTGGAACAGGGTTCCCGCGGGGAGCCCGATTGGGAACGCCGGGTTGGTCGGCTCGATCTCGAGCCCCCAGGGCAGCGTTGTCGGAGTGCCGAAGAGTTCGTGATTGAAGTAGTTGCCGAGGCGACCTGCCGCCTGGGCCAACAGCATTCCGGGAGCCAACGCATCCGCAAACGCCCAGAACCGAACCCCGGCCAGCCTGCAGCCGATGTACGCACCGACCGCTCCGCCCAGCAGTGCGCCGAAGATGGCGATGCCACCCTCCCAGACATACAGGGTACGCAGCAGATCTGCCCCCGGGTAGAAGTAGTCTCCCGGGTGCGTGAGCACGTGATAGATTCGCGCCCCGATAATGCCGAACGGAATCGCCCACAGGATGATATCGAGAACAACACCGGGCTCGGCGCCCCGACTGGTCAGCCTGCGCGACGTGAGTACGGTTGCAAGAACGATGCCCAGAAGGATGCACAGGGCGTACGCATGAATGATGAAGTGGTTGCCTGTGACCAGAAAGGTTAGCCCGAGGTCGCTGAACCACTGGGTGAGGTCGAAGGACTGCCAGTCCGGGCTTGGAATGCTGGAGTGTACAAGCACGAGAGTGACTGACCTTTCATCGGTTTACCTCCGGGCGCTTCATGGCACGGCGGAAAGCATCTGGTTGCCGTAAAGGCACTGCCCATTGTAGGGCTGAGAGCACGCGAAACCGATTCGGCTCCGCTCGCGCGAACTAGCGGATGGTTCCTGTGGCCAGATGGGCGGCTACCTGGGCAACGCCGGCGACACCGTCCTGCGCCAGGGCGCGAACAAGCTCGCTCCCGACAATCGCGCCGTCGGCGTAGCCGAGGATTTCGGCGATCTGCTCTGCGGTCGAGACGCCGATACCGACACAACTGCTGTCTGCGCCGACCGTGCGGAGACGACCCACCAGCGTGCGCGCTGCGGCGTCAAGGTCGGCGCGGGCGCCGGTAATGCCCATGGTGGACACGGTGTAGACGAAACCACGGCTGTTGTCCACTGCAAGCCTCAGGCGCTCTTCGGTCGACGTCGGGGCGGCGAGAAAGACCCGGTCGAGGCCGGTGCGGTCACTCTCCCGAAGCCACTCCGCCCCAGAATCCACTGTCAGGTCGGGCGTGATCAGCCCGGCGCCCCCGGCGGAGCGTAGGTCGTCAGCGAATCTGGCTACCCCGTACTGCACGACAGGGTTCCAGTACGTCATCAGCAGGATGGGTACATCTGCCCGCTCGCGAATGGCCTCGACGGCGGTGAAGACATCTCGAAGCCTGAACCCTGCTTCAAGAGCAGCCTGAGTGGCCCTCTGAATGACCGGGCCATCCATAACGGGGTCGGAGTAGGGAACGCCGAGTTCAAGGACGTCGACGCCGTTCTCGACGACCGCCACGGCCGCGTCGATACTCTCGGCCAGGTTCGGAAAGCCCACAGGAAGGTAGGCGATAAAGGCGCCCGCACGATCGGATCGCGCCGCAGCGATTGCGCTGCCGGTCGGGCTCGCCGAGGTGAGGGAGCCGATGCTGCGGTCGTTGTTCACTTTTTCGCCTCCGCGTCAAGAACGCCGAAGTACCGGCCGGCGGTCTCGACATCTTTGTCACCGCGGCCCGACAGATTGATGAGAATCGTCGCGTCGGGGCCGAGCTCACGGCCCAGTTCGAGGGCGCCGGCCAGAGCGTGCGCCGTCTCGATGGCGGGAATGATTCCCTCGGTCGTGCACAGCAGCCGGAATGCGGCCATAGCTGCCCGGTCGGTGATCGGGCGGTACTCGGCGCGGCCGATGGAGGCGAGCCACGCATGCTCGGGGCCCACTCCGGGGTAGTCGAGGCCTGCGGAGATCGAATGGGAGTCGATGGTCTGGCCATCCTCATCCTGCAGCAACATCGTACGAGTTCCGTGCAGCACTCCGGGCCGTCCCATGGTGATTGAGGATGCGTGACGGGGGGTGTCTACTCCGTCGCCGCCGGCCTCATAGCCGATGAGTTTCACGTCGGGATCATCCAGAAAAGCGTGGAAAATTCCGATGGCGTTCGAGCCGCCGCCGACGCAGGCGATCACGGCGGTCGGCAGGCTGCCGGTCAGTTCGATGACCTGCTGCCGGGACTCCTCGCCGATCACCTTGACGAAGTCGCGCACCATCACGGGGAACGGGTGCGGTCCCGCAACCGTGCCAAGAAGGTAGTGCGTGTTTTCCACATTGGCGACCCAGTCGCGGAACGCCTCATTGAGGGCGTCCTTCAGGGTGCGGGTCCCGGCCGTGACCGGGATCACTGTTGCGCCCAGGAGGCGCATGCGCGCGACGTTCAGGGCCTGGCGCTCGGTGTCGACCTCACCCATGTAGACGACGCACTCCATGCCGAAGAGGGCGGCGGCGGTAGCCGTGGCCACTCCGTGTTGGCCGGCGCCGGTCTCCGCGATGAGCCGCGTCTTGCCAATTCGGCGCGCGATAAGTGCCTGGCCCAACACATTGTTGATCTTGTGAGAACCCGTATGGTTCAGGTCTTCACGCTTCAGCAGAATGCGCGCGCCGCCCGCGTGGGCGGCGAATCTCGGCACCTCGGTGATGATGGATGGCCTGCCGGTGTATGTCGCGTGCAACTCGGCAAGTTCACGGTGAAACTCCGGGTCGAGTTTCGCCTCGGCGTACGCCGCTGAGAGCTCGTCGAGTGCCGCGATGAGGGACTCCGGCATGAAACGCCCGCCAAACTCTCCGAAGAAAGGCCCTTGTTCGTCGCGAAGGTGGGTTAGCGCTTCACCGGTGTGAGCTTCGGAGAGAAAGGTCATGCGTCTACCGCCAAGAATTCTGTGAGGGTTCGGATGGGGTCGCCGTCGGTGACCAGTGCTTCCCCCACCAGCACGACATCGGCACCACTACTTCTGTAGTGCGCAACGTCGGCGGCGGTCTTGACGGCTGATTCTGCAACCCGGATGATCCCGGAAGGGATCTTCTCCGCGAGGGTCGTGAAAAGGTTCTGATCCAGCTCGAACGTGCTGAGGTCGCGAGCGTTGACCCCGATCAGGTTGGCGCCAAGATCGATCGCCCGGGAGACCTCGTCTGCGCTGTGGGTCTCGACGAGGGCAGTCATTCCGAGCGACGCGATGAGTGCGTACAGCCTGACCAGTTCGGCCTGGTCGAGGGCGGCCACGATGAGCAGCACCATATCGGCCCCGGCAGCTCGGGCCTCCCAGACCTGGTAGTCGAGAGCGATGAAGTCTTTGCGCAGAACGGGGATTCCCACCGCGGCCCGGACACTGACGAGGTCTTCCAGAGTTCCGCCGAACCTGCGTGTCTCAGTCAAGACGCTTACGGCGCTGGCTCCGCCGGACTGGTAGGACTGAGCGAGGGCTGCCGGGTCGATGATCGAGGCAAGAGACCCGCGGCTGGGGCTCGCGCGCTTGATCTCGGCGATGATCTTAACCTTGGCGGCTGGCGCGAGAAACTGCATCGCGTCCAGTGCGGGCGGCATAGCCAGTGCCTGCGCCTCGAGAACGTTCTGTGTCAGGATTTCACGACGATCGGAGGCATCTTCGACCGCCCCGGCCATAAGTTCTGCAAGCACTCTGTCAGTGCTCCTTGGGAGTAAAGCGAGACCCGCCGACGCCGTACCCGGCCTTGGCCATGGCGATACCGGTCAGGAAGCCGAAGACCAGAAGCACGGCAGATGCCCACACGATCCACTGGACATTGAGGAAGAAGGCGACCGTTCCGATGGTGACGGCGAGCAGCATTATGACCACTGCACTCCAGGCTGCGGGGGAATGGCCTTCGCCTAGTTCTTCAGACTCCATGCTCATGAGACTCCTTTTGTTTCGTTACTAATGCTAATAGAAATTGGGTTGACGGGTCGCGAATGCAGGCTCAAACGGTCGGGTCACGGCCGTTGCTCAGGCTGTCCCACTTGTCGATTGCTTCGGAACGTTCCGTGGCCTGAGCATCGACAGCGTCCCCGGGACCGTTCGCCCTGCTGGCCTTACCCTCGACGGTCGGTGTCGAAACGCTGTCCGCGGCCTCGAACCGCACCGCTTGGTATCGTCTGCCGGAAACCGGCCAGCGCTTCGTCGACAGGATGATGAAGAGCCCGGTCAGGGCTATCAGGATCCCGAGTGTCAGCGCGAGGAACCCCCACGGGCTCTCCCCCGCATCGGTTGAAATGCTGCGAATGGCACCGAGTCCGGCGATTCCCGTGGCCTTGGTCACAACGGGCGAGCCGGCGGCTACGGGGTCGAGGATCGCTCCGATGCTGGACGCCGTGATGGCAATGCCCACGGCGATCTGCAGCACCCCGAGGACGACGCGAACAACCGGGCCGGCGATCGCCAGTGCGGCGGCGAGGGCAAGGCCGGCCAGGCCCAGGGCCGCCAGCGCCGGGGCAGCCACTGAACCCGGAATGCCGAACAGCTGCCCGTCGACACTCGTGCCGGAGACAAGGAGCGAGCTCCATTGCTGGCTCCAGGCGAGGAAGACCAGCGCGCTCAGCCCGAGTACGGCGAGAATCGTAAGCCCCTTCAGCCGGGGAGAGGGCTTCGGGGCAGTGGTCGTTGTGGTCCTCATCAGCGGGTCACCCGCTTCATGGCGTTGGCGATCGCGACGGCCCGAAGCGGCGCGGCGGCCTTGTTCTGTGACTCCTGGAACTCGGATAGGGGGTCAGAGTCTGCCACGAGACCGCCACCGGCCTGTACGTGCGCTATCCCGCCTTCGATTGTGGCGGTTCGTATTGCAATCGCCAGGTCTGCGTCCCCCGCGAAGTCGAAGTAGCCGATGACGCCGCCATAGATGCCACGCTGTGCCGGCTCGAGACCGTCGATAATCTCGAGCGCTCGAGGCTTGGGCGCCCCGGAGAGGGTGCCCGCAGGAAAAGTGGCCGTGAAGACTTCGATGGCAGTGACGCCCGGGTTTATCTCCCCCTCGACGGAAGAGACGATGTGCATGATGTGGCTGAAGCGTTCGATCCGCATGAACTCAGTCACCTCGACCGTTCCCGGGACACAGACCTTCAAGAGGTCGTTCCGGGCAAGGTCGACCAGCATCAGGTGCTCAGAGCGCTCTTTCGCGTCGGCGAGAAGCTCATTGGCCAACTCGTCGTCGTGTTCGATATTTCGACCGCGGGGGCGCGAACCGGCGATCGGATGGGTGAACGCGCGACCCTGGTGAACCTTCACGAGTGCCTCTGGGCTGGAGCCGACGACCGTATACGGGGTGCCGTCGGGTCGTTCAAGGGCCAGGAGGTACAGATAGGGACTCGGGTTCAAGGTGCGAAGAACACGGTAGACGTCCAGCGGCGACGCAGTGCATTCGAGGTCGAAACGCTGGGAGATAACGACCTGGAAGATATCGCCGTCTCGGATGTGATCTTTCGACGTCTCGATGGCTGCCAGAAAATCGGCCTGTCGGGTTCGATTCTGCGGCTGGGCGACCAGGCTGAAGTCTGCCTCGGCCAGCCACGCCTCAGAGGGGGACGCGAGGGCTGCCTGCATCGAATCGAGGCGCTCCTGTGCCGTGGACCAACGCACGTCTGTGGACGACAGGGCGTCGGGGAGAACGTTGGTGATCAGTTCCACCGTGCCTCGAAGGTGGTCGACGACGACAAGGTCCCTGACGAAACTCATGGCCATGCTGGGAATCACGTAGTCCGCCGCCGGGCGGTTCGGCAGGTTCTCGATCTGGCGCACCGTTTCCCAGCCGATGGCGCCGACGAGGCCACCGGAGAGGGGTGGCTGGCCAGGGATGTTAGGCGTCTGCCAGTTCTGATACAGCGCGGCGAGCGCGACCAATGGGGTTCCCGGAAGGCCTGCGGGGAACGCCGCTTCCTCGTCAAGCCCGAGGTCAAGCCACACGGCGCGGTCAGAGTCCTCCGTCAATACACCGTAACTGGCGACTCCGATGAAGGAGAACCTGCTCCAGACGCCGCCCTGGCCGGCGGACTCGAGCAGGAACGTGCCCGCCCGCCCAGCTGCCAGCTTGCGGTAGATGCCCACGGGGGTCTCGCCATCGGCGAACAGGGTTCTGATGACGGGAAGAACCCGATGTGTCGGGAGCAAATCTTCGAATTGCTCGCGCGTGCTGGCTCCGGTGTCGGGGGTCGTGTTCATACGTTCTCCTGAGGGGCGGGGAAAGCTCCGAGTTGCAACGGGTCGACGTCGAAACAGCTCCGCGCCCCCGTGTGACAGGCGACCCCGATCTGCTCGACCTGCACGAGCAGGGTGTCCGCGTCGCAGTCGAGAGCCGCCCCACGCACGAACTGGGCGTGGCCCGACGTGTCGCCTTTTCGCCAGTACTCGCGCCGGGATCGAGACCAGAAGGTGACCCGACCCTCGATGAGGGTGCGAGACAGTGCTTCCCGGTTCATGTAGCCAAGCATGAGAACCTGGCCAGTGTCCCACTGCTGGATTATCGCGGGCAGCAGGCCGTCGGCGGAAAACTTGGCGCGATCGAGAATGGCGGCAAGTTCCGTCGGGGTCAGTGCTTCGTCGCGCGTGGTCATCGAACCAGTACACCGTTCTTGTTGAGGACCTCTTTTACCTCGCCGATGGTGAACTCACGATTGTGAAACACGGATGCGGCGAGTACGGCATCCGCGCCGGCTTGGATTGCTTCGGGGAAGTGAGCAAGTCGGCCGGCTCCCCCGGAAGCGATTACCGGCACGGAGCTGACCTGCCTCATTGCGGAGATGAGAGGCAGATCAAATCCCGCCTGGGTGCCGTCGGCATCAATAGAGTTCACCAGAAGCTCTCCCGCACCGCGGCGGATAGCCTCCTGTGCCCAGACGAGCGCGTCGATGTCAGTCTCTGTTCTCCCCCCGTGAGTAGTCACGACAAAGCCTGACGGGGTGCGCTCGCTGCGCTTGACGTCCAATGAGAGCACCAGAACCTGAGCACCGAAGCGATCGGCGATCTCGTCAAGGAGGGCAGGGCGGGCAATGGCCGCACTGTTCACACCGACCTTGTCTGCGCCGTGGGCGAGGAGCCTGGCGACATCCTCATCACTGCGGACGCCGCCGCCGACGGTGAGCGGAATGAAGACCTGCTCGGCTGTCTTTCTGACAACGTCATAGGTCGTTGACCTATCGTCGACGGTCGCGGTGACATCAAGGAATGTCAGCTCGTCGGCGCCTTGGGACGCATAGAGTCGTGCCAGCTCGACGGGGTCGCCCGCATCGCGAAGGTTTTCGAAGTTGACACCTTTCACAACCCGTCCTGCTGCAACGTCCAGACACGGAATTACCCTGACAGCGACCGTCATTCTTAGATCCTGGCGGCGTGGATAGAGCTCACCAGAATGGCCCGGGCGCCGACCTCGTAGAGGGCATCCATCACCTGGTTCGTGTCGAGCTTGGGCACCATGGAACGCACAGCGACCCAATCCCGGTCTTTCAGCGGCGAGATGGTCGGCGACTCGAGCCCCGGGGTCAGGGCCGCCGCTGCGTCCAGGCTGGCGAGCGGCACGTCGTAGTCCATCAGGACGTACTGACGGGCAACGAGAACGCCCTGCAGGCGACGCAGCAGGGTGTTCGCGCCAGCGTGATCGACGCCCGAGGTGATCAGAACAGCGCTCGACTCGAGAATGACCGGGCCGAAGATCTTCAGGCCCGCGGCCCGAAGGGTGGCCCCGGTGGACACGACGTCGGCGACGGCATCCGCCACACCGAGGCGCACTGCCGACTCGACCGCTCCGTCGAGCCGCACCAGGTGAGCTGTGACCCCGTGACGGGCAAGGAAGGCACCGACAAGGCCGGGGTAACTCGTGGCCACCCGAACGCTCTGAAGCTGGGCAAGCTCGGAGAACCGGTCATCGGGTCCCGCAAAGCGGAACGTCGAGTCGCCGAATTCAAGCGAGGCGATCTCGGTCGCGGGCGACTCGGAATCGAGAAGCAGGTCGCGGCCCGTGATTCCGATATCGAGGGCCCCGCTACCGACATACGTAGCGATGTCACGAGGACGAAGGTAGAAGAACTCGACCCCGTTGCGGGGGTCGGAAAAGTGCAGGTCTCGCGGGTCACGGCGCCCGGAGTAGCCGGCCTCGGAGAGCATTTGGGCGGCTGTTTCGGACAGCGAACCCTTATTGGGAACCGCGATTTTCAACATGGTGTTCAGTCTCTCGGGCTGGTGGTTTTCTTCGGGCGCCATCGGCGCCCGGCGTGGTCTGTGACTGGGCAGGTTGGCTGGATCAGAGGTGCTTGTAGACGTCGGCCAGGGTCAGTCCCTTGGCGATGACGAGAACCTGCAGATGGTAGAGAAGCTGTGAGATCTCCTCGGCCATCTCCTCGGTGGTTTCGTATTCGGCGGCCATCCACACCTCGGCGGCCTCTTCGACAATCTTTTTGCCGATGAAGTGCACACCCGCGTCGAGTTCGGCCACTGTGCCCGAGCCTTCAGGGCGGTCAACGGCCTTTGCGCTCAGTTCGGCAAACAGGTCCTCGAAAGTTTTCACCCGCCCAGTTTACAGGGGTACTCTCAGCGGCATGACCGAACAACAGCCCTACATCCTGATCGACGCGCGGGGCGGCTTCGAGCTCCGGCGCTACCCGCAGCATCTGGTCGCCGAGGTGACGGTGTCTGCATCATTCGAAGACGCAGGCAACCGTGCCTTCCGCTCGCTTTTCGGCTACATCAGCGGGCAGAATCTTGCCCGAAAGAAGGTGTCAATGACGGCGCCCGTCGTGCAATCGGCCCCCGCCGAGTCGATCGCCATGACCTCCCCTGTGGTGCAGCACAGTGTCGATGGTGGAGCATCGCACACGGTGGCCTTCGTACTGCCGGAGACGATGACAGCAGAGACCGCTCCCATTCCGGAGAGCAGCGAGGTCACGATCAGGACTGTGCCCGCGAGTCTCTCCGCGGCTCTCGGATACCGCGGGCGGTGGACCGAGTCGTCGTATATCCAGCATGTGGCGGAGCTTGAGAAGGCGATCGCTAACGCGGGACTCACTCCGGTGGGCGGCCCACGACTGGCCCGCTTCGACCCGCCCTACAAGCCGGCGTTCCTGCGCCGGAACGAGGTCGTCATTGACGTTGTGGATCCTGCCTAGCCACAGTTGCTGGCAGACAGAGTTGGGGACACGGTGATATCAGTGGCTGTGCTGATCCGCGGCGAAACGCAGCAGGGCGATCTGGGCCGCGGCGCTCTCCGCACCGAAAACACTCGATCCAGCCACGAAGGTGTCGGCTCCGGCACGGGCGGCGATCTCAATCGTTGTCTCAGTGATCCCGCCATCGACCTGGAGCCAGACGTCGAGGCCGCGCTGCCTCACCAGGGCCGAGGCCGCCGTCAGCTTGGGCATGGTGCTGTGCATGAATGACTGGCCGCCGAAACCAGGCTCAACGGTCATGATGAGCAGCTGGTCGAACTCCTCGAGGAGTTCCAGATAGGGCTCGACCGGAGTGCCCGGCTTGATTGCGAGGCCGGCTCTGGTTCCCCTGTCGCGGAGCCTGCGAGCGAGGGCGACCGGTTCATCGGTCGCCTCGGCGTGAAACGTGACTGAAAATGCGCCCAGTTCGGCGAACTTGGGTGCCCACTGGTCGACATCCGTGATCATAAGGTGCATGTCCAGCGGAAGCGCTGTGACCTCGCCGATGCGCTTGACGACCGGCAACCCGAAGGTGAGGTTGGGCACGAAGTGGTTGTCCATGACATCGACGTGCACGGCGTCGGCCGTCGCTATCCGGTCGAGCTCACGCGCAAGATGGGCGAAGTCGGCGGCAAGGATGCTGGGGTTGATCCGAACGGGCATGGATCCAGCCTAGAGTGCCGTCGCCGTGCGGCGTCAATTCTTCATCAGGAGCGCGATGAACATGGCGTCGGTCTGCACGGTGTGCGGCCAGAGCTGGACCTGAGAGCCCGAGGGCTGCGCCTCGACCTGCTCGCCGGTTATTTCGCCAAGCACCCGTGCCGTGTCCAGTGGAGACACAACAGCACCCCAGCGGGCGAGCGCGCCGGCGATCTGGCCCCGGGTCTCTGCCACGTGAGGCGAGCATGTCACATACGCCAGAATTCCGCCCGGGCGGAGGGACTTGATCGCCGAGTCGATCAGGTTTGCCTGAAGGTCGGCGAGCTCCGCGACGTCTTTCGGCGTCTTGCGCCATCTGGCCTCGGGCCGGCGCCTGAGTGCGCCCAGTCCCGTGCACGGCGCATCCACGAGGATCCGATCGAATGACTCGGGGTGCAGCTCGCCGATGCGGGTGCCGTCTTCCTGCCAGACCTGAGGGGGGTCGGGGATGGCGGCAAGAGCGTTGCGCACGAGTTTGGCCCGGGCCGGCACCGGCTCGTTTGCGGTGAGAATCGCGCCGCCCAGGCGGGCCTCGGCAGCCAGCAGGGCCGCCTTGCCGCCGGGGCCGGCACAGGCATCGAGCCAGCGCTCCCCCGGGCGGATCGGCCGGGCGCGAGTCAGCACGAGGGCGGCCAGCTGGGAACCCTCGTCTTGAACGCGAACCGTTCCCGCTGCGACCTGGGGTATGCCAGCCGGGTCCCCTGCCGTAGCCACGAAACCGAACGGGGAGCGCTTGGTCTTACGTCCTGGAATATCGAGGTCCAAGCGGTCCGCAAGGCCGGGCAGGGCGACGAGTCCGAGCCTGGCGGGAAGATTGTCTGCATCCAGCAGGTCGCGCAGGTCAGCCTCGACCTCGTCGCTCGAGACGCCATCGGCCAGCAGGGCGCGGCGAAAGGCGCGCACGATCCAGACCGGATGCGAGTACTCGGCGGCGAGTCGGGCATCCTCGTCGCGGGCGCCGTTGAGCACCTGCTCACGCCACTCTTCGGGCTCGCTGCGGGTGATAGTGCGGAGGATGCCGTTGACGAAGCCGGTCGCGCTCCGGCTCGCCACAAGTCGCGCCTGCTCAACGGACTCGTTGACGGCGGCGTGGGTTGCGACGCGCATCGACAGCAGCTGATGGACAGCCAGTTCGAGCACGTCGAGAACGACGGGGTCGATATCGGCAATCGGCCGGTTGGCGGCGATCGCGATGACCTGGTCGTAGTAGCCGCGCATCCTGAGGGTGCCGTAGGTCAACTCCGTGGCCAGTGCCGCATCTGCCGGGGACAGTTTTGCTCGGGCGAGCTTCACCGGCAGCAACAGATTCGCGTACGCATCGTCTTCACGAACCGCAGTGATCACCTCGAGGGCGATTCGTCGCGGTGCCATGACGGCGGAGGATTGAGGGGCGTTGGCGCTCATTCGGCAACCAGACCTTCCGTTTGGGCGAGGCCGCGCCACCAGTCGGCGGCGGCCATGGGCTTCTTGCCTGCGGGCTGCACCGTGAGCAACTCGACAGGGTGCGTGGATGTTCCGGCGTAGATTCGACCCTCGACCGCGGCGAACTTCGCGACGGGCAGGGCTGGAGTCTCTGGGGCAGGACGCGAGTAAAGAACCTTGAGTCGTTGGCCATTCACCGTGGTGAATGCTCCCGGTTCGGGAGTGACAGACCGAATCATCCGATCGAGCACGGCGGCCGACTGGGCAAAGTCGATGCGGGCGTTCTCCAGGCTGATCTTCGGAGCGAGGGTGACCTCGCCAACCTGCTCCGTGGCGGTGATGTCCCCCGCGGCCAGGCGGCGCACGATGCCGGTCATGAGCTCGGCACCCGTGTGCGCCAACGACTGCAGTAGTTCCCCTGCGGTCTCGGCTATTCCAACCGGGCGGGAGACGCTGCCGAAGATCGGACCGGCGTCCAGCTCGGCTATCAGCTGGAAGACTGTCGCGCCCACGAGAGCGTCTCCCGCCCGGATCGACCACTGCACAGGCGCCGCGCCGCGCCAGCGTGGCAGCACCGAAAAGTGCAGGTTGATCCAGCCGAGACGTGGGGTGCTCAGCAGTGGCTCCCGCACCAGGCCTCCGTACGCGACGATGACGCCCAAGTCGGGTTCCAGCGACGCGATTTGCCCGGTCACACTTGCGTCGAGCCGATTCACGGCGATGACGGGCAGACCCAGCTCGACCGCGCGCACGTTCACGGGGCTCGGGGTATAGATACGCTTTCGGCCCGTCGGAGCGTCCTCGCGGGTGATTACGGCGACGATATCGTGCTCGACCGCGAGAGCGTCCATGCTCGGCAGCGCAACCGCGGGAGTTCCGGCAAAAACGAGCCTCATCGTGTTCTTTTCCTCTTGGTGCTCTGGTCGGGGCAAGGCAGCAGGTCGATCATTCGAGAAACTCGGTATCGTCAAAGCGAATCCGAAGCGTCGGGGGCGGACGATAGCTCGTCTTCGTACCGGTGACACTGCTCGTCTGGGTCTTGGTGCGCCCCGTGGCATTCTTCACCACCGAGGATCGCAGGCTTCGGGCCACATCGGCGCCGAGGGTGAAGTCGAAGCGCACGATGGCCCGCACCAGTCCTTCGTCGATGTCGACCGGACCGAGAATGTCAATTGTGGCGGATTCCCTTGCCGTTACCGAATCGAGCAACGCTGCCAACGTCTGTTCGACGATGTCGGCACGCCCCTTGACGCTTGCGACCCGAACGGCCGGGGGGAAACGAAGCGCCCTTCGGCCCTGAAGCTCCTCGCTGGCGAACCGGTCCTGTTGCCACGTCACCAGGGTGCGGGCCAGCACTCCCCCGACGCCAACAATGACCGCGGGGGCCCGCGGCGCCGCAAGGGCGATTGCATTGGACCACCAGCGCAGGCAGTCTTCGGCCACGGTCAAGGATTCCCGGGCCAGCATCCGCTCGCCGTCGAGCAGTAGGACCGCCCTGTAGCCACCCGCGGCAATGGGCTCAGCGCCGCGGGTGGCCACGACGAGTGCGGGGGCGGCCGAGACAGTGAGCAGATTTCGCTCGCCATCCGAAACGATCACCCGGATGCCCGGGAACGCTCGGCCGAGTTCCTCCGCGGTGCGGCCCGTGCCGAGGCTGACGAGACGAAGTCTCTGCCCTTCGCATGCTCTGCACCGCCAGGAGGCCGCGATTGCGCCGCACCAGCCGCAGGCGGGGGTGGAATTGGCATGGGCGAGCTTGAGCGGCCCCTCGCAGGCGGGGCACTTCGCCGCTGCCCGGCAACTCGCGCAGGCGAGCACCGGCGCGTATCCCGGCCGGGCCACCTGAATGAGTACCGGTCCGGTCTCCAGTGCCTTTCTGACGGCGGCGAACGCAGTGGACGGGATTCGCGCAGACTGTGCGGGGGCATCTTGGTCGCCCTGTTGGATTGTGGGAACGACGTGGGGCAGTACGGTGGGACTCTGTCTGATCTCGGTGATGTAGCCGAGCTCGACCAGGCGCTGAAGCCAGGTGTCGCGGGAATGCGAGAGCAGCAGAAGGGCAGAACCGGACTGCTCCTGGCGGATCAGGGCAACATCGCGGGTCGACGCGCCCGGCGAGAGCGGCTCCACATGCAGGGGGTCCGCATCGTCCCAGATTGCGATCAGGCCGAGTCGTCTGGACGGCGCATAGACGACGGAACGGTTTCCCACGATGATCCGCGCCTCATCGGTGAGGCAGGCCAGAAAGTTCCGGTACCGGTCGGGATTTGACTGTCGGGCGTCGAGCGGGATGATCAGGTCGGGTGGAACGAGGACGCCCAGAGCGGCGATGAGCTGCTCCTGATCGCGGTAGTCGGGAACAGCGAGAATGGAGGTCTCACCTCGGGCCAGCGTCGCCGACGCCGCCTCGGCCATGGTGACTGCCCAGCAGCCGACCCACACGCCGGGAGAGATCTCGGCAACCGAGGGGATGGCGGGCAGTGCTACCCTCCCGCCGGCGGCGAGTGCCGCTTCGACCTCACCTTTGCCATAGCCCGAGATGGTTGCTGCCGGTAGGTAGGTACCCGCTGCAGAGTCGTCGACGGCGTCATCTCCCGTGGCCAGGTCTTCACCCTGGGCCAGCCATGCGCGCTCTATCCGCACCTGGCGCGGGGGAACCGCGAGGCGGACGACATCAGACGCTCCTCCCCCGCTCCGGTCTGCCACCCGTCTGGCGAGGACCCAGACCTCGGGGCTGAGCACAGGAACCCGGGACACGACCTCCTCGATGTCGCTGAGGTTGCCTGGGTAGGAGCTGTTTTCGGTGACCTCGACGATGTAGCCGCGAGCGATTCTGCCGGCCGAGCGAAGGGGAACCTTTACCCGCACACCGGGGACCGCCTCGACCGACATCGAAGACGGAACCCGATAGTCGAAAAGCCGGTCGAGCTGGGGCAGGGGTGACTCGAGCATCACTCGGGCGATTATCACCGACGCCCGTGGGACAACCTCAGACGTCGCTGAAGTCGATCGTGCCACCGCCTCGCCCGAGCCTGATGTCATGCCGTCTGCGACCGTTTCGCTAGAGCCGCGCAGCGGCCTGTAGGTCGGCGACGCGGTCGAGGCGTTCCCAGGTGAAGTCAGGGAGTTCGCGGCCGAAGTGACCATAGGTGGCAGTCTGCGCGTAGATCGGTCGCAGAAGATCGAGGTGGGCGATGATGGCAGCGGGGCGCAGGTCGAATACCTCGGTGATCGCGTGTGTGATGATGTCATCGGGAACGAGGCCGGTGCCGAACGTCTCGACGTAGAGTCCGACCGGCTCCGCCTTTCCGATGGCGTAGGCAACCTGCACCTCGAGCTTCTCGGCGAAGCCCGCTGCAACGGCGTTCTTGGCCACCCAGCGCATCGCATAGGCGGCGGAGCGGTCTACCTTCGACGGATCTTTTCCGCTGAACGCGCCGCCGCCGTGCCTGCTTGCCCCGCCGTAGGTGTCGACGATGATCTTGCGCCCGGTGAGGCCGGCGTCTCCCTGGGGTCCGCCAACGACGAAACGCCCGCTGGGGTTGATGTACAGCTCGGTCGAATCCGCATCGAGGCCGCTTGCGGTGAGAACGGGCAGAATCACGAAGTCGCGGATGTCGCGCTGCAGGTCTGCGGTGGAGATCTCTGGGGTGTGCTGCGTTGACAGCACCACGGCTTCGACCGTCTTGGGCACGATCCCCTCGTAGCCGATCGTGACCTGCGTCTTGCCGTCGGGCCGGAGATAGGGCAGCTCACCGGAATTGCGAACCTCCGCCAGCCGCTCCGCGAGGCGGTGGGCGAGCCAGATCGGCAGCGGCATCAGCTGCGGCGTCTCGGTTGTCGCGAAGCCGAACATGATGCCCTGGTCTCCAGCACCCTGAAGATCGTAAGGATCTTTGAGCTGCTCGCCTTGGCGGTTCTCCCAGGCGTTGTCGACCCCGGCGGCGATCTCTGGCGACTGGGCCCCGATCGAGATCGAGACACCGCAGCTGTTGCCGTCGAAACCCTTCTCTGAAGACGTGTAGCCGATCGAGGTGATCTTCTCTCGAACGATGGTCGGAATATCGACGTAGCCCTCGGTCGTGACCTCCCCGGCCACATGCACCTGACCGGTGGTCACGAGAGTCTCGATCGCGACCCTGCTCTTCGGATCCTGGTCGAGCAGGGCGTCGAGGATGCTGTCTGAGATCTGGTCGCAGATCTTGTCGGGGTGGCCCTCGGTAACGGATTCAGAGGTGAAGAGGCGAAGGGACGACATAGTGCTCCAGGGTTGTTCTGCGGTACCGCCTGTTGAGGGCGGTGCGTGGTCTTGGATTCTGAGACGGCGGGACGGCTTGCGCTAGCGGGCGGCAGGCGTCTTCGTCAGCAGATTCAGAATCTCGTGAGCCACCGACAGTTTCGATCCGTGAGCCTCAACGACTCTATCCCCGGCCCGATCCAGAACGGTGATCGTGTTGACGTCTGTTGCGAAACCCTCCGACCAGCCCACCCTGTTCAGAACGAGGAAGTCGCAGCCCTTGCGAGCAAGTTTGGCGCGACCGAGGGCGATCAGCTCCTCCTCGGTCTCCGCCGTTTCGGCGGCGAAGCCGATGACAACCTGACCGGGCGTGGCTGCGGCGGCGGCAGCAGCCAGGATATCCGGGTTGGCCACGAGCTCGAGCACCAGGCTGGGCCCCGTCGCATCCTTTTTTATCTTGCGCTCCGAAATGTACGCCGGCCGGTAATCCGCGACGGCCGCGGCCATGATGAGAACGTCCACCTGCGGCTGGTTTATTTCTACCGCCGAGAGCATCTCGCTGGCAGTTCCGACCTGCAGCACGCCGATCCCGGTCGGAACGGCTACCTCCAGGTTGGCGGCGATCAGGGTCACGACCGCCCCCCGGGCCTGAGCCGCCTCGGCGAGGGCAACACCCTGCTTGCCACTAGACCTATTGCCCAGAAATCTCACCGGGTCGAGGGGTTCCCTCGTGCCACCGGCCGTGATGAGAATGCGCTGCCCGGCAAGATCGGGTCCAGCGCTTATGGTTTCCCGCGCCAGATGAACACCAAGCGCGAACGCAACGATGTCCTCCGGCTCAGCCATTCGCCCCATGCCGCTATCGGTGCCGGTGAGCTGGCCGGAAACCGGCCCGACGATCGAGACCCCACGGGAGCGCAATGTGGCCAAGTTCGCAACGGTCGCGGCGTTCTCCCACATCTCAGAATGCATGGCCGGCGCGACGACTACGGGTGCCCGAGATGCCAAAACGGTGTTGCCCAACAGGTCGTCTGCCATCCCGTGAGCCAGCTTCGCGAGGGAGTTGGCTGTTGCCGGGGCGATGACTATCAGGTCGGCGCCCTGCCCGATCGCCACGTGGCGAACCTCAGCCACCGCCTCGTATAAGTCGGTGTGCACGATGTTGCGGGAGATCGCTTCGAGAGTAGGTTTGCCGACGAAACGCAGGGCATGGTCGGTGGCCACAACGTGGACGTCGTGGCCAGCCAGAACGAAACCTCTCACGACAGCGACGGCCTTGTAGGCCGCGATGCCACCGGTGACGCCCACTACAACCCGTAGCGGAGCATCCGGAGGTTCAGGCGTCATACCCAACGAGAGGGTATTACTCGGTGATGGGACGAACGGTGAGCTTGTCCTCGCTGATCTCGTGCATTGCGACCGAGAGGGGCTTGTCGTCGATGGTCGAGTCAACCAGCGGACCGACGTTGTCGAAGAGGCTTCCCTCGTGCAGGTCGGCGTAGTAGTCGTTGATCTGGCGCGCACGCTTGGAGGCGAAGATCACGAGGGCGTACTTGGACTCCACCTTCGAGAGCAACTCGTCGATCGGCGGATCAATGATGCCTTCAGCCCTGTTGACCATGTGGGTGCTCCTTGTTCGGCCTTGGGCCGGTTGATATCTGCAGAAACCACCGGGCAGCGCCTAGCGCCGACCGGAAATGTGCTCGACGGCGCGACTAAGCGGTCCGGCGATTCATCAAGTCTACGACCTCCGAGGCCGCAGCCTCGACGTCATTGTTCACAACCAGGAAATCAAATTCGTTTTGGGCGGCCAATTCGACCTCCGCGGTCTTTAATCGACGGGCCTGCTCGTCTTCGGTTTCCGTTGCCCGACCGATCAGGCGGCGAACGAGTTCGCCCCACGTCGGCGGCAGCAGGAACACGAGGCGCGCCTCGGGCATGGCGGTCCTCACCTGACGGGCGCCCTGAATATCGATCTCGAGCAACACCCCATTGCCCGCGGCGATTGCCGCATCGATTGGCGCGCGAGGTGTTCCATACCGGTGATGGTTATGAACGACGGCCCACTCCAAGAACTCCCCGGCGGCAACCATTCGCTCGAATTCGGCATCGTCGACAAAGTAGTAGCTGACCCCCTCGACCTCACCGGGACGGGGCGCTCTGGTCGTGGCGGAGACAGACAGGGAGACATTCGGAAAATTCTCCCGAATGTACGTCGCTACGGTTCCCTTTCCCACCGCCGTCGGGCCCGCGAGCACCACAAGGCGCGACTGCGGCCCCGAGGTCTCGAACGGTGCACGCTGCTCGAGATAGGAACGAAGGCGGCCCTGCTGGTGCATCCCCAAACCACCGAGGCGCTTGCTCGCCGAAATTTCCAGCTTGTCGAGATTGCGCCTGATCCGCACTGGACCGAGGCCGGGAATAGCCTGCAACAGATCGGTGACGCGCATACCGGCCTCGATGCTGTCCGGGTGCCCCTTGGCCGTGTCCAACACTCCGACCGCGCTGCGCCGCTTCTCTCGAACAGCGGTCTTGATGGCGGCCCTGGCGCGCCGCGCCGCAACTGCGGCCCGGCTGCCGGCCGCCCGGTCTACCTCGGGGGGCTTCATGCCAGCGCCTCTGCCAGGTCGCCGGCCTGACGACGGACGCTGTCGAGGATTCCGTCGGGGCCAGCCCCGAGAACGGAGCGGGACACGCTGACGACGGTGCTCGCCGTCAACTCCCCGTAGACCCGATGGATGTCCGCGAACACCGCGCCCTGGTGGCCAAAGCCCGGCGCCAGAATCGGCACCGAGGGCACAGCGGCGAGCAATCTCGGGTCAAGCCCGAATTTTTGGAGGTTTCTAGTAGCACCTAACACGAGTCCGATGTTACCCAAAGTGCCTGATGATGGCCCCCGAATAGCCGAAATATTTCCCGAATTCCACTCATTCACCTCGGTGGCGATCAGGTTTGCGAGCGTCTGGGTTGCCAAAGAGCCCTCGTGTACGAGAGCGCTCTGAACAGCCTGAGCCTCCGGATTACTCGTTGCAGCCAGCACGAAGGCCCCCTTGCCGCATGCTTCGGCCATGTCGAAAACGTTGACAAGCGAGCCCGTGCCCATATACGGGGCCAAGGTCAGTGCATCCGCCTCCAGGGGGGAACCCGGCGTCAGCCAGGCACGCCCGTAGGCCTCAACACTCGAGCCGATATCGCCCCGTTTGGCGTCCGCGATGATCAGCAGTCCTGCTTCCCGGGCCGAGGCGAGTACGTCCTCCAGTGCACGGAATCCCAGGGAGCCGAAGATCTCGAAGAAAGCGACCTGGGGCTTGACGATTCCGACGACTCCGGCCGACGCCTCGACGACCCTGAGGCCGAACTCCCGCACGCCCTCAGCGCTGTGGGGAAGACCCCACGAGTCCAGAAGGTACTCATGAGGGTCGATCCCCACGCAGAGCTGTCCCGCGGTCGCAAAGGTGCTCGCGAGCCGGTCGCCGAAGCGCGGCGGGGGCGAGGTGTCCGGCGTCACAGGCGGCTGGCCCGGGCGATGGCATACTCCTGCAGGCTCGTGACCTCGAAGCCATCGTGGATGCCCTCGAACGAGGCCACGGCGGCACCGAGCTGGGCGATGGTCGTGAACAGCGGTTTGTCGGCCGCCACTGCCGCGGCTCGGATCTCGTAGCCGTCGGCCCGAGCAGAGCGGCCACTGGGGGTGTTGATGACCATGTCGACCTCGTTGCGGTTGATCAGGTCTACTACCGTCAGCAGTTCGTCTGCGTCACCGCTGCCCTCGGAGAACTTGCGAACGATACGCGCGTGGATTCCGTTCCGGTTCAGTACCTCTGCGGTGCCCTGCGTAGCGATGATCTCAAAACCGAGCTGCTGCAGGCGCAGCACGGGCAACACGATCGCTCTCTTGTCGCGGTCGGAGACCGAGACAAAGACCGTGCCACTCAGCGGCAGTCCGCCATAGGCCGCGGCCTGGCTCTTGGCAAATGCCCGCGGGAAATCGCGATCGATTCCCATGACCTCGCCGGTGGAGCGCATCTCCGGGCCGAGCACGGAGTCGACGATGAGGCCCTCCTTCGTGCGGAAACGCTTGAAGGGAAGCACTGCCTCCTTGACGGCGATAGGTGAGTCCATCGGGACCACTGAGCCGTCGACCTGGGGAAGCAGACCCTCCGCCTTCAGCTCGGCGATGGTGCTGCCGACCATGATGCGGGATGCCGCCTGGGCGAGCTGGATGCCCAGCGCCTTGGCGACGAACGGCACTGTTCGAGAGGCGCGGGGGTTGGCCTCGAGTACGTAGAGAACGCCGGCCCCGATGGCGAACTGCACATTCAGCAGGCCTCGCACGCCGATGCCCTGGGCGATGCCGAGCGTCGCGTCGCGAACCCGGTCGATGACGCTCTCGCCGAGAGTCACGGGAGGCAGGGTGCAGCTCGAGTCGCCGGAGTGGATGCCGGCCTCCTCGATGTGCTCCATGATGCCGCCGATGTACAGCTCGTGGCCGTCGTACAGGGCGTCGATGTCGATCTCGATGGCGTCGTCCAGGAAGCGGTCGACCAGAAGCGGATGCGACGGGCCGATTATGCCCTGGCCGTCCATGCGCGTGAAGTAGTCCACCACGGAGGCGGAGTCGTAGATGATCTCCATGCCGCGGCCGCCAAGAACGTAGGACGGGCGCACAAGAACCGGATAGCCGATGTTCTCGGCGATGGTGACGGCGTGGTCAACGTCGGTGGCGGTGCCGTTCATCGGGGCGAGCAGCTGGGCCTGCTCGAGGATACCGGCGAAAAGGCCACGCTCCTCGGCCAAGTCGATGGCTTCAGGGGTGGTGCCCAGGATCGGCACGCCCGCGGCCTTCAGACCCTTGGCAAGGCCCAGGGCGGTCTGGCCGCCGAGCTGCACGACAACGCCCACAAGCTCGCCGCTGCCGCTCTCGGCGTGGATGACCTCCAGCACGTCTTCGAGCGTCAAGGGCTCGAAGTAGAGCCGGTCGCTGGTGTCGTAGTCGGTCGAGACCGTCTCCGGGTTGCAGTTGATCATGATCGTCTCGAAGCCCGCGTTGCTGAGCGCGAACGACGCCTGTACGCAGGAGTAATCGAACTCGACTCCCTGGCCGATGCGGTTCGGGCCGGAGCCGAGGATGACGACCTTCTTACGGTCACTCGGCACTACCTCGGTCTCGAAGTCGTAGCTCGAGTAGTGGTACGGCGTCTCGGCCGGGAACTCCCCGGCGCAGGTGTCCACGGTCTTGAATACCGGGCGGATGCCGAGGGCGTGGCGCACAGCCCGGATCTCCAGCTCGCCGGCGCCGCGGATAGCGGCGATCTGGGCATCCGAGAAGCCGTGCTCCTTGGCAACGAGGAACATCGCGGCGTCGGGTTCGATCGATGCGGCAACCTGGTCAGCGACCTCGTTTATCAAGACGATCTGGTCGATAAACCAGGGGTCGATCTTGGTGGCTTCGAACGCCTCGTCCATCGTGGCGCCGGCACGCAGCGCCTGCTGCAGGGTGACGATTCGGCCATCCGTCGGCGTCTTCGAGATCTCCAACAGCTCGTCCTTGGTCTGCGTCAGCGCATCCCAGTGGAACGAGGAGCCGCGCTTCTCCAGCGAGCGGAGCGCCTTCTGCAGCGCCTGGCTGTAGTTGCGGCCGATTGCCATCGCCTCACCGACGCTCTTCATGGTCGTCGTCAGCGTGACGTCGGCGGCTGGGAACTTCTCGAACGCGAACCGGGGAACCTTGACGACGACGTAGTCGAGCGTGGGCTCGAAGCTGGCCGGTGTGACCTTGGTGATGTCGTTGGGGATCTCATCAAGCCGGTAGCCGATGGCGAGTTTCGCGGCGATCTTGGCGATGGGAAAACCCGTTGCCTTCGATGCCAGAGCGGAGCTGCGGGACACGCGCGGGTTCATCTCGATCACGATGACGCGGCCGTTCGCCGGGTCGATCGCGAACTGGATGTTGCAGCCGCCGGTGTCGACGCCGACGGCGCGAATGATGTCGATGCCGATGTTGCGCATGTTCTGGTACTCGCGGTCGGTCAGCGTCAGCGCGGGAGCCACGGTGATCGAGTCGCCGGTGTGCACGCCGACCGGGTCGACGTTCTCGATCGAACAGACGACAACCGTATTGTCGGCCGTGTCGCGCATGAGCTCGAGCTCGTATTCCTTCCAGCCGAGGATGCTCTCCTCCAGCAGCACCTCGGTGGTCGGGCTCTGGTGCAGGCCGTCGCCGACGATGCGGCGGAGCTCGGTCTCGTTGTGGGCGAAGCCGGAACCCAGGCCACCCATGGTGAAGGAGGGGCGCACGACGAGCGGGTACTTGAGGTCTTCGGCGAAGCCGATGGCCTCCTCGACGGTGTGCGCGATGTGCGAGCGGGCCACATCGGCACCGGCGTCAAGCACGAGCTGCTTGAAGATCTGGCGGTCCTCGCCCTTGTTGATCGCCTCGAAGGAGGCACCGATCAACTCGACGTTGTACTTCTCAAGGATGCCGTGATTGTGCAGGTCGATGGCTGCGTTCAGCGCCGTCTGGCCACCGAGGGTCGGCAGGATCGCGTCGGGCTTCTCCTTGGCGATGATCGTCTCGATGACCTGCCAGGTGATCGGCTCGATGTACGTCGCGTCGGCGAAGTCGGGGTCTGTCATGATCGTGGCCGGGTTCGAGTTCACCAGGATGACGCGCACGCCCTCCTCGCGGAGCACGCGGCACGCCTGGGTGCCCGAGTAGTCGAACTCACAGGCCTGACCGATGACGATCGGGCCGCTGCCGATGACGAGGACGCTTTTAATGTCTTCTCTGCGTGGCATTAGTTCTGGTCCCCATCGGAATCGGTCTGTGCGGCTGTTGCTGTGGCGACCGCGTCGAGAACCATGTCCCGGAAGCGGTCGAAGAGGTACATGGAGTCGTGCGGGCCGGCGGCAGCCTCCGGGTGGTACTGCACGGAGAACGCCTTGAGGTCGAGGCAGCGGATGCCCTCAACGACGTTGTCGTTCAGGCTGACGTGGCTGACCTCGACCCGGCCGAAGCCGGCCGGCGACTCGACAATGCCCTCGCGCGGGGCGTCGACCGCGAAGCCGTGGTTCTGGCTGGTGATCTCAACGCGGCCGGTGGTCTTGTCGAGCACGGGCTGGTTGATGCCGCGGTGACCGAACGGCAGCTTGTAGGTGCCGAAGCCGAGGGCTCGGCCCAGCAGCTGGTTGCCGAAGCAGATGCCGAAGTAGGGGATGCCGCGGCGAAGGGCTTCTTGAAGCAGCGAGACGTGACGCTCGGAGGCCTCGGGGTCGCCGGGGCCGTTGGAGAAGAACAGTGCCGCGGGCGTGAGGGCGGCGACATCCTCGATGGTGGCCGACTGGGGCAGCACGGCAACATCGAAGCCGCGCTCCGCGAGGTAGTTCAGGGTCGACTTCTTGACGCCCAAGTCCATCACCGCGACGGTGCCGATCGTGGTTCCGACGGCTGCGACCGTATAGGCCTCGGGGGTGGAAACGCGGCCCGAGAGGTTCTGGCCTGCCATATCGGGGGCTCGACGCACTATCTCGAGTTGATCGGCCTCGGTGAGTGCGGCATCCGGTCCGGAGAAGATGCCGGCGCGCATGGCGCCGAGCGAGCGGAGGTGGCGGGTGATGGCGCGGGTGTCGACGCCGGAGATACCGACGATGCCGCCGGCGAGAAGGTCGTCGTCGAGGCTCCGCGTGGCGCGGTAGTTGCTCACAATGCGGGAGGGATCCCGCACGATGTAGCCGGCGACCCAGATGCGACTCGACTCCAGGTCGTCATCATTCGTTCCGGTGTTGCCGATGTGCGGCGCGGTCTGCAACACAATCTGGCCGGCGTAACTCGGGTCGGTCAGCGTCTCCTGATAGCCGGTCATGCCGGTGGCGAAGACGGCCTCACCAAGGGTTCGGCCCGTCGCGCCATAGGCACGACCGATGTAGCGCTTGCCGTCTTCGAAGACGAGGACTGCTGGTTCTGGGGTGATCACGTGGGGGATCCTTCCTGGCCGCTCGGGGCATCCGTGGTCGGGGTCTTGATGAGTTCGGTAACGGCCTCGATGAGGCGTGTGCTGTCTTCGGGGCTGGCGAGGCGGAGATAGCTCTCCACTGCCTGTGGTTCGGGGCTCTTGGTGCTCTGAATTTTCCAGTCGAGTCGCACCATGCCACCGGTCTCGACCACCCGATCGATCGTCCAGGTCGAGGTGCCGATGCTGCGGATGTTTTCTGCCGGGATAAAGACCTCACGCTCGCCGGTCACGCTGACCAGGACGCCGGCGCCATAGACGATGACCTGAACCCGACCGCGAAACGCCAGGCCCGGGATGGCCACGCGGGCCAGCGGCTCGCCCTGCCGGGTTGTCGCGACGTAGAGGCCACTGAGAGCCATACCCTCCGCACCCCTGGCCGAAACTTCCGTCTTCGGCACGGAGAGGTCTGCCGAACGCTTCTTCAGAATGCGCCAGCCACGGTACATCAGCCAGAGGAGCACGAGCAGAAAAGCGATTACGACGGCACCGGCGGGAAGCTTATCCATGGGTGGCCCTGAATTCGATAGCGGCGGCCGCTACCTCGGCCGGGCTCGTGAGAGCACCGTCCTTGAGCGTGGCATAGCCGTGGTGGAACGTCCATCGGACAGAACCCGCGAGGGTCAGACCGAGATAGGGCGAGTTGCGGCTCTTGCCGACGAGGTCATCGAGACCGAATGTGCTGGATGCAGCGGGGTCGGTCAGGGTGAGGTTGGCCGGTGAGCCCACGGCGAAGTCGTGCGTGTGACCGGTCAGCCGGCCGATTCGCGCCGGAGCGTGCGACAGCAGTCGGGCAACATCGTTCCAGCCGACAATGCCGGTGTCGACCAGGGCCGTCTGGGTCACGCTGAGGGCGGACTCCAGCCCGACCATGCCAAACGCGGCGTGGTCCCACTCGCAGTCCTTGGCCTCGTCGGGGTGCGGCGCATGGTCTGTGGCGATGATGTCGATGGTGCCGTCGGCGACGCCGGCGCGCAGCGCGAGCACGTCTTCGTCGCGGCGCAGCGGCGGGTTCACCTTGAAGCGTGCATCGTAACTGCGCACGAGTTCCTCCGTAAGCAGCAGGTGGTGCGGGGTCACTTCCGCCGTCACATCGATGCCCCGGGCCTTGGCCCAGCGCATCACATCCACGCTTCCGGCCGTCGAGAGGTGACAGATGTGCAGGCGGGCGCCGACATGCTCGGCGAGCAGCACGTCGCGGGCGATGATCGACTCCTCGGCGACGGCAGGCCATCCGGTGAGGCCAAGCTCGCTTGAGAGGGCACCCTCGTTCATCTGGGACGTCTCGGTCAGGCGCGGGTCTTGGGCGTGCTGGGCGATAACGCCGTCGAAGGTCTTGACGTACTCAAGCGCCCGGCGCATCAGCAGCGAGTCGTGCACGCACTTGCCATCGTCGGAGAAGACGCTGACCGCGGCTCGCGAGTGCGCCATGGCACCGATCTCACTGAGGCGCTCGCCCGCGAGTCCGACGGTGACGGCACCGATCGGACGTACCGTCGCATAGCCCGCGGCCTCGCCCAGCGCCTGAACCTGCTCGACAACGCCGGAGGTATCCGCGACGGGCATGGTGTTCGCCATCGCGAAGACACTGGTGAACCCGCCCGCGGCCGCAGCGCGGGTGCCGCTCAGCACGGTCTCGCTCTGTTCGAAGCCGGGCTCGCGGAGATGGGTGTGCAGGTCTACGAGGCCCGGCAGCGCAATCAGTCCGTTGGCGTCCACGACGCTCGCGCCATCCGCCTGGAGGCCGGTGCCGCGCTCTGCGATGCGCCCGTTGGCGATTCGCAGGTCGCTGCGACTTCCGTCGTACAGGGTGGCCCCGATGATCAGGTACTGGGTGCTCATGCGGATCCCTCTCGATCGCCGGACAACAGCAGGTAAAGGACAGCCATGCGAACGGACACACCGTTGGCGACCTGTTCGATGACGGTCGACTGGCACGAATCGGCTGCCCGGGAGGAGATCTCGAGTCCGCGATTCATCGGCCCCGGGTGCATGACAATGCTATCGGGGCGAAGGCGCGCGAGCCGCTCGTCGTCGAGGCCCCAGACCCGGGCGTACTCCCGCGGGTTCGGGAAGAAGGCGGCGTTCATGCGCTCGCTCTGGATGCGCAGCATCATCGTGACGTCCGGGTTCACCTCGGCGATTGCCGCGTCGAGGTCATAGCGGATGTTCGCCGGCCACGTCTCGATGCCAAAGGGCAGCAGGGTTGCGGGGGCGACGAAGGTGACGTCGGCCCCCAGCGTGCGAAGCAGCCAGAGATTGCTGCGGGCAACACGGGAGTGCAGGATGTCGCCCACAATCAGCACGGAGACCCCGCTGAGATCGCGGCCCCGGCTGGCGGACCCGTGAATTCTGCGCCGCATGGTGAACGCGTCGAGCAGCGCCTGGGTCGGATGCTCGTGCGTGCCGTCGCCCGCGTTCACGATTCCGGCGTCTATCCAGCCGCTGTCGGCGAGCAGCTGCGGCGAGCCCGACGAAGAGTGTCGAATTACGACCCCGTCGGCCCCCATCGCTGCGAGCGTCTGGGCGGTGTCCTTCAGGCTCTCGCCCTTGGAGACGCTCGAGCCCTTGGCCGAGAAGTTGATGACGTCGGCCGAGAGCCGCTTGGCCGCGAGCTCGAAGGAGATCCTGGTGCGGGTCGAGTCCTCAAAGAAAAGGTTGACGACCGTCTTTCCCCGCAGCGTAGGCAGCTTCTTGACCTCGCGCAGCTGAACATCGCTCATGTCCTCTGCGACGTCAAGGATCATGATCGCGTCGTCGCGGGAGAGATCCTTGGTGGAGAGCAGGTGCCTCATGCGTTCTCCTCCGCCGGATCGGTGCGGCCCGCGATGCTGACCTCTTCAGCGCCGTCGGTTTCCAGCAGGCGAACATTGATGCGCTCCTGGGTAGACGTCGGCAGGTTCTTGCCCACGAAGTCGGCCCGGATCGGCAGCTCTCGGTGTCCACGATCGACGAGCACCGCGAGGCGCACAGCCCGCGGTCGGCCCAGATCGTTCAGCGCATCCAACGCCGAGCGCACGGTGCGGCCCGAATAGAGCACATCATCCACGAGCACGACAGTCTTGCCGTCGATGCCGCCTGCGGGTACCTGGGTCTGCTGGGTTGCCCTCATCGGCTGGTGGGCCAGGTCGTCGCGATACATGGTGACGTCGAGGGAGCCGACGAGGCACGGCGCGCTGTCCGGCTCGATCTGGTCGATGATGTCAGCGATTCTCCGCGCAAGCAGAACACCGCGCGTGGGGATGCCCATCAACACCAGATCAGCGGCCCCCCGGTTGGACTCAAGGATCTCGTGAGAGATCCGAGTCAACGCCCGGGCTACGTCAGTTTGCTGCAACACTATTCGCGCCACGGCTCCTGACCTCCTTCCCCGTCTCACAGGACGGATGGTTAAAGGATGTCTACTACCTCCCTGAGACTAGCAGGCGCTGCCGCCCTCACCGAGGCCTGCTGAAGCAGCATGTCCCCCATTCGGGGATTAATTCGTCACCTGTTGTCTACTTGCCGGAAACCTCAATTTCATAGTCTGCGAAAACACCCTTACGAACAGGACAATCGCATGCTCAAGAATCGTTCCCTGCCAGCCCTTTCGATCGTGGGCGGCTTGGCCGCCGCCCTCGTTCTCAGCACGGCTCTGCCCGCGGCTGCCACGCTTGTGCCCGAGCCCATCCGGTACTCGGTCGCCGACGCTGCGTTGTCTTTGACCCCTGTCGGAAGCTTCGACACCGGCGTTTTCGATGAGAGTGCCGCCGAGATCGTCGCGTTCCATGCCGGCAGCGATCGACTCTTCGTCGTCAATGCAGCACAGGGCCTCGTGCAGGTGCTTGACATCTCGACGCCCGGCCTTCCCCTCAAGGAGCCGTTCGACCTGGTCGCGTTCGGTGCGGCGGTGCCCGCCGGCGTCCCGAGCATCCCGGCCAGCGCGGTTGCGAACTCCGTCGCCGTGCGCCCGGACGGCCTCGTCGCGGTCGCCGTGGAGAACGACCCCAAGACCTCCAATGGCTGGGTGGTCTTCTTCGACGCTAATGCTTCCACGGGCGTGCCGCTCGGAGCCGTCGAGGTGGGCGCCCTGCCCGACATGCTGACCTTCACACCGGATGGCCTGACCCTCTTCGTGGCGAATGAGGCGGAGCCCGCCGAAAACTATCTGATTGATCCGCAGGGCTCCGTGAGCGTGATCGACGTTCCCGCGTCCCTTTCCGCTCCGTTGCAAAGCGCCGTCAGCACCGCCGGATTCAATGAGTTCGAGGCTGGCCGGAGCCTGACCCTTCCCGCTGATGTTCGAATCTTCGGCGGTCGTGAGGATGCCGTCGGCGTGGTGCCCGACTTCCCGGTGTCAGAGAACCTCGAACCCGAGTACATCACTGTGTCCCCTGACGGCCGCACGGCCTACATCGCGCTTCAGGAGGCGAATGCGATGGCCGTTCTCGACGTTTCGGAGAAGAGAATCATCGAGATACGGTCATTGGGATTCAAGGACTATCGCACCGTTGCCCTAGACGCCAGCGACCGCGATGGCGTGATCGATATCAAGACCGCCACCGTTCCGCTCTTCGGGATGTACCAGCCGGATTCGATTGCCAGCTACGAGACGGCCGGCCAGCACTTTGTCGTCTCTGCCAACGAGGGTGACTCGCGTGAATGGAGTGCGTATCGGGAGAACTTCCGCGTCGGTGACCTCGGCAAGAGTGGCCGAATGCCGCTGTGCGCCGCCCAGTTCCCTGCCGGGACGGCCGCCAACGAGAACCACGGCCGCCTGAACATCTCCACCGCCTCGGGCCTTGACGCCACCGGCACCTGCTACGAGGAGCTGTACTCCTTCGGCGCCCGCTCGTTCAGCATCTGGGACGCCGCCGGCGTCCAGATCTTCGACTCCGGCTCGGCGCTGGAGGAGATCACCGCGGCCGCGGTTCCTGCTTTCTTCAACTCGAACCACTCGGCGACAGCGTTCGACTCCCGCAGCGACGACAAGGGACCCGAGCCCGAGGGCCTGGCGCTCGGCGAGATCGACGGCCGGCACTTCGCATTTGTCGGCCTCGAACGCATCGGCGGCATCGCGGTCTTCGACATCACCACCCCGGCCGCATCCAAGTTCGTGACCTACGTGAACAACCGTAACTTCGCGGTCGACATGGATGCCACGACTGCGGTTCTCGCAGACGCCGGCGACCTCGGTCCGGAGGGTGTGACTTTCATCTCGGCGAGCGACTCCCCCACCGGTGCACCCCTGCTGGCGGTCGGAAACGAGGTGTCGGGCACAACAACCCTGATGTCGATCACTGTCTCGCCAGCGAGTGCTGGCACCGGCACACGCGACTCCGGAACGGCCCCGGTCGAAACCCTCGCGGCAACAGGCGCCGGGGGCGGCCTGCTCCTCGGAGCCGCTGCCGCCGCAATGCTGACCATCGGCCTGCTGGCGCGGCGCTTCCGGGCCCGTCTTCTCTAACTCCAGCCCGTCTGACTGTGGCCCATGAGGTCTTCTTCGTCCGGAGTTCCGGAGGTCGAAGACGGCATGGGCCACTGTTCGCTGAGCTAAAGGTTCGTGCTAGCCCTTGGACTGGGAAATCTTCGCGAGAATTCCGTTGATGAACCCGCCCGAGTCATCCGTCGACAGGAGCTTGGCGGCCTCGACGGCCTCGTTGATCGCGACGCCGTCGGGAACGTTGTCGTTGAAGAGAACCTCCCAGATTCCCATTCTGAGAAGGGCCCGGTCGATGATCGGCATCCGCTGCAGGGTCCAGCCCTGGGAGTAGGTCTCGATCAGTTCATCGATCTCATCGCCGTGATCCACCACGCCGTCGACGATCTCACGGCAATACAGCCAGGAGGCCTCGCGGTCGGGTTCGCTGAGGGCACGAATCGCCTCGGTGGCGAGGGACTCGTTGATGGAGATCTGGCGCACATCGGCGGCGTAGAGAACGTCGAGGGCACGCTTTCGTGCTTTGGTTCGGGCACTCATCTTTCAGCGACTTCCTTGGCTCTAGTCGTTCACGCGGCTGAGGTAGTCCCCCGTGCGCGTGTCGACCTTGACCCGGGTGCCCTGCTCGAGGAACAACGGCACCTGGATCTGGTAACCGGTCTCGACCGTTGCCGGCTTGGTTCCACCCGTTGAGCGGTCGCCCTGCAGGCCCGGCTCGGTATAGGTGATCTCCAGCACAACCGACGCGGGAAGCTCGACATACAGGGGTAGGCCCTCGTTGATCGCGATCGTGACCAGCTGGTTCTCCAGCATGAAGTTTGCCGCGTCGCCGACGACGACCTCGGGGACGTTGATCTGATCGAAGTCAGCGGCATCCATAAAGACGAAGGACTCACCGTCGCGGTACAGGTAGGTGAAGTCGCGGCGGTCGACGTTGGCCGTCTCGATCTTCGCGCCCGCATTGAACGTCTTGTCGACGACCTTGCCGGTGAGCACGTTCTTCATCTTCGTGCGCACAAACGCACCGCCCTTGCCCGGTTTGACGTGCTGGAAGTCGATGACCGCCCAGAGCTGGCCGTCGATCTTGAGGACGGCGCCGTTCTTGATGTCGCTGGTTGAGGCCATGAAAAAAACGTTCCGATCGCGTGGGTGAAGTGGGGCTGCTGAATCGGCCCGAATAAGAGTGTATCTTTTGTGACCGCTAACCCGCGCGAAGCAGTTGGCTGAGGGCCAGACGGTAGGAGTCAAAACCGAAGCCGGCAATCACTCCGGAGGCCACTGCGGAGATCACACTGATGTGGCGAAACTCCTCCCGGGTGTGCGGGTTGGTTATGTGCACCTCGATCAAAGGGATGCCGGCCGAGGTCACCAACGCCGCCGCGTCTCTGAGGCCATACGAGTAGTGCGTGAACGCCGCCGGGTTCAGAATGACCGGGGTACGGGAGTCCACGGCCGCGTGCAGCCATCCGATCAACTCGGCCTCATTGTCTGTCTGGCGAAGGTCGACAGAAACACCGAAAGGGGCGTCGCCTGCGAGCAGTTCGCCGAGAGCCGCGAGGTTCTGGTGGCCGTAGACCTCAGGCTCTCTGCTGCCGAGGCGACCGAGGTTCGGCCCGTTCAGCACGAGTACTTTGGTGACCGCGAGGTTCTGATTCGTCATGAGAGACCAGCCTACCGAAGAGGCACTCAGAAGCTCGGCAACACCCGCGCCCGCAACATACGAACGCCTCTGGAGTGCAGGAGATAGACACCGATGATTCGCACCCCCGCCGCTTCCCCCGCGGCGAACACTGCCTCGGCCCACAGCTCATCGAAAGCATGAGGCTGGGATTGCCCAGGCCGCTCCAACACGAAGGCAAGGCTGCCGCCGGCACCACCCAGCGCGATCCGTTCTCCCAGATCGCCAACGAGCAGCTTCAGCGTCTCGGAATCGGGCGACACAGGTAGCTCGTCAAGGGTCACGATAATCGGAAGCTGAACGCCGTCGCCGTCGATTAGCAGCACCGAGAGAGATCGCTCAGAGGCGAAACCCAGGAGTTGCAGGATTCGCCGCCTGAAATCTGTGTCGGTCAGGAGCGGCGTCGACGGACTTTCTTCGTTCTCAGAGCTATTCATGCCCCAAGGATGCGGCGAAAGCACTGTCCCGTTCAAGAGTTATCCCCCGCGCGGCCTTCCGCTCCTGCACAGGGACTGACCTAGGAGCCGATCTCCTGATACGCGGCAAACAGCAGCGAAGTGTCAGGCCCGGTCAGGACGCTGGGCTTTGCGATGTCGTCGAGCACAATGAAGCGCAGCATGCTGCCGCGGGCTTTCTTGTCGCGCTGCATGGAGGCCAGCAGCGTCTGCCAGCGCCCCACGGGGTACTCCACCGGCAGGGTGAGCGACGAGAGGATTCTCCGGTGTCGATCGACCACGTCGTCAGACAGGGTGCCCGTCAGCCGACCGAGCTCGGCGGCGAACATGAGGCCGACCGAGACGGCCGCGCCGTGGCGCCAGGAGTACCGCTCGGCATGCTCGATGGCGTGCGCCAGGGTATGGCCGTAGTTCAGGATCTCGCGCTGGCCCTTCTCGGTGAAGTCCTCGCTGACAACCCGCGCCTTGATCCGGATGCAGAGTTCCACGATGCGCCGGAATTCAGGGGACTCCGGGTCGGTGGCCACGTCGACATCTGCCTCGATGAGGTCGAGGATCTCGGGTTCGGCGATGAAGCCATACTTCACGACCTCGCCGAAGCCGGCCAGGATCTCGTTCTTCGGGAGGGTCTTCAGCAGGTCGAGGTCGACGATCACCTGTGCGGGGGCGTAGAAGGCGCCGACCAGGTTCTTGCCCTCGGCCGTGTTGATGCCCGTCTTGCCACCGATCGCCGCATCCACCATTCCCAGCAGCGTCGTGGGAATCTGGATCAGGCGAACCCCACGAAGCCACGTCGCAGCCACGAAGCCGGCAAGGTCGGTCGTCGCTCCACCGCCGAGACCCACTACCGCGTCGCTCCTAGTGAAGTCGCTCTGCCCCATGACACCCCAGCAGAAGGCGGCGACCTCGACCCGCTTGCCGGCCTCCGAGTCGGGAACCTCGGCGAGGAGCACCTCGAGTCGCTCGCTCTGCAGGTTCTCGCGAAGGCGGCCGGCAAGGGCAGCCAACAACGGTGTATGAACGACGAGAACCTTGCGGGCACCCTGGCCGATTGCCTCGGTGAGGCCGCCCAAGAGATTGCGCCCCACAACGATGTCGTAGGGCTGAACTCCAGAAACGGCAATGGTCGTAATGTCGCTCGGGGTGGTGGTGCTCATTTGTTCTCCTCGGAGGGCCGTATGCGGGCCCAGTCTGCAATCTCGCCGGCGACCTCGCGGGTGGGTCGACGCGACGTATCAATCATGAAATCGGCCAGGCGTTCATACGTCTCTCGCCGAGAGTCCACGAGGGCCTGCCAGCTCTCGATGCTGGTCACGAGGGGTCGCTTTCCATTGCTGAGACGTTGCCTGACGACATCAGCATGCACATCCAGCAACACCACGCGAGTATCGCTTGCGCTCTCGAGGTCAGCCTGGGTGGCAGGGTTCATCACCGCGCCGCCGCCGAAGGCGATGATGCCGTCGCCCTCAAGGGCCTTCATCACCTGCTGCCGTTCCAGTGCTCGGAAATACGCCTCCCCGTGCTCAGCGAAGATCTGCGGGATAGGGCCGTTCTCCGCGACGATCAAGACATCGGTATCGGTGAATTTGACTCCTAGATCACGGGCCAGGCGCTTGCCGATCCGCGTTTTTCCAGCGGCGGGGGGGCCGATCAGCACAATCCGCACGCTGGCAGCCTGCTACTCGCCCGGCGTGGAGTCGGTGCTGCTGGTCAGGTCGGCACGAGCGCTTCCCGTCTTCAGCCCGGCAGGGATGTTATCGAGGTAGGAGCGGAGGTTGCGCACGGTCTCGGGCAGCGAGTCACCGCCGAACTTCTCAAGCACAGAATTTGCCAGGACAAGCGCAACCATTGCCTCGGCGACCACCCCGGCCGCAGGAACGGCACAGACATCGGAGCGTTGGTGGTGAGCAGGCGCAGGCTCGCTCGTGGCAACATCCACCGTGCGAAGCGCGTGCGGAATCGTGGCGATGGGCTTCATCCCCGCGCGAACGCGAAGTACAGTACCGGTGCTCATGCCCCCTTCGGTGCCACCGGCCTTGTCGCTGGAGCGATTGATCTCGGCACCGATCTGAAATAGCTCGTCGTGTGCCTCTGAGCCGCGCCGAGTGGTTGTGAGGAAGCCGTCACCCACCTCGACGCCCTTGATGGCCTGGATGCCCATCAACGCGGCCGCGAGCTGAGAGTCAAGGCGGCGGTCCCAGTGCACATGAGAGCCGAGTCCCGGCGGCAGGCCATAGGCGAGCACCTCAACGACGCCGCCGAGCGTATCGCCATCTTTGTGAGCCGCATCCACCTCGGCGACCATCAGTGCGCTGGTGGCAGCGTCGAAGCAGCGCAGCGGGTCGGCATCAAGGGCGGCGACGTCTGTGGGAAGGGGCAGATCGCTGCCCTCGGGCACACGAACCGGACCGATGGAAAGAGTGTGACTCACCAGACGGATGCCCAGTTCGGCCAGGAAGGAGCGGGCGATGGCCCCGAGTGCAACGCGCGCCGCGGTCTCGCGGGCGCTGGCCCGCTCGAGTACGTTGCGGGCCTCGTCGAACCCGTACTTCTGCATACCCACGAGGTCGGCGTGACCTGGGCGGGGACGGGTAAGCGGGGCACCCCGGCCCGAAGACAGTGTGCCCTCGGCAACGGGGTCGGGGCTCATGACGTCGACCCATTTGGGCCATTCCGTATTTCCGATCCGAACAGCGATCGGGCTGCCAAGCGTGAGGCCGTGCCGCACGCCGCTGGACAGGGTCAACTCGTCTTTCTCGAACTTCATCCGGGCACCGCGGCCGTAGCCGAGCTTGCGGCGGGCAAGATCTTCCCGCAGGTTCTCGACCGTGATCGGAATGCCTGCGGGCAACCCCTCAATGGTCGCAATGAGTTCGGGGCCGTGGGATTCTCCAGCGGTGAGCCAACGAAGCATGGGGGAATGTTCCTGTACGCGCGGCCCGCCGGCGAGGGCGGGAATGGGACGGCTTCAACCGAAAGATTGACCGGAGAAGAGTACACTTCGATCTTCCCACAGATCGAATCTCACACGCGACTGGAGCGAGTTTTACGAGGAATCAGGCGGGAAGAATGAGGCCGTTACCGTCGAGACCAACCGCCGACTGCATCGCTGCCAGAACGGCCTCCTCTTCTGGCAGGGGGGCGAACGGATCTCCTGCCACAAAGATCCTTATCTGGATGAGCGCCTGTTGCACAAGCATCGCCAGTCCCGAGAGCACCGGCATGCCCTGCTCTGCCCAGATACCGGCGAGAGGGCTCGGCCACGGATGGTAGGACACGTCAAGAAGCGCAGAGGACTCGACCAGTCTCGACCCACGGAGAAGTTCCGTCGGAGCCGCATCGCCCGGCAGAGTGCTGATCAGAAGATCCGCGGAAAGCCCTGCCAGCGATTCGGCGGCCAGGGGAAGGATCGACAGCCTTATCCCGGACCTTCTCGCGACCTCGGCTAGAAAGGATGCGCGCTGGGGAGACCGGGCGAGAACCGTGACACTCTCGGCGCCCAACTGCGCCGAGGCGACGAGCGCTGAGGACGCCGTGGCTCCGCCTCCCAGAAGTGCGACGTGGGCGACCTGCGCACACCCCGCCGCACTCAAGGCCCGAACAATCCCGGGTACGTCGGTGTTGAACCCCTCACGGGTGCGGCTGCCGTCCGCGAGACGGCGCAGAAGCACAGTGTTTGCTCCGCCGGTCAACGTAGTCACGTCATCCCTGTAGGAAAGCAGGGGAAGCACATCCTGCTTGAGCGGCATCGTGAGCGACAGACCTCGCCAGGAGGAGTCCAGCCGCCCGACGAACCCGGGCAACCTCTCCCCTGTCATCTCCAGCGCGTCGTAACTCCAGTCCAGGCCAAGCACGGCATAGCCCGCCCGATGAAGCACCGGTGACAGAGAGTGGGCGATGGGCGAGCCCAACACGGCCAAATTGTGTTGGGTGCTCTCCCACACGGCGGCATCGTTACTGGTATTCAGGATGATCGGCCCACCATTTCTGCAGAATGATGACGGCCGCGTCGTGTTCCTGGATCGTCGTGGAGAAGACGGTTTCGCCCGTCTCGAGGTTGATCGTCACGAAGAACAGCCAGGACCCATCCGCGGGGTGAAGTGCGGCGTTGATCGCTGCGTCCCCTGGATTGCCGATGGGCCCGACAGGAAGCCCCGGATTCGCATACGTGTTGTACAGGTTTGAGGCATCCCGGCGCTCCGCACTCGTTGTGGCAACCCTGCTGTGACCTGCGCCATAGGCAACGGTGGCATCGGACTCGAGGTTCATCCCGATAGTGAGCCTGTTCGAAAAGACACGGGACACTTTCAACATGTCCTCGGAGCTGCCCGCCTCCTTTTGGATCAGTGCGGCAAGCGTAAGAACGCGGAACCGATCCGCCGGGGCGACCCCCGCACCGTCAAGCGACTGGTACGTCCTCGTGATCATCGTTTGCAGCATTTCGGTGGCAGTCTGGCCAGGCTGGAAATCATAGGTCGCGGGGAACAGGAAGCCCTCGATGCTGGGAGCTGCTGCAGTCACGCCCAGGGCGGCATAGTTCTTGCCGGCCGCCTCGAAGTCGCTGATCGGCAGTCCCGTGGACTTGGCCAGTGCTGCATAGATGTCCGTGGCGCTGTTGCCCTCCGGAATGGTCAGCCTGTAGTCAACTTTGTTTGCCGGGTCGGCAAGGGCAGCAAGCGCTGACTGGGCGCTCATCTGAGAAGCCAGCGTGTAGGTACCGACTTGGAAGACCGGTGCCGGACTCTGAACGAGGAGGAGTTTATAAAAGGTTTGCGAGGATTTCACGACGCCGGCCGCAGCCAGCTTGTCGCCGATGGTCGACCCGACGTCGCCGCCTTCGATGCGGAAGGTCACACTGCCGGTTCCGCTGCCGCTGAAGTCGTCGGCGCCGGGAACCGCGAGAAAGTTGGTGATCTGGGTGGCAAACGCCGTGTAGGCATAGGCGCCACCACCACCCACCAGTCCCACCACGACAACGGCAATAACGACCGGCCGCACCCAGCGACGCCGCCTTCCGCCGCCCCGGGACGCTTGGCGCGATGAACCCGCGTGATGAGCGGATTCGCCCCGTCGGCGCAATTCTGCGCGAGACTGCGGGGCACCCTCTGAGACCGCGTCCTGACCCTCGACAACATCGTCGCGCATAAACTCGGCAAACGGGTTGTTCTCCGGATCTTTCTCCGGCGGCTGGGCGTCAGTCAAGGATTCTCTCGCCCTCAGGTCGAGGCACAGTGTGCCGGTTTAGCACGGCAGCTCAGATGGCGATGCCGGGTGGATTTCCGGACGCCCGCTCACTGTCGAGCGCCTGCTGAAGAAGTATAACGGCGGCGACCTGATCAATAACCGCTCGGGAGCTCTTTGTTGTCCGACCGTTGGCATGGAGAGCCGATTGCGCCGAGACCGTAGTCAACCGCTCGTCGATCATCCTCGTGGGAAGTCCGGCGGCCTCGAAGAGCCGCTCCGCAAAACCGTTCGCGTCCTCCGTTGAGGCTGTGCGGGCGCCCGAAAGTGCCAGCGGAAGCCCCACGATTATCTCCACGACCTCGAGCTCGAGACACAGTGCGATGAGTCGATCAACGTCGCTTGAGCCCGTCGCCGCGCGGGCGACAGTCTCGACCGGGGTGGCCAGCATGCCGTGCAGATCGCTCCGGGCCACACCGATGCGAACCTTGCCCACATCGATGCCGAGCCGCACCCCGGTCCTCATCGCCAATGCGAACTCCTAGGCGGAGACGCTGAGTGTGATCGCGGCAAGTGCCGCGTCGATGGCCTGAGCGTCCGTGCCGCCGCCCTGCGCGAGGTCATCTTTTCCCCCGCCGCCGCCGCCGAGGATGGTCGCGGCCTGGCGGGCCAGCGCTCCCGCCTTTTGGCCGGCGCCGCGGGCGGCATCGTTGGTCGCGACGATCACGACGGGCTTCTCCGCCACGGTCGCGGCCAAGGCGACAACACTGGCGGCGGCACCAAGCCGCTCCCGCACGCTGGTCACGAGGGAACGCAGCTCGTCTGACGACTTGAGCTCGCCCACATTGGCAGCGACGAGCCGGTAGGAACCGAGCGTGCGGGCCTCGGCCACGAGGGCCGGGACACGCTGGGTCAGGGCGCTGGCCTCGTATGCCGCAATCTTCTTCTCGGCCGCCTTGAGATTCGCCATCAGATCGGCGATCCGCGTTGTGACTTCGTCCCGGGGCGCGCGCAGGGTCGTGGTCAGCTGAGAGACGATGCTGCGCTCGGTGGCGAAGTCGCGGAATGCCTCGATGCCCACGAGGGACTCGACGCGACGCGTGGTGGAACCGATGGAGGACTCCCCCAGCAGGTTGATCATGCCGATCTGCGAACTGCGGGTGACATGCGTGCCGGCGCAGAGCTCCCGGGAGAACGGACCGCCGATATCCACGACGCGCACGATCTCACCGTATTTCTCACCGAACAACGCCATGGCGCCGAGGGACTTCGCCTCGTCCAGTGGCAGCTCGCGGGTGATTACTTCGAGGTCGGAGCGGATGGCGATGTTCGCGATCTCCTCGATCTCCGAGCGCGTCGCGGATGACAGGGGCTGGTTCCAGGTGAAGTCAAGCCGCAGGAAGCCTGCCTTGTTGTACGAGCCTGCCTGATGGGCGGTATCCCCCAGCACCTGGCGGAGAGCGGCATGCACGAGGTGGGTTCCGGAGTGGGCCTGGGTGGCACCGCGGCGCCAGTCGGGGTCGACGACGCTCCTGGCGATGTCTCCCACAGCGACCTGGCCGGAACTAACCTGGACCCGGTGGCTGATCAGGCCCTTGACGGGCTTTTGAACGTCATGCACCTCGAGCTCGAAGCCATCGCCGAGGATGAGGCCGGCGTCGGCCTCCTGGCCGCCTGACTCGGCGTAGAGCGACGTTTCAGCGAGGATGACCTCGACACTCTCGCCCGCGACCGCGCTGGCCACGGAGACACCGTCGATGATCAGGCCGAGGATTCGGGACTCGGCTTCGAGGGCGTCATAGCCGTGGAAGGTCGTCTCGCCCAGGGCGCGGAACTCGCCATAGACCCCGAGATCGGTGATGCCCAGCTTCTTGGCCTTGGCATCCGCCTTCGCACGCCGCTTCTGCTCGCTCATCAGCGATTCAAAGGCGACGCGGTCGACGGTGATGCCGGCCTCCTCCGCCATTTCCATTGTGAGGTCGATCGGGAAGCCATAGGTGTCGTGCAGCAGGAATGCGGTGTCTCCGGCCAGCGTCGTCACACCGTCGGACTTTGTGCGATTGACCGCGAGATCGAGGATGTTCGTGCCGCCGCCGAGGGTGCGCAGAAACGATTCCTCCTCTGCGATCGCCGAGCGGAAAATGCGGTCGTAGTCGGTGGCGACCTCAGGGTAGGCATCCTTCATCGCGTCCCGCGATGCGGGGAAGAGATCGGGCAAGACAGCGGTATCAACGCCGAGGAGACGCATCGAGCGCACCGAGCGGCGCAGCAGCCGCCGAAGGATGTAGCCTCGACCCTCATTGCTGGGCGTGACACCATCAGACATCAGCATCAGGGAACTGCGCACGTGGTCGGCGACCACACGCATCCGTACATCGTCGTCGTGATCAGCGCCGTACCTGCGGCCGGAGATCTCAGATGCACGGTCGAGTACCGGGCGAACCTGGTCGATCTCGTACAGGTTCTCGACGCCCTGCTTCAGGAACGCCACCCGCTCTAGACCCATGCCGGTGTCGATGTTGCGGCTCGGCAGGTCGCCGAGGATAGGGAAGTCGTTCTTGCCCGTTCCCTCACCGCGGAGGTACTGCATGAAGACGAGGTTCCAGATCTCTATGTACCGGTTGTCATCGGCGGCGGGGCCGCCCTCGCGGCCGTACTCGGGGCCGCGGTCGAAGAAAATTTCAGAGCACGGCCCGGCGGGTCCCGGCAGGCCGGTCGACCAGTAGTTGGAGTCCATGCCCATCCGCTGGATGCGGTGGTCCGGAAGGCCGGCCGTTTCTTTCCAGAATTGGATGGCCTCGTCGTCGTCCTCGTAGACCGTGACCCAGAGGTCCTTCTCATCGAAGCCCAGGCCGCCATCGGCCTCACTCGTCGTGAGCAGTTCCCAGGCGAACTCGATCGCCTCTTTCTTGAAGTAGTCCCCGAACGAGAAGTTGCCGTTCATCTGGAAGAACGTGCCATGGCGCGTCGTCTTGCCGACCTCTTCGATATCGAGGGTGCGGATGCACTTCTGCACGCTGGTGGCACGGGTAAAGGGAGACGGCACGAGCCCGGTGAGATAGGGGATGAAGGGCACCATGCCCGCGACGGTGAAGAGCAGCGTCGGGTCATCGCTGACCAGGGACGCGCTGGGAACCACAGCATGGTCCCTAGCGGCGAAGTAGTCAAGCCAGCGGCGGCGAATTTCAGCGGTTTGCATGGTGTCCGTTTTTTTAGGTGGCAGCGCTGAGTGGCACCGCCCAGATAGATGAAAAGCTGTTCAGCCCTCCCCAGAGGGTCTGCCAGAGGCTAGAGCTCGTCGTTGAGTACGGAGCGAATCTCGGCTTCGCGCTCATGGTAGCCGTTGACGACGGAGTCGCTGATCAGACGCGACTTCGCATTCAAATCATCAAAGAATTTTTTGCCTTGAGTACTCTTGTTGGTCTCGTGAGCCACGATGAAGCCGATCCCGATTCCCACGACCAGCCACAGTACGTTCTTCATTTCGTAATCCTTGTCTCAACAGAGGTTCGTTCAATCCAACAAAAAGTTTACCGTGCAGGGCATCTAAAGAGCTCCGACGCTTCAGCGTTACGGCCTCTTTCGCTTTGTTTTCTTCTCCGGGGCAAAGCTTGCGATCCCCGCTCGAACCGCTGCGGTGAAGCCCGCGATCTTGATCAACGGCCCCCCGACGGATGCGGCGAAGAGCGCCACCAAAGACGAAACGTTCCCCGTAACATCGGCCACGTTCTTGGTGATGAGGTCGACCTGGGCGAGCTGCTTGTTTGTCTCCTGAACGGTGATGGTCGACTCCGCGAGAATGGGCTGGATGCCCCCGCTCACCTCTCTGATCGCGTCGCGGGTCTCATCCAGCACTGCCCCGAGCTTGATCAGGGGCACGGCCATCAGGCCCACGAACACCGCAAATACGCCCGCGGCAATGAGGCCGGCGATATCTCCACCCGACATGCTTCCTCCAATAAAGAAATGAAAAGGGCGGGCCCTCACCTTTTCAGGTGAGACCCCGCCCTAACAGTACCCACAAGGGTAAGGCGAAACCTGTTGCCTAGCGAGCCGCGACTATCGGGCTGCGTAATACTCGACGACGAGCTGGACTTCGCAGGTCACGGGGACCTCGACGCGCTTGGGACGACGGATCAGGCGGGCCTGAAGCTTGTCGATCTCGACCTCGAGGTACGCCGGAACCTTGGGCAGAACGTCGAGGTGACCGCCGGCGGCAGCAACCTGGAACGGCTCGGTGCTCTCGCTCTTGGCCTTGACGTGGATCATCTGTCCGGGCTTGACACGGAAGGACGGACGGTCAACGAGCTGGCCGTCAACGAGGATGTGACGGTGAACGACGAGCTGGCGAGCCTGCGCGGTCGTGCGGGCCAGGCCAGAACGAACGACGAGGGCGTCAAGACGCATCTCGAGCAGCTCGACCAGGTTCTCACCGGTCAGGCCCTTGGCGCGACGTGCCTCTTCGAAGATGATCTTGATTTGCGCTTCGCGGATTCCGTACTGGGCGCGTAGGCGCTGCTTCTCTCGCAGACGAACCGCGTAGTCAGAGTCGGCCTTGCGCTTCGTGCGGCCGTGCTCGCCCGGTGCGTAGGGACGCTTCTCGAGGTACTTGGCGGCCTTCGGAGTGAGGGCGATGCCGAGTGCCCGCGAGAGGCGGGTCTTGCTGCGTGTACGTGACTTGGTAGACACTTACATCCTTTCGATGGTGTTCTTCACAATTGATGACGCGGTGCGCACGCTCAGAACCCCGCGGGTGCAGGGTTGCAGCGTGGCCCACGCTAAGAAATAGAGGATTTTGCCGGTACAGTTCGGCTAAAGAACACGTCCCAATCCAATGGATGATTTCGCAGCCGCTCGAATATCAGCCTTGGAGGCTCGAAAACCATACCATATTGCGTGACCCGGGCCATCCGTCGGCTTAACTTCCCCGGGTGATCTGCCTGAGCTTGGCAAGCCTCGCGGCGACGTCCCTTTCGTTGCCGTGCTCAGTCGGCCGGTAGTACTCGGTTCGGCCGAGTTCCTCTGGAAGATACTGCTGTGCCAACACGCCCCGCTCGTCGTCGTGAGGGTAGCGATAACCCGCGCCGTGACCAAGCCGCTTGGCCCCGGGATAGTGCGCATCCCGCAGGTGGAGCGGCACTCGGCCGAATTTTCCCGCCCGGATGTCGCCAATCGCCTCGTCGATAGCGAGGTAGGACGCGTTCGACTTTGGTGCGGTCGCAAGATACACGGTCGCTTCGGCCAGCGGGATTCGCCCCTCGGGCATACCGATGAACTGGACCGCATCGGCCGCTGCAACGGCCACAGCGAGAGCGTTGGGGTCGGCCATGCCGATGTCCTCCGCCGCCGACACGATGAGTCGCCTGGAGATGAAGCGCGGGTCTTCGCCTGCCTCGATCATTCGCGCGAGGTAATGGATGGCCCCGTCGGCGTCGGAGCCGCGAATCGACTTGATGAACGCACTGATCACGTCGTAGTGCTCGTCGCCGTTCCTGTCATAGCGCAGCAACGCTCTGTCTATGGCCAGCGACACAATCTCCTCCGTTATCTCTGGCACGGCGTCGTCCAGAGCCGGCCGATGCTGACCCTTCGTGGCGAGGATCGAACTCGCGGCGGCCTCAAGGGCGGTCAGAGCGCGCCTGGCATCTCCGGAGGCCATCCGGATGATCGCGTGCCGCGCCTCCGCACTCAGCGTCACTGTGCCCGCCAAACCCCTGTCGTCGGACACTGCTCGGTCGATAACGATGCCGAGGTCGTCGTCGTCGAGCTGCTCCAAGGTCAGAAGAAGGGATCGAGAAAGTAAGGGTGAGATCACCGAGAAAGATGGATTCTCCGTTGTGGCGGCGACCAGGATGACCCAACCGTTCTCGACGCCCGGCAGCAGCGCATCCTGCTGGGCCTTGCTGAAGCGATGGATCTCATCAAGGAAGAGAACGGTCGACAGGCCATAGAGGTCCCGACTTCGAAAGGCCTCCTCCATCACGCTGCGTACATCTTTGACTCCGGCTGACACCGCAGAGAGCTCCACGAATTTGCGACCGGAACTGTTTGCGATCGCCTTGGCCAGGGTCGTCTTGCCCGTGCCCGGAGGGCCCCAAAGAATCACGGATACCGAGCCTTGGCTGCCGCCGGTATCGGCGGCCAGGTTTACCAGGGGCGATCCGGGGCGCAGCAGATGCTTCTGACCGGCCACCTCGTCGAGGCTTCGGGGGCGCATCCGAACGGCAAGGGGTACGGCCCCGGAGTGGAGGCCGGGCTGCGAAAACGACATCTGGCAAGGCTACGCGCCGCCGCGCTGTTTCACAGGCGCAACCGTCGCGGACACTCCCCATGCTGCAGGACCTGCGTCGGTGTTTCCCGTAATGTTCAGGAAAGAATAAAACGTCAAAAAGGGGCCTGCCCTTTTTTCACCCACTTACCCTGCCCCCAGCGGGCACAGGAGGATCCGTGGCACCGAAGAACCTGGACCGTGAGGCCCGAGCTGCACGCCAGCGCCTGCGTGATTATCAGGCACGCCAGCAGCTGCACACCAGCCAGACCGGTCGGCGGGCGAGAGACAACGTCATAGGGGGCATCGTCGTGACTCTCGTCTTCGCGCTGGCCATCGGCGCGCAGCTTCTCTACTTCACTGGCGGACCCGGCCGCACTGTAGCCTCACCCACCGCGACGGCGATGCCCTCCGCGCTGCCCTCCGCCTCACCCTCCGTTTCACCCTCCGCCGCCGGACAGAGCGCGCCGGCCTCATCACTCGCTGAGAACCGCACCTGGGCAGGCACGATGAATCTCAACGGGATCCCCCTCGGCTTGGAACTCAGCGGTTCGACCGCTCCCCAGGGTGTCGCCAACTTCATCTCGCTGTCCGCTTCTGGCTTCTACAACGGGGTCACCTGTCACCGGCTGACTACGGCGGTGGGCTTCGCGGTTCTGCAGTGCGGCGATCCCAAGGGTGACGGCACCGGAGGACCTGGCTATACCTTCGGCCCGATCGAGAACGCCCCCGCGAACAACGTCTATCCGGCCGGCACGATAGCAATGGCGCGCCAAGGCGGGAATGCGTCGAGCATGGGAAGCCAGTTCTTCATCGTGTACAAGGACACGACAATTCCCTCTGATTCGGCAGGCGGCTACACCGTTCTCGGCAGGGTGACCAGCGGTCTCGGTTCCCTGATCAGCGAGGTCACTGACAAGGGCACCGCAAACGGCGGAAGCGACGGCAAACCTGCCGTCCCTGTGACGATTTCGAGCATCACACTCAACTAGCCAGCCAAGAATTGCAATAGGCTGGAAAACGGATTTCCCGAACAACTTCGACAGGATGATTTTCGTGACCAGTAGTACAGAGCATCCATGGGGACGCGTAGATGAGACCGGAACGGTCTACCTGAAGCAGGTTGACGGCGAACGCATCGTTGGCCAGTACCCCGATGGCACCGCAGAGGAGGCCTTGGCGTACTTCGAGCGTAAGTACGTCGACCTCGCCGGTCAGGTGACGCTGCTCGAACAGCGGGCTAAACGTGGCGCCTCTGCAGCAGATATCGGCAAGGCAGTCGCGGCTCTCACCGATGCTGTGCCCACGGCCAACGCTCTGGGCAACCTCGATGCCCTGACCGCGCGTCTCGCTGCCCTTACTGAGACCCTGGGCGAGCTGAACAAGGTGCAGACGGCCGAGTCGCAGGCTCACGTTGCCGAAGCGGTCACTGAGAGAACGGTCATCGTCGTCGAGGTCGAGGCCCTTGCCGCCGAAGACCCTGCCAAGGCTCAGTGGAAGCAGGTCACCGCTCGCCTCGACGCGCTGTTCGCCGCATGGCAGAAGCACCAGCAGGAGGGCCCGCGGCTCCCCCGCGCCGAGGCAAACGACCTGTGGAAGAGATTTCGCGAGGCGCGAACCACAATCGAACAGCATCGCAAGGCGTTCTTCTCTGAGCTAGACAGCGCCCACCGCGATGCCCGCACGGCCAAGCAGCAGCTTGTCGAGAAGGCGGAGGCCCTTGCGCCCAAGGGCGCCGACGGCGTGAACGATTACCGCGACCTTCTCGAGGCGTGGAAAAACGCCGGCCGGGCCGGCAAGCGCTACGACGACCAGTTATGGGACCGGTTCAAAGCCGCGGGTGACGCGATCTACTCCGCACGCGGTGAGATAGTCGCGCAGGACGACGCAGAGTTCTCTGGAAATCTGGAAGTGAAACTCGCCCTGCTGGCCGAGGCCGAAACCCTGCTTACGGAGACCGACCGGGTCAAGGCCAAAGACACTCTCGCGGGAATCCAGCGCCGCTGGGACGTTTCCGGCAAGGTCCCGCGCGACCAGGTGAAGGTCGTCGAAGACAGGATGCGCCGGGTCGAGACCGCGGTTCGCAAGCTCGACGAGGATCACTGGCAGCACAACAACCCCGAGAAAAAGGCTCGCAGCGAGGGTCTGGCTTCGCAGCTCACCGAGGCGATCGAGAAGCTCGAAGCAGAAGTTACCGCCGCAAATGCTTCCGGCGACACCGCCAAGGCCAAGGAGCTTCAGGAGTCACTGGAAGCCCGCAAGCTCTGGCTCAACGCCATCGGATAACAGCCGGGTAAGGCCACTGGGCCGGTTTCGCTCTCTGCATTCACTGTGCACAGATCGGTTCCGGCCCATTTCTTTTGCACAGAACTAATCCAGCATGAATCATGAGCCCCCGACTGAACGCCGTCATCACCGCCCTCGACCTACCAGAAACAGAGCTGTGGGCGGCGCGGCTTGACGGCGAGGTAACCGCACTCGCGGAGGCATTCCTGCCCGCCGGGATGCCGCTGACCACGGCGGTGCGGGCCCGCTCACTGGCACCGATACTGCCGGCTCGGGCCATCCTTGAATTGCACAGCGCCGCCTGGGTTTTAGGCGCCGCCACGTTGCTCCCGGCCCGGCACACCATCGCCGTTCACGCGGGAGACCGATCTCCTGTTCCTCGGCACTCCCGAGCGGTGGTGCGCGAGGTAATTTTTCGTCGAGGCGACGTCACGAGCATTGAGGGACTCTGGCTCACCACCGCCGCTCGAACCGCCACAGACCTGGCAAGACACGGGGGGTTTGATTCCGTCAAAGACTCCAGAACACTGGTGTTGCTGCTGAGACAGGCACATCTAGATCTCGTCGGGTGCGGCGAACTGCTGAATCGAACCAGGAACCTTCCAAACAAGAGGGAGGCCCTGAAACGGATCACGGCAGCGCTGCTGGAAAATGAGGCCCGACCCCCCGCGACCCGGGTCTAGCCGTCGCTGACGCGATAGACGTCGTAGACCGCGTCGATGCGCCGCACAGCATTGAGGACCCGGTCAAGATGGGTGGTGTCACCCATCTCGAAGACGAAGCGGCTGATCGCCAGCCTGTCGCGAGACGTATTGACCGTTGCCGAGAGAATGTTCACATGATGCTCTGAAAGTACCCGCGTGACGTCTGAGAGCAGACCCGACCGGTCCAGGGCCTCGACCTGGATCTGAACGAGGAAGAGGCTCTTGGAGGAGGGGGCCCAGTCGACGTCGATCATGCGCTCCGGCTCCTGCAGGAGGGAGCCGACGTTGTGACAGGCCGCCTGGTGCACCGACACTCCGGAGCCCCGTGTAACGAAGCCCACGATTTTGTCACCCGGAACCGGAGTGCAGCACTTGGCGAGCTTCACCAGGATGTCTGGTGCCCCGCGAACGAGAACACCAGAGTCGCTGTTTTGGCGGCGTGTCCGGCCGTGAACGATAACGTCATGATCGCTGTCATCGCTGATCGCATCGGTGGCCAGCCCGGAGATGACCTTCTCGATCACCGACTGGGTGGAGACATGTCCCTCACCCACGGCCGCATACAGTGCCGAGACACTGTCGTACCGCATCTGGGATGCGACCTCGGCGAAGGAGTCCTGATTCATCAGCTTCTGCAGCGGCAGATTCTGCTTGCGCATGGCCCGGGCGATGGCATCCTTGCCCTGTTCGATCGCTTCGTCACGCCGCTCATTCGTGAACCACTGCCGGATCTTATTCCGGGCTCGGGCACTCTGGACAAAGTTCAGCCAGTCTTGGCTGGGGCCGGAGTCGGGGTTCTTCGAGGTGAAGACCTCAACGACGTCCCCGCTGTTCAGTGCCGACTCCAGCGGAACCAGACGACCATTGACCTTGGCCCCCATCGTGCGGTGGCCCACCTCCGTGTGCACCGCATACGCGAAGTCGACTGGCGTGGCGCCCGCCGGCAGACCTATCACCTTGCCCTTGGGGGTGAAGACGTAGACCTCCTTGGCGCCGATCTCGAAGCGCAGGGAGTCCAGGAACTCCCCCGGGTCGTCAGTCTCGGCCTGCCAGTCGGAGATGCGGGCGAGCCAGGCCATGTCGGTATCCGCCATGTCGTCTGTCGCCACGCTGGAACGACCGGAGTTCATGCGCTCCTTGTACTTCCAGTGCGCAGCGACACCGAACTCGGCTCGGTGATGCATTTCAGACGTGCGGATCTGAATCTCGACCGGACGCCCGGCCGGCCCGATGACGGTTGTGTGCAGTGACTGGTAGAGGTTGAATTTGGGCGTCGCGATGTAGTCCTTGAACCTGCCAGGAATTGGGTTCCACCGTGCGTGGATTGAACCCAGGACCGCGTAGCAGTCCCGCAGTGAGTTGACCAGGATGCGAATGCCGACGAGGTCATAGATCTCATCAAAATCACGACCCCGAACGATCATTTTCTGATAGATCGAGTAGTACTGCTTCGGCCGGCCCGCGACTGTGCCCCGAATGCGCTCAGACTTCATATCGTCATTGACCATGTCGATGACGTGGTGCACGTACTCCTCGCGCTGCGGAGTGCGCTGCTTGACGAGGTTTTCGATCTCGACGTAGAGCTTGGGCTGCAGAACCGCGAAACTCAGGTCTTCGAGTTCCCATTTGATGGTCTGGATTCCCAAGCGGTTTGCCAGGGGCGCATAGATCTCGAGCGTCTCTTTGGCCTTGCGAGCGGAGGATTCGGCCGGCACGAAACCCCATGTGCGCGCATTATGCAGTCGATCGGCCAGTTTGATGATCAGAACCCGGATGTCGCGTGACATCGCAACGATCATTTTACGAACGGTCTCGGCCTGCGCGCTGTCGCCGTACTTCACCTTGTCGAGCTTCGTCACGCCATCCACAAGCATGGCGACTTCTTCACCGAAATCTGCCTTGAGCATGTCGAGCGAGTAGTCGGTGTCTTCGACGGTGTCGTGCAGGAGGGCTGCCGCAACGGTCACCGGCCCGATACCCAGCTCGGCCAGGATCTGGGCCACGGCGACCGGATGCGTGATGTAGGCCTCGCCGCTGCGGCGCTTCTGGCCGTCATGGGCTCTCTCCGCCGCGACGTACGCCCGCTCGATGATAGCGATGTCGGCTTTGGGATGATTCAGGCGAACGGTGCGAACCAGCGTATCCACGGCTCCCGAGGACTGGGCCCGGGAAAAGATCCGTGGCACCAGACGACGAAGACTGGCATTGGATGTTGTTGCACTGTCTGTCATTTCGAGGCCTCCACTCTCATTATTGCCCCGGAATAACCGCCCCGGTTACCCAGACGAAGAAGTCTGGGCAACCGCACACTCAACAGGATCAGGCGACGACGCTGGTGCGCACACGATCGGCAAGAACGCGAGAGTTCTGCTTGCGCACCTTCGGCTCGAGTTCTCGGAGCTGGGCATAGATGGGCGACGCGAGGAAGATTGTGGAGTAGGTTCCCACGATGATGCCGATCAACAGCGCGAGCGAGATGTCTCGGAGGGTTCCGGCCCCCAATGCAAAGGCTCCGATGAACAGGATCGATGCAATCGGCAGGGCGGCCACGACAGACGTGTTGATTGAGCGAACAAGGGTCTGGTTCGTGGCCAGGTTCACCGTCTCCCCGAAGGTTCGACTCGACATCAATGCCGGGTCTGCCGTGTTCTCCCGGATCTTATCGAAGACAACGACGGTGTCATACAGGGAGTAGCCGAGGATCGTGAGGAAGCCGATGACGGCGGCCGGGGTGATCTCGAATCCGGTAAGACCGTAAAAACCCGCCGTCAGAATAAGGTCGTGGAGCAGCGCGATCATGGCGGCCGCCGACATCTTCCACGTTCGGAAGTAGATAGCCATTACGACAGCGGCGAGAATCAGGAACACGATCAGGCCACGGATGGCCTGTCCCGTGATGTCGGCGCCCCATGTTGCGCCGATGGTTGAGACCGTGACCTCCGTGACGGGAACAGAGTAGGCCGTGGCAAGTGCATCGCGAACGAGGTTTCCCTGGTCTGAGGCGAGCGTGTCGGTCTGTACTCGAACGCCTGTGGAACCAACCGTAGATACTCGGGGCACGGCTGCGGGCGCAACGGAGAGAACGGCATTCGTGGCGGTTGTCTGGTTCTGGTCGGAGACGGAAGACACGGTGAACTCGGATCCGCCGCGGAACTCAATTCCGAAGGCGAATCCGCCCCTCAACTGAGGAAGGAGGATGGCCGCGAGCACCATGACGATCGCGATCGAATACCAGAGCTTGCGCCGGCCAACGATCGTGACCGAGCGCTTGCCCGTATAAAGGTCGTTTCCGAGTTGGGCGAAACTGGCCATTAGGAGTTCTTTCCGTTGCTCGCGGACGACGTGGACTCTGACTTGGATTCCGAACCCGGCGACGGGGTTCCACTAAGCTCGGCTGCCTTGCGCTCAGCTATGGTCTGGCGCTTGGCTGCCTCGCGGGTTGCGTTCTCCCTCTTGCCCTTGGACACCACCGCGGATCCCGGTTCCCTGAACTGCGCTCTGCCTCGGTAGACCGCGCCGAGGGCGCGCGGGTCGAGACCGCTGAATCTATGGCCAGAGCTGAAGAACTTCGTCTCGGCCAGCAGAGTCATCAACGGATGCGTGAACATGATGACGACGATCAGGTCGACGATCGTCGTGAGCCCCAGGGTGAAGGCAAAGCCACGCACGTTGCCGACGGCAAGAATGTAAAGAACCGCAGCGGCAAGGAAGTTGACCGCATCCGACGCCACAATCGTTCGGAAAGCCCGCGTCCAGCCGTGTTGGACCGCCGATTGCAGCATCCGGCCGTCACGAAGTCCGTCTCGTATTCGCTCGAAGTAGACGATGAACGAGTCGGCCGTGATTCCGATGGCAACGATCAGCCCTGCGACTCCGGCAAGAGACAGCCGGAAGTCCATTCGCCACGACATCAGTGCGACGAGCAGGTACGTCATTGCACCGGCGATCACCAGCGATGCGACGGTAACAAGTCCGAGGGTGCGGTACTGAAGCAGTGAGTAGAGCACGACGAGAAGCAGCCCGATCGCACCGGCGATGAGTCCGTTCAGCAACTGGGTTCCGCCCAGGGTGGCCGAGATGGTGTCGGACGACTGCACGGTGAAGCCGATTGGCAGGGCACCGAACTTCAGCTGATCTGACAGCGTCTTGGCGGAACCCTGGTTGAAGGATCCCGAGATCTGCGGTCGGCCGTCGGTGATCGCCGCATTCGTCGTGGGGGCTGAAATGACCTGGCCATCGAGCACAATGGCGAACTGGTTCTGGTTGCCCGTGAGGCCGTGCAGGCGGGTGGTCACTTCGGCGAACTTCGTGGTTCCTTCGCCGTTGAACACGATGTTCACAACCCATTGGCCGTTGGAGGCGCCGCTCTGGGTGGTTGCCATGCCACTGGTGGAGTCGGAGATCATCTCACCGGTCACCTCGACCGGACCGAGGATGTACTTTGCGTTCTGCCCCTCGCACGCAATCATCGGTACGTCAGGTGCTGCCTGGCCGCGGTTGCGAACCTCGGCCGAGTTGCAGTCGAAATTGGCGAACTGGTCGGCCAGGGCCGGAGTGATCCAATTCAGGTCGCTCGCGTTGGTCGGCGCGACAGTAGGGACGTCTGAGAGCGGCTGTGCCGGAGTCGCCGAGGGCGAGGCACTGGCCGTGGCCGCCGCCGACGCCGCGAGGACCGCTCGGAACTCGAGCTGGGCTGAAGACTCGATGCGGTTCAGCGTCTGGTCGTCGGGGATGCCCGGAATCGACACGACGATGTTCTGGCCGCCCTGGGTGCTGATCTGAGACTCGGTGACCCCGCTGGCGTCCACCCGCTGGCGGATGATGGAGACGGCCTGCGTGAGCTGCTCTGCGCTGACCGTCTGACCCGACAGAGTCTGCGGAGCGAGAATAATCTGTGTTCCGCCCTCGAGGTCGAGCCCGAGCTTGGGCGTCCAGGTTGCCGTCGAGAATAGAGCTCCTCCGGCGAGGGTTCCTGTCAGAACGACGAATAGGATGCCCAACCCCAGGAGTGTGCGCCAGGCTTTCTTGACCACGGTTGACTGTGCCACCGGCAAACTCAGCTTTCTCTAGCCCGCGCCAGAGGAATCCCCGTGGGGATCCCGTGACGCAGGCGGATTGTAAGGAGGTTAGTCTTCGAGCTTTTTGCCGGGCTGGTTCGACTTCTCGTCGACGCCAGAGTCGGCGGTCTCGATGCGCTGGCCGAACTCGGGCTCGCTGTCATCGGTCTCGGTCTCGACTGCCTCGGCCACGGTCGGCTCGATGACGCGGGTCACGGTCTGGCGGTGCACGCTGAGGACGGTTCCCGGGGTCGTCTCGAGGAGCACCTTGTTGGTCTCCTCGTCGATCTCAAGCACGGTGCCGTACACGCCGAAGTTCGTCATGACGTCGGCGCCAACGGCTACCTTCGACTGAAGTTCAGCGGCGTCACGCTGACGCTTGCGGCTGTTGCGGAACATGAAGAACACCAGAACGGCCAATACGGCCAGCATTCCTATGGTTAGGGGATCCATTATGAATTGGTGCCTTCCAAAGTCGTTTGTCTTTTTTGATCCCTGTACTACCGATGTCGCCTGATGGCAGATCGAGGACCAAGGAAATTATAGGTCATACGAAAAGGATCAGGCTTACCCTTGCGGTATTCCCATATGGCGCCACCCTTCGCGGGTAGCTACTCGCCCCCGGGGGGTGCGGGTGATGAGCCCCACCCGCACGAGGAATGGCTCCACCACGCTTTCGATGGTTTCAGGCTCCTCGCCCACCGAAACGGCAAGGGTGCTGAGTCCCACGGGTCCACCGTCGAAGCGGGTAATGAGGATGTTCATGACCGCCCGATCAAGCCGATCAAGGCCCAACTCGTCGACGTCGTACAACTCAAGCGCGGCAGAGACAACGTCTGTGCTCGCGTGTCCTCCGTGCACGAGCGCATAATCGCGTACTCGGCGGAGCAGCCTATTGGCGATTCGAGGCGTTCCTCGGCTGCGCTTGGCGATTTCGCCCAGCGCCTCCTCGCCGATCTCGAGATCGATCAGATCTGCGGCGCGCCGAAGCACGCGCACGAGCTCCCCTGTCTCGTAGAACTCAAGGTTCGCCGTAAATCCGAAGCGGTCCCGCAGAGGGTTGGGCAGAAGTCCCGAGCGCGTCGTCGCGCCGACGAGAGTGAAGGGCGACAGATCTAACGGGATCGAAGTCGCCCCTGCCCCCTTGCCGACCATGATGTCGATTCGGAAGTCCTCCATGGCGAGATAGAGCATCTCCTCTGCGGGCCTGGCCATACGGTGAATCTCGTCGATGAAAAGAACCTCACCGGGCACGAGTGACGACAGCACAGCGGCGAGATCGCCTGCGTGCTGGATTGCCGGGCCGCTCGTCAGGCGCAACGGCCTGGCGCTCTCGTACGCAACGATCATCGCGAGCGTGGTTTTTCCGAGGCCGGGCGGGCCGGCAAGCAGGATGTGATCCGGCGTGCGGTTCTGGATGGCGGCGGCATCCAGCAGAAGCTGCAACTGGCCGCGCACACGCACCTGGCCGACAAACTCGGCGAGGCTTTTGGGCCTCAGGGCGCCTTCGAACGCGATTTCCCCGTCGGAGAGGGGTGCTGGATCAACCACAGGGTTTTCGGGGGTCACCGAGCACCACCGGCATTTCTCGGGCCGAGTTCGGTCAGGGCGAGCCTGAGCAGGGCCTGCACAGAGCCGGCATCGTTCAGTGTCGCTCGTTCCAAGACGGCGTCGAGCCCGATCTGGGCCGCGCGATCGTTCCAACCCAATCCGACGAGGGCCTCGAGCACGTCTTCGCGCGTGCTCGCCGACGCGGCCTGCCCTGTGACCTGCAACGTGGAGGTGAGCACCGGAGTCACTTTTCCCGTGAGGCTGAGGATGATCAGCTTCGCCGTCTTGGGACCGATACCCGATACCCGCCGGAAGACAGTGTCGTCTTCGCGGGACACTGCAAGGGCGATCTCGTTCGGGCTGAGCTCAGCCAGCACCCCAATCGCAGACTTCGGACCCACACCGGTGACCCCGCAGAGCAGGGTGAAGATATCGAGGGCATCGTGGTCGGCGAAGCCGAAGAGTGCCAGCGAGTCCTCTCTGACTATCAGGCTGGTAACCACGCGTGCCTCCTGCCCCAGTCGAAGGGATAGGGCATGGGCAGGGGTCAGCTGGACCGAGAATCCGATGCCGCCCACCTCTATCACGACGGCGGAGCCGCTGATGCGGAGCACTGTTCCTCTGACTGCTGAAATCACCGTTCCAGCCTACGGGGAAGCACGCGCTGACCCGTCGTTCTCTCTGCGGCGCGCCATGCCTGCTGTGCCGGTGTCAGCCCAGATGCCGCAGCCGGTGAGGAGGCGCCCCCTACCGAGACGGCTGTCGCGGATGCCGCCACCCCGGAGCCCAGCGGCGACCGCCAAGCGTGACAGATGGCCAGCGCCAGCGCATCCGCTGCGTCAGCGGGCTTCGGAATCGCATCGAGCCGCAGAATCTTCGCAACCATGACGCCCACCTGCTTCTTCTCCGCCTGACCATAGCCGGTGATGGCCGCCTTGACTTCGGTCGGAGTATGCAGACTCACGGGGATCCTGTGCCGCGCAGCGGCAAGAAGCGCGATTCCGCTTACCTGGGCTGTGCCCATGACCGTGCGCACATTGTTCTGAGCAAATACTCGCTCGATCGCCATGTGCGTCGGCAAATGTTCCGCCAGGAGGGCGTCGATTCCCTCTGCGATCACGAGCAGGCGCTGGTCCAAGCCCAATTCGACAGGGGTGCGGATCACCGTGACGGCCACCATCGTCGCCGTACGATTGGGGGCGACATCGACGACGCCGACCCCACAGCGGGTCAGTCCTGGGTCAATCCCGAGTACCCGCACGTGAATGACAGCCGAACTAGTCGGCGTCCTCGTCCATCTCAGCACGCACTGCGTCGCTGACCTCTGCATTGCTGTAAACGTTCTGTACGTCGTCAGAGTCCTCGAGAGCGTCGATCAGGCGGAACACCTTGCGAGCGGTCTCCGCATCGACCTCGATCTTGAGGGAGGGCACGAACTCGACGTCGGCCGAGTCATAGTCGATTCCAGCCTCTTGAAGAGCCGTGCGCGTGGCGACCAGATCGGTTGCCTCGCACAGGATCTCAAAAACCGCCCCGTGGTCGATCACCTCTTCGGCACCGGCGTCCATTACAGCGATCAGGAGGTCGTCTTCGGTCAGGGTCGCAGTGTGCCGCACGGCGATTACGCCCCTGCGATGGAAGTTGTAGGCGACACTTCCCGGGTCGCCCATGGCACCGCCGTTGCGGCTCATGGCCGTACGCACCTCTGCAGCCGCGCGATTGCGGTTTTCGGTGAGGCACTCGATCAGAAGCGCGACGCCCGAGGGCGCGTAGCCCTCGTAGATAATCGTCTGATAGTCGACCGACTCACCGGAGAGGCCGGCACCGCGCTTGACGGCACGGTTGATGTTGTCAATGGGTACAGAGGTCTTCTTCGCCTTCTGTATCGCATCGACGAGAGTCGGGTTTCCCGACAGGTCGGGACCGCCGGCCTTGGCTGCAACCTCGATGTTCTTGATCAACTTGGCGAAGGACTTCGCGCGGCGCGAGTCCTTGATTGCCTTCTGGTGTTTGGTGGTCGCCCACTTGGAATGCCCTGACATGTCATGCCCTTCTACAAATCTGCGTTCCAGCTTAGGTCAGAAACCCACGGTGGCCACACGTTCGAGGAAGTACCGGTGGATCCGGTAGTCTGCCGTCATCTCTGGATGGAACGACGTCCCGATCAGGTTGTCCTGTTCTACCGCAACAACGCGGCCATCGGCAAGGTTCGCAAGCGACCTCGCCCTAGGACCCAGTTTTGTCACGACAGGCGCCCGGATGAACACCGCATGCAAAGGCGTGCGACCAATCACGGGAATAGCCAGCTCCGTCTCAAAAGACTCCGCCTGAGACCCGAAGGCATTGCGACGGACCTCGATGTCAAAGCCACCGAAACTCTGCTGCCCGGCAATGGCATCCACCACGGTGTCTGCCAACATTATCAAGCCTGCACACGTGCCATAGATCGGCAGTCCACGACCAATGGCGGCCTTGATCGGCTCGGCCATGCCGAACATGCGCGAGAGCTTATCGATGACACTGGACTCACCGCCGGGGATCACCAGGCCTTGGACCGCAGCCAAATCCTCGGGCCGACGCACTGCTCGTGCGTCGGCTCCGAGGCCGGAGAGAACGCTCAGGTGCTCCCTGAAGTCACCTTGAAGTGCGAGTACCCCAACAATTAAGCCGGGCTGCTCAGTCTTACCAGCCACGCTCGGCGAGCCGGTGAGGTGCGGGCAGGTCTGACACGTTGATACCGACCATCGCCTCGCCGAGTCCGCGAGAGGCATCGGCGATGACCTTCGGGTCGTCATAGAAGGCGGTTGCCCTAACGATCGCCTTCGCGCGGGCTATTGGGTCGCCAGACTTGAATACACCGCTGCCGACGAACACTCCGTCAGCACCGAGCTGCATCATCAACGCTGCGTCGGCCGGGGTGGCCACACCGCCTGCGGTGAACAACACCACGGGAAGCTTGCCGGTGCTGGCAATCTCCACTACGAGATCGTACGGCGCCTGCAGCTCCTTAGCCGCGACGTAGAGCTCATCACGCGACATCGAGGCCAGGTGGGCGATCTCGGCCTTGATGGTACGGATGTGCTTGGTCGCCTCGGAGACGTCGCCGGTGCCGGCCTCGCCCTTCGAGCGGATCATGGCCGCACCCTCGTTGATACGCCGAAGCGCCTCCCCGAGGTTTGTGGCTCCGCAGACGAATGGAATGGTGAACTTCCACTTGTCGATGTGGTTCTTGTAGTCGGCCGGGCTCAGCACCTCAGACTCGTCGATGTAGTCCACGTTAAGGGCCTCGAGGACCTGCGCTTCGACAAAGTGACCGATTCGGGCCTTCGCCATCACCGGGATCGAAACGGCGGCACGGATGCCGTCGATCAGGTCTGGGTCGCTCATTCGCGCGACACCGCCCTGCGATCGGATGTCGGCGGGAACGCGCTCCAAGGCCATTACAGCGACGGCCCCTGCGTCTTCTGCGATTCGGGCCTGCTCCGCGTTTACGACGTCCATGATGACGCCGCCCTTGAGCATTTCTGCCAAGCCGCGCTTCACTCTGCTACTGCCGTGCTCTGGGGTATTCAAGTTGGTCATTGTGTCCTCTCAACGGCAATTCTACTGGGATTGACGGGCGAATCCGAGTTCTGGCCAAGCCTCCGAGAGAGACTGTCGGACTTCTCCCAGCAGCCGGGGCAGCGCCTTGGTCTGTGCGATGATCGGGAAGAAATTCGCATCCGCCGTCCACCGGGGCACTACGTGCTGGTGCAGATGATCGGCAATGCCTGCTCCGGCGAGCCGGCCCTGGTTCATACCTATGTTGAAGCCCTCACATTTGGCCGCTGTGCGCAGCACCTGCATAGCTGTCTGCGTCAGCTCTGCGATCTCCAGTGTTTCCTCGGGAGTCGCCTCGTCATACAGGGCGACGTGCCGGTACGGGCAGACCAGAAGATGGCCACTGTTATACGGAAAGAGGTTCAATAAAACATAGGAGTACTTCCCACGGAAGACGATCAGTGCTTCCTCGTCGGTCAACTCTGGGGCGCGACAAAAGGGGCAGGAATGCAGGGCTGCCGTGGGTCCCGTCTGGATGTAGGCCATCCGGTGCGGCGTCCAGAGCCGCTGGAAGGCATCCGGAACACCCGCCAGGTCGGCCGAGTTCTCGATTACGAGATCGGGGAACTCCTCGGCGCCAGGGATAAGGGGAGTCATCAGACCTGGCCCTGCGTCGTAACCTGCAGGCGGCCGTCGATGGCGGCGCGGATACGCCGGACGGCATCCGCGATCGGCACGCCGTTCTCCTGGGTGCCGTCACGAAAGCGGAAGCTCACCGCGCCATTCGCCCTGTCTTCCTCGCCGGCGATCAGCAGGAAGGGGACCTTGTGCAGCGTGTGAGTGCGGATCTTCTTCTGCATCCGCTCAGGCGACGCGTCAAGTTCCGCGCGCACCCCGGCCTTCTTCAGCGTCGCAATCACCTCGGCCATGTAGTCCTCGTAGGCCTCTACGATGGGGATGCCGACGACCTGCACCGGGGAGAGCCAGACCGGGAACGCCCCGGCGTAGTGCTCGGTGAGCACTCCGAAGAAGCGCTCGATGGAGCCGAACAGCGCGCGGTGAATCATCACGGGGCGCTTCTTGTTTCCGTCGCTCGCGGTGTACTCGAGGTCGAAGCGCTCAGGCAGGTTGAAGTCGAGCTGAATGGTCGACATCTGCCAGGTGCGGCCGATGGCGTCGCGGGCCTGAACCGAGATCTTAGGGCCGTAGAAGGCGGCTCCGGCAGGATCCGGGACGAGCTCGAGGCCGGTGGATTCCGCGACCTGGCGAAGAGTGGCCGTGGCCTCCTCCCACATCTCGTCGGTGCCGACGTACTTGTCGGGGTTCTTCGTCGAGAGCTCCAGGTAGAAGTCGTCGAGACCGTAGTCCTTGAGCAGCTCGAGCACGAACTTGATGGTGCCCTCGAGCTCGGCGTGCATCGCCTCCTGGGTCGTGAAGATGTGGGCATCGTCCTGCGTCATGCCGCGCACGCGGGTCAGACCGTGGATGACGCCTGACTTCTCGTTGCGGTAGACCGTGCCGAACTCGAACATCCGCAGCGGCAGGTCGCGGTACGAGCGTCCGCGCGAGCGGTAGATCAAGATGTGAAAAGGGCAGTTCATCGGCTTGAGGTAGTAGTTCGCGCCCTGGCGGGTGATTTCACCCTCGTCGTTCCGTGCCTCGTCGAGGTGCATCGCCGGGAACATGCCATCCGCGTAGAAGTCGAGGTGACCGCTGGTCTCGAATAGGTTCGACTTCGTGATGTGCGGGGTGTAGACGAACTCGTAGCCGGCCTGCTCGTGCTTCGTTCGTGAGTAGTCCTCCATAGCGCGGCGGATGATGCCGCCCTTGGGGTGAAAGACCGCCAGGCCAGAGCCGATCTCATCCGGGAAGGAGAACAGATCTAGTTCCGCGCCGAGCTTGCGGTGGTCGCGTTTGGCAGCCTCCTCCTGGCGGGCCTGGAACGCGCGAAGCTCGTCCTTGGTGGCCCAGGCGGTGCCGTAGATGCGCTGCAGCTGCTTGTTCTTCTCAGACCCGCGCCAGTAGGCGGCCGCCAGGCGGGTCAGCGAGTAGCCGTTGCCGATCTGGCGGGTCGAGGGCAGGTGCGGGCCGCGGCACAGGTCTTTCCAGAGGGTCTCGCCCGTCTTCGGGTCGATGTTGTCGTAGATGGTCAGTTCGCTGCCGCCAACCTCGACGCTCTCGTCGCCGACCGCCTCGTCGTCGGTGGGCGAGGGTGCCCCCTTCAATCCGATGAGCTCGAGCTTGTACGGCTCGTCTGCCAGCTCGGCACGGGCCTCGTCCTCGGTCACGACTCTCCGGGTGAAGCGTTGGCCCTGGCGGATGAGACGATCCATGGCCTTCTCAATCGCCTTCAGATTCTCTGGCGTGAAGGGCTCGGCGACATCAAAGTCGTAATAGAAACCGTCGGTGATGGGCGGCCCGATGCCCAACTTCGCGGCCGGGTTGATCGACTGCACCGCCTGCGCCAGGACATGAGCCGCCGAATGCCGGAGGATGCTGAGCCCGTCGGGCGAGTCAATCGAGACGGGCTCCACAGTGTCGGTCGTCTCTACCGCGGCCGCGAGATCACGCAGCTCCCCGTTCACCCTCATGGCCACAATGGACCTGTCCGTGAAGAGTTGGAATCCATCAACCACGCGTGTGTCGCTCCCTAAGTCCTAATCCGTTCAGCCCCTTAACATTAGCGCCCAATGCGAACGCCCTGGCCGGGGTCATTGACGGCCAAAAGCCTCGCCCCTACAGTGAAGCCACGGCTCATCAACAGCCCAGGAAGGTTCACCAGACATGAGGTTGATTGCCGCTGACACCATCACGCCGTCCCTCTGCCGAACAAGGGAGTCCCTGCGTCCCACCCTTCGCGTTGGGTTGGTGCAGCATCTTTTCCGAAGGGATCCGCGCGCCCTGCGGAAGGTGCTGACAGACGCGATCGGCAGAGCCGCCAGCGAGGGCGCCGAGGTAGTTTTTCTCCCAGAGCTAACACTGAGTGCGTATCCGGCCGGCCGTCGGGCCGGAGAGAACCCCGGGGCGCTTGCCGAGAATCTGCTTGAGGGGCCCACCTTCGAGTTCGCCCAGTCTGCGGCCAGTCAGCACGGTGTCCTCGTGCAGGCATCGCTCTACGAGCGCTTTGAGGCCAAGGATGGGCTGGGGCTGAATACGGCGATCCTCGTCTCCCCCTCGAACGGTCTCCTAGGGCGCACCCGAAAGATGCATATCCCCGTTACGGAGGGATACTACGAAAACACTTACTTCCGTGGCGGTCCCCCCGAAGACGCCTACCCTGTCTACGCCCCCGCCGAGCTGAATGGCGCGCGTCTGGGCATGCCGACGTGCTGGGACGAGTGGTTCCCGGAGGTGGCCCGGCTCTACTCGCTCAGCGGTGCCGAACTGCTCGTCTATCCGACCGCGATCGGCTCCGAGCCGGGGTTTCCCGAATTCAATACCCAGCCGCTCTGGCAGCAGGTGATTGTCGGCAACGGCATCGCAAACGGGACGTTCATGGCGGTGCCGAACAGAACGGGCTCCGAGGGCGGCCTGAACTTCTACGGCTCGTCCTTCATCTCCGACCCATTCGGCCGGATCCTGGTGGCAGCGCCCCGGGACGAGGAGACCGTATTGGTGGCTGATCTCGATCTCGATCAGCGTCGGGACTGGCTCGAGCTGTTCCCGTTTCTCAGCACTCGCCGACCAAGTTCCTACGGCCGTCTGACCGAAGGATTCGACCCATGGCAACCGCTCCGGCAAAGCGGTCCCCTGCCAGAGGACGCGCGATGAACTGGCGGATGCCTAGCGAGACCGACCCGCAGGATCGCGTCTGGATGGCCTTTCCCCCGGCGGGCTACCTATTGGGCGAAAACGCCGAGGATGCCGACGAAGCCCGATCGGTCTGGAGCAGGGTCGCCCATGTCATCTTGGACTTCGAGCCCGTTTCTATGCTCGTTGATCCGAAAGATCGCGAGGTTGCCGGTCGCTACCTTTCCCGTGAGGTCGAAATCGTCTACGCCCCGCTGAATGACGCCTGGATGCGGGACATCGGGCCGACGTTCGTCCTAGATGAGGGCGGCGCGCGTCTCGGCGGGGTCGACTGGGTGTTTAATGGCTGGGGCCAGCAGGACTGGGCGTCCTGGGATTTCGATGCACGGATCGGCGCCGAGGTCGTTCGCTCCGCGGGTGCCCAACTGCTGCCCTCCACTCTTGTCCAAGAGGGCGGTGGAATCAATGTCGACGGTCTCGGCACGGTGCTGCTCACCGAAACGGTCCAGCGAGATCCGCTCCGGAACCCCGGTATCAGCCGCGCGGCCGTTGAGGCAGAACTGGCGCTTCAGATCGGATCCAACCACGCAATCTGGCTGCCCCGCGGGCTGACCCGTGACTCCCAGCGCTTTGGCACGCGAGGCCATGTCGATATTGTGGCCAGCATTCCCTCACCCGGCGTTCTGCTGGTGCACTCTCAGCCGAACGCGACCCATCCCGACTACGCAATATGCCGAGACCTGATCGCGGAGCTGGCCGGGACTCATGATGCGGCAGGCAATGCCTGGCGCATGGTCGAGGTGACTGCCCCCACCTCGCTAAAGGACGCTGAGGGCTGGGTGGACTACAGCTATATCAATCACCTCGCGGTCAATGGCGCGGTCATCGCCTGCGCGTTCGACGACCCGGCCGACGATGCCGCCCGGGGACTCCTTCAGGACGCATACCCCGGCCGCGCGATCGTTCAGCTCGATGCCCGGCCGCTCTTTGCCCGCGGGGGTGGGATTCACTGCATCACCCTGCAGCAACCCAGCACCCGCCAGATGTAGGGCCTATCACCGGTACGGCGGGAAAGACATGCCCATACACCGACCGCACGTCGCGCTCGGCCCGCCGATGGAATCCACCTCGCTGAGAGCATTCAAGCGTGTCATCGAGTTAGCGGCGAAGGACAAGTGTCCATGGTCAAGAATCCTCAGCCGAGTTTTACGCATTCCCGACAGCGCGGATAGCCGTTGGTACCGAATCGCTTGTTGGTCTTCTCGATCGCCATGCCTACCGTGCACCGGCTGTGGTCATGATAGACAGACGCATCGGCAAGGTTCGCTGAGTAGTACGGATTGACCTTCACAGCAAACTCCTTCAGACCTGATAATTCTAGGTATAAAAAAACCCCGTTTTACCGGGGTTTTTTGTGGGCGATACTGGGATCGAACCAGTGACCTCTTCCGTGTCAGGGAAGCGCGCTACCGCTGCGCCAATCGCCCGCTGTTAAGTTGATTTTTTTTACTGCGAGATTATGCTGAGTGCAATCTTGTGAATGCGAGGTGGCGACGGGATTTGAACCCGTGTGGACGGCTTTGCAGGCCGCTGCCTCGCCTCTCGGCCACGCCACCATGAGCGAGCATCCCGATTCCGGGACACCCACAGTCAAAAAAACTATCACTCGAGCGGATGACGAGATTCGAACTCGCGACCCTAACCTTGGCAAGGTTATGCGCTACCACTGCGCCACATCCGCACTTCGCTTGCATTTCTGCTTGCGTTGATGACTGTAGCCGATAAATAGGAGCAGAGCAAAACCACGGTGACTGCGTGTCGGAACGGTCCCCGATCAGCCTGTCCTGATGTGCGCAGCACGTCGATGGTCGGCTAAGATCATCAAGCACGGCGTGGAGAACGGGTCGAATCACAACCCTTATCAACGAGTTCGGGCGATTGGCGCAGTTGGTAGCGCGCTTCCTTCACACGGAAGAGGTCATCGGTTCGAGTCCGGTATCGCCCACCTGAAAGCCCCCGAGAAATCGGGGGTTTTTCATTTCTCGACCTCGGTGCGATCCTTTCTCAGTCAGAGCTGGCAGCATGGGCTCGCCGTCGTGCGGCGCCTAAAACCAACCCGGAGAAGCCCAAGAGGCTGACAAAGACGAAATACGATGCCGGGGCAACCGCGGCTTGAAACGGTGTTGCCAAGGACTCCACGATGGCAACTGGCCACGCGAGGATGCTCAGGCCCAGCAAAATCTGGCTCCACCATTTCGGCCTCTTCTGAAGAATGTAGAAAATACTCACGAGGGCTGCACCGAGAAGGGGAACGAGGGCCAGCCCGGCTTCAGCCCGAAACGCCAGCGCCGAGACCAAGCCGATCGCCAGAGAAAATGCAAAGAGGGCACCCGACATAAATGCCGCATTCGATCCCCAGGGAAACGTCTTCCTGCCTGCTCGGCCACCCACGAAGCTCGTCGGCGTGCTGGCCCGGGAGGACTCCGCGAAGGTCGGCATCTCCCGGGCCGTGGGCCCACCAGGCTCCCGCCACCTCGACGGGTTCAGCCCCATCCGCTCGTCATAAGCCAAACGGCGCTGCGGATCACCCAAAACATCGTGGGCCCGGTTGATCTCGGGCATTCGCACCGCTCCCGACGCGCCCGCGACATCGGGATGCCATCTCCTGACCAGAGCCCGGTAGGCGACGGTGATTTCCTTCGCGGAGGCACTGGGGGTGATCCCCAGAGTGTCGTAATGGCTGGGCACGATTTTGTCCGCTCTCGATTGTTCTACGATTATCACCCCGGCAGCCTGTGCTCAGGTGTCAGCTTCCATCACTGCGGCCGACCTGGGCGGCTTTGCGTGGAGCCTGCCTGCACGCATCCTCTTCAGAGCCATCCGGCCCTCGGCGGCCTTTTCTTGCAATACGACTCGTCTCGCTTGAAGTTCCTCGCCGTGCTGGAGGGCGGCCACGCCTTGGCGTGGGCCTAGGACGCCGAGTCTCAGCGCCGCCCAGTCGAGCATGCAGTGAAACGAACGGGCGTCGTAGCGGGGGTGAACCTGAAAAGGTCGTCACAAAAGAGCAGAGGTGCCGCCCGGATCGGGACGGCACCTCTGCTCTTTTATCGGCGCTGGTTAGCCGGCTAACGCACCTCTTCGAGGATGTAGCCCTCTTCACCGTGGACCACGGTGTCGATTCCGGCAATCTCGTCTTCGTTCTTGACCCGGAAGCCCATTGTCTTCTCGATCACCCAGGCGATGGCGAACGACAGGACGAACGAGTAGACCAATACGATCCCGGCTGAGGCAGCCTGAACACCCAGCTGCTTGAACCCGTCGCCGAATAACAGGCCGACGTTGGTCCCGAGCAGGCCGATGTACAGCGTTCCGATGACTCCGCCGACGAGGTGGATTCCCACGACGTCGAGCGAGTCGTCGAAGCCGAGCTTGAACTTCAGGTCGATGGCTACAGCACAGACGATGCCGGCGACCAGGCCCAGGACGATTGCCCAGAAGGGCGTCAGGACGGCACAGGCCGGGGTGATGGCAACCAGGCCGGCGACAGCACCGGACGCGGCACCAACGGACGTGGGCTTGCCATCCTTGATCTTCTCGACCAAAAGCCAGCCGAGGATAGCGGCAGCAGGGGCGGCGATCGTATTCAAGAAGGCGACAGATGCGATTCCATCTGCAGCGAGTTCAGACCCTGAATTGAAGCCGAACCACCCGAACCAGAGCAGGCCTGCTCCCAGGAGCACAAAAGGCGGGTTATGCGGCTTGTGCATACCCTTGGCGAAGTTGACGCGCTTGCCGAGCACCAGCGCCAACGCGAGGGCGGCGGCACCGGCGTTGATATGCACCGCGGTTCCGCCGGCGAAGTCGATTACGCCCATATCGTAGGCAAGGAAGCCGCCGTCGGTGACAACCCCGTCGGTGACGGTAAAGTTGAAGACCCAGCTGGCGACCGGGAAATAGACGACGGTGACCCACACACCGGCGAAGACCAGCCAGGCGCCGAACTTGGCCCGGTCGGCGATGGCCCCGGAGATGAGCGCGACGGTGATGATGGCAAACGTCGCTTGGAATGAAGCAAAGGCGAGCGTCGGGTGACTCGTGGTGATCGCACCGCTGATGGCCTCGTTGTAGGCACCCTGCAGGCCGATCTGGTCGAGGTCGATTCCGATGACGCCGTCGATACCGACGTAGTTGCCCACTCCGGCGTTGGAGAATGCGATCGCATAGCCGTAGAGAACCCAGAGCACGCCGACGAGGCCCATGGCCCCAAAGCTGAGCATCATCATGCTGATAACACTCTTGGCCTTGACGAGTCCGCCATAGAAGAAGGCCAGGCCGGGAGTCATGAGCAGGACCAGCGCCGCGCAGATGAGGAGGAAGGCTGTATTGCCTTGATCCATTTCGATACCTCTCGTAGTGTGAGCAAAAGTTCAACGGGAGAGGTCGAGCCTCTCTTCGCTACGCTTAGCTAAGTGCCCAGAGGTTTCGAAGAGCGCCCGCGGATGTTTCCATCGTGTAACGCTGTCTGAGGGTGTGTAACAAACGTGTTTCGGCATGAGCGGTGTCAGGCCTGGGTGGAGGCGATCAACCGAGAGACCGCCCGCAGGTATTTCTTGCGATAGCCGCCCAACATCATGTCGCCCGCGAATACCTGATCCAGAGGCAGTCCCGACGCGAAGATCGGGATCTGTGCGTCGTAAACGCGGTCGACGAAGGCCACGAAACGGAGTGCGTCCGTCTGGTTATGCAGCGCATGGACGTCGGTCAGACCAATACCCTGAACGCCGGCGATGAGCTTTACGAAACGTGACGGATGCACACTGGCGAGGTGGCGCACCAGGTCGGCGAAGCCGTCGTCCGAGATGATCTTGCCGGCCGATCTGGCTGCCTCGATCGCCGCAATCTGCTCAGCAGGGGTGAGCGCTCGGGCATGACCCTCGATGTCACGCTTTCGATAGTCAAGACCGTTGATGCGCACAGTATCGAATTCGTTTGACAGCGCTTGGATCTCACGCAGGAAGTCCGCCGCCGCAAACCGGCCCTCACCAAGGGCGTTGGGGGGCGTGTTGGATGTGGCCGCGAGACGCGTGCCAGTCGCGGCGAGATCCGTCAGCAGCCTGGTCATCATCATTGTGTCCCCCGGGTCGTCGAGCTCGAACTCATCGATGGCGATTAGGGCGGCGCCGGTGAACAGTTTCACGGCGGCCGCGTAGCCCATCGCCCCGACGAGTGCCGTGTACTCGATGAAGGTTCCAAAGTATTTGGGGCCAGGAGCCGAGTGCCAAAGGGCGGCAAGCAGGTGGGTCTTACCCACGCCAAACCCGCCGTCGAGGTAGATTCCGGGCTTGGCCGCGGGTGCCTTCTTCGAGCGGGAGAACAGGCCGAAAGGCTTACGGGCCAGGGCCCACGAGCGCGACAATTCGCGCATCCGCTCCAGTATCTCTGCTTGGGAGGGGTAGTCCGGGTCAGGTCGATAAGATTCGTGGGTTGCCCGGTCGAATTGAGGCGGCGGCACGAGATGCGCCGCCATCTCCGGCCCCGTGATGCTTGGCTTCCGGTCGGTGAGTCGTACGTTTTCCGTTAGACGCTCAACGGGCATTCAGTCACTTCCGGGATGATTGAGTCGAAGTGTGCAAATTGGACTCGACGGTTGTTCTCAGGAGCTTCCAGACTAATCCGAACCGAACTTTTCTTGGAACACTGCTGTGCACCGACCGTGAACGCCGCCCGCCCCCGACCCAGGAGAGATCGATGTCCGTCGAAACCGATACCAGTGAAACCTTCGCCGCATTCGCGCATCCCGAACGCCTCGTCAGCGCCGACTGGCTTCTGGCCCACAGCCAGACACCGGGCCTCGTTATCGTCGAGAGCGATGAGGATGTGCTGCTCTACGAGATCGGCCATATCCCAGGGGCCGTCAAGATCGACTGGCACACAGACCTGAACGACCCGGTAACGCGCGACTTCATCGACAGCGAGGCCTTCGCCCGCCTGATGAGTGCCAAGGGGATTTCCCGGGACTCGACGATCGTTCTCTATGGCGACAAGAGCAATTGGTGGGCAGCCTATGCCCTCTGGATCTTTTCCCTCTTCGGTCACGAGGACGTGCGCCTGCTTGACGGCGGACGTGACAAGTGGATTGCCGACTCTCGCCCGCTCAGCACCGAGCAGCCAGTCGTCCCGACCGCAGACTATCCCGTGGTTCCGCGTGATGAGAAGGTCCTTCGTGCCTTCCGCGACGATGTTCTGGCCCACTTCGGCAACCCCCTTATCGATGTGCGCTCCCCCGAGGAATACTCCGGAGAGCGCACGACGATGCCGGCCTATCCCGAGGAGGGCGCGCTCCGCGGCGGTCACATCCCGACCGCCGCGAACGTGCCGTGGGCCAAGGCCGCGGCATCGGATGGGACGTTCCGGTCGCGGGCTGAGCTCGACGCCATCTATCGGGACGGTGCCGGCCTCACAGATGGTGATGATGTGATCGCCTATTGTCGGATCGGTGAGCGAAGCAGCCACACATGGTTTGTACTCACTCACCTTCTCGGTTTCACCAAGGTGCGCAACTACGACGGGTCATGGACTGAGTGGGGTTCCTTGGTTCGGGTTCCGATAGCTCGTGGCACGCAGCCCGGTGAGGCTCCTGCACTCTGATGACCGGCGCAGACACCCAGCAGTCAGACCTGCCGGCCGGCCTGGCCGAGATTCGTGAGGATTTCCAGGCGTTGGAGGTCAGGCAGCGACTGTTGCTGCTACTCGACTTCTCCAATGAACTGCCGGAGCTTCCGGAGCGCTATCGCGACCATCCCGATCTTTTCGAGCGCGTCGAGGAATGCCAATCTCCTATCTACATTTTTGTCGAGGTCGACCGCGCCCGCCTGACCCATGTCTTCGCGACCGCGCCCGCGGAGGCACCGACCACCCGTGGATTCGCATCGATTCTGGCCCAGGGACTCGAGGGTCTCACGGCTGAACAGGTTCTCGCTGTCCCCGATGACTTTCCAGGCATGCTGGGCCTGACTGAGGCGGTGTCCCTATTGCGTATCCGAGGTATGACGGGCATGTTGGCCCGCATCAAGCGCCAGGTGCGTGAGCGGGTCGCGGCGTGAAGCTCAGCCTGATCCAGCCGTTGCCCGCCGTCCTGCTCGATCTGGACGAACCGAACGACCTTGTCTCGTTGACCGCGTTATATCGGCCGACAAGGCCCGACTGGCTGCGGATAAACCTCATCCAGAGCCTGAACGGGGCTATCGTCGGCGTCGACGGCACATCGAACTCGCTCTCGAACCGGATCGATCGCAAGATTCTCGGCATAATCCGTTCGCATGCAGACGTTATTTTGGTGGGTGCCGAGACGGTTCGGGCGGAGGGCCATGTGCTTCCGCTCGGGAGAGACCTGGCTGTCTTGACCAACTCCGGTGATCTCACCGGGCACAATCTCACACCCGAGGCAGGCCGAGGTCGGCTGCTCGTGCTGCATCCTGCCGAAAATTCGGAACAGGTCGTCACCAACCTCGCGGGGCTGGATGCGATTCTGGTGCCGCTGCCGACAGCCCCTGGTCACCGCGCGAAGCCGGATGTCATCCTCGGTGCCCTGCGAGGCCTCGGCTACCGATCTATCCTCTGCGAGGGCGGCCGATCCCTCGCCAGCCAGCTGGTGACCTCGGGTGTGGTCGATGAACTCTGCTTGACCGTCGCGCCGGTGTTGGCGGGCGCTGAGGCACTCGGCCTATACTCCCAAGTTACCGGTGGCTCAGGCGTCGGGCTCGGCCACCTTCTGGCAGATTCCGCAGGCGTGCTCTACTCGCGGTGGACAGTGGGGAGCCAGCCCGCTCCCAGTTCCTAGAGGGTGGCGAGCCAGTCTGAAATCGAGCGGTTCCAGCGCAGCTCGTCGTAGTTCCATAGCTTCGTGTGGCGTGCCACTGAAAAGGGAATGAATGTGACGATGTCGGGTCGGGCCTCGGCGAGCAACCGGGATGACGTCGAGGGAACGAATCCGTCATCGTCGCTGTGCATCAGGAGTATGGGAACGGATAATTCTCGGGAACGAGTGACGAAGTCCAGCCGCGTCAGATCCACCGGAAGCGTTGCCCGGGTAATCGCGGTTCCCCACCCGGCCGAGATCGTTGCCAGCACAGCCTCGCCGATCGCTTTCGGAAGACGCATCTCACTCGCCCGGAACCGCAGGGTCTCGCGCCAATCGATCACGGGTGATTCGAGGATGACGCCGACGATAACCGATTCAAACCGGCTTCGCGTTGCCGTCTGTAGCACCGCGGCACCGCCCATCGACCAGCCCATGAGGACGATTCTCGTTGCCCCCTGCCCGACGGCGAATGCGATGGCCGCCTCGACGTCTTCCCACTCGGTATCACCAAGCCCGAACCGGCCGTCGGCGCTCCGCGGTGCGTCCCCGTCGTTGCGATAGGAGATGAGCAGCGAGTGGTAGCCGTTCCGCTGGGCTACATCAACGGCTCGCAGGGCTTCACCTCTGGCGGCCGCACGCCCGTGCACCTGAATCATCCAGTCCTGGCTGCTCGGATCTTCCGGCGGAACGTGCCACGCCGGTGCCTGACCGAGCGGTCCGGAAATCAGCACGTCTAAAAACTCGTGACCCAGCTCTTGAGGGTGCTGAAAATACCAGCCACTGATCCGACCGAGTTGAGCTTTAGCAATATCACCGTGGCTCACCTCGACAAGTTGACGGGTGACCGCCGAACCATCCACCGTGAGGATCTCGCCGATTCGAGCATGTCCACCATCGTCCGCGAAGAAAAGACTGTAACGGCCGGAGAGAAGCGTGTCGGCGTTCACACCGAGCGTGATCGTTCGCTTGTGGATGTCCACGGCGATAATGCGCACGTCGCGGTTGGGCCGGCGCGGGGGTGTGACAACGCTCCGGGCGAATACCGCCGTGACGACGGCGGCCACAGCGGACACGAGTGCAACGCCCGCCAGCACGGTAATCGACGCCGCCAGCAAGATGGGGTTATGGCTCCGCGCCAAGGGATTTACTCTCACCGGCGGCTCTCCTTGTGTTCGACTGCTGGGGTTCGAATTCGTATGTCTGAATTGCGGCCGAGGCTTCGCCGTGATTTTGCGGCGTGCCTACCAGCGTGGACACGATCGAAACTCTAGTCTGCAGTCGTGACCGAATCATCGCCTGTGCCCGACGCTCCCGAAGAGTTCACCCGGGCGGTCGAGTCGATTCGCCAGGCTACGATTCGCACCGAGCTGTCTGTTTCAGAGATCCCCTCCCCGGGAAATCTCGCCCCCTACTCGTTGGCTCTGGCGGCAGATGTCAGTCCGAGCGGCCACGGCTCAGCCTCCGATCTCGGTACGGGTCGCTTCATCATGCTTTTTGACCCCGACGAGCCCGAGGCGTGGGGCGGTGCCTTTCGAATCGTCTGCTTCGCGCAGGCTCCTCTTGAAACTGAGATCGGTATCGATCCGTTTCTGGCGTCTGTCGCCTGGTCATGGCTGGTGGACGCGCTCGCTGCCCGTGGGGCGAACTACACAGCAGCATCCGGGACGGCCACGAAGATCATCTCGTCAGGATTCGGCGAACTCGCGCGCCAGGGCGACGGCGCCCAGCTCGAATTGCGAGCATCATGGACTCCTTCTGATTCGGACATCTCGCCCCATGTCGAGGGCTGGGGCGAGCTCCTGTGCATGCTCGCTGGCCTTCCTCCTGCGGTCGAGGGAGTGACCCCTCTTGACCCTCGGCGCACTGGGCGCACTGGGCGCGGCTAGAGGTTGAGAGAATAGAAACAGCGGAACCCACAATGGAGTCAGTTTTCGCAGCCAGTTCACTTACCCAGCCGTTCCGCTTTCCCAGCTAAAGGGGCATTCCCATTCCTTCCGGCAACCACCGTCACGTTATTGACACCCGTGCCGAGTATCTAGAGGCCGTCGCTCTCATCAACAAGGGTGAAGGTCCGATCGCGATCGACGCCGAGCGTGCATCGGGATTCACTTTCTCCCAACGCGCATACCTGATTCAGGTCTATCGTCGGGGAGCCGATGTGTTTCTTTTCGATCCGCCAGCGATCGGCTCATTCCAGGAGCTTGCCGCAGTGATCAGCGACCAAGAATGGATCTTGCACGCCGCCAGCCAGGACTTGGCTTGCCTCCGCGAAGTCGGCCTCGATCCCAATCGAATTTTCGATACGGAGCTCGCCGCCCGCCTGCTGGGGTTTCCCCGCGTCGGTCTGGGCACCGTGGTGGAGGAACTTCTGGGGATCCATTTGGCCAAGGAGCACTCCGCCGCCGACTGGTCTACACGGCCGCTTCCGGCCACCTGGCTGGAGTATGCGGCACTGGACGTAGAGCTCTTGGTCGATGTGCGCGATCGGATGGTCGAGCTCCTTGATGAGCAGAAGAAGACCGAAATAGCGGCGCAGGAGTTCGAAGCAACCCGACTCAAGGAACCCAAAGCTGCCCCTGCCGAGCCGTGGCGCAAGCTGAACGGCGTGAGTTCTATCCGCAATGCCCAGGGGCAGGCCGTGGCCCGTGAGCTGTGGCGCGCCAGAGACGCCCTCGGTCGGGAGAGCGATACGGCCCCAGGTCGGCTTGTGCCTGACGCCAGCATCGTGGCTGCAGCGCAGGCTATGCCAGCCTCCAAGCGCGAGCTGGCCGCCCTGCGCACCTTTTCTGGGCGCGCAAGTCGAACGGAGCTGGATCGTTGGTGGACCGCGGTCGACGCAGGCCGCACCACCGATGATCTGCCGATCACCCGCCGGTCCGAGGACACCCTCCCCCCCCGTTCGCAGCTGGGCTGAACGGAACCCCGGGGCAGACCTGCGCCTGAAGCTTTCGCGCGCCGCACTGCAGGTCGTTTCCGAAGAACAAGCGATTCCTTTGGAAAATCTGCTCACGCCCGAGTTGCTCCGTCGCCTCGCGTGGAACCCCCCGCAGCCCATCGACTCGCACAGCATCGCCGCGGGGCTGCAGAACCTCGGTGCACGACCGTGGCAGGTTGCACTTACCGCACAGGAGATCGCGCGCTCCTTTGTCGAAGCTGGCCAAGAGGTCGCGAAGTCGAGCGACGAGGAGTCGTAGGAAGAATCAAAGGATTCCCGGGCCGAAAAACTGGCTGCCTAGGATTAATGTGTCAAAAAACCCAGGAGGCAAAGTGGCCGAGATAGCTGAAGTTGTATTCGTAGATGGTGTGCGTACCCCGTTCGGTCGAGCGGGCGAAAAGGGGATGTACTGGCAGACCCGAGCCGATGACCTCGCCGTCAAGGCGATCATCGGCCTCCTCGAGCGAAACCCCCGGGTGCCGAAGGACCGAATAGACGAGGTCGCCATAGCGGCCACGACGCAGCAGGGTGACCAGGGGCTGACCCTGGGTCGTACGGCAGCCCTTCTGGCAGGACTCCCCCGCTCGGTTCCTGGCTTCGCCATCGACAGGATGTGCGCGGGAGCGATGACGAGTGTCACCACAACGGGCAGCGGTATCGCCTTCGGGGCGTATGACCTGGTAATCGCCGGTGGCGTCGAACACATGGGACGGCATCCAATGGGCTTCAACGCCGATCCGAACCCACGATTCATGTCGGAGAAGCTCGTCGCAGCCGAGGCCCTGAACATGGGCAGCACGGCGGAGCGAATTCACGACCGGTTCCCGGCGCTCACCAAAGAGCGCAGTGACAGGTTCGCGTTTCGCAGTCAGCAGAAGGTTGCGGCAGCCTACGCCGCCGCCAAGATCCAGCCAGATCTGATCCCTGTGGCAATTCGAAGCGCAGCCGGCTGGGGGCTCGCCACGGTCGACGAGGCTCCTCGCCCCGAGACGACCATGGAGGGACTCGCCGCACTGCGCACGCCGTTCCGAGCTCACGGTCGCGTGACGGCCGGCAACTCCTCGGGGCTCAATGACGGTGCGACAGCCTGCCTTCTGGCAAGCGGCGAGACCGCGCGTGAACTTGGACTCACAGCGAAGATGCGACTCGTTAGCTTCGCCTTCGCCGGTGTTGAGCCCGAGGTCATGGGCCTCGGCCCTGTTCCCTCGACTGAGAAGGCACTGCGCAAGGCCGGCCTCGCCATTACCGACATTGGCCTGTTCGAGCTAAACGAGGCGTTTGCCGTACAGGTGCTTTCCTTTCTCGACCACTTCGGTATCGACGACGAAGACCCCCGGGTCAACGAGTACGGGGGTGCTATCGCGCTGGGCCATCCCCTCGCCTCCTCCGGCGTGAGACTGATGAACCAGCTGGCCAGGCAGTTCGGCGACCACCCCGAGGTTCGCTATGGCCTGACAGCGATGTGCGTCGGCCTCGGACAGGGCGGATCGGTTATCTGGGAGAACCCGAACTGGGCCGGAAGCAAGACCAAGGGACGGAAATAGGACCATGACCGACTACTCGAAAATCGATTTCTCGGAACTCGCTGCGCTGTCCGCCGACGAGGTCGTCACGCATTCCTACGTGCGAGACATCACCCTCCCCAGTGGAAAAGTTCTTGCCCTGATCACGATCGATAATGATCGTGACCACACCCGGCCCAGCACCCTCGGAGCCAACTCGCTGCTGGAGTACGGGGCCACGCTCGACGCGCTGGCCCTTCGGGCCGCCGCGGGTGAGATCCAGGCCGTAGCCGTGACCGGAAAGCCGAACATAATGGCGGCCGGCGCCGACCTGTCCAAGGTCGGCTCAATCCCTAGCCGGGAGCTCGCGAAGCAGATGGCGCAGCTCGGCCACTTCGTGTTCGGCAAGATGGGTACGGTGGGAGTCCCCTCGTTCGCCTTCATCAACGGACTCGCCCTGGGCGGCGGCGTCGAGATCGCGCTCGCTGCCGACTTTCGCACTGTCGACTCCTCCGTTCCCGCCCTGGCTTTGCCGGAGGTGTTCCTGGGCATCATTCCCGGCTGGGGCGGCGCCTACCTGCTGCCAAACCTGATCGGCATCGAGAACGCCTTGAAGGTGATCATCGAGAACCCCCTGAAGAACAACAAAACGCTCAAGGGCCCGGAGGTTCTCGCCCTCGGGATCGCGGATGCGATGTTCGGGCCCGCGACCTATTTGGAAGACTCCCTCGCCTGGGCGGATGGCGTTCTGGCCGGCACGGTGAAGGTGTCCCGACCCAATGAGCCAGGAAAGGTTGAGCGCCTCGTGAAGTGGGACGTTGCCATTGGCATCGCCCGAAAGATGCTCGAAAGCCGCATCGGCCCGGTCGCCCGCTCCCCCTATGCCGCACTGGACCTCCTGAAGGCAGCCAAGAGCGGCACGAAAGAGGAGGGGTTCGCCCGGGAGGACGAGGCCTTGGCCGATCTCGTTTCGGGCGATCAGTTCCGGGCCAGCATCTACGCGTTCAACCTCGTGCAGAAGCGCGCCAAGCGGCCCGCCGGCGCCCCCGACAAGAGCCTCGCGCGTCCCATCACCAAGGTCGGCGTGATCGGTGCCGGACTGATGGCGAGCCAGTTCGCGCTGCTGTTCGTGCGACGACTGAAGGTTCCCGTCGTCATCACCGATCTCGACCAGGGCCGGGTCGACAAGGGTCTCAATTACATCCGTAGTGAGATCGCTACGCTGCTCGCCAAGGGTCGAATCACGGCCGACGAGTCCAACCGGTTGAACGCTCTGGTCTCCGGTACCACCGACAAGGCCGACTTCGCCGACGCCGACTGGGTCATCGAGGCCGTCTTCGAGGAACTCGGAATCAAGCAGGACGTCTTCGCCGAAATCGAGAAGTACGTGTCCCCCACGGCGATCCTGGCGACCAACACCTCATCGCTCTCTGTCGAGCAGATCGGCGCGAAGCTGGCGCATCCGGAACGCCTCGTCGGGTTCCACTTCTTCAACCCCGTGGCGGTCATGCCGCTCATCGAGGTCGTGAACACCCCCCAGACGGATGAGGCCACGCTCTCGACGGCCATGGTCACGGCGGCCGCTCTCTACAAGAACGCGGTCATCACTCGCGATACGCCCGGCTTCGTCGTGAACCGGCTCCTCGCCAAGCTGCTCGGCGAGGCGATGCACGCCGTCGACACCGGGACGCCGTTCGAGGTGGTGAATACTGCCCTAGAACCCTTCGGCCTGCCGATGACGCCGTTCGAACTGCTGGAGCTGGTGGGCCTGACCGTCGGTGCCCATGTGCTCGACACCCACCACGCGGCCTTTCCAGACCGCTTCTTCGAGAGCGCGAACCTGCACAGGCTGGCCGAACACGGCCGAATCTTCGATCGCGATGCCAAGGGCAAGGTCAGGGGCTATGACAGGGAGGCCGTCAAGATCGTGACGCCCTCGGACGACGGATCACCGATGACCCCCGCGGAGATCCTGCGCCGGGTCGAGGACGGCCTCGCAGACGAGATCAAGCGGATGCTGGACGACAAGGTCGTCCATGCCGCCGAGGACATCGACCTCTGCATGATCCTCGGCGCGGGCTGGCCCTTCCAGATGGGCGGGGTTACGCCCTATCTCGATCGGGTCGGCGCAAGCGAGCGGGTGTTCGGTTCTACTTTTCACACGCCGGGCATCCGCGGCATCAACGCCTGACCGTCAGCCCCGCGCCTTGCCCTGGTGTTTCACCCTTTACGGGATTGTGCACCAGGGCAACTCATCTCTGTGCAAGGTCACCCCTAGCGGGTGTCCAGGGCGTTGTGCTCGGGTTCATCCTCGTTGAGGGGGCGGGCGATCGGGATCTTGCTGCCGAGTACCTGGGCGACGACGTCGCGAGCGATGTGCTGCGGGGTGAGCCCGACCTGCTCGAGGATCTCGGAGCGCTCGGCATGATCGATGAACTCGTCGGGCAGCCCGAGCTCAGTTACGGCGGTGTCGACACCGGCCTCCCGGAGGTCCTGGCGGATCCTGGTGCCGATACCGCCGACACGGATGCCGTCTTCGATCGAGATAACGAGACGGTGTTCCGCGGCAAGCTCGATGATGCTTCGGGGTACGGGAACCACCCAGCGGGGGTCGACGACGGTGGCGCCGATTCCCTGGGCGGCCAGCCGTTCGGCGACCTCGATGCCGGTGGTGGCCATCGGGCCAACAGTGACGATCAGCACATCCTTGCGCTCGCTCTCGACGAGCACGTCGACGCCGTCGGCCAGCCGGCGCACAGCCTCGATGGGTGTGCCGACGCTGCCCTTGGGAAAGCGCACGACAGTGGGCCCGTCGGTGACGGCGACAGCCTCGGCGAGCTCCTCACGAAGGCGGGGACCGTCCCGAGGGGCGCTGAGTCGGATCCGGGGAATCACCTGAAGAATGGCCAAATCCCACATTCCGTGGTGGCTGGGGCCGTCAGGACCGGTGACGCCGGCACGGTCGAGCACGAAGGTCACCCCTGCGCGATGCAGGGCGACGTCCATCAAGACCTGGTCAAAGGCGCGATTGACGAATGTTGCGTAGAGGGCGACAACAGGGTGCAGGCCACCGAAAGCCAGGCCCGCCGCGCTGGTCACGGCGTGCTGCTCAGCGATACCGACGTCGAACACCCTCTTGGGGAAGCGCTCTGCGAGCTTGTGCAGACCAGTCGGCCGAAGCATTGCCGCGGTGATTCCGACGATAGTGTCGTCCTTCTCCGCTAGGGTGACGAGCTCCTCGGCGAAGACGCTCGTCCACGAGGGTGCGCTCGGACCGCCCAGAGACTCTCCGGTCTCGGGATCGATCTGTCCGACCGCGTGCATCTGGTCGGCGGCATCGCTCGTGGCCGGAGCATAACCCTTGCCCTTCTGCGTGATGGCATGAACGATGACCGGCTGCGCGTACCGCTTGGCCTGACGAAGGGCCTCCTCCATCGCCTCGAGGTCGTGGCCATTGATCGGGCCGATGTACTTGATGTCGAGGTTTGAGTACAGGGCATCGTTGTTGGAGACCCGACTCAGAAAGCCGTGCACGCCACCCCGAACGCCGCGGTAGAGCGCCCGTCCTGGGGTACCGAACCGGTCGAACAGCCTCCGCGAGGAGTGATGCATGTTGCGATAACGGCGGTTCGTTCGAATAGAGCTGAGGTAGCGAGCCATGCCACCGATGGTGGGGGCGTAGGAGCGACCGTTGTCGTTGACGATCATCACAAGCTTTCGCGTGTTGTCATCACTGATGTTGTTCAACGCCTCCCACGTCATTCCGCCGGTGAGGGCGCCGTCTCCCACGACCGCGATGACGTAGCGTTCCGTCTGGCCGGTCATCTCGAAGGCCCGGGAAATGCCGTCGGCCCAGGAGAGCGAGCTCGACGCGTGCGAACTCTCTACGACGTCATGCACGCTTTCTGAGCGCTGCGGGTAGCCGGCTAGACCTCCGGTCTTGCGCAGGCGGGAGAAGTCTTGTCGGCCCGTAAGAAGCTTGTGCACGTACGACTGGTGACCGGTGTCGAAGACGATCGCGTCGTTCGGGGAGTCGAAGACACGGTGAATGGCGATGGTGGTCTCGACAACACCGAGGTTTGGCCCGAGGTGCCCGCCGGTCTTAGAGACCTCTGTCACCAGAAAAGTTCGGATCTCGGCGGCCAGCGTCACCAGTTCGGCGGGGCTGAGATTGTCGAGGTCACGGGGACCCACGATGTTCTCCAGCAAACTCATACGGTGATGCCTTTCACTTTGCTCCGGCGATAGAACGTCCGAGTTCAATCCCTCAATTCTACGACCTCAACCAGGGGCGAGCCCGGCAGCGAACCCTGAGCAGGATTCGAGCTGCCTCGGCTGAGGTTAAAAAACGACGCCTCCGGGGGCAGAAACCCCGGAGGCGTCAGAGTCCTTAGGAGACGAGGCTCCGGAGGACGTACTGCAGGATGCCGCCGTTGCGGAAGTAGTCTGCCTCACCCGGGGTATCGATGCGAACCACTGCATCGAACTCGATCGGCGCCCTGCCCGCAGCGGAGAACTCACTGGGGGACGCGGTGACGCGAACCGTCTTGGGCGTCGTGCCGGCGTTCAGCTCGTCGATGCCTGCGATGCTGACGATCTCGCTGCCGTCAAGGCCCAGGCTCGCCCAGGACTCACCCGCCGGGAACTGCAGGGGAACGACGCCCATGCCGATCAGGTTCGATCGGTGGATGCGCTCGAAGCTCTCGACGATGACGGCCTTGACACCCAGCAGGCTGGTGCCCTTGGCCGCCCAGTCGCGGCTGGAGCCGGAACCGTACTCCTTGCCGCCGAAGATAACGAGGGGCGTCTCGGCCGCCGCGTAGTTCTGGGCTGCGTCGTAGATGAACGCCTGCGGGCCGTCGGACTGGCTGAAGTCGCGGGTGTAGCCGCCCTCGACGTTGTCCAGGAGCTGGTTGCGCAGACGGATGTTCGCAAACGTTCCGCGGATCATCACCTCGTGGTTCCCGCGGCGCGAGCCGTAGGAGTTGTAGTCCTTGCGGTCGACGCCGTGCTCGGCGAGGTACGCGCCGGCGGGGCTGTCGGCCTTGATCGAACCCGCGGGGCTGATGTGGTCGGTGGTGACCGAGTCACCCAGCTTGGCGAGAACGCGCGCGTTCAGAATGTTCTCGACCGGGGTCGTCTCCATCGTCATGCCGTCGAAGTACGGGGGCTTCCGCACGTATGTCGACGTAGGATCCCAGTCGAAGGTCGCGCCCTCGGGGGTCTTGAGCGAACGCCAGCGCTCGTCGCCGTCGAAGACGCCCGCATACTCGTGCGTGAACATGTCGGTGTCGATCGAGGAGTCGATCGTCCTCTGAACCTCGGCCGCATTCGGCCAGATGTCCTTCAGGAACACATCATTGCCCTCGGTGTCCTTGCCGAGCGCATCCGTATCGAAATCGAAGTTCATCGACCCGGCCAGCGCGTACGCGATGACCAGCGGCGGGCTCGCAAGGTAGTTCATCTTCACGTCGGGGTTGATGCGACCCTCGAAGTTGCGGTTTCCGGAGAGGACTGCCGTGACGGCGAGGTCATTCTCCTGCACCGCGGCCGAGATGCCATCCAGCAGCGGTCCCGAGTTGCCGATGCACGTGGTGCAGCCGTAGCCGACGGTGTAGAAGCCGAGGTTCTCGAGGTACTCGGTCAGGCCGGCCTTCTCGTAGTAGTCGGTGACGACCTTCGAGCCGGGAGCCAGCGTGGTCTTGACCCACGGCTTGGCCTTGAGGCCCTTCATGCTGGCGTTGCGGGCCAGGAGGCCTGCCGCCAGCATGACCGACGGGTTGGACGTGTTCGTGCACGACGTGATTGCGGCGATGGCAACCGCACCGTGATCGAGTGTGAAGTTGGTGCCGTCTTCCAGCGTGACCTTCGAGGGACGGGAGACCGTGAGGGGTGCGTGGCTGACGTGGGAGTCGACGTGGCCGTTGTGCGCGTCGGCCGGGTTCAGCTCGCTGGGGTCGGATGCTGGGAATGACGCGTCGCCGACAAGGTCGACGAGGTCATGCTCGACCGAGGCGTAGTCGTTGAGGTCGCGGCTGAACTGCGCCTTTGAGTCGGTCAGCTCGATGCGGTCCTGGGGACGCTTCGGGCCGGCGATGGAGGGAACGACGGTCGACAGGTCTAGCTCGAGGTACTCGCTGAAGACTGGCTCGACGGCCGGGTCGTGCCACAGGGTCTGCAGCTTCGAGTAGGCCTCGACGAGCTTGACCTGCTCCTCGCTGCGGCCCGTGAGGCGCAGGTAGTCGAGGGTGACGTCGTCGATCGGGAACATTGCGGCGGTCGAACCGAACTCGGGGCTCATGTTGCCGATGGTGGCGCGGTTGGCCAGCGGCACCTGCGAGACGCCGGTTCCATAGAACTCGACGAACTTGCCAACGACGCCGTGCTTGCGCAGCATCTGGGTGATCGTCAGCACGACGTCGGTGGCTGTGACGGCCGCCGGGATCGCGCCCGCGAGCTTGAAGCCCACGACCTTGGGGATGAGCATGGAGACGGGCTGGCCGAGCATGGCCGCCTCGGCCTCGATGCCGCCGACGCCCCAGCCGAGCACGCCGAGGCCGTTGACCATGGTCGTGTGCGAGTCGGTGCCGACGCAGGTGTCGGGGTAGGCGCGGAGCGCGCCGTCGACCTCGCGGGTCATGGTGACGCGGGCGAGGTACTCGATGTTCACCTGGTGAACTATGCCGGTTCCCGGCGGCACGACCTTGAAGTCGTCGAACGCGGTCTGGCCCCAGCGGAGGAACTGGTAGCGCTCCGCGTTCCGCTCGTACTCGAGCTCGACGTTGCGCTCGAGGGCGTTCTCGCTGCCGAAGAGGTCGGCGATGACAGAGTGGTCGATGACCAGCTCGGCGGGAGCGAGGGGGTTGATCTTGGAGGGATCGCCGCCGAGTGCGCCAACGGCCTCGCGCATGGTGGCGAGGTCGACGATGCACGGAACGCCGGTGAAGTCCTGCATGATGACGCGGGCGGGCGTGAACTGGATCTCGGTGTCGGGCTCGGCCTGGGGGTCCCAGTTGCCGAGTGCCTTGACGTGCTCGGCGGTGATGTTGGCACCGTCCTCGGTGCGCAAAAGGTTCTCGAGCAGAACCTTCAGGCTGAAGGGGAGCTTCTCATACCCCTCAACCTTGTCGATGCGGAAAACCTCGTAGGAGTTGTCCCCCACCTCAAGATTGTCCTTGGACCCAAAGCTGTTGACTTTCGACACATCTTCTCCTTCACTGACTTAGGCCATATTTATCTTGACGTCAAGATAAACCTTAGCACCGACGACCCAGTTTTGACGGCAATCACGTGCTACTCCCGATCGAAGACTATGCCTGAACGCCTTGCCCAGCGATAGCAGAGCTCGATGGCGCCGGCCCCCAGAACTGCAACGCCCAGCGCGTAGCCGAGCCACAGGTTCGTGGGAAAGTCCAGTTGGAAGAATTCTCGGGTCACCGGCAGAATGCAGGCCAACAGCATGGCCATGCACACGACAACGACAAGACCCACCCGCGCCCCGGAGAGCGGCCGCGCCAGCACCGACAGGATCCAAAGCGAGACGACGAAGAGGGCGATGGTCGCCAAGCTTCGGGCCTGGAGCAACGGTAGCGCCGAACGCACCACACCGAAGACGCTAAGGACGGTGGCCGCAGCTATCAACCCGAGCGGAATCGAAAAGCGCAGCATCCGGCCCCTGACGCCCGGCCGGTAACGGCGGTTGTTGGGGGCGAGGGCCAGAATAAACGACGGGATACCGATAGCGAGCGTCGAGACCAGCGTCAGCTGTCGGGGCAGAAAGGGGAATTCCCAGAGCAGGATCGCCGTAACGAGAGCGAAGACCATTCCGTATACCGTCTTGGCGAGGAATAGATTCGCCACGCGCTCGACGTTGGCGATCACCCTGCGCCCATAGCCGAGGAGCTGCGGCAGAACCTCGAACCTGCTGTCGAGCAGAACGAGTCTAGACACAGCACGAGTCGCCGGGGTGGCGTTTCCCATCGCGATTCCCAGGTCGGCATCCTTGATCGCCATCGCGTCGTTCACTCCGTCGCCCGTCATCGCGACCGCATGACCATCGGCCCTCAGCAATCGAACGATCTCCCGCTTCTGCAGGGGGGCAACGCGACCGAATGTGCTGGATACGGCAAGAGCGCTGGACAGCTCCTGAGAGCCGGAGAGCGTGGCGGCGTCGATCGGGGTCGAGTTGAGGCCCAGCTCGGCGGCGATGGACCCGACGGTGCGCGGGTTGTCTCCCGAGAGAATGATGACGCGAACGCCCTGCTCAGCGAAGTAGGCCAGAGTTTCGGCAGCTCCTGGGCGAACCTGTTCCCGAAAAACGACCAGCCCCATGGGCTCCGAGTCCGCGGCCCGGGAAGGAGTCTCCCCGTAGGCGGCAGGCGTCTCCGGTCCACGGGCCAGGGCGAGGGTTCTGTTGCCCCCGGCGGCGAACCGATTGGCCCGCTCCAGTTCCTCCGGATGCAGGGCGAGGAGTCGTTCCGGCGCCCCGAGGAGCCAGGTGGAGCGCACCTCGGCGGATCCGAAGGCAATCGCCCCGAATGCCCTCGCGGAGGAGAACGGCAACCTATCGACATCCACGTCAGATCTGCCGAAGGAGGCAAGGATTGCCTGCGCAGTGGCGTTCGCTGCGGGGTCGGAACCGAAGGCGGCCAAGGCGCCGCGAGTGGCGGGGTCCACCACATCAGCATGTGTCGGCGGCAGCAGTTCGTGAAACTCGATGATTCCCGTAGTCAGCGTGCCGGTCTTGTCGAGGCAGAGCACGTCCACCCGCGCCAGGACCTCGACAGCAGCGAGTTCCTGAACCAGCACCCGATCGCGCGCGAGCTGCAGCGCAGCCACACCGAAAGCGAGGCTGGTCAAGAGCACCAACCCCTCCGGAATTATCCCGACGACCGCGGCCACGGTATCCAGCAACGCGTTCTGCCACAGCCCACCTGCCGGATCGAGGACACGGTCCAGCCCGCCATAGGTGAAGATCCTGCCGGTAATGAGGATGAGGATCATGGGAATGAGGATCCAGGAAATGTAGACGAGGATGCCGTTTGTGGCCTCCCGAAGCTCACTTCGAACCAGGCTGTGCCTCTTGATCTCAGCGCTCACAGTGCTCGAATAGGAATCAGGGCCGACCGCGACGACCACCGCCTCACCGGCGCCGGCCACGACCAAGGCCCCAGAGAGAAGCCGATCACCGGCATGCTTGGCAACCGGTTCAGACTCGCCGGTGAGCATGGACTCGTCGACGAGCAGGTCGGTGCCCACCAGCACCTCCGAGTCGGCCGTTATCTGGTCACCAGGACGGAGAACGACCGTGTCCCCCAGAACCACGTTTCGGGGCGGGATCACGATGACCTCACCGTCCCGAAGAACGGCTGTCTCCGGCGCGCCAACCAGAGCGAGTCGATCAAGCGCGAGCTTGGCACGCACCTCCTGCACGATGCCGATGGCGGCATTCACCACGACAACACCGAAGAAGAATCCGTCTGCCGGTCGACCCAGCAGAAGAACGGCCACAAAGCACACCGTAAGAATTGCATTGAAGAACGTGAAGACGTTTTCTCGAAGAATATCCAACAGTGGCCGTGACGTCGGCATGTCGGTGATGTTCACCTCGCCTCGAGCCACCCGTTCGGCGACCTGCGCTTCGCTCAAGCCTCGGCTCGTCATATTGTCGCTGGTCATCATCCAGCTCGAATTCAGACTGACTCGCGGGGGTTGGGCCGAACATGGCCGAAGGCAGAGCGGACAAGAAGCCAGGTTACCCACAGCATGCCGGCGTAGAGCGGCACGCCCATGATCAGCTTCGTTGATGCCAGCAACTCCGGCTGGCCGGTCAGGTAAAGGGGCGCTTGAATGCCAAGTCGAAGCACGAACAGGCCGACCCAGCACCACGTCGCCACGGTGACTATTCGAAACTTTGCCCGGTCTTCGCGCCACCCGGTCGCGTCCCCCGTGAGAAGTCCCGCGATGATGCCGATCAGGGGCCATCTGGCGATGATCGAGGCCAGAAGAACTACGATGCTGATGGAGTTGATGACAAGTCCCGGGAGGAAGTTGTCCTCAGCCTTGCCAGTGGTCAGGGCAAGGATCGCCGAAAAGGCGACGCCGATGAAGCCAGCAATCGCGGGCATCACCGGGCTCCGCTTTACAGCGCGCAACACGATGAAAACGAGCGACACCGCCAGCGGCGCAATGACGCTGGGCAGGAGCTGGCCGCTAAAGGTGAAGATGACCAAGAACGACAGGCCCGGCAAGATAGATTCGATGAGGCCCCGGACACCGCCGATCGCCCGAATGAGTGACGCGGCGGTCGGGGTTTCACCGGGAGTGACCTGGCCGATGCCGGCCTTCTTGGCGGCGGCGGCGAAAGTCTCAGAGAGCGTCGGCGTCGCCGAACGATCAGAGTTCGACTCCATCGGCTCCGTGGGTTCCTTCATCGAGCCGCTCACCTATGCCGTGCCCGCCGATGACCCCGCGGCCGTCTTCGGCATGTTCAGCGGAATCAGGTCTCGGGGCGGCATTGGCGCAGTGCCGCGAACGACGACAACGCTGCGGAAGAGTGACTCCACTGCGGCCTCAGAGGAAAGGTTGGTGAGCGCATCCCCGGCGATGACACCCCGCAGGAACCAACGCGGCCCATCGACGCCGATGAAGCGGGCGATGCGAATGCTCGTCGTGCCATCAGGTTCTAGCGCGGGAACCTGCCCCAGCAGTTCTGGGCCGAAGGTTCCTTCACGCAGGGCGGTTGAGCCCCCCTGCTTCTGAATCTGATCCTGAATCTGGCTGCGGATCTCATGCCAGAGTCCGGTGGTACGGGGCGCCGCAAAGGCTTGGACCTGAAGGGTCGAACCGGCATAGTCGAGACCGACGGCGACGACCCGCTGGGAGCCCTCCTCGACCTCCAGCCGAAGGTGCAGGCCCTCTCGAGGCAGTATTTTCAACCCGCCGAGGTCGACGTACGGCCGCGCAGGATTCGCCTCGGCCGCATCGAACGGGCCCTCGGCGGCTCGGTCATCGGGCGCCGACTTCCCGTCGTGAACCTCATCTGAGGCCCCTTCCGACGCATCACCGGCGTATTCTTCGATTTCGCTCATGCGATGTCTCCGTTCAATTCCGCGGAGGACTCGGTCGCTCCGATTTGTGCTGCAGTTGAATCAGTGAGGGCTCCGGCGTATCCGGTAGAGCCGAAGCCGGACTCACCTCGGTCGCTGCCGGGCAAGACCTCGACCGGGATGAATCTCGCCCGGGCGACGGCCACGATGATGAGCTGGGCGATCCGGTCGCCCACGGCGACGCGGTACGACTCGGTCGCATCCGTGTTCAACAGGGTCACGCGAATCTCTCCCCGGTAACCGGCGTCAACCGTTCCCGGCGAGTTAACAACAGTGATGCCATGCTTTGCGGCGAGTCCACTTCTCGGAACGACGAACGCGGCGAAGCCATCCGGCAGAGCGATGCTGACGCCCGTGCCGAGAGTGCGTCGCTCGCCGGGAAGTAGCGTGGCATCTTCGGTGGAGACCAGGTCGGCCCCTGCGTCGCCCGGGTGCGCGTACGTGGGCAGAGCTTGGGCCTGTATAAGAATATCAACGCTTTGGGGCACGAGTAGAGGGTAGTCCAGTTTTTCTGATCGAATAGATACATGACCGTCTATCGTGAGCGTCTTGTGCCATCTTTTTGGATCTACCTTGCTACAGCACTCGTTGTGCCGGCCAGTCTTCTGGTCTTCGCACCCATCAACATCTACGCCGGAATCATCTGCGCCCTCGTGCTGTTCGTGGGTTCGGTGGCCTTGCTTGTTGGCATGGCCCCCGTCATAGTCGTCACCGAGGAAACGCTCACCGCAGGCAAGGCGACGATTCCCCTGAACCTGCTCGGTGTACCCGAAACATTCACCGGAAGCGCCGCAACAATTCAGCGTGGACAAAAGCTGGACACCCGAGCGTGGCTCTGCATGCGCGGCTGGGTCGATCCAGTCGTTAAAATACCCCTTGAGGATCCGAATGACCCCACGCCGTACTGGCTGGTGTCTACACGGAACCCCAAGGGGCTGTCGGCCGCACTGTCCCCTGCGGGACAGTCGCAAGGCCAGAGCTAGCGCGTGTGCTGCAAGGCCTAGACCATGCACTCCACGCACACGGGGCCAAGCTTCTCTTCGTGGTCGATCTGCGATCGGTGCTTCACGAGGAAACACGAGATACAGGTGAACTCGTCCGCCTGAGGCGGAAGAACGACGACGTCGAGGTCGAGGTCCGAAAGATCTGCACCGGGAAGTTCGAAGCCGCCGGGGTTGTCGGAGTCGTCAACATCAACGACCCCAGACATCTTGTCCGGGACTCGCTCTTTCAACGCCTCAATCGACTCAGAGTCGTCGTCATTCTTGCGCGGAGCGTCGTAATCAGTTGCCATGCCCATCCACTTCTTTATGATCCTTGTAAAACCAAATCGGCGGCGTTAGTTTGCACGAAAGCCAACAAAATAGCAATTCCGTGGCAAAAAAACCCACATCACTGACCGCATCAACATTCGGCACGCCCGGAACATTCCACGGCGAACGGCACTCGGCATGACATCCTTCTAGCGGATAGTGACGGTGGAGGCTTTCAGCATGCAGGATTTGACAGTTATCGGCGTTGAGAACGGTGCCCTACTCGCGGCATCTGATTCTGGCGAGCGGTTCAGGATCGCGATCGATGATGTGTTGCAGTCTCGGCTTCGCCAGACCAGTGGGCCACGGACCGCGGGCAAGCGTGTTTCCCCACGGGAGATTCAAGGTCATATCCGCGCGGGACTCTCCGCGGATGAGATATCGAACCTAACGGGTGCAAGCCTCGCTGACATAGAGCGGTTTGAAGGTCCGGTCATGGCAGAGAGGGCCTATGTGGTCAATTCCGCCCTGAAAGTAGCCGTACAGGCGGAGAATGCCACAGACCCGTTGCATGAGGAGCCCAAAACCTCTTTTGGTGCCGCGATCGCAGGGCGACTTGACAAGCTCAGCGCGACAGAGAGCCGCTGGGCCAGCTGGAAAGACGAGTCCGGCTGGATAGTCAAGCTCAACTTCACCTCCGGCCAGATCGATCACGACGCCCGCTGGCAGTTCGACCCGAAACGGCACACCCTCTCGCCGCTGAACAGTGAGGCAGTCACCCTTTCTCAACATGGCACGGACCTATCGGGCGGACTGATTCCCCGGCTCAGGGCGGTTTCAATCTCACCGACGGAGACAGTGGGCCAGGATGACGACGCCGACACTCTGACTTTCGAGCCTGCGTCGCCTCGGGAATCGGTCTCCTTCACCCGAAGCGTTTCCCAGGAGTCGTCCCCCGCGGCCACCGCAGCGGCCATCAGTCGCGCCGAAGAGGTGCCTGCTGACGGCCACAACCAGACAGCCGACCTCCTCGCGGCGCTCAGGCGCCGTCGGGGAGAGCGCGAAAGTGTTCTCTTTGTCGACGACTTCGCCAGCGCAGATGACGATGACCGCCCAGGTCCGCGCAAGCCGACAGCACCGAAAGCCAGCGTTGCGAATACCGCTGGCCCTGCGTCAACTCCCTCAACGCCCGGTACCCCCGGCAACCCGACCGTGGCTCAGGACGCCGAAGTACTTCGGCCAACCCGAACCTCTCCAACATGGGCCAGAACGGCGTCAGATACCCCTTTGCCCGGTCTTGAGTCAACCGGCCAAGCCACCCCCGAGACGGCACCCGCTGCCAAAACGCCGAAGCGGACCCGAAGTGCAATGCCGAGCTGGGATGAGATTGTTTTCGGCGCCCGCACCGACGACGATTTGGGCTAGCGGGCGAAGGCGCCAAACTTCAGCAGCGGAACATTGAGCTCATCGGGGCTCCATGAGCCGTGCTGGCCGATCATGTTGCGGCTCGGATCGTTGGTCTTGCGACCGTCGTAGTAGGCGATGTTCTTAATTGCGGCCACGATTATGTCGCCGATTCGAGGGCGCACGGCGTCACTGACCTCACCGAACCAGCCGGCCTCAATTGCCTCGTCCCGGGTCAAGACCCACGCCCGGTCTCCCTCCGTCGCCAACCAGGCGTCGAGGACTGCGCGCCGAGCCTCCCTGCTCAGGGCCGGCTCCAGATGAAGTTGAAGACACCGGGGGTCCCCTGCAATATGCCTCACACCGGCCAGCTGCGCAGAATCGTCGCCAAATAGGATGTGCGATGACGCCGGCACGTCGATCACCCCATGATCGGCGGTAAGAATCATTCCCTCACCCGGCTGGAGGGCGACAACGAACGTCGCCACCGCAGAATCAACATCCTCGAGTGCCTTGATCCAACGGTCGGACTGCCAACCATGGGAATGCGCGGCCATGTCCAGTTCGGGAACGTAGACGTAGCTGAGCCTCTGCCCACCTCGCGCAAGCTCCGCCGTCGCCGCGGTGAATCGGTCTGCGATCGAGGAGGCGGCAACATAGTCGGCCCCCCTCAACACGGCATCGGTGAAACCGGAGTCCCGATACCGCGGCGAACCGATGGCCGAGGCGGCAATTCCCTGGGCAGTCGCGCGCTCGAACAGGGTTCGCTCTCGCTGCCATGAACCAGGTGCCATATCGGGTGCCCAGCCAGAGAGTTGATTCGCCACCCGGTCTGATTCCGGAATCAGCGCGGTGTAACCCACGATTCCGTGCTGCCCGGGTGTGGTTCCCGTCGTGAGCGAGGCAAGCGCCGAGGCGGTGGTCGTCGGGAAGCCACTGAACATCGTGGACTTCTTTGTCATCGCCGCAGCGAGAAACCTTCCGTGACCTGCGCGTTGGCGAAGCGCTGACGAGCCAAGACCGTCGACGAGAACAACCACCGCGCGCTTCACGGGTGGGAGTTCGAGACGGTTGGCCTCGCCATTCAGTGCCGCGAGACAACTTGGCAGTACGTCGGCCAGCCGGGGCTCAGAGATTCGGGGGGCCGGTAACATGGGGGGCATCGGGACAATTCTGGCACAATCGCCCTCGGTTCTCCCCTCTTTCACGACCTTCAGGAACGGCACGACGGAATGACTGCGAAAAAAACTGACGACATCCCCGAGGTGCCCGAAAAGATCCTCGACGTCGATGTCTCCAGCGAAATGCAGGATTCGTTTCTCGAGTACGCCTACTCGGTTATCTACTCCCGCGCGCTGCCCGACGCCCGTGATGGCCTCAAGCCAGTGCAGCGTCGCATCCTCTACCAGATGAGCGAGATGGGACTTCGACCGGATCGCGGTCATGTGAAGAGCGCTCGGGTTGTCGGCGAGGTCATGGGCAAGCTGCACCCGCACGGCGACACGGCGATCTATGACGCCATGGTGCGAATGGCCCAGTCCTGGACGCTCAGGGTGCCCCTCATCGATGGTCATGGAAACTTCGGCTCCCCCGACGACGGCCCCGCGGCACCTCGATACACAGAGGCGCGACTCGCAGCCTCCGCGCTGGCGATGACCGACGGCCTCGACGAGGACGTCGTCAACTTTGTTCCCAATTACGACAATCAGCTGACCCAACCCGAGGTACTTCCCGCGGCTTTCCCGAGCCTGCTCGTCAACGGGGCCGCCGGCATCGCGGTCGGTATGGCGACGAACATGGCCCCCCACAATCTGATCGAGGTCATCGCCGGAGCCAGACATCTGATCGAGCATCCGGATGCCAGCCTGGACGACCTGATGTCCTTCATTCCCGGGCCAGACCTGCCGGGCGGCGGCACCATCGTGGGCCTCGCCGGCATCCGGGACGCCTACGCCACAGGCCGGGGCAGCTTCAAGACCCGAGCCACGGTGAGCGTTGAGACCCTGACCGCCCGCAAGGTCGGACTCGTCGTTACCGAACTCCCCTATCTCATCGGTACCGAGAAGGTGATCGCCAAGATAAAGGACGGCGTGACATCGAAGAAGCTGGCCGGAATCTCCGATGTCACCGACCTCACGGATCGCACCCACGGCCTCCGCCTCGTCATCGGCATCAAGACCGGATTCAGCCCCGAGGCGGTTCTTGAGCAGCTTTACCGGTTCACCCCCTTGGAAGACTCGTTCAACATCAACAACGTCGCGCTGGTAAACGGAGGGCCGCAGACCCTGGGGCTCAAGCAGCTCCTTGAGGTCTACGTCGGCCACCGCATCGAGGTCATCACTCGACGCACCGCCTATCGCCTTGCCCGACGAACCGAGCGCCTGCACCTCGTCGAGGGCCTGCTGATCGCCATCCTCGACATTGACGAGGTCATCCAGGTGATCAGGGCCAGCGACGACACCGAAGCTGCCCGTAGCCGACTCATCGAGGTCTTCGAGCTGAGCGTCCAGCAGGCCGACTACATCCTTGAACTGCGGCTGCGACGACTGACGAAGTTCTCGCGGGTCGAGCTCGAGACCGAGCGAGATGCCCTTCAGAAGGAGATCGTGGAGCTGACCCGGCTCCTCGGCAGTCCGGCGCTTCTTCGCCAGCGGGTGTCTCGGGAGCTCGAGGACGTGGCTGAGAAGTTCGGAACACCACGACGGACGATCCTGACCGAGGCACGCCAGCAGGACGCCGTGCCTGCACGACGGGCGTCCCAGCCCATTCTTGAGCTTGCCGATAACGCCTGCGTCGTGCTGCTGGGCTCGACTGGACGCTGCATCCGGGTCGACTATCCGGAGGGGATAGACGGGGTTCAGGGCTTGGCCAGCACCAGCAGGCGCGGACCGCACGATGCGGTGCTCTCAAGCGTCATCACCACGAGTAGAACAGAGATCGGGGCCGTGACGAACCTCGGGCGTCTGATCAGAATGTCGGTGCTTGATCTGCCCGTCGTTCCGGCAAACTCCGTGCAGCTGGCGGCCGGTGTCCGCATCTCCGATTACCTCGGGCTGGATTCACGGCGCGAACGGGTGGTTGGATTGGTGTCGCTGTCGAGGGCAACACCGATCGCGCTCGGAACCGCCAACGGAATCGTGAAGCGCCTCACCGCCGGAGACTTCGCCAACAAGCCCGACTTCGAGATCATCGCGCTGAGAGAAAAAGACGAGGTGGTTGGCGCTGTCCAACCCGATGCGACCGACGACCTCGTCTTCGTCGCCTCTGACGCCCAGCTGCTCCACTTCGCTGCCGGAATCGTCAGGCCGCAGGGGCGCACCGCAGGCGGCATGGCAGGAATTTCGCTGGGAGCAGACGCCCGGGTTGTATTCTTCGGCTCCGTCCCGGCAATGGAGGGTGACTCCGCTGTGGTCGCCACGATCGCCGGGAGCGCATCGGTCCTGCCGGGAACCGACCCGGGTACGGGCAAGATCAGCGATTTCGCTGAATTCCCGGCGAAGGGCCGCGCAACCGGCGGCGTCCGCGCCCAGCGCTTCCTGAAAGGCGAAGACCTGATCCTCTCAGCATGGGTCGGAGTGGGACCGGTGCTGGCAGTCGGTGTCGACGGGTCTGCCCGGGCTCTGCCGGAGCCAGGCGCCAAGCGCGATGCCTCCGGGGTTCCGCTTGTGGCCATCATCGACTCATTCGGCGCCAGCATTGCAGCGCTGCTCCCCTGAGATGAGGGCGCAGCCCACAGGATGAGATGGGCGATGCGACAAAAAGAAGGGCAGGCCTTTGCAGGTCTGCCCTTCTCTCATTCCCCCGCTGAGCGGAGGCTACTCGTGTCAGGACTCTAGCAGCTTGGCACTCTCGTCGTGCCAGCTCTTGGCCACTCCGGAAAGCTTCTCTTGGAACTTCTTTCCGTGGTGGGCGCAGAAGAAAAGTTCTCCACCGCTGGCCATTTCAACACGGATGTAAGCCTGGGCACCACAACTGTCGCAACGGTCGTTCGCGGAGAGGGTGTAACCACCAGACTGGTCAGTTCCGGTGCCGTTTTCGTTTGCAGTAATAAGCATGTGTGACTCCTCACGCCTCGGTGCTATCTACTTGATTCTTAATCAAAGCACGTCTTTGTACCGCGGGTCCGACAATTCACCGTGTTTCGCTGTACGCGTAGCGGCTCCCATACTCTCGTGTCGGGACCACGGTCCCCGCCGTCGTTAACTATTCTTAATTGTGCTCCCGCGGTTACGCGAGACTCGCTCACATAGGAGAACACGTGTCGAATGTCGACTATTCCGCGAGGCATCTGTCGGTGCTCGAAGGCCTCGAGGCCGTTCGCAAACGACCGGGCATGTACATCGGGTCTACCGACTCGCGCGGGCTCATGCACTGCGTGTGGGAGATCATCGACAACTCCGTCGACGAAGCCCTCGGTGGCCACGGCTCGGCCATCGAGATCCGACTCCACCCCGACTCGAGCGTCGAGGTCAGGGACACCGCCCGCGGAATCCCGGTCGATATCGAACCAAAAACCGGGCTCAGCGGGGTCGAGGTCGTGTTCACAAAGTTGCACGCCGGCGGAAAGTTCGGATCTGGCTCGTATGCCGCGTCGGGTGGCCTGCATGGCGTAGGCGCATCCGTGGTGAATGCCCTTTCGGAACGCCTCGACGTCGAAGTCGATCGGGACGGCAAGACCTGGGCGATGTCCTTTCATCGCGGGGAACCCGGCATCTTCAGCGATACCGCCGGCGTGCCAACCCCAGACTCCCCCTTCACCCCGTTTGAGAAGAAGAGCGAGCTGCGCATCGTCGGCAAGGTAGCCAAGGGCGTGACGGGCACGCGGATCCGTTACTGGGCAGATCGTCAGATCTTCAGCCGCACGGCGACATTCCAGGTCGAGGAGCTATTCGACCGGGCACGCCAGACGGCATTTCTCGTACCCGGGCTGTCGCTCGGGATTACCGACGATCGAAGCGAGGAGTCCCGGCGTGATGTGTTCCACTTCGAAGGCGGCATCGCCGAGTTCGCCGAGCATCTTGCCACGGATGCGGCCGTCACCGAGACGTGGCGCCTCAGAGGCACGGGCACATTCGCCGAGACTGTCCCCGTGCTCAACCCACAGGGCGCCATGGTTCCCACCGAGCTGAGCCGCGACTGCGAGGTCGACATCGCACTGCGCTGGGGCACCGGCTACGACACGACCTTCAAGAGTTTTGTGAACATCATCGCGACCCCCAAGGGCGGCACCCATCAGGCCGGTTTCGAGGCGGGCCTGCTGAAGTTTCTTCGGCAGGCTGTAGAGCTCAATGCCCGGAGGCTGAAGGCAGGCTCTGACAAGCTGGAGAAGGACGATGTGCTTGCTGGCCTCACCGCGGTGCTGACCGTGCGGCTGCCGGAGCCACAGTTCGAAGGCCAGACGAAGGAGATCCTGGGCACGCCCGCCGTGCGCAACATCGTCGCACAGGTCGTCGCCAAGGGTCTTGCCGAGCGCTTCGGAAGTGCCAAGCGAGACGATAAGACCCAGTCCGCACTCGTCCTGGACAAGGTCGTTGCCGAAATGAAGTCCCGGATCTCGGCGCGGGCACACAAAGAGACGCAACGCCGAAAGAATGCGCTGGAGTCCTCATCGTTGCCCGCGAAACTTGTCGACTGCCGATCGAACGACGTGGCCAAGAGCGAGCTGATGATCGTGGAGGGCGACTCCGCTCTCGGCACGGCCAAGCTGGCCCGCGACAGCGAGTTCCAAGCCCTGTTGCCTATTCGCGGCAAGATCCTCAACGTACAGAAGGCATCCGTCTCCGACATGCTGTCCAATACGGAGTGTGCGTCAATCATCCAGGTGATCGGAGCAGGGAGCGGCAGGTCGTTCGACCTGAGCGCGGCCCGCTACGGCAAGGTAATCCTGATGAGCGACGCGGATGTCGACGGAGCCCACATTCGGACGCTCCTGTTGACGCTGTTCTTCCGTTACATGCGGCCCCTGATCGAAGACGGCCGGGTATTCGCAGCCGTGCCGCCGCTGCACAGGGTCGTCATCATGAACCCGGGATCCAAGCCCAATGAGACCATCTACACGTATTCCGATGTTGAGCTGAACACCCTGCTTGCTCAACTCGAGAAGTCGAAGCGTCGTTACCAGGATCCGATCCAGCGCTACAAGGGGCTCGGCGAGATGGATGCCGACCAACTGGCACTAACGACGATGGACCGCCGCTATCGGACCCTCCGCCGCGTTCGCGTGACCGACGCCGCAGCAGCCGAGCACACCTTCGACCTCCTGATGGGCGACGACGTCGCGCCGCGAAAGGAGTTCATCATCGCCGGCTCGAACGACCTGTCCCGGGTACGCATCGACATCTAGAAGTCGGAATATCGCAACCGCTATTCAGAGTGCGGGGCTGCCGCGATTTCTCGACGAGCGTCGGCCGCGTAGCGGTCAATCTCCTCAAGCTCCGGCACGGTTGCGGTCGGGTACACGGCTCCGCGGCGCTCGAAGGCCACGGTCAGCAGCCAGTCGGCCAACGTCGGGTTGTTGGCCAGCACGGGGCCGTGCAGGTGCGTTCCGATGAGATTTCCCACCCAGTAGCCCTCCACTCCTGAGCGTGGAGTATTGCCTTGGCCATAGACGACTGCACCGATCGGGGCCGCATCGCCGATCTCCACGATGGATCCTCGGTTCTCGAACCCGACGAGCCTACCGAGTCGGGACTCGACGACGAAGTCACCGACAACCCTCGTGCCGCTTACAGCGGTCGTGACAGGAAACACGCCCGCACCGGCGAGAACCGTGCCGTCGGCGAGCGTAACGCTCTCGCCAAGGAGCTGAAAACCCGCGGCGATAGCCAAGAACGGCACGCCCGACTCTGCGAGTTCGCGAAGCTCAGCGGCGACCTCGATAACAGCGGGCTGCGCCACAATCTGGGCCGAGGTGGGTCCACTGCCGATGAAAACAAGGTCAATGTCGAGCGGCAACTCGCCCCCGGCCTCGTGGTTGAATACCTCGACGCCGAGGCTGCGGAGTTGAGCCCGCCGGGAGAGGACCATTATGTTGCCGATCTCACCGTTTTGGCTGAGAACGCCGGGTACAAGGTGCAGCACGCGGAGTGACTCGCTCATTTGCCACGCCCCTCGAGATCTTTGAAGCCGAGGGAGTTTCGAATTAGCATCATCTGCTCATAGTTAAGAATCATCGTTTTTCTGCCCCTCGTGGGCTTGGGCAGCGCGAGAAAAGTCTTCACCGCGTTACGGATATCAAGGTCGACCCCTCCCACGGGAATATCCGCGTAACGAAGTCGCACGGCGAACTGGTTCGCCTTGGATCCGGTGATGAGATCAACGTGACTGAGTCCCGAGAGATCGATGTCATAGACCCAGGAGGGGTCGGGTGTCCCCTCGTCTACCGCCATGAAGACCTGCTCAGGAGCCTCCTCGAGCGCGTCGAGGTTCAACTGCAGGCTCGCCGGATTTTTCATCATGATGATCTCGACGCTCTCGTCGCCGATCGTCAGGAGTTCACCGCGGCCATAGACCGTGGCGAGGCCCTCCAGGGCTGCTGCGACGCGAGCCTCGTCGAAGGCCTGGCCGAGAACGGCCTTGGCGGCGGCTGTCGCGCCGGCCGCATCCATAGCGTAGTGCAGGCCACGGGAGGGCAGACGTACGGAGAAGGAGCCGTCAGCGGTAGCCAGCACCGCGCTGGAGACGCCCAGCGCTGTCACTGTCACGGCAGCCTCCCGGGAGCCGGGGGCGGCGACTGAGCCGCCGAACCGCTGGGCCGATGCGACCCCATGCAGAGCATCCGCGATCAAGGCTTGTTCCGCCCCGAAAAATGTCACAGAACGAAGCGGCGACGCCGGAATTCTTTCATCGAGGTCGACGAGATGATTGTCATCGCGGTTCAAGATGAGGTGCCGGGTCGCAGATGCGGCCACGCCAGCCAGCATGCTGACGACGCGCTCAGGTTCATGAAAGCGATTAAGCTGATCAATCTGGATATTCAACAGCAGCACGGTGCGCGGCATGAGCAGCTCGCTCAGGCTGATTCCGTAGCCCTCATCGATCTCCAACACGGCTATGTCTGCGTTCAACCTGCCCGACAGGCTCACCTCGGCCAGCACGGAGGAGGCAATGCCCTGCGGCATGTTTCCCCCGGACGGGTTGGTGAAGACCTTGAGGTCGTGCGCCCGCAGAATCGCGGCCAGCATGTTGGTGGTCGTGGACTTCCCGTTGGAGCCGGATACCGCGATAACACCCTGAGGGATGCGCGAGATGGTCTGAACGAGGAAACGCGGCTCGATTGTCATGGCAATCTTGCCGGGAATAGCGGAACCGCCGCCCCGGAGCCGGGCCGCCACTCGGACGGCCCGGCCCACCAGGACGGCGGCTGTGGTGCGAAGGCTCACGCGACTGCTTCCGCGGTGAAGGCAGGCTTCATCATTCGAGGTAGTCGCGTAGCGACTGCGAGCGAGACGGATGCCGCAGCTTGGCCATTGTCTTCGACTCGATCTGGCGAATCCGCTCGCGCGTCACGCCGAAGGTGTCACCGATCTGGTCAAGGGTCTTCGGCATTCCGTCGCCCAGGCCGAAACGCATCCGGATAACTCCGGCCTCGCGCTCGCTGAGCGAGTCGAGAAGCGACTCGAGCTGCTTCTGCAGCATGGTGAAGCCCACGGCGTCGGCGGGAACAACGGCCTCGGTGTCCTCGATGAGGTCACCGAACTCGCTGTCACCGTCTTCGCCCAGCGGGGTATGCAGAGAGATGGGCTCGCGACCGTACTTCTGAACCTCGACGACCTTCTCGGGCGTCATATCCAGTTCGCGGCTGAGCTCTTCGGGTGTTGGTTCCCGGCCCAGATCCTGAAGCATCTGGCGCTGAACACGCGCGAGCTTGTTGATGACCTCGACCATATGCACGGGAATGCGGATGGTGCGCGCTTGGTCGGCCATGGCACGCGTGATGGCCTGGCGAATCCACCAGGTGGCGTAGGTGGAGAATTTGAATCCCTTGGTGTAGTCGAATTTCTCGACGGCACGGATGAGACCCAGGTTGCCCTCTTGAATCAGATCGAGAAACTGCATTCCTCGGCCGGTGTAACGCTTGGCTAGGCTCACCACGAGGCGAAGGTTGGCACCCAGAAGGTGGCTCTTGGCGCGTGCGCCGTCGCGAGCAACCCACTGCAGCTCGCGGCCATATGACGACTTCTTCTCGGTCTCGGTCATCGTGGCCATGGTGTCCTCGGCAAACAGTCCCGCCTCGATGCGCATGGCAAGCTCAACCTCTTCGGCCGCATTCAGCAGAGCGACCTTGCCGATCTGCTTCAGGTAGTCCTTGACAGGGTCAGCCGTGGCGCCGGTGATGGCCGAGGAATAGACGGGGACGTCACTGTCATCATCTGTATCGGTGATGATCAGTGCGCCACGGGGTAGCGGGCCGTCGAGGTTCGACTTGATCGGCCGGTCGTCATCCGAGTCGTCGTCATCAACAGCGATGACCACAGCCTCGTCGTCAGTGGGGTCGTGGTCGTCTCCAGAGCCATCCTTGGCCGCCTTGGCAGCGGCCGCCTTCGCCTTGGCGGCGGACAACTTGGGAGCCGCCTTGACCGCCGGGGCCTTGGCAGCGGGCGCCTTGGCTGCGGTGGCCTTCGTGGCGGTGGCCTTCGCGGCGGCGGCCTTAGTTGCTGCGGTCTTGGCCGCGGTGGCAGGCTTGGCTGCGTCGGTATTGGGAGTTTCCTCGGCGGCCAGTACTGGCTCGAGGGTCTCGGTCGTCTTGCGGGTGGCCATACGAACACCTTTCACACCGGTCCAGCCAGGACGTTCCGCTCGAAGCGGCAGGCGTTGATCTGGAGGCCAGGGTTGTTTTTTGACATTACTAAGACCCATGTCAAGTCCTGAAGCCTTTATCTCAAATTCTTGAGACTCACAGTTGCCTGTGGACGACGGTACATGAACGGGTCTTAGATCTAGTATTACACGGAAAAATCCGAGCTTGGACTACTGCGTTCGCCTTTTGGGCAAGCCTCGAACCAGACTTCGCCAGAGCGGGGGAACGATGACGCCCTCATCCAGCGCGAGGCCACTGCGAGTTCGGCGACGTGCTCGCAAGAGGAGAGCCACCCCCGCTCCGACGACGAGGTACTGCACGGCAAATGCCCAGCGGAAGGCGTCGTATTCATAGAGGCTGCCGCTGAGCCCGTTGGCAAACCGAACATCAAGAATGAGACCGATCAGGAAGATGATCACAAAGCTCGCCATGAATCCACCCACGTTGACGACACCGTTGGCCGAACCCAGCGACCGGATGGGGTTGAACGACCGTGCGAAATCGAAGCCGATGAGCGAACCGGGCCCGCCAACGCCCAGACACACCGTCAGAACAACGAACATCCAGACGGGTGGTATTCCCGGCCACAGCAGAACGACGGCCCAGACGATAGCCAGCATCACGGTGATGCCAAGCACGAGATTGGATCGCCGGAGCGGAAACCTCGCCGTCAGCATTCCGAGCACCGGGCCGGCAACCATCCCCGACACGACGATGATTACCAGGAAACCCGCGGCGGCCTGGTGGCTGAAGCCGACGGCAGAGACCAGAAACGGATATCCCCAGAAGAGACTGAACGATGTTCCCGAGGACTGAGTGACGAAGTGGGACCAGAAGCCAAGTTGCGTTCCCGGCCGACGCAAAGTTGGAACGAGGTGGACGAGAGCCTCTTTGAGGGTTGCCGACCGACCCGTATCGGCGGCGGAGCGTGGACGGTCCGACAGCAGAGCGACAGCCAGCACCAGCGCAAGTACTGCAAGTGACGCCGCCGAGCTGAACGCAACCGACCAGCCGTATTGCATGAGCAGCCAGGCGAAGGGGATCGCCGAACAGATCTGACCGAGTTGACCGACGTTTCCGATCCATTGGGAGAGCTGGGGAAGGATGCGTCCGGAAAACCACGAGTTCACCAGCCTGATGAGGGAGATGAAAATAGCTGCGTCTCCCGCGCCGACCAGCATGCGGCCCACGACCGCGAGGGTGATGTCCGGGGCGAACGCCAGGGTGAACTGGCCGGCCACCATGAAGATCATGCCGACCGAGATCAACCACTTCGGTCCCACGCGATCGATCAGGATTCCGACCGGAATCTGCAGCGCCGCGTACACGACCAGTTGCACGACGGCGAGGGACGACAGCACCGCCGCGGAAACCTCGAAGCGATCAGCAGCAGCTACCCCGGCCACGCCCAACGTTGTCCTCTGCAGGACCGCGACCATGTACGCAAAAGTTCCTATTGCCAGGACTAACCACGCGCGACGGGAATTCACTGAAACAATGCTAATCCGGCAAGGACTCGCAACCTAACCAGGCACTGCACCGAAAGCTGGGCTACAGGGCGTTAGAGTCCCGTGGCTCCGCCAGGCTTCTCGTCGCCGTGGCGCTTGAAGGCAAGAAAGTTCTCCAACTCCGCCGCTATCTCATCCGCCGAGGGCAACTCGCCGTCTATATCGGTGAGGGGAGATCGGAGCGATGTCCCCTCCATATACGCGTCGTAGCGGGTCTCCAAGGTGCCCACGAGCTTCTCCAAGTCGTTGTTCGACTCAATTTGCTCGTCAATCTTGGACACAAATTCCCGTCCGCTCTCCCTCAGCCTGTCCGTCGGAAAGATGATTCCCGTCGCCGCACTGATGCTGTCCAGTGAGGCCAGGGCCGCCATCGGAAACTCCGTCTCGGCGAGGTAGTGCGGGATAAGCAGGACGAAGCCCGCCACGGGATGGCCCAGCTGTTGAAGTCGGTACTCAACGAGGTGCAGTGCGTTGGCAGGAACCTGAGTGTGCGGCTTCCAGACGCTCATCGCGTCTGTCAGTTCCAAGCGGTTTCCACTCACCGTTACCCCCAATGGCCGAGTGTGCGGGACCGGCATCGGGATTGCATGGACCCAGGTCGTCGTGACCACGTTCAGCGTCTGGATCAATTCGAGCAGGGCGGCGGTGAACCCCTCCCACCGAAAGTCCGGCTCGTAGCCATTCAGGAACAAGAAAGGCTGATTTAATTCGTCGTGCACGAGGTAGAGCCGGAGAACGGGCGGCTGGTAATCGCTGAGATGATCCTGATCGAAGTAGATGACGGGTCGTCGAGCCCGGTAGTCCAGCAGGCTGTCGGCGTCAAACTCGGCAACAATTCGATTGGTCAAATTCTCGAGGATGTACTCTCCGACCTGGCTGACAGCCCCACCGGCATCGGTGAAACCCGTGAGGGCCGCGACCAGCTGAAGACCCTCCGGAATCGAATCGAGTTCTCCAGATAGTTCGTACAGGCCAGACGAATTGCTCATCTGACAACTCTAAGCGCGTAACGATGCCATGGCCCCGGCCGCAGGACCTGCCCAGAGCGAACACTCCCGTCTAGGGTTGCCAGTATGACTACTCCCGTTTTGTCCGTGTCCCAGGCCGCTTACTCGGACGTCATCGCCGACGTTTTAGTCTTCGGTGTCGTCAAGACCCCGGAGGGCCCCCACGTCGCGGCCGTCGAAGGACTGGACGGAGAAACGCTCGCCCTCTTGGGCAACTTGGCCAGTTTTGGCGTTACTGGAGCGAGGGACGAATTTATTCGTATCCCGGCGATCGCCGGCCATGCCGCCGCGTCGATCGCCCTTGTCGGTCTGGGCACCCCCGAGCCGGGAGTTGATGACCTACGCTATGCGGCAGGCGTCATCGGTCGACGTCTGACGGATGCCACATCAGTCGCAATCGCCCTGCCTGCCGTAACGCCTGCGCATGCTTCAGCAGTCCTCGAGGGCGCAATTCTCGGCTCGTACGACTACCTCGACTACCGATCGGCTGCCAGCCGGCCCAAGACGAAGCCGCTGGAGTCCATTACTCTACTGACACCCCTTACCGTGTCTGTCGAGGCCATCGCCGCCGCAATCGAACTCGGCCGCGCGGTTCATCTTGTTCGCGACCTGGTCAATATGCCGCCGCTTGACCTTGTACCCCTCGTCGTTCGCCGACCGTGCTGTAGCGCTCGGCATCGAGGCCGGTGTCAGCGTCAAGGTGTGGGATGAGACTGAGCTGGCGGCGGATGGATTCGGCGGGATCCTGGGCGTGGGCCAGGGGTCGAGCCGGCCCCCCCGGCTGGTGAAGGTCACCTACTCGCCCGCCAACGCCGAGCGACACATCGCCCTTGTGGGCAAAGGAATCACCTTCGATACCGGGGGGCTGTCCCTCAAGCCTGCCAGCTCCATGATCGGTATGAAATACGACATGACCGGCGCTGCAACGGCCCTGGCCGTCGTACTCGCGGCCTCGCGTCTGAAATTACCCGTTGGTCTGACAGCGTGGCTCTGTCTGGCAGAAAACATGCCGTCCGCAACCGCAATCCGTCCCAACGACGTTCTTACTATCCGAGGCGGGCGCACCGTAGAGGTCTTGAACACCGACGCAGAGGGCCGTCTGGTGCTCGCGGACGGACTGGTGGCTGCCAGCGAGGAATTTCCCGATGCGATCATCGACATCGCGACCCTGACCGGCGCGGCAATCGTAGCGCTCGGTCACCGCTACGTAGGAACGATGGGGGACGGTGAACTGGTATGCGAGGTCCTCGCGGCGGCCACCCTTCGGGGCGAGTCCTTCTGGCACATGCCCCTGCCCGCGGAGATGCGCCCGCTGCTGAACTCCGACGTAGCCGACCTCGCCAACATCAAGCAAGGAAACACCGCTGGCGGAATGCTCCTGGCGGGCGTTTTCCTAAAGGAGTTCGTCGGGCAGAAGGCTGATGGTTCCGGAAGCATCCCGTGGGTCCATCTCGACATCGCCGGCGCCGCCCACAACACCGAGGGCGCGTACGGCTACACCCCCATGGGGCCTACGGGTGTGACCGTGAGAACGCTCCTTGCCCTCGCTGCCGGGAGTGCGGGGTCGGCCTACTGACGGTAGTAGTGTTGGAGGGGCGAAAACACTCGTCCACGCAGGCCTTTCTTACGAGCTTGCGACCAAAATATTGAATACGCGAGGGAGTTTCGTTCTTGTCGGAACAAAATTTTGACGTAGTTGTACTAGGTGGCGGCAGCGGCGGATATGCAGCTGCATTGCGGGCCAGCCTCCTGGGCCTGTCCGTGGGCCTCATCGAGAAGGACAAGCTCGGCGGGACCTGTCTGCACCGCGGTTGCATTCCGACGAAAGCTCTGCTGCACTCGGCCGAGGTTGCAGACGTCAGTCGTGAATCCAGCAAGTACGGCGTGAACACGAGCTTCCACGGCATCGATATGAATGCCGTCAACGCCTACCGCGACGGCATCGTCACGAGCAAGTTCAAGGGCCTCGAGGGCCTGGTGAAGGCCCGCGGCATCACCGTCATCCGAGGAGAAGGGCGTCTTGTCACACCGACATCCGTTGCTGTCGGAGCTGACGTCATTATCGGCAAGAACGTCATTCTCGCCACAGGCTCCTACGCGCGCTCGCTTCCGGGCCTCGAGATCGGCGGACGCGTCATCACGAGCGAACAGGCTTTGATGCTGGACTACGTGCCGAACCGGATAGCCATCCTCGGCGGCGGCGTCATCGGAGTGGAGTTCGCGAGCGTCTGGAAGTCCTTCGGCACCGACGTCACGATCATCGAAGCGCTCCCCCATCTCGTTCCGAACGAGGAGGAGTCGATAAGCAAGCAGTTCGAGCGAGCTTTCCGCAAGCGCGGTATCAACTTCAGCCTGGGCATCCGCTTCGCGGGTGTGACCCAGAACGACGACGGCGTTGTGGTCACTCTGGAAAATGGCAAGACCATCGAAGCCGACCTGTTGCTCGTTGCCGTGGGTCGCGGACCAGCCACGGCCGGCCTCGGCTTCGAAGAGGTCGGCGTCACCATCGATCGCGGCTTCGTCATCACCAACGAACGCCTCGAGACGAACATTCCCGGTCTCTACGCCGTTGGCGACATCGTCCCCGGCCTTCAGCTAGCCCACCGGGGCTTCCAGCACGGAATCTTCGTCGCTGAAGAGATCGCAGGACTCGCTCCCATGGTCGTTTCCGACGTGAACATCCCCAAGGTCACGTACTCCGACCCGGAGGTCGCATCCGTCGGTCTGACCGAGGCGAAGGCAATCGCCCAGTACGGTGCCGACAGGGTGTCGAGCTACGACTACAACCTGGCCGGAAATGGCAAGAGTCACATCATCGGCACTGCTGGAAGCGTCAAGGTAGTGCGAGTGGCAGATGGCCCCGTCGTCGGCCTGCACATGATCGGCGCCCGCGTCGGTGAGCTCATCGGTGAGGCCCAGTTGATCGTCAACTGGGAGGCTTACCCTGAGGATGTCGCTGGTTTGCTGCACGCGCACCCAACGCAGGATGAGGCTATCGGGGAGGCCATGATGGCCCTCGCCGGCAAGCCCCTGCACGCAATGTAGTCCTTGACCAACTTCCGCCCATAAAACACAGCTAAAAGCCCCCAACAAAGAGGGCTTCTAAAGGAGACAGGCTAATGAGCGAATCCGTAAACCTTCCAGCACTCGGTGAGAGTGTGACCGAAGGTACGGTTACCCGCTGGCTCAAGAGTGTGGGAGACCGCGTTGAGGTCGACGAACCCTTACTTGAAGTGTCAACGGACAAAGTAGACACCGAGATCCCGTCGCCGATCGCTGGTGTCATCGAGGCGATTCTTGTGCAGGAGGACGAGACCGTCGAGGTCGGTACCCCTCTCGTGACAATAGGTGACGGATCCGGAACTGCCGCAGCCCCGGCGGCCGGTCCGGTCGCCGCCGAGCCGGCGGTTGTCCCCACGCCCGCAGCTCCTGAGCCGGTTGCGGCCCCCGCCGCGCCTGAGCCGGTCTCGGCCCCCGCAGCTCCTGAGCCGGTGGCAGCCCCTGTTGCGGCCCCCGCACCGGTGGCCGCAGTTGTAGTTCCAGCTCCCCTAGCAGCAGCTGCCCTAGCAGCAGCTCCCCTAGCAGCCGCTCCTGTCGCAGCAGCTCCTGTAGCAGTAGCTCCTGTAGCAGTAGCTCCTGTAGCAGTAGCTCCTGTAGCAGCAGCTCCTGCAGTTGCGGCACCCGCAGCAGTTCAGGTTGCAAACGCAGGCTATGTCACCCCGCTCGTTCGCAAACTCGCCGGCGACAAGGGGATTGATCTTTCCACGATCAGCGGTACCGGTGTCGGTGGCCGCATCCGCAAGGAAGATGTTCTCGCCGCATCGGTCGCGACCCTGTCCGCGCCAGCCAGCCCGGTCGCAGCCAGCGCTGCATTGCCGATCTCGCCACTGCGGGGAACCACGCAGCCCATGTCGCGCCTGCGCAAGGTCGTGGCCCAGCGCGCCGTCGAGTCCATGCAGGGAACGGCTCAGCTGACAACAGTCGTCGAGGTCGACGTCACCCGCGTGGCAGCCCTTCGCGATCGAGTCAAGGTCGCCTTCCAGGCCAAGACCGGTGACAAGCTGACATTCTTGCCGTTCTTCGCACTGGCCTCGGCCGAAGCGCTGAAGGTTTACCCGATCATCAATGCAACGGTCGATGGCGACACGATCGTCTACCCGAGCCAGGAGAACATCAGCATTGCGGTCGACACCGAGCGCGGACTGCTGACCCCGGTGGTGAAGAACGCCGGCGAACTGAATCTTGCGGGCTTCGCCCGAGAGATCTCCGATCTTGCAGCGCGAACCCGTGACAACAAGCTGAAGCCCGATGAGTTGGGTGGCGGTACCTTCACCCTGACAAACACGGGATCACGTGGCGCATTGTTCGATACCCCGGTGGTGTTCCTGCCGCAGGTGGCGATTCTCGGGACCGGCATAGTGACCCGCCAGCCGCGGGTGGTGGTATCTGCTGACGGCGAGGCAATCGCCATCCGCTCGGTCGTTTACCTCGCTCTCAGCTACGATCACCGCATCGTCGACGGGGCCGACGCGTCCCGCTTTCTCGTTGCCGTGAAGAACCGCCTCGAGGCGGGCGCGTTCGACGCCGACCTAGGTATCTAGCCCGTCAAGCCAAAGCAAGAAGCAGGGTCGACTACCTGAAGAAAACGTCACGAAGACGCCAACCGGCCTCGCCCTTCATCAGAAGGAACGAGGCCGGTTTGTCGTTGCCGGCCGTCGGGCCATCCAGCTCCTCAGGCCATGTAGTCGCTGACACGATCGCGGAGTCGCCCGTGCGCTCAACGGTGGTCAGGCTTGCCGTATCGAAGGGAACGAACTCGGCGGATTGGCCCTCGGGCACGGACGAAATTAGTGCCGCATCACGCGCACCGGATGCAGACTGCCACTGATGAACGCCGCCAAGGCAATCAACGGACTTGAGAACGAGACACCGATCCCGGCGGGCAGACAAAGCCACCAGCGCTGCGGCTGGGTCGTCTGCGGTAACCGCATCGGCTTCGGCCTGCGACCCTTCGGCAGCGTTCTCTGCTGCCTGCCCCGAGAAAGTGCCGTTGCTTGATGAAGCGGCCTCCCCTTGATGGTGGCTCGAGCTCTCTGGCAACAGCACGAGCACGCTCACAACGAGCGCGACTGCCACGACCACCGCGACTGCCACTGGCCTGCCCCGAAATTTTGTGAGCACGGGTGCCCGGGGGGGGCTTGAGGCTTTCTGCACCCAATCGGGCAGTGGAAGCATCCGCAGCATGCTTGACAGGGTTCCCCGCCCAATTCTCTGTTCCGGTGCCAACGCTTGCTCTTCGGGCTCCGGCCACTCCAACAGAGAAAACTCAGCAATGGGCGGATGAGGAGTTGACTGCCCCAGAGAACGCGCCCCAGACAACTCGCCTGCTGCTGAAATGACCGCGCCCAGACCGAATTCTTCCTGCCGCACCGGTATCGGCGCTGCCTGCTCGAATAGCCAACGCTCCAGTCGCGGCAGAAACGCATCAATAGGTCCGCTGCCCAGCATTTCGACAAGGGCTTCTTGGCCGCACCTCAGGTCGTCTTCCCCGCCTGGGCCGGACCCCGAGTCGCCGATGCGAACAAGATCGTCGTCGTTCGGCGACCCGATGGTGCCAAACACACTCAGGCACAGATTCACAAGCGAGCGTTGATCGGCGAGTACAACCCTGCGCCACGCTGCGTCTTGCGTGTCGCCTGCACGCCGGTCAGCGGACCGGCCGAATCCGAGAAGGACCGGGGCCCCGCCCGATGCCAAAAGAATCTTGCCGGGAGTGATGAACCCGTGGCTGTGGCCGCTCTCATGCAATGACTGCACGGCACTGCAGATAGGGGCGAGGATCGTCGTCGCCTCCCCTGGCAGTAGAACGTTGCGGGAACCGAGGATGCGCAGAAGCGAAGGCCCGTTGACCCGGTCCATGATCAGACACGGAAGGCCGTCCGGTCCGGACGCTACGTCGGTGAGCCGAACGATGTGCGGGTGCACCACTGCGGACAGAGCAGCTATCTCATCATCCACCAGCCCGGCAGGCGTCCCATGATCGAAGACCTTCAAGGCGACGGACCCTGAATTGAGTGTGGCCCACCGGCTAAGCCCGTCATCTTGGCGAGAGCCTCGATCACCGCCGAGAGACTCGGCCCTAGCGAGGAAAACGGTAGAACGCGTGCCTACCGCCAGCCTCCTCACGAGGCGATAACCAGCGATCGCTTCCAACAAGAAAGACCCGGGCTTGCCCGAAACAGCCACCGCGAGGCTGTCGAAATCCTCCGGTCTTTTCGGCGACTGCGTCGGCACGAGATTCTTTGGCCGTCTGGTGACTCTCATGAATTGATTCTGGGCTGTCCCGTCGGCGCTTGATTCCCGGCCAGAAGCTCGGGGTATTTGCCGCCCGGAACTCTGGTGTGCAGGACAGGAATTTCTCGAGTTGGCATCTGCGTCGACTGCGCATTCGGTATTCTCTTTACATGGCCAGAAAGACAGAAAAATCCCCCAAGCCCCCCAAGGAGCCGGGCCGCATCAAGCAGATGTGGCAGGTCTTCCAGATGACCCGCAAGTACGACAAGAATGTTGTGTGGCTTCTTGCCCTGGGCTTCCTCGTGCCGATCGCAGTGGGTCTGGGGGTCGCCTTCTTCTTCTCCGCAGGCAATGGCTTCGGCATTGCGATGTGGATCGTTGCGGGCGTTCTGGCCGGCTTCCTCGTCGCGTTGATCATTCTTGGGCGACGGGCCGAGCGTGCCGCCTATGGCCAGATCACGGGCCAACCGGGCGCTGTCGGCGCGGTGCTCCGAAGCAGTCTCAAGCGTAGTTGGCGGGGCAGCGAGATGCCGATCGCCGTAAACGGCAAGACGCAGGATGCTGTCTACCGCGCTGTGGGGCGTGGCGGGGTCGTTCTGATCGGCGAAGGCCCCAAGAGCAGAACAGGCAAGATGGTCGACGAGGAGCGCCGGAAAGTCACTCGAATTCTGCCGAACGTGCCAATCACCCTTATTTCAGTCGGTCCGGATATCGACGCGGTTCCCCTCTCGAAGATCCCACGCTCCCTTGCCCGTATCAAGCCTGCCCTGAACAAGGCCGAGGTCACGGCTGTCAGCAACCGGCTGACGTCACTGGGTTCCGCCGGAATTCCCATCCCCAAGGGCGTCGATCCGTTCAAGGCACGTCCTCAGCGAAGCCGATAGCAAGAACAGTCGAAACAAGAAACCGGTCTGTCAGAAAGTTGGCAAGCCGGTTTTTTTTGGATGTAACTACTAACGCTTCATCACCAAGACTGTGCCGGCGAAGACGTCGTGCAGACCACGCTGGTCGGAGTCCCACACGACAGCGGGCAAGAGTAACGCCAAAAGTACCGTGCGGAGAATCGGCCGCCACAGCCCCACATGACTTCCGTCGAGTTTGGTGAGCTGCATGCCCAAGAGTAGATGTCCGAACCCGCTGCCGATCAGGGCCAGAAGTACAATCTGCGAGAGGGCGAAAATGATTCCACTCGCCCACTGATTGCCAAAGAAAAACGCGAAATATACGATGTAGCAAAACATGAAATCGATAAAAATGGCGATCAGTCGACGGCCGCCGCGGGCCACCGAGCCGACACCTACCTGAGGGAAGCCCAATCTCTGGCCAGGCCATTCGCTGGGCGCCGCGCCAAATCTAGCGGGATGAGATGAAGGATTCGAGGGCACGGGAAAAGTCTAAACCGTACCCCTGTGAGCGTTCATCCGGTGATCAGCCGTAACATGGTGGAAACAATTGCGACACGGTGGAGTAATCCCCGAGCAATAGGATTTGAGGCGTTGCATCTGCAACCTTTCCCGATTCAAGCCATTTGGAGTGCTCACATGTTTAGTGATTCTTCTGAGGTGCTCAAGTTCATCAAGGACACGGACGTAAAGTTCCTTGATATCCGCTTCACCGATCTTCCCGGTGTCCAGCAGCACATCACGATTCCCGCTTCCACCGTCGACGAAGAGTTCTTCACCGTGGGCCAGATGTTCGACGGCTCGTCGATTCGCGGGTTCGCCTCGATCCACGAGTCCGACATGCAGATCATTCCCGACGTGTCGACGGCGTATGTGGACCCGTTCCGCACAAACCGTACGCTCATCATGATTTTCGACATCTACAACCCGCGCAACGGCGAGATTTACCACCGCGACCCGCGCCAGGTTGCCCGCAAGGCCGAGAAGTACCTTGCGTCAACCGGCATCGCCGACACGGCATTCTTCGCCCCTGAGGCCGAGTTCTACATCTTCGACGACGTGCGCTACGAGGTCAACCAGCACTCGAGCTTCTACTCTGTCGACTCCGACGAGGGCGCCTGGAACTCCGGCCGCGACGAGGCTGGCAACAACCTCGGCAACAAGACCCCCTACAAAGGCGGTTACTTCCCGGTCAGCCCGGTCGACAAGCACGCTGACCTGCGCGACGACATCACGCTCGAGCTCATCGCGGCCGGCCTTGACGTCGAGCGCGGCCACCACGAGGTCGGCACCGGCGGCCAGGGCGAGATCAACTACAAGTTCGACACCATGGTTCACGCCGCCGACGACATCCTGAAGTTCAAGTACATCGTCAAGAACGTCGCCGAGCGCTGGGGCAAGACCGCCACGTTCATGCCGAAGCCGCTCTTCGGAGACAACGGCTCGGGCATGCACACGCACCAGTCACTCTGGAACGACGGCGTGCCACTGTTCTACGACGAGGCCGGCTACGGCGGGCTCAGCGACCTCGCTCGCTGGTACATCGGCGGACTGTTGGCCCACGCGCCCGCCGTTCTGGCCTTCACCAACCCGTCGGTGAACTCCTACCACCGCCTGGTCCCCGGCTTCGAGGCGCCCGTCAACCTGGTCTACTCGGCTGGCAACCGTTCAGCGTCCATCCGCATCCCGATTACGGGCACGAACCCGAAGGCCAAGCGCATCGAGTTCCGCGCCCCCGACGCCTCCGGCAACCCGTACCTCGCGTTCGCGGCCCAGCTGATGGCCGGCATCGACGGCATCAAGAACCGCACCGAACCGCACGAGCCCGTAGACAAGGACCTGTACGAGCTTCCCCCCGAGGAGGCGAAGAACATCCCGCAGGTTCCCTCGTCGCTGGATGAGGCCCTCAAGGCCCTTGAGAACGATCACGAGTTCCTGCTGCAGGGCAACGTCTTCACGTTAGATCTCATTGAGACGTGGATCAACTACAAGCGTGAATTCGAGATCAAGCCGCTGGCCCAGCGCCCGCACCCGTTCGAGTTCGAACTGTACTACGGGGTCTAACCAGACCGCACGGAACCAGATGAACAGGTCCGCACGAGCACTCATCGCCCAAGGCTTTGGCTGCTCGTGCGGATTTTTTTGTTTCTAAAGATCTCTGGGGGGTCGAGATCATGGGTGAATCCCCGGGAGGAACACGACGAAGAACATGACTCATTGCCCCTGGCTAGTCGGTCCCGTAGAAGAGCCGCTCAAAGACCGCCCGGCTGCGCCTGGTTACGCCGAGGTAGTCCTCCTGAAGGGCGTTCGCGGATCCCGGCGGGTATTCCATGAGACGGGCGATGCCCTCCAGCTGCTGACGGTCGGTCGGAAGCACGTCGGAGGTCTTGTTGGACCAGAGAACCATGGCACTGCGCGCCCGGGAGGCGAAGATCCAGGCGGCACGCAGCTTTTCGGCATCCTCCGCAGCCAACAGGCCGGCCTCTGTCGCCGCGGAGAGCGCGTCGAGCGTCGAGGTCGTTCGAAGCCCGGGAACACTCGCCCCGTGCTCGAGCTGCAGAAGCTGCACCAGCCACTCCACGTCGCTCAGCGAGCCGCGGCCCAGCTTCAGATGGCGGGTCGGGTCTGCCCCCTGCGGAAGCCGTTCGCTCTCGACACGAGCCTTGATCCGCTTTACCTCACGGATCGCGTTCTGCTCAATGCTGTTGGGGAACCGAACCTTGTCGGCCAGCGCTTCAAAATCGGCGATGAGCGCGCCGTCGCCCGTCGCGCCCCTGGCCCTGAGCAGGGCCTGCGCCTCCCAGGTCAGCGACCAGCGCTCGTAGTACGCCTCGTACGATTCGAGGGACCGCACGATGATGCCGTTCTTGCCCTCCGGCCGCAGTCCGATGTCAAGATCCAATGGCAGGCGGTGGTCTTCGGTTAGCCGCTTCAGTTCCGAGACGATGAATAGGGCAACTGCTTGGCCGGTCTGCTTGTCGGCGTAGGTGGGCCGGAAGACATACATCACGTCCGCGTCGGAGCCGAAGCCGATCTCACTGCCCCCGAAGCGGCCCATGGCGATGATGGCGAACTCGATACCGTCGCCCTGGGCTGTGGCTGCGCCCTTGCGAATGATCGCAATGGTGCCCTGGAGCAGCATCGCCGTCACGTCGCTCAGCGCCTGCGCGAGTTCCAGCACAGTGCAGAGCCCCAGTATGGAGGACAGGGCCAGCCGAAGCACCTCCCGGCGACGGGCCGCGCGGAGGGACGCCGCTGCGGCATCGGGCGAGTCGTGCCGGGCGATGATCAGGCGGGTTTCCTCCTGCAGAACAGCGCGCGATCTCGGCCTCAGCTCGTCCTCGTTCTCAAGCCACGCCGCCGCCTCGGGGATCTGCTCCAGCAGCTGGCCGACGTACCGTGAGCCAGAGAGTACCTGGGTCAAGCGTGCGGCCGCGCCTGAGGAGTCCCGGAGCATCCGCAGGAACCAGTAAGTCTCCCCCAGCGTGTCACTCAGCCGCCGGAACGCGAGAAGCCCGTAGTCGGGGTCGGCACCGTTGGCGAACCACTGCAGGAGCACCGGCAGGAGATGCCGTTGGATCTCAGCCTTTCGCGAGACCCCGGAGGTCATGGCCGCGATATGGTTCATGGCGCCCTTGGTGTCAACGAACCCGATAGCGGCCAGGCGGTCCTCGGCCTGCTCGCTCGTGAGGGCGCGGTCATCGGCGCTCAGGCCCGCGACGGCGGCCAAGAGCGGCCGGTAGAAGAGCCGCTCATGCAGCCCCCGGACGCGGTGTTTGATTCCGTTCCAGCGCTCGATGAGGGCGACGGCCGAGACGTCGAGCTCAGTCGCGCGAGCCAGGACACGCTGGCTGGCCTCGTCGCGCGGCATGAGGTGGGTACGCTTCAAAAACCTCAGCTGGATGCGATGTTCGAGAAGTCGCAGTATCCGGTAATCCTCGGCGAGTTCCAGCAGCTCGGCGCGGCCGACGTAGCCGCGCTCGGTGAGCGCGGTCAGCGCCGGGATGGTGGCTGGCTGGCGAACGAGTGCGTCCTGAAGCCCATGCACAAGCTGGAGCAGTTGCACGGTGAATTCGATGTCGCGTAGGCCACCCGGGCCAAGCTTCACCTGATAGTGAATATCGTCGCCTCCGATATTCTCCGTCACTCGCTCACGCATGCGTTGCACGCTCTCGACGAAGTTCTCGCGTGACGCACTGCTCCAGACCTTGGGTGCCATGGCCGCCGTGTAGTCCTCGCCGAGCTCGAGATCGCCCGCAAGCGGGCGGGCCTTCAGGAGCGCCTGAAACTCCCAGCTCTTCGCCCAGCGCTCGTAATACGCGATATGCGATTCCAGGGAGCGAACGAGGGCGCCGGCCTTGCCCTCGGGCCGGAGGTTCGGGTCTACCTCCCACAGGCCAGGTTCGATCCCGGCCTCGCTGATAGCCCGCATCGTGAGCATCGCAAGCCTGGTGGCGATGTCGAGTGCCCGGCCCTGCTCAAGCGTGCTGTGTGGCATGGCCCCGCCAACGAAGATCACGTCGACGTCGCTGACGTAGTTCAGCTCGCGCGCACCCGCCTTGCCCATGCCGATGATCGAGAGCCGCGTCTGACGCACGTCCTCGGCCGGGAAGAACCACGCGCCCTGACCCTTTACCGACAGCGTCGTTCGAGCGACGGCGAGGGCGGCGTCCAAAGCCGCGCCGGAGAGGTTTGCGAGCGTGGATGCAACGGCGTCTAGCCCCTGCACGGGGTCGGCCTGCTCAAGGTCGAAGACAGCGACCTGCGCCAAAAGTCGGCGGTAGCGCACCCTGAGTGCCGTCCACGCCGGCTCACCCGCGATCTCAGCGAAACCGTCGACGGCGCCAACCGCCTCCAATAGTGTGGCATTGGCTTCTGCCAGTGTCGGCAGCCTGGTAATCGGCGCGGTCATCGCTGCCAGTTCGCCGGGCTGACGCAGGAAGAAGTCGCCCACCCCCTTGGAAGCGCCGAGCACCAAGGCGAGCCGGGCTCTGAGTTGCGCGTCCAGCAGGAGCGGGAGGACATCCCTCTCTGAGCGTCGCAGCAGCGCGTCGAACAGGAAGAGTGCCTGATCGGGGTCGGCAGCCCGGCTGAGAGACGCGATCAGGTCGGATTCGTCGATTCCGACCTGGAGCGCCACCGCCACCAACTGATCCTGGGCCGCGGTGAGGTCAACGAAACCGACTCTCGCTAGCTCGGTTCTCGTATTCTGCGAACGGCCCATGGAGGAACTCCGGCTTAGAGCATCTCGAGGTTGCTCTTGAGCTCGTACGGCGTCACCTGAGCCCGGTAGTTGTCCCAGTCCTGGCGCTTATTCTTGAGGACGTAGTTGAAGACGTGCTCCCCCAGCGTCTCGGCGACGAGTTCCGAACCCTCCATGAGCGAGATTGCTCGGTCAAGCGACGCGGGAAGTGCCTTGTAGCCAAGGGCTCGACGCTCTGAGTCCGTGAGGCTCCAGACGTTGTCTTCCGCCTCGGGCGGCAGCTCATAGCCCTCCTCTATACCCTTCATGCCCGCGGCAAGGAGCAGCGAGTACGCGAGGTAGGGGTTCGCGGCTGAGTCGATGGCCCGGTACTCGATGCGCGAGCTCTGGCCCTTGTTGGGCTTGTAGAGCGGAACGCGCACGAGGGCGGAACGGTTGTTGTGACCCCAGCAGACGAAGCTGGGCGCCTCGTCGCCGCCCCAGAGCCGCTTGTACGAGTTGACGAACTGGTTTGTGACGGCGGTGATCTCCGGCGCGTGGTGCAGGAGTCCGGCGATGAACTGGCGGCCAATCTTGGAGAGCTGGTATTTTGCACCGGCCTCATAGAACGCGTTGCCATCCCCCTCGAACAAAGAGAGGTGGGTATGCATGCCGCTGCCGGGCTGGCCAGCGATCGGCTTGGGCATGAACGTCGCGTAGACGCCCTGCTCAATCGCGACCTCCTTGATCACCGTGCGGAAAGTCATGATGTTGTCGGCCGTCGTCAGCGCATCGGCATAGCGAAGGTCGATCTCGTTCTGGCCGGGCCCGGCCTCGTGGTGGCTGAATTCGACCGAGATACCGAGGTCTTCCAGCATCCGCACCGAGCGGCGTCGGAAGTCGTGTGCCGTACCGCCGGGCACGTTGTCGAAGTAGCCTGCCTTGTCGACGGGCTCCGGACCGTTCTCGCCGTATTGCGAGGACTTCAGCAGGTAGAACTCGATCTCGGGATGCGTGTAGAACGTGAATCCACGGTCGGCGGCCTTGGCGAGCGTGCGCTTGAGAACATTTCTCGGGTCGGCGACTGCGGGCAAGCCGTCCGGCGTCGTGATGTCGCAGAACATCCGCGCCGTCGGGTCGATCTCGCCACGCCAGGGCAGGATCTGGAACGTGGTGGGGTCAGGATGCGCGAGAACGTCGGCCTCGTAGGACCGCGTAAGACCCTCGATGGCTGAGCCGTCGAAGCCCAAGCCCTCGGCGAACGCACCTTCGACTTCGGCGGGAGCGATGGCGACTGACTTTAGGGTGCCGACTACATCCGTGAACCAAAGCCTGATGAATTTAATGCCACGTTCTTCGATCGTGCGAAGAACAAAGTCGCTCTGCTTATCCATCTAGGACGCCTTTCTCCGGCACAAGTACATGTCTCTAATAGGCTAGTGGCTATGCCGAGACTTCGCTTAGCGCTGGCCCAGACCAACCCCGTCCTCGGTGACCTCGAGGCCAACGCCCGAGTGATCATCGAGCAGACCCGAATCGCTGCCGAATCCGGCGCCGACATCGTGGCTTTCGGCGAAATGTCCCTCTCCGGCTACCCCATTGAGGATCTGGCCCAGCGCCCCTCTTTCCTCAGGACATGCCGGGACCGCGTCGATCGGCTCGCTCTTGAGCTCAGGGACGCCGGGCTGGGAGATATTCCGGTGATCGTGGGCCACCCGGACGGCCCGTTCGAGCCGAGACTATCCGGGTCGAGCAACGCTCCGACGGCGATCGCCCAAAACGCCGCCAGCGTGCTCCAAGGCGGCGCTGTAGTGGGGCGCTACGCGAAGCACCACCTGCCGAACTACTCGGTCTTCGACGAGTACAGAATCTTCATTCCCGGGGACGATCTTCTAGTACTTCGCCTGCACGGCGTCGACATTGCCCTACTCATCTGCGAGGATCTCTGGCGGGATGGCGGGCCGGTCAGCCGGGTGTTGGAGGCTGACGCAGGCCTGTTAATTGTCATCAACGGCTCGCCCTACGAACGGGACAAGGACGACGTTCGCCTGCCCCTGGTGGCCCGGCGTGCACGGGAGACCGACACTATCGTGGCCTACGTCAATCTCGTCGGGGGCCAGGACGATCTCGTCTTTGATGGCGACAGCCTCGTCGTTGACACGGTGGGCACGGTCATCGCCCGGGCACCGCAGTTCACACCACACCTGCTCATTGTCGATGTCGACCCGGAAGCCGCCTCCGAGGCGACGCTGCCGGCAAACGTTCACCGGGTTGAGTTGACCGCCACTACGCGACGCCCGCATCCGGCTCTCGCCACCGACATCACAGAGCCGCCCACCGACCTCGAGCAGGTCTGGAACGCCCTGGTGCTTGGGCTCGAGGATTACGTACACAAGAACAGGTTCAGCTCCGTGATCCTCGGGCTCTCCGGCGGAATCGACTCGGCAGTGTGCGCCTCGATCGCCGTCGACGCCTTGGGACCTGACGCCGTCTTTGGAGTCTCTATGCCGAGTCAGTGGTCGTCGGAGCACTCACGGAGCGACGCCGATGACTCGGCGGAGCGGCTGGGCCTGCACTTCTCGACCCAGGCGATCGCCGATCTGGTGTCGCCCGTGGAAAATCAACTCGGCCTCGACGGTGTGGCGGCGGAGAACCTGCAGGCTCGAATTCGTGGCATCGTCCTGATGGGCCTATCGAACCAGTATGGCCACCTTGTGCTGACGACCGGAAACAAGAGCGAGCTGGCTGTCGGCTACTCGACGATCTACGGCGACTCTGTCGGCGGCTTTGCGCCGCTGAAAGACGCTCCAAAGATGCTCGTCTGGGAGCTGGCGCGCTGGCGGAACGATCATGCGACCGCTCTGCGGCAAATTCCCCCGATCCCAGAGAATTCGATCACGAAGCCGCCGTCGGCGGAGTTGCGCCCGGACCAGACCGATCAGGACTCGCTTCCTGAGTACGACATCCTCGACGCGCTTCTGGAGGACTACATCAACGGCGGTCTCGGGCGCGCCGAACTGATCGCCCGCGGCTTCGATGAGGCGACAGTCGACCGGATCACGGCGCTGGTGGACCGAGCAGAATGGAAGCGTCGCCAAGGGGCGATCGGACCGAAGATCTCTCGCACCGCCTTCGGCCGGGACAGACGACTGCCGATCACCTATCGCCCGTCGGCCCATCAGGGTGGAGACCTCGCTGGCTAGACTGGGCAGATGTCCTCAGAGCAGCCGGCACCCACGACCCCCGTCTCGAAGCGAGTGCGAACCAGACACTTCCAGAATGCAAAGGAACAGGGCATCCCGATTACGGGTCTTACGAGCTATGACCAGCTGTCTGCGAAGATCTTCGACACGGCAGGCATCGACTTCCTGCTGGTGGGTGACTCCGCCGGCAACAACGTCTTGGGCTACGACACCACCCTGTCGGTTACCGTCGACGATCTCATTCCACTGGCGCGCGCGGTGGCGACGTCGGTAACGCGCGCCTTGGTCATCGCAGACATGCCGTTCGGCTCCTACGAATCAGGCCCCATGGAGGCTCTGCACACGGCGGTTCGCTTCATGAAGGAGACACATGCCCACGCGGTAAAGCTCGAGGGCGGCGTGCGCAGCGCCGAGCAGATCCGGCGCATCGTTGACTCGGGCATCCCGGTCATGGGGCACATCGGATTCACCCCGCAGAGTGAACACGGCCTTGGTGGGCACATAATCCAGGGCCGGGGCGCCGGCCTCGAACAGCTGATGGCCGACGCCCTCGCAGTGCAAGAGGCCGGGGCATTCGCCGTGGTCTTGGAGATGGTTCCCGCCGAAAGCGCCCGCTTGGTGACCGAGCGCCTTCGCATTCCGACCATCGGGGTCGGAGCAGGCCCCCACGTCGATGGCCAACTTCTCGTGTGGACGGATTTCGCCGGCTTCACGACGGGCCGCATCCCCAAATTCGTCAAGCAGTATGCCGACCTGCAAAAGACGCTGACGGATGCGGTAACCCAGTTCCGAGCCGACGTCGCCGATCACTCGTACCCTGGTCCCGAGCACTCCTACGACTGACCGACGGGGCCGAAGCTAACTGTTCTCGGCCGCGTCATCCGCCGCCCACTTCGCGCTGTTGGCCCTCAGCTTCTCCAACGCATGACTGGCTTCACCCTGCGTCGGAAAAGGGCCGACCCTGTTCGCGGCGGGGGAAGCGAAGCCGTACTCCACCTCGCCGCTCTTCATGTTGTACCAGTACTGCTCTGACGGCTCGGTGCCCACGGCACTACCTCCTCGGTTTGCGCTGACGCGCCCACCCCAGATCGTGGCGGGCCGGTTGGCTCGATACTAATGCCGAAGCCCGGGCCTAGGCTTGGTTTCAGCCTCCCGATTCCCGCCGGGAGTTCTACGAGGAGATTTGTCATGATCACCAGCTCAGACACGGTAGCCGTTGGCATAGATATCGGCGGAACAGGCATTAAGGGCGCCGTCGTCGATCTGACCACCGGCAAACTACTTACTGATCGCATCAAGATACCCACCCCCTCAGGCGGTAAACCCAACGACGTCGTCGAGACGGTCCTGGAGCTGCTCGCCCAGCTCGGCGAGATCCCGGCCGACGCCCAAATCGGCATCTGCTTTCCCGCCGTCGTAAAAAACGGCCGCACGATGAGTGCGGCCAACGTATCCAACAAATGGATCGGCCTCGAGGCCGAGACGTTCTTCGAAAAAGCGCTGGGCCGCAACATCACATTCGTCAATGACGCGGACGCGGCAGGCTACGCCGAGGTGCGATTTGGCGCCGCCAAGAACCGAAGTGGTCTGGTGCTCCTCACGACGCTCGGCACCGGAATCGGCACAGCATTGATCTACAACGGGGTCTTGGTGCCCAACGCTGAACTCGGTCACCTTCAGATCGACGGCGGCGACTACGAGCTCAAGGCCTCCTACGGCGCCAAGGAGCGCGACGACCTCTCGTGGGAGAAGTGGGCAGACCGCCTGCAGACCTACTACACCGAACTTGAGAAACTCCTGTCCCCCGACCTGTTCATCGTCGGTGGCGGAGTCTCCAAGAACCACAGCGAATTTCTGCCACTGCTGACGCTTGCGACAGAGATCCTCCCCGCGGTGCTTCGCAACAATGCCGGAATTCTGGGGGCCGCCGACCTGGCCGCTTCCAGCGGTTCCTGAGGGAAACTTCCAAGAAAAGGGGTGAATGGGCCGGCCGTACGCCGGGTTCTGTCCAAGTGCCCCCACGAAAGTGGAACGCACCATCAACGGCCATCTATCTCGGGACTACGTTGCCGCAGCCCTCTAGCGGTCTACCCGGGAACTAGACGAGCAGCCTAATCGCACCCTGTCTGACCTTGCTCCGGACGAGGTTTACCGAGCAAATCAGGTCACCCTGATCTCTGGTGGTCTCTTACACCACCTTTTCACCCTTACCTCGGACCGAAATCCGTGGCGGTCTGTTTTCTGTGGCACTGTCTCGCGGGTTACCCCGGGTGGGTGTTACCCACCGCCCTGCTCTGTGGAGCCCGGACGTTCCTCGGCACCTCTGGCTGCTCACAAGGAGAAGCCTCGGATGACGCGGCCGTCTCACCGACCCATTCAAGGTAAAGCATATCTGTCAGGCTGAGGGTCAGAGACCGGACTCGTTCGTTCGAACGAGGATGCAGTTGCTGTCGGGGCAGAGCACGACGTCATCGGCCGCTGCGACCCGAATCGCCTGAAGGTCGGACTCGTGCAGGGCCACATGGCTGCCCCCGGAGATACCCCTGGTCAACAGGGCAGCTCCGACGCCGTAGCGTTCACGCGTCTTGTCGTAGAGGGCCAGCAGTTCTTCGCTGATGGTGCCCGCGATGGCCGCGCGGCTTTTCGTCAGGGTCTCGGTCTCCCGGTCGAGCTGACCGAGGCGCACATCGCGCTCCGCCAGAAGACCGGCCTCCCGAACCACGAGGTCGTCAAGGCGACCGGATGCGCCCGTGAAGCGACCCTCGATCTCCTCCTGACGCTCCATGACCGTCAGTTCGATGTCTTCGAGGTCGCCCTGGCGTTTCAGGAGCGAGTTGAGCTCGTGCTCCAAGCCTTGAATCTCCTTCGTGTTCGCACTCGAGAGCAGCAGGTCCCGGTCACGCTGGATTCGCGCCGACACTGTGACGGCATCGTTCTCCAGTCGGGCAATCTCGATCTTTGTGTCTTCGAGCTCCCCGCGAATCGACGTTGCCAGCGCTCGGGCGTTGGAGGTCTCCTGACGTAGTGTCACGAGTGCAATGGACTGAGGCAACGTTCGAACCGCGTGCGTGAGCTGATTCAGTCGGGTGTCTGCCGCCTGCAGGTCAAGGAGAATGAGCTGCTCCGATGCTGGTGCCTTCATGTGTACCTTTCGAAAAGCTGTGTTCGGGCCGCTGCGGGCCGCTGACTGTGTTGAATTTGAAGATTTGGTGCTGGGGAGCGGCGGGCCGGCAGGAAGGTATCTACTGCGTGACGACGAAGTCCCACGGATCGGTGCGCAGCTCACTCACGGTAACGGTCAGCCGTGGCAGAGCCGCACGAAGCTGCTCGGCCGCAACCTCTAGCCACAGCCACTCACTCGCCCAGTGTGACACGTCGATGAGCGCGGGCCCCGCACCGAGCAGGGCGCGTTCACGAGCCTCCGAGGCCGGATGGTGCCTGAGGTCTGCGGTAATGAAAACGTCTGCGCCGACAACCGCCTGCTCGGCGAGGAGGGAGTCGCCCGCACCGCCGCAGAGCGCCACGCGGGAGATGACAGTGTCATAGTGCCCGGCCACCCGGATGCCTGTCGCCGTGGCGGGCAGGATCTCGGCCAGTTTCAGCGCGAGGCGCCCCAGGGTCAACGGCTCGGCAAGCTCGCCCACGCGACCGGTCCCGGTGCCCGCAAACGTCCCGGCAACGATTGGGCTTGCAGCCATGAGGCCGAGCCGCTGCGCAAAGACGTCTGAGACGCCATCGGCGACGATGTCGGCGTTCGTGTGGGCGCCGATCAGGGCGCATCCGCCTCGAATGAGCCTCGTGATCATCGCGCCCTTGTAGGTGTCTTCGGCGACGGAGGTAACGCCCCGAAGCAGCAGGGGATGGTGCACCAGCAGGGCATCGGCGCCGATCGACAGCGCCTCTTCGACACTTTCCTCGACGGCGTCCACCGCGAGGTGAACAGAGGCGACCTGGTCATCGAGGCCACCGATCGTGATCCCCGGCTGATCCCAGGCGGCAGCGTGCTCACTGGGCCAGAGCCGCTCGATTTCGGCGTTGAGTTCCCGGAGCGTATAAGACACAGGCATCAGCTTATCCGCCGACGACCATCACGGTCACACCCACGAGGATCAGGACGAGGCCTGCCCAGCCAATGACGGCCAGACGCTCGCCCACGACCACGATCGCGAGGATCGTGGCCACGAAAGGCTCGATCAGGGTGAGCGTCGTCGCCGTGCTGCTGGACGTGGACCGGAGGCCCGCGCCGAAGAAGAGGTAGGCGGCGAACATGGGGCCAAGCGCCAGATAGCCCACGATCCCGACCGTCAGGGGTGACTGCACAAGGGGGCGCCTGTTACCAGTAGCACGGGAAGAAGGAGCACGGCCGCTACCACGCACATTGCGCCGAAGACCCCGTGGGACGGCTGGCCATCGGTGATCAGGCGCCTGGATTCGAACGTGTAGAAGGCATAGGCGAAACCGGCCACCAGCCCCAGCAGGATGCCGAAGGGAACTTCGGCTATCTGGGCGGCCGTTCGGCCTTCAGCCTCCGAGGTGACACCGCTGAACGCAAGCAAGAGCACACCGGCCCCGGCAGCGGCGGAGGCCACCATCCAACGCAGCCGGGGCCGGCGACGAAAGACGACGATCTCAAGGACCGCCGCAAAGATGGGCGCACTGCCGACGGTCACGACGGTTCCCACCGCGACACCGGCGAGATTCATCGAGGTGTAGAAGGCCAGCGGAAACACCGCGACGGCCAAGGCGGCGACGCCGAGGCGCAGACGAATGCGAGCGAATTTCAGGACTCCAACCGACGAGGAGGAAGACGTCAGGAAGAGGAGCAGGCTGCCCACGATGAATGAGGCCGCACCGGTAGCGAGCGGGCTGATGTCTGCGGGCAGAAAACTTGCCGACGTTCCCGTCGTTGCCCAGAGGCTCCCGGCGATGAGGATGAACGCCGCACCAAGCCTCGGCCGAACGATAACGGCGCTGTCACTCAGCAAGTAATAACCCCAACCCCACGAAGATTCTTGCTGTGGGCCCTACCGGGCTCGAACCGATGACATCCACGGTGTAAACGTGGCGCTCTACCAACTGAGCTAAAGGCCCTGGTCCCACACAGGGCACAGGAACGCCGTACGGCGCGATGACCACATTACAGGTTTACACTCTCGACTATGTCCATCCCCGCAAGTGGTGCCCGTGTCACTGGCCATCCCCGGCCCGCAGAGCATCGGTGGGCCGCAACTCTAGCGCTTGCCGTCGTCCTGACCGTCTACGTCGTCCTGCCCGGCTCCATCCTCGGCTGGACGCGCTATGTCGTGATCGGCATGGTAATTCTGCTCGTGATCCCGGTGATCATCCTGAACCCGCACCGCCTGACGAAACAGACGCCGCTGAGCCGCTGGCTGACCGTGGGACTTGTCGTTCTGATAACCATCACAAACCAGGTCGCCCTGGTGTTGCTGGTGCGCGCGCTGGTCGTGGGGGTGCATCCGGGTCCTGAGCTGTTGCTGACGGCCCTCGAGGTCTGGGGCACCAACATCATCGGCTTCGCCCTACTGTACTGGGAGCTTGATCGTGGCGGTCCGGTCGATCGCCACCGACTGTCGCGCGACGAGATCCGTGCAGCCGACTTCAGATTCCCCCAAGATGAGGATCACGATGCCACACCCGAGGTCGCCGTGGGTTCATCCATCAAGGGCGGCTGGGTACCGCACTTCGTGGACTACCTTTACGTGTCGCTGACGAACTCGATGGCCTTCAGCCCAACCGACACGATGCCCCTCACCCACCGGGCCAAGCTCCTGATGGGTCTTCAGTCTGCGGCCGGCTTCGTCATCTTGGCCCTCGTAATCGCCCGAAGCGTGAATATCCTGGCCTAGCAAGGCCCGACCGTGCTAGACCGTGCTCGTCGAGAGCCCTTCAAGGGCGGCCTTGTAGGCGTCAATGGACCGCGCCTCTCCGGGTGCAGTGATAAAACTCGCTCGAATTATGCCGTCAAGGTCAATGATGAACGTAGCCCGATTGGAGAAGCCCTTCTCCTCCAGGAACACGCCGTATTCCTTGGCGACATCGCCGTGCGGCCAGAAGTCGGCAAGCAGGTCGAACGTATAGCCCTCGACGTCAGCCCAGGCGCGCAGGGTGGCCTTGGAGTCGACAGAAATACCGAGCAGCTCGACCGACCCGTCTTGGAACAGGGCAAGGTTGTCTCGCAACTCGCACAGTTCGCCCGTGCAGGTCCAGCTAAATGCGAGCGGGAAGAAAACGAGGGCTACGGCCTTCCTGCCGCGGAACTCGCTGAGTTGGACCTTCTCGCCGAACTGGTTTGGCAATACGAAGTCGGGCGCCCGGGTGTCGTTCTCCAAAGCCATCTTGTTTCCCCTATCCGTTCCGCCATTTCACCGGCTTCTGTTCGGCAACCGTCTGTGCTGTCCAAGCAATCTCAGATAATACGCCCACGGGTCGCGGGAGACCAACCCGGGACGGACAAGACCCAGAATCATTCACTAGGCTTAGTGTTGGTGCGCGCGGCGTGGAGTCGGACACAACCCCCTCTGCTGCAGTGCACACTCCGTGGACTCAATGCTTCACGATGAGATCTGTCACCACAGAAATCTGCCTTCACAGAAAGAGGTCGACGTTGTCCGTCAACGACCAGGATCCTTACTCCGCGAATCACATTGATTCCGACCCGGACGAAACAGCCGAGTGGAACGAGTCGCTCGACGCCCTCGTTGCCGCCCAGGGCCACGAACGGGCCCGGGACATCATGCTGAGTCTTCTCAAGCGGTCTAAAGAGCTTCACCTTGGCGTGCCCATGGTGCCCACCACCGACTACATCAACACGATTGCCACGGGGAACGAGCCGCTGTTCCCCGGCAACGAGGAGATCGAGCGCCGCTACCGCGCATGGATCCGGTGGAATGCCGCCGTGCTCGTGCACCGCGCCCAACGTCCCGGGATCGCCGTCGGCGGCCATATCTCCACCTACGCCTCCTCCGCTTCCCTGTATGAGGTCGGATTCAACCACTTCTTCCGCGGCCAAGACCACCCATCCGGCGGCGATCAGATCTTCGTTCAGGGACACGCCTCTCCCGGCACCTATGCCCGTGCATTCCTCGAGGGACGCCTCTCAGCCGATCAGCTTGACGGCTTTCGCCAAGAAAAGTCTCATGCCGGTGGCGGTCTCTCGTCCTATCCGCATCCCCGCCTGATGCCCGACTTCTGGCAATTCCCGACGGTCTCGATGGGCATCGGCCCCATCAATGCCATTTACCAGGCACACCTGAACAAGTACGTCACGAACCGCGGTATCAAGGATGCTTCCGACCAGCAGGTCTGGGCTTTCCTTGGGGACGGCGAGATGGACGAGGTCGAGAGCCGCGGCCAATTGCAGGTCGCCGCCAACGATGGCCTCGACAACCTCAACTTCGTCATCAACTGCAATCTGCAGCGACTCGACGGACCGGTTCGCGGCAACGGCAAGATCATTCAGGAGCTTGAGAGCTTCTTCCGCGGTGCTGGCTGGAACGTCATCAAAGTGATCTGGGGCCGAGAGTGGGACGCCCTGCTCGATGCCGATACCGACGGTGCGTTGCTCAACCTGATGAACACCACGCCGGACGGCGACTTCCAGACATACAAGACCGAGAACGGCGGCTACGTCCGCGACAACTTCTTCGGTCGCGACGAGCGGGCCTTCAAACTCGTCGAGGACTACTCCGATGAGAAAATTTGGAACCTCAAGCGAGGCGGCCACGACTATCGCAAGGTCTACGCGGCATTCAAGGCCGCGGCCGAGCACAAGGGTCAGCCCACCGTCATCCTCGCGCACACCATCAAGGGCTATGGTTTGGGCAAGAGCTTCGAGGGCCGCAATGCCACACACCAGATGAAGAAGATGACTCTTCAGAACCTGAAGGACTTCCGCGACGAACTGCGAATCCCGATCACCGACGGCCAGCTCGAGGCCAACCCGTACCTGCCGCCGTACTACAACCCCGGCGCCAACGACGAGTCCATTGAGTACATGCACGAGCGACGTCGTGAGTTGGGCGGATACCTGCCCGAACGCCGCACGAAGTACCAGCAGGTAAACCTGCCGGACGACTCGGCTTATCAGACGCTGAAGAAGGGCTCCGGCACCCAGGAGATCGCCACGACCATGGCGTTCGTGCGTCTCCTGAAGGACCTCACCCGCGCCAAAGAGTTTGGCCATCGCATAGTACCGATCATCCCGGACGAGGCGCGAACATTTGGCATGGACGCGTTCTTTCCGAGCGCCAAGATCTACAACCCCAAGGGCCAGACCTATGTCTCGGTCGACCGCGACCTGCTACTCGCTTATAAGGAGAGCCCGCAGGGCACGATCATGCACGTCGGCATCAACGAGGCGGGCGCGTTCGCTGCGTTCACCGCTGTTGGCACGTCGTACTCGACCCAGGGCGAGCCCCTGATCCCGGTCTACGTCTTCTACTCGATGTTCGGTTTCCAACGCACGGGCGACGCAATGTGGGCCGCCGGCGACCAGATGGCGCGCGGCTTCATCATCGGCGCCACGGCAGGTCGCACAACACTTACCGGCGAGGGCCTCCAGCACGCCGACGGGCACTCGCATGTCCTGGCAGCTACCAACCCGGCCGTCATCTCGTATGACCCGGCCTATGGTTACGAGATCAACCACATCGTGCGCTCGGGTCTCGAGCGGATGTACGGCGAGACGCACCCTGACCCGAACGTCATGTACTACATCACGGTCTACAACGAGCCGCACGCGCAGCCCGCTGAGCCCGAGGGCCTCGATGTCGACGGGGTTATCAAGGGCATCTACAAGCTCAAGGACGGCACCATTCAGGGGCCCAAGGCCCAGATCCTCGCATCCGGCGTCGCCGTGCCGTGGGCGCTGGAGGCCCAGGCGCTGCTCGCGAACGACTGGGGCGTCTCTGCCGATGTCTGGAGCGTCACGTCGTGGACAGAGCTGCGCCGCGACGGCTTGCGGGCCGAGGAGCACAACTTCCTCAACCCGAACGCTGAGCGTCGCGTGCCCTATGTCACAACGAAGCTGAGTGCGGCGGCTGGCCCGTTCGTCGCCGTCACCGACTTCATGCACGCTCTCTCCGACCAGATCAGGCAGTTCGTGCCCGGGGAGTTCGCGACCCTCGGAGCCGATGACTTCGGCTTCTCCGATACGCGTGCCGCCGCCCGTCGTTTCTTCAAGATTGACGGACCGTCGGTGGTTGTTCGCACGCTTCAGCAGCTTGCCGCCCGCGGTGAGGTAGACGCTCAGGCTCCGGCGTGGGCAATCGAAAAATATCGACTGAACGATGTCAGTGCCGGAACGTCGGGTTCGGCAGGCGGCGAGAGCTGATCAGGGACCCCACGGTCGATTCGAGAACTAAACGATGACCTCTTCGACGGACCGCCCATTTCCCTCCCCCCGGGATAAGGCGCAGACCCTTCACTGGCTGCGCACCATCTCGGGGGAACTCGCGACAGCCACGATAAAGAAGCTCGACGCCACACTGCCCTGGTATGGAGACATGCCCCCCGGGCGCCGCTCGGCGGTTGGCCTTGTTGCCCAAGCCGGTATCAAGAGCTTTATGACGTGGTTCGAGGATCCCACCACCACGACCTGGATAGCCGCGGATGTCTTCGGCGCAGCCCCCCGGGAGCTCCTGCGCTCCGTGAGCCTGCAACAGACCCTGCAGCTCATCCGGGTCGTCGTAGAAGTGGTCGAGGAGCGGGTCAAAACCGCCGATGGGCCGCTGCGCGAGGCTATCCTTCTCTACTCACGTGAGATCGCATTTGCCGCCGCCGACGTCTATGCCCGGGCCGCAGAGGCTCGAGGACTGTGGGATGCGCGTCTGGAGGCGCTTGTGGTCGACTCCATCCTGAGTGGAGAATACGACGACGAGCTGCCCAGTCGTATTGCGGCCCTTGGCTGGCACGGTCATGGGGAAGTAAGCGTCCTTGTGGGAACCACCCCACGCCAGCTCGATGTGGACCAGCTCCGGAGGACCGCACGCCATCTCGCCGCCGACGTGCTGATCGGCGTTCAGGGCAGCCGGCTCGTTCTGGTGATCGGACGCTCGCATCCCGCACATCCCGCCGCAGCTTCCGGCACAGACAAGCTCGCGGTAACGGATCTGGGTGAGACCGAAAGTACGGTCGTCGTGGCTGCCCCGCTGAGCTTTATGGACATCGCCAACAGACTCGAACCTGGTTTTGGCCCAGGTCAGCTGGTTCTGGGGCATGAGGTCGCAAGCCTGGTAGACGCCTCCCGCAGCGCCAAGGCGGCACTGGCCGGTTTCGCGGTTGCCCGCGCCTGGCGGAATGCTCCCCGGCCCACGTTCGCCGACGATCTGTTGCCCGAGCGCGCCTTGGCCGGTGACCCCCTTGCGCGCTCAACGCTCGTCAACAAGATCTACCGACCGCTTCAGGATCAGTCGCCGGAACTGATGACGACCCTGTGGTGCTACCTCGACAACGGCCGGTCACTCGAGGCCACCGCTCGTGAGCTATTCGTGCATCCCAACACGGTACGGTACCGCCTCAAGCGGGTCTCGGGCATCATCGGCTGGGATGCCACCGGCGCTCGGGAGGCGCTTATCCTGCAGTCGGCGCTTATTTTGGGAATCATGCACGAGCACGACGGCCCCTCGGGACGACGCTGACTGTAGATTAAGGCGGAAGACCCCGCCTGAGTATGTTGGAAACCAACAACAGCTTTGGTTATCTTCAGTGGGCTATCGATACGGACCGCGGTGAATCAGTTGGGAGACTGAATAGGTGATTGTTATCGTCTGCCCAGGTCAGGGTTCTCAGACCCCCGGATTCCTCGCCCCCTGGGTCGCGGAGCCCCATTTCCGGGATCATCTCCAGAGGCTCTCTGACGCCGCCGAGCTCGACCTGATGGCCCACGGCACAACCAGCGATGCCGACACCATCCGCGACACCGCCGTGGCGCAGCCCCTGATCGTCGCTGCCGGCCTGCTCTGCCTCAGCGCCCTATTCTCCGACGGACGTCGCGAACGGGTGGGCGGTATCGCCGGCCACTCGGTCGGCGAAATCACGGCCGCCGCCGGCGCGGGAGTGCTCGGCGAAGTCGAAGCCATGAGTTTCGTCAGGGCAAGGGGCCGGGCGATGGCAACCGCGGCCGCGCTGACGCCCACCGGAATGAGCGCCGTGATCGGCGCCGACGAGGCTGAGCTCCTCGACCAACTCGAGATCCTTGGGCTATCGCCGGCCAATTTCAACGGGGCAGGTCAGATCGTGGTGGCCGGTGAGCCCGAGGCGCTGTCCTCACTGGCGGCAGCCCCACCCGCCCGAGCCCGGGTCATTCCTCTCCAGGTCGCCGGTGCGTTCCACACCCGCTTCATGAGCCCCGCGGTCAAGTCCCTGACAGCCCTCGCCGAGACCCTAGCGACGGCCAATCCCAGTCTGGCGATCTGGTCCAACAGGGATGGCAGGCAGGTTTTCTCCGGTCGAGACTTTCTCGACCTTGTGGTCGGTCAGGTCTCCAGCCCCGTACGCTGGGACCTTTGCATGGAATCCTTCGTCGTGGCCGGGGTCACCGGGGTCATCGAGCTCGCCCCGGCGGGTGCGCTCACCGGGCTCGCGAAACGCGGGCTGAAGGGCGTCCCAACGGTCGCAGTCAAGACTCCTGACGACCTGGCAGCCGCTTACGACCTTCTCAATCAAGACGCCTAACGCAAGGATCTTTCATGAATCACACTCCGCTCAAGCAGGTCACCGGACCGCAGTTCACCCGAATTCACTCGGTGGGAGCCGCTCGAGGCGAGATCGTCGTGACAAACGATGACCTGGTCGAGGCCATCGACTCCTCCGACGAGTGGATTCGACAGCGCACGGGAATCATCGAACGTCGTCGAGCAGGCAAAGGCGTACTCGCAGTCGACCTAGCGACCACGGCGGCCAATGAGGCCATCGCGAAGGCGGGAATCGACCCAAAGCAAATCGGCGCAGTCCTCGTATCCACCATCAGCAACCCCGTCGTGACCCCATCTATTTCGGCACTGCTTGCTGAACGCATCGGCGCAAATCCGGCGGCGGCCTATGACGTCGAGGCAGCCTGCGCGGGTTACTGCTACGGCATAGCCCAGGCCGACGCCCTCATCCGGGCAGGCATGGCCGAGTATGTGCTCGTTGTCGGCGCCGAAAAGCTGTCAGAGTTCATCGATCCGACCGACCGCTCGATCTCCTTCCTTCTGGGTGACGGTGCTGGCGCGGCAATCGTCGGCCCGAGTGATTACGTCGGCATCTCCCCCACAATCTGGGGATCGGATGGCTCAAAGTGGGACGCGATCAGCATGACCGGAACCTATGCCGCCTATCGCGACAGCGAGACCACCGAGTGGCCCACGATGCGCCAGGAGGGTGCCACGGTCTTCCGCTGGGCCGTCTGGGAGATGGCCAAGGTAGCCCAGCAGGCTCTCGATGCCGCCGGAATCACCGCGGCCGACCTTGCCGCCTTCGTTCCGCACCAGGCGAACATGCGTATCATCGACGAATTCGCCAAGCAACTGAAACTGCCGGAGTCCGTCGTTGTGGCCCGCGATATCGCGACGATGGGCAACACCTCCGCCGCATCGATCCCCCTCGCCACCCATCGGCTGCTCGAAGAGAATCCCGAACTCTCCGGAGGCCTTGCACTGCAGATCGGCTTCGGCGCCGGTTTGGTATTCGGCGCGCAGGTAGTCGTTCTGCCCTAATTCAAGACCTAACCTAAACTGGTAACGGTCAATTTATACCCCCAAGGAGAAACACATGGCATTGTCCACAGAAGAAGTGCTCGCCGGCCTCGCCGAACTCATCAATGACGAGACCGGTATCGCCACCGACACGGTTGAGCTGGGCAAGTCGTTCACCGACGACCTCGACATCGACTCGATCTCGATGATGACCATCGTCGTCAACGCCGAAGAAAAGTTTGACGTGAAGATCCCCGACGAAGAGGTCAAAAACCTAAAGCTCGTCGGCGACGCCGTGACGTTCATCGTCGCAGCCTCCAACTGAGTCACCGATCACTCCCAGCACTATCGATTCACCAGCACTGAAGCACGATCCTCGGTCGGCAGGCCATGAAGGCCTGCCGACCGCACATTTTCCGTTTCACGACTGACCGCGTGTTAGAAAGTACCCTCATGAGCTCCAGCCCGAAAAGAATCGTCGTTACCGGTATCGGCGCCACCACTCCCCTCGGCGGGACGGCACGAGACACCTGGACTGCCCTGCTGGCTGGAGAATCAGGCGCCCGTCCGCTGGAGCAGGAGTGGGTAGCGAAGTGGGACATCCCGATCACCTTCGCAGCCCAGGCGCGCGTACCCTCGAGCGAAGTCCTGGAGCGAATCGAAACGAAGCGCCTCGACCCGAGCAGCCAGTTCGCTCTGACCGCCGCGCGGGAAGCGTGGGCGGATGCCGGCAGTCCGGACGTAGTCCCCGAACGCTTCGGTGTCGATTGGGCAACCGGCATCGGCGGTGTCTGGACATTACTCGACGCGTGGGACACTCTGCGCGAGCGCGGACCGCGGCGGGTCCTGCCGATGACGGTCCCCATGCTGATGCCCAACGGCCCTGCCGCCGCGATCGAGATGAGCCTGGGTGCTCGCGCCGGTGCACGCACTGTCGTCTCGGCGTGCGCATCCAGCACTGAGAGCATCGCCAACGCCTATGCACACCTGCAGTCCGGCCTGGCCGATATCATCATCGCCGGCGGCTCGGAGGCTGCGATCCATCCGCTCCCGATCGCCTCATTTGCCGCCATGCAAGCGCTGTCCAAGCGCAACGACAACCCGGCGTCCGCTTCGCGCCCGTATGACATCAGCCGTGACGGTTTCGTGCTCGGCGAGGGCGGTGCCGCCGTCGTTCTGGAAACCGAGGAACACGCTCTCGCTCGCGGAGCCCGCATCTACGCAGAACTTCTCGGCGGAGCCATCACGAGCGATGCTTATCACATCACTGCTCCGGATCCTGAGGGATCCGCCGCCGCGCGGGCCATGATCGACGCGGTCACGCGGGCCGGTTACTCGATTGACGATGTGGCCCACATCAACGCCCATGCCACGAGCACACCTGTTGGCGACATCGCCGAGTACAAAGCGCTGCACCGCGTCTTCGGCGACGCCGTGCACGGCATCCCGGTCTCCGCCACGAAGGCGTCGACCGGTCATCTCCTCGGCGGTGCCGGCGGCATCGAGGCGATCTTCACGATTCTCGCGCTGCACGAGCGAACCGCGCCTCCCACAATCAACCTCACGGAGCAGGACCCGGCTATTCCCCTGGATGTAGTGACGAGCCCGCGCGACCTCGGCAAGGGTGATCTGCTGGCCATCAGCAACTCCTTCGGCTTCGGCGGGCATAACGCCGTCATCGCGTTCCGAACGTACTAACCGACTGAGTTCAACCAGACCACGGGTGAAAAATCTGTGGCCTGGCGAAATGGCTCCAGTTCGTCATCCCAAGCCTGTCCGAGCAGGATGCGTAGCTCACGCTGCAGTTCGAGGGCGTTGATTCCGGCGGAATCCATCGCAGCCCGCAGCCGGTCCTCGGCTATCACGGTATTGCCGACACTGTCTGTCTGGGCGTGGAAAATGCCCAGTTCCGGGGTGTGTATCCACCGTCCTCCGTCAACGCCCGGCATTGGGTCTTCGGTCACCTCGAACCTCAGCTGCTCCCAACCGCGAAGGGAAGAGGTGATGGCGGCCCCAGTTCCAGTGGGGCCCTCCCAATAGTAGTCTGCGCGTTGGGAGCCCTGCATGACCGGTTGGTCTCGCCATGTGAAATTCACGGCACAACCGATAGCGCGACCTGCTGCCCACTCGATGTGTGGACAGAGCGCGCGCGGGGAGGAATGAACGTAGACCATTCCTCGTGCGACAGATGCCACCATTTTTTCTCTCCATTCGTGAGGTACGTCTTCCCCAACGACCTGTGAATGGAACTGCGATGACACTGACTGTTCAGTTGTGTGTCGGAACCCTGTTCGACCACGGTTCCTACCGATAGAAGTATGGCTGACGCAGAACATATTATCCAGATCATTTTCTAGATGCCGGTGTTTTGTCAGGTCATCCCCGAAAGCACTAAACCATACTTAGTATCTGTATTTGAGCGCAGTGGAGGATCTTTCGATGTCCGTTCGACTGGGAATTCTTGCCGTCCTCTCACTGGGACAGGCTTACGGGCTGCAGATCCATGGCGAATTGGAGAGCCGGATGAACCGGCCGGGCAAGATCAATGTCGGCCAGATCTACTCAACCATAGAACGTCTTCAGTCCCGCGGGCTGGTGATCAAAGCAGGATCGACGCCCGATGGACTGCCGCTGTACGAAGTTACAGCATCCGGTCAAGCAGAGGTTGATTCCTGGCTCAGCTTCGAAGACGTGGTTCCTTCAGACTGGGGCGAGATGGTCAGTCACGTCCTGATGGCAACCAGCATGCCCGGCCGCAGCGCCCTGCCGGTCGTCGCAGGCTATCGGGCACGGTTTGAAAAGGTGCGCGCCGAGGCCTCCCGAATCGGGGAACGCGACCTGCCCCAAAGAAGGCTTGGAGCCCTCGGAGACACCGCTCTGGCAGAAGCTGCAATCCGCTGGCTCGACCAGGTTTCTGCAGGTCTTGGCTCACCAGCTGCGACCAGCCATCAACTTGTGATGCTCAGACCCCGCAGGGGGCGCCGGCCGGCCGAATCTCAGTAACCGACCGACCGATGGCAAACGATCTCCGATCGCCATCGACTGCTGGAGTAAGCCCAGAACTTCCTCCCGAGAAACCCCAGGCTATCCACCAGCCGAAGCCTGCCAGGCCTAAGACCGCGTTAGTCGGTGAGCTCCCAGAAGGGCATCTTCGAGGCATCAGTGCCCGCGCAGCACCGCAGCAATTTCTATTGCGTCGCCCTGAGGTGCCGTGGAGTGGCGATCAGGCCTGGCCAGGAACAGGTAGAGCAATCCAGAGCCGACAACGACGAAGAGACCGACGAGAACGATCCAATCGTTGAGAAAGACACCCGAGCGTCCAGGCCAGGCCAGAAGGACCATCGCCCCGATGCCATAAACCAAAGCCGCCACATTGACGACGAATCCGGCACGACCAAGGTTGAACGGTCCTGCCGGACGCCAGCCCTTGACCCGTTGGCGAAGAGAGGCGAGCACAACGGACTGGAAGGCCACGTAGATGCCGATCACAGCAAACGCCGTCACCTGGGTCAGAAGCCCGTCTGGACCGATGTAGATCACCAGACAGATCAGCACTGGAATACCGCAGGCGACGATCAGTGCGTTGATGGGGACCCTGCTCTGCGGCGAGACCTTTGCCAGCCACCTGTGTCCCGGGATCATTCCGTCGCGGGCGAACGAGAAGAGAAGGCGGCTCGCCGCTGCCTGAAGGCTCAACACGCAGGACAGGAAGGCAGTGAGGGCAACCACCAGAAAGATCTTCGCGCCAACCGCACCGAGAGTTGACTCCAGGATATGGGGAATCGGATCGGTGTCGGCGCCACTGACGATAGAAGCTAGGTCTGGGGCCGCCAACACATAGCCGCCGAAGGCAAAGAGCGCCGACACCCCGCCGACGAGAATCGTCAGGATCATGGCCTTGGGAATTCTTCGGGCCGGGTCGGCCACCTCTTCGGCGACGTCGCCGCACGCCTCGAAGCCGTAGAACAGGAAGAGGCCGGCTAGAGCCGCGCCGAGGAAAGCGCCGAGGTAACTTCCGTCACCCTGCACCCCCATAGTATCGAAGAAGATTCCGAAGCCCTGCTTGCGCTGGAAGATCAGCAGGTAGAGCCCTACGCCGATGACCCCGACCAACTCAGCTGCCAGGCCTATCTGGGCGACGCGGGCCATGGTCTTGGTTCCCGAGAAGTTCAGCAGCAATGCGACGATCAGCAGTGCCAGTGTGAGTCCGAGCGTGACCTCCTTCGTCAGCGCCAAATCGAAGAGGCTCGCGAAGAACCCGCTGCCGAACTGTGCGACAGCGGTGATGGACACGATCATCGCCCAGATATAGACCCACGCCGCCATCCACGCGTAGCGACGGCCCCACAGGCGCCTCGTCCACGGGTAGATGCCACCGTGGATCGGATACTGCGACACGACCTCACTGAAGACGAGCGAGACCAGGAGCTGACCGGCGCCAACGATAAGAAGCCAGAAGATCGAAGGCGGTCCACCGACGCTGAGCGCTAGGGCAAAGAGGGAATAAACACCGACCAGCGGCGAGAGATAGGTGAAGCCAAGGGCAAAATTCCCCCACAGAGTCATCGACCGATGGAACGAATCTGTATAGCCCAGAGCTTCCAGGTGTTCGCTGTCGCCCATCGTCTTGGGGGCTGTGACTTCTTCAGGCATCGTTGCCTTTCATGTTCGGCGTTGCCCAATGTTATGGCAGCACAACCGACCATGGCCTCGCTGGAGATACCCCAAAAGGCCCGGGCAAAAGTAGGGCGGCTGGGACTTGAACCCAGGACCGACGGATTATGAGTCCGCTGCTCTAACCAGCTGAGCTACCGCCCCTTGTGAATCCTTGAAGGACTCTCACAAGCGTCAACGATACCGCGTCGGCTATGCCGACTCGGACTCGCCCAAATCGGCGAGGGGAGCTCCATCGACAACAACCTCGCCCCGGTAGAGCTTCTCGAAGATATTCAGGGTGCGTTCGATGTCGTGCGCCTCGATCATTTCGAGAGACGCCATCTTCAAAGCAAGCAATTCGGACTCCTCAAGAGTCAGTACGTACTCGAGCTTGTCGGCGAGCTCCTGCTGATCGCCCGGGCTGAAAAGGAAACCGTTCTCGTTTTCGTGAACGAGGTGAGGCAGTGCCATGGCGTTGGCGGCGACGATAGGCAGGGCCGATGCCATTGCCTCCATCGTGGCAATGCTCTGAAGCTCAGCTATCGACGGCATGGCGAAGACGGTGGCCCGACTATAAGCCTCCCGAAGCTGCGTTTCGGTGACATAGCCCGTGAACTTCACTCGGTTCGCGATACCGAGGGTCGTGGCCAGATGCTCGAGATTTCTCCGCTGGTCGCCCCCACCAACGATTTCCAGCGTCGTGTCAAGACTCTTTGGCAGAAGCGCGAAGGCGCCCAGAAGAATATCCAGCTGCTTCTCCCCCGTGATCCGACCGACGAACAGGATGCGGTTCTCGGTACGCGGAGTGAGATTCGGCGTGTAATTCCCCGCGTTGATGCCACAGGAAATCGCATGCACACCCGTAAGGCCCGTTGACTTCTCGAGGAATTCGGCAGCGCGACGGGTAGGCGTGGTGATCGACTCAGCCCGACCGAAGGTTCGCCGTGCCGCGCGCCACGCGAGTCCGACCGCCCAGTCATGCCATGCCGTGGGAAGCAGGGTGAACTCGAGCATGTTCTCCGGCATGAAGTGGTTGGTACCGACAATGCGGATCCCTCGCTTGGCCGCCGCAATCGATAGGCCCCTACCCACGATGATGTGCGACTGGAAATGCACAACATCAGGCTGAACCTCCTCGACTATGCGTTCGCTCTCCCGATTGATGTGCCACGGCAAGGCAAACCGAAGCCAGTCATGCGGATACCAGCGCCAGCTCCGCAGACGGTGGGCCGTGACAACCTGGCCGTCGTAGATCTCTTTCCACGTTCCATGATTACGCGACGCAGCAGGGGCCACGATGTGAATCTCATGCCCCCGTGCTGCCATCCCCGAGGCAAGACGCTCAGCGAAGCGCGCCGCACCATTCACATCCGGCGAAAAGGTGTCGGCACCGATGAGAATCTTCAATGGCCGCCCCCGGTTGCCCGACACTTGCGTCGAGGGCACGATCACGTGCTCGGGGACGGCGGGCAAGTCGGATGAATCAGACACTGAATAAACCTTTGATTGGGAGGGAGATGGGGTCCAAGCCCCGGCAGAGCAAAATCCCTCTCGAATGAAACTACCCTAGCGAGCCATTTGTGGATGGTAGCGTGCAAGCCCGAAGACCCCCACGATCGCTATCGCGCCAGAGATCACGTAGCCGATGAGTGCCCACAGAGGAGCCGTCGAGGCCTCCCCCAGCACGAAGATTCCGATGGCAACCGCCACCAGGGGATCAATCACGGTCAGCCCGGCGATAACCAAATCCGGTGGCCCCGAGGAATAGGCCGTCTGCACGAAATAGGCTCCGAGGGCTGCCGCAACGAGAAGCCCCACCAAGCCCGTGAGCGTGAGCCACTCGAAGTCACCCTGCTGCAGCCGCTTGATGACGACCTTCGCAAGTGTCGCCACAAATCCGTAGAGGATTCCGGCCGCAATGATGTAACCGACCGCTTTGAACCTCGACCGCAGCAACCCGAACATGGCGCTGAAGACAACGATCACGACGGCCAGGATGATCAGGATAACGAGCAGTTGGTCGTTGTTGATCGTCTGGTCCCGGGCAGTGAATGCCGCCAGGAACACGAAGAGGAACACCCCACCGACACAGAGGACGATCGACAGAATTGCCCGGCGGGGAAGGTACACCTTGCTGATGAACGCGTTGAGGAACGCCGTCATGACCAGAGCCACAGCCCCGAGGGGTTGAACGACAATCAGCGGAGAGAACACAAGACTCGTGAGCTGCAAGACAATCGCCAGCCCAAGCATGACGGTGCCGAACACCCAGGAGGGCCTGGTCAGAAGCGCCATCAGCTGGCCGGCATTCAGACCGCGAGAGGCATCGGCAATCGAATTGGCCTGGACCTTATTGACGCCACGCGACTGGAACTGGGCACCCAGGCTGAGAAATATTGCTCCGACGAGGGCGATCGGGATCCCGATGAACTGCTTGGGATCCAGTGCTAGCGCCTCGGAGACGTCGGAGATTTGGAGGTGCACCGTTTGACATTACCGCGCAGTGCCCCCGGATAGGCTTAGCGAATGGCCGTTCTTCCGATTCGCATCTCTGGCGATCCTGTACTTCACTCGCCCGCCCTTCCGGTCACAGACTTCGGACCTGCGCTTGCCACCCTCGTCTCGGACATGTTCGAGACAATGGATGCAGCCCCGGGCGTGGGCCTCGCGGCCCCCCAGGTTGGAGTGCCCCTTCGCCTTTTTACTTTTTCATGGACGGATGACGACGGGGTCGAGCACCGTGGCGTCGCCATCAACCCGGTGCTCTGGATAAGCCCTGGCCCCGTGGCTGACGACGAAGATGAGTACGAGCCCGACGAAGAGGGCTGCCTCTCCTTCCCCGGCGAACGCTTCCCGCTTCTGCGCTCAGCCGATGCCCTGCTCCGCGCCTTCGACCTCGACCAGAATCCGTTCGAGCTTCAGACTGAAGGGTGGCTCGCAAGAATCTTCCAACACGAGTTCGATCACCTTGAGGGCCATCTTTACATCGACAGGCTGGAGCGCAACTACGCCCGGCAAGCCTCGCGGATTGCCCGAAAGAAGAGTTGGCTGAGCCCGGGCACGAGCTGGCTGCCCGGAGTAGACCGCCTCGAAGACTGACCCCTTCGTAGGCTGACCGCTTTGTAGGCTGACCGCTTCGTGGACTCACAGCTCAAAAAATTCATGAAAAAAGGCCGTCGGGGTGGAGCCCTGACGGCCTTTTCGCTCCCCGACTTGGACTCGAACCAAGAACCGCCGCATTAACAGTGCGATGCTCTGCCAATTGAGCTATCGAGGATTATGCTGAAGCGTTCTCTACTTTAGCACCGCCACCAGAGGCGACAGACACCGACCCGGCCGGAGGTCAGTTCATCAGCCCGAAGTTCCGAATCAGGGCGGCAACGATTCCGACCACCAGCACCACGACGATGAACGGCACGCGGAGCCAGAACAATCCGATCGCGAGCAATACCGCCGGAATTCGAGCGTCCAGCTGGATGCTTTGCCCTGTCGCCAGGGTCTGCACTGCCACCAGGCCCGACAGCAGGGCAACAGTAAGCAGGTTGGCGAGGCGCGATGCGAGTGGGGCCTCAAGGACCCGCTGAGGGAAAAGGTAGCCGGCGTACTTCACAGCGAATGATGCGCTGGAAGCGATCAGCACAACCGCCCACAGGCTCATATTTTCCCCTCCGGGAGATGAAGACCGGGAACCTCGCCCGGCTCGGTTGAATCGTCCGGTTGCGCAGTCCCACCTCGGCGGTGAAACACGTTGGTGAGCCCGACGATTGCAGCCGCCAGCGAACCTACGAGCACGGGAACGCCCGGCGAAGCAAATGGAATGAGCGCGGTCGCGATCACGGCGGCGCCGGCGGCTACGACAGCCGCCTGCAGTTGTTTCACCCTCGGCCAGAGGAGGCCGACAAAAGCGGCGGCCGCAACTGCATCAAGACCGAGGCTCGACACATTCGGGATGGCGTTTCCGATCAGCGCGCCGATCAAGGTCGTCAGGTTCCAGCCCACGTACACGGCTAGGCCCGTCGTCCAGAATCCGACCCGCTGGGCCTTCAGGCTTTCCTGGTTCAGGGCGACGGCGGTCGACTCGTCGATCGTCAGGTGCGCTGCCAGAAGCCTGCGCCACCATGTCGTTCCGACAAGAGGAGCCATCCGCATGCCGTAGACACCGTTTCGCAGCCCGAGAAACGTGCTTGATGCCACCGCGGCGGGCCCGGCGGCAAGACCGCCAGCGGCCAGGATTCCGACGACGGCGAACTGTGAACCACCTGAGAAGAGGAACAGGCTGAGCACGCAGGTCTGCAGCACCGTGAGCCCGGCGGCCACGCTCAGTGCGCCGAAGGAGATACCGTAGGCGGCGGTTGCACAACCAACGGCGATGCCTGCTCGGAGGGCTGCCCCACTCTCAGTGCCCACCGCGACATCTCCCTTTCACAAGAAAAACCCCGGGACACGATGGTCCCGGGGCAGTTGCTCCCCGACTTGGACTCGAACCAAGAACCGCCGCATTAACAGTGCGATGCTCTG
>JBBATW010000003.1:0-101086 GCA_040398585.1 Agreia sp.
GGGACACGATGGTCCCGGGGCAGTTGCTCCCCGACTTGGACTCGAACCAAGAACCACCGCATTAACAGTGCGATGCTCTGCCAATTGAGCTATCGAGGAATGTTGAAAAGACATTTTGTCCAGACAGCTGTGAAAGACTAGCAAGCTTTTCTCAACGGAAGAAATCGGTCTCGATTACCTGTCTCAGTACCCCGCGGCCGGGTCGACTACCCCCACGAACCGGCCGTGAACGAGAAACGCGGTGACATTTCGGCTGACCCGCCGAGCCAACAACGGCGCCGTCATCTCGGGCGTGTCAGCCGAGTGCGGGGTGACGATGACGTTGCGTGCGTCCCAGAGCGGATGCCCGTCAGGCAGTGGTTCGGGGTCGGTCACGTCGACGCCGGCCCCCGCAATGTCTCCGCTGTTGAGCGCCTCGACAAGGGCCGTGGTGTCGACGAGGCCGCCCCGGGCGACGTTCACCAGGACAGCACTCTTCTTCATCAGGGCCAGCTCGGGGCCACCGATGAGATGTCGGGTCCCTCCGGTCAGCGCGGCCGCGACGATGACCACGTCCGCCGACGGCAGCACGCTCGCCAACTCATCACTGGTCACCGTGCGCCGCGCCCCTGGAAGAGGTTCGGCGCTACGCCGAACGATAGTCGCCTCGACGTCAAACGGAGCAAGAAGGCGCAAAAGCTCGATAGCGATTCCCCCCGCACCGATGATCACGACGCTCATCCCGTAGATGGATCGGCCCGTCTTGGGCAGCACCCAGGTCTTGGCCGCTGACTTCTTGGGAAGTTCCCGGGAGAGCGCAAGCACCAGCGCCAGCGCGTGTTCCGCCACCGGTTGGGCATACGCACCCTTGGCACTCGTGAAGAGGAGCCTCGGCCGGGCTTGATGGGCTAGAACAGTGGCGAACGAATCCACGCCCGCCCAGGGCAGCTGAACCCATTCGATCTGCGGGTTCTCCTCCAGAACCCTGGCAAATTCCTGCTCCCCATGGGGCGAGAGCCAGACAATCCCTCGGGTCGAATCGCTGAGGGAGCCAAGCACCCCCCCGGCCGCAAGCACGGCGGCCTCGAAGAGAGGATCCGAGTCAGGAAGAATAGCAATGGGGCCGGGCGTGGGCCGCAGGTGCTCCGCAAGGGCGGCTATCGGGCCGGCTAAAACCTCGGTGTGCTGTTCGGCGCGACCGTCAATGCTCATCTTGGGCTCCTGAGTTCTGGACGGATTCCGGCACCACCGGAGGTGATGCGGGCGACATCATCCGGGCGAGTGTTTCAACATACGGATGCCGCGGATCGGCAAGCACGGACTCGATGGATCCGAGACCGATCACCACTCCCTCGTGCAGCACAAGGATGCGCTCGACACTGCGCGCCAGAACCTCGAGATCGTGGCTGATAATCAGGGCGCTCGCGCCGCGCTGGCGCTGCTGGTCCGTGATCTCATCGATAACCTGAGCGCGCACCGAGGCATCGATTCCCGCCGTCGGTTCGTCCGCGATGATGAGCTCAGGCTCAAGAATGAGGGCACGGGCGATGGCAACGCGCTGCCTCTGCCCGCTGGAGAGCTCGTGTGACTGCTGGTTCAGCATGCCGACGGGGAGCAGCAGTCGATCGAGCAGGATCGCGGCACGAAGGCCGGCCGAATGCCTGTCGTAATGCTTGTCCCGCAGGTAGAGCGGTTCCACGATCGTCTCGGCGACGGTGAGGTTCGACGTCAGCTGTGCCCCCGCATCCTGCCGCAGGTAACCGATCGAGTAGGTCAGGCGATTAAGATCACGACCGCGGACATGGCGAACATCGTGCCCAAGGACACTCAGGCTGCCGCCCGTGATGCGGGGTGGAGCATCACGGTTGCGTGCCCCGGCGGAGCTGCCGGAGATGACCTCCGCAAGCGTGGATTTTCCAGACCCGCTGGATCCCACGATGCCAAGAATCTCACCGGACCCGAGGCTGAGCGAGAAACCCCTGACCGCAGTAAAGGCGGCGCTGACGCTATGAGCCGGGTACTCGATGGTGAGATCTGAGGCGGTTATTACCGTATCCGTCATGGGACACGAGCCTACCCGGAGGCAGGCACTCAGGCGCTGAGGGCGCGGCGATCCGCCTCAACCTGCATCAGGTCTTGCTGGAGGGTTCGATAACCGGCAGCATCTGCTGCACCGTCTGCACGCTGGAGTTGGCCGAGCAGCTCCTCCTTGCGTCGAACGAGGTCTCGTTCAATCAGGGCGGTCGCGACCTGGCGGAGATACCCGGCGAGTTCTCGAGACGGGCGCTCAGGCACCGGAGCAACGGCTAGTTGGGCGACGAGGGTCTTCACCGGGTCGGGAACGCTCTCCTGAATGATCGCGACCCAGTCCTGTCGGTCGAACGAGTTCAGGCGCATTGCGATGGCGTCGCGCACGGCCGCCAGAGCACCGTTGCTGAACGCTACGGCCGTAGCCCGGGCCAGGAGATCGCGGCCGACCTCCTGCGGAAACTGGAGCATGGCCATCAATGCATCACGCTCAAGTCTCACGGCCGTCGTACTGGGCAGTTGGGTGAGGGAGATTGCGACCGGGACGTGCTCCGGCAGTGACGTGATGGATACCGGCCCGCCATCCACTGAAGGCGCCAGCCTCTGCACCTCACCGCCGATGGTCGGAGAACCTGAAGACGGGACCGCATCGAGGGCACGACGGCTGGCGTCGACCGCGCGGCCGACCTCGCCGAGGTCCATGCCCAGCAGCCGGGCAAGCTCACGTGCATATCCAGGTCGAATAGACGGGTCGCGGATGTCGGCTACGACCGGTGCGGCAGCTCGTAGAGCCGCGACCCGGCCCTCGACTGTATTGAGATCAAAGGTGGCAAGTCGGGCCTTGATCACGAACTCGAACATGGGCTTCTTGCCGGAGACCAAGCGGCGCACCGCGTCATCACCGCGCTTCAGCCGCAGGTCACAGGGATCAAGACCGTCTGGAGCGACCGCCACAAAGGTCTGAGCGGCGAAACGCTGTTCCTCGCTGAACGCCCGAAGGACAGCCTTCTGGCCTGCCGCATCGGGATCGAAGGTGAAGATAACCTCGCCCAGACCTTGGCTGTCATCGGAGAGCACCCGGCGCATGACCTTGATGTGGTCCACGCCGAAGGAGGTACCGCACGTGGCGACGGCGGTGGTGATACCGGCGAGGTGACATGCCATCACGTCGGTGTATCCCTCGACGACGACGACCTGGCGGTTGCGCGAGATGTCGCGCTTCGCAAGATCCAAACCGTAGAGCACCTGGGACTTGTGATAAACGAGGGTCTCGGGGGTGTTGAGGTATTTCGGGCCCTGGTCGTCTTCGAGGAGGCGCCGCGCGCCGAAGCCGACGGTCTGGCCGGTCTGGTCCCGGATCGGCCAGACCAGCCTGCCCCGGAACCTGTCATAACTACCGCGCTCACCCGTGCTGGTAAGCCCGGCGGCGCTGAGCTCGTCGGCCGTGAAGCCCTTTGTTCGAAGATGCTTGCCCAAAATGTCCCAGCCCTTGGGGGCGAATCCCACGCCGAATCTCTCGGCCGCGGCCGGGTCGAAGCCGCGCTCGCCTAGAAACTTTCGACCAACGTCGGCCTCCGGAGTCACCAGCTGCTGGATGAAGAACTCGCGGGCGGCATCGTTCGCCGCAAGAAGCCGTGCCCGGGACGAGTAATCGGATGCCTGGCCGCCGTCTTCATAGTGCAGCTCGAAGCCGATCTGTCCGGCCATCCGCTCGACGGCCTCGCTGAATGAGACGTGGTCCATTTTCTGCAGGAACGTAAATACGTCGCCGCCTTCGCCGCAGCCGAAGCAGTGATAGTAGCCGACCTGGGGGCGAACATGGAAGCTCGGAGACCTCTCGTCGTGAAACGGGCACAGCCCTTTCATCGAGCCGACGCCCGCGCTCTTCAGCGTGACGTACTGGCCGACGATGTCGGCGAGATTGGTCCGAGAACGAACCTCATCGATGTCGCGTCGAAGTATCAGACCAGCCATGGAGCAATTGTAGTTCCAGCGCCTGACACGTCGTCACGGGCATACACAGGCCTCCGCCTCTGAGCCGGCGCATAGCCTCGACGGCTCAGCCGAGAAGGCCCCGGCTCATGGCGATCGCAGATTGATCGGTCAGGCTGGCGACCTGGTCGACAATCACACGCTTGCGGGCGGCATCATCCGTGGCAGCCATGAAGTCGGCGGCGAATGCCACCTCGAGGGATCTCTCCCCCAGAACGAGGAGTTCGTCGGCCAGATTCGTAATCAAGGCGCGCTGCTCAACGTAGATGGGCTGACGCGAATCGCTGGCCATGACGAAGGCGGCAACGATTCCCTTGAGAACGGCGATCTCGGCCTGAACCTTTCGCGGCACGATCACGCTTCCGCCGAAACGGGCCAAAGCCTGCGTCGGGTACGCCGCTCGGGTGGCAGCGACGCTGCGCCCAGCGAAGCGGCCGATCAACTGGCTGGTGAGATTCTTCAATCGGGCTTGGTCAAGTCGGGAGCCGTCCCAGCCCCCGAGCCAGATGTCGAGAGAGTCGAGTTCGTCGAACGCGTCAATCAGTTCATCGTGGCTGAACTCGCCGCCCACCCAGGAGTGCATCGCACTGACGAGTTCTTCGTGGTCAACCCGCGCACCCAGAACCGCCACATCGACATAGCCCGTCAAGATCGCGTCTTCGAAATCGTGCACCGAGTAGGCGATGTCGTCGGAGAGGTCCATCACCTGTGCCTCTATGCACTTCTGGCCGGATGGGGCGCCGTCGCGCAGCCAGTCGAATACCGCCCGATCCTCGGGGTACACACCGTATTTGGCCCGGCCGCTTGGGTCGCCGACAGAATTCTCGATCGCCCAGGGGTACTTGCAGCTCGCGTCGAGGCTCGCGCGCGTGAGGTTAAGACCCAGGCTCGCCCCTTCGGCATCGACGACTTTCGGCTCGAGGCGGGTCAGGATCCGAAGGCTCTGGGCATTGCCCTCGAATCCACCGATGTCCTCGGCCCACTCCGCCAGGGCGCGTTCCCCGTTGTGGCCGTAGGGCGGATGCCCCAGGTCGTGCGCGAGGCATGCGGTGTCGACGACATCCGGGTCCAGTCCGAGGCTGGTCGCAAGCTCGCGACCCACCTGCGCCACCTCGAGAGAATGCGTGAGACGGTTACGAGCAAAGTCGAGGTCGGCAGGACTCAAGACCTGCGTCTTGGCCGCGAGCCGGCGAAATGCACTGGAGTGAAGAATGCGGGCCCGATCCCGGGCGAAGTCGCTGCGGCGCGATGAATGCTTCTCGGAGAGGGGCCGATCGGTGTCCCGCCTGGAGTACCCTGCAGCAATGATCCCGGCACTCGTGAGTCGAGCCGTATCCTCGTCACCAACGATGAAGTTCTCTGCGCGCACCTCTTCCACGGCCATGACTCCTAGCCCCCGCTGTGGTGAAGTTCGGCCCCGATGAGCTCGGCGCGCTCGGGCAACCCGAGGTCGTGGGAGTCGAGCCAGCGCTCGGGCAGGGCAGGCCGTTTGGGGCTTCCAGCCCGACCGCGAGGGCCCTCCGCTTCGACACCGGGGTAGGGCAGGGATCCATCGAGGGTGGCGAGCACGTCATCCATCTCAGTGAGGGACGAGACCATGCTGAGGCTGGCACGCACCTCATGACCGACCGGATAGCCCTTGAAGTACCAGGCAACGTGCTTGCGGATGTCGCGACAGGCGTGATTTTCGTCGCCGAAGAACTCGACGAGCAGCTCGGCATGACGCCGGAAGGCGGCGATTACCACCCCCAGGTCGGGCTGGGCTTTTGTTCGGAACGCCGTCTCGGCATCGAGCTCACCGGCACGAACCCGGAATGCACTGGTGAGGTCGCCGAACAACCACGGCCGTCCGAGACAGCCACGGCCCACCACGACGCCGTCGCAGCCGGTCTCATCTACCATGCGAATAGCATCCTCAGCACTCCAGATGTCCCCGTTGCCGAGGATCGGCACGCTGGTGATCGTCTCCTTCAACGTTCGGATCGCAGACCAGTCGGCCTGGCCCGAGTAGAAGTCCGCGGCGGTGCGAGCGTGCAGCGATATGGCAGCCACACCGGCACCCTCGGCGGCCTTGGCTGCTTCCAGATACGTGAGGTGGTCGCTGTCGATTCCCTTGCGCATCTTCACGGTGACGGGGATGTCCCCCGCCGCCTTGACGCTCTCCTCGATGATCGAGCGGAACAGGTCGCGCTTCCAGGGCAGGGCCGCTCCCCCGCCCTTCCTGGTCACCTTGGCCACCGGGCAGCCGAAGTTCATGTCGATGTGATCGGCAAGATTCTCTGCCACCAGCATGGTGACCGCCTCCCGCATGGTCTTCGGGTCTACGCCGTAGAGCTGTATCGAGCGCGTCGTCTCGGACTCGTGATGCGTAATCAGCCGCATCGACTCCCGGGTGCGCTCGACGAGCGCGCGACTGGTGATCATCTCACTGACGTATAGTCCGGCGCCGAACTCGCGACAGAGGCGCCGATAGGCAGTATTGGTGATCCCAGCCATGGGCGCGAGCACAACCGGCACATCGAGTTCAAGGTGCCCGATTTGAAGCTTCTGAGCACGGTTCGGGATGGTGGCGACAGCAGACATTTGCATTAAGTCTCCCAGATGAGCCTGTAGACGCCGACAACGCGACCGACGAGCAGATTTAACCGGCTTTCGGTGGCGGCTATGCGCCAACCGAGGCGGCCTCAGAGCGCTCATCTACGATCTGGTTGAGCACCTGCACGAACGCCTCCGGGTCTTGGGCACCCGATACGCCGTAACGGCCATCAATGACGAAGAACGGCACACCCCGGATGCCGTACTCCTGCGCTTGGCGCTGATCGGCGCGAACGGTAGCCAGATACTCGTCGGCGCTCAGCGACCTCACGACATCGGCCCGATCCAGGCCGATCTCGGCGGCGAGGTCGGCGAGATCCTCGATGCGGCCGACATGACGGCCCTCCTCGAAGTACGCGGCCAGCAGTCGCTCCTTCGCCTCGAGTTGGAGCGAATGCGCCTTGGCGTAGTGCACCAGCTGGTGGGCCAGGATCGTGTTGGTGTGCTTCAGGTTGTCGAAGTCATAGTCCAGCCCGACCGATGAGGCGATCTCGGTGACGCGGGCCAGCATCGGCACGATCTGATCGGCCGGCATGCCCTTGTGCTTGACGAGGAAGTCGATCTGGCTGCCGGCGAAGTCGACAGGGGTCTCGGGTGATAGCTCGTAGCTGTGGTACTCAACCTCGACGGTCGGCGCGTCGTCGCGGTCGTTGAAGGCCTCGATGCCGAACTCCAGCTTGCGCTTGCCGATGAAACACCACGGGCAGGCGATATCGCTCCACACATCGATCCTGATGGGCGCGCGGTCGTCAGGGTAGTCACGGTTCATATCTGAGTCAGTCACTCGGTCTCCAACGGTGGATGCTGCCGGGCTATTCCCCGCGTCCCGGCATGGGCCACGACGCCGATTGCCGCCGGGTTGGCAAGGGTGTCGGCCAGCGCGAGTTCAGCTGCACCGATCATCAGTACTCTCGAGCCCAGCTGTGCCGGCTCGATCCGGATATCGGCACCCAGCTCGCCGAATGAGGCCAGCCGTACGCGATCCCGAAGCCGATTGGGGTTCGCCCGATAGAGCGAGGAAAGGAAACCGCCCAGAACGAAGGCCTCAGGATCGAACACGCTGATGAAGCTTCCAATTGCTGTGCCAAGGACGTCGAGTTGCCTGTTGATCTCTGCCTGAACGGTCGGTTTGTGAGCGGTGGCATCGAGCATTGCGTCGAGGTCGTCGAGATCGATTCCGGGAGAGCCGATCGCGGCCAGCAGTGAATCGAGGTTCACCTCTGTTTCGAGGCAGCCAGTCTTGCCGCAGTGACACTTCACCCCGATGCTGTTCACGAGTGTGTGGCCAAGCTCACTGGCAAAACCCCTCGAGCCACGGATCAGGGAGCCGCCAGATAGAACACCGCCACCGAGTCCACTGGGACTGCCGTTGAGGTAGACGAGATCCTTCACCGCTCGCCCCGCCCCAAAGGTGCTCTCAGCAATTGCACCCAGGCTCGCATCGTTGGCGACGTGAATGGGATACCCGACGGCAGAGCCCATCTCCTCGGCCAACGCTACATCCCGCCAGCCCAAGTGGGGCGCCAGGATCACCCGGCTGCTTCCAGACTCAACCAGGCCGGGCACGGCGACCCCGACCCCCAAGATTCGAAAGTCCGAATCCAGCTCCGGGCGCAATCCAGCCACAACTCCGGCAACAATTTCCACGGTCTCCTTGACGGTGGGCGTCGAGGCCGTGGGGAAACGGATGCGGCGGTGCAGCGTACCGCCCAGACCCACGATTGCGACCATGACGGCGTCGACATCAGGGTTGACAGCGATCACTGCGACCCTCGGGTTGGCGTGTACCACTGGGCTCGGCCGCCCGACGGATCCAGAGTCGGCGGCCTCGGTTTCAAAGACGAGCCCCAGCGTGCCCAGCTCGAGAACCAAGGCGGCGATAGTCGAGCGGTTCAGCCCTGAGTTCCTAGTGAGCGTGGCCCGCGACTGCGGTCCGTCCCGGTGCAGCATCGACAGGATGGCCGACAGGTTGTGCCGTCGGGACTGGTCGTTGCTGTTGCCGACGGAGGCGGCAACTGAACTGACCGACAATGGCATAGGCATGCCGGGCCTCGCGTCTTTCTCCTGCTGGAACACCGCCACCGCTCGTGGCTCTGGGACAGAATCCGACCGGCAGAGCGACTGTGACAGCTAACGACCGCCTGATCGGCGCTTACTGACAATATCAAAGGCCACGGCAAGCAGAAGCACAAGACCCTTGATGACCTGCTGCCAGGCCGCGTCCACCGACAGGATAGACAGTCCCTGGTTCAGCACGCCCATGACGAGGCCGCCGATCACCGCACCGATGACAGTGCCAACGCCTCCCTGCACAGAGGCGCCGCCGATGAAGACCGCTGCAATGGCATCCAACTCGAAGTTCTGACCTGCCGAGGCCACCGCGCTGCCGGCCCGCGATGTGCTCACGACGCCGGCGAGGGCGGCAAGCACTCCCATATTCACAAAGATGAAGAAGTTGACCCACTTGGTCTTGACCCCGGACATGACGGCGGCGTGCATGTTGCCGCCCATCGCGTAGATGTGCCGGCCGAAGACTGTCTTGTTCAAGACGAAGGTATAGCCGAGCACGAGCACGGCGAGGATCACCAGGATAATCGGCATGCCCCGGGCGCTGGAGAGGGTCCAGGCGAGGGCCATGATGGCGACGGCAACGATTACCAGTTTAATCCAGAACGACGCCGCGCCCTCAACGGGGAGCCTGAGTCGGTTCAGGGTCGCGCGGGAGCGCCACTGGGAGACGACAACACCGATCACGGCAATGGCACCGATGCCGAGGGTGATCAGATCAGGTCGGCCGGTTACGGGCAGCGATCCGGAGCCGATGGCAACGAACTCAGGCGGGAGGCCACTGATGGTGCCGCCCGTGAGGAGCACCAGGGTGAGCCCCCGGAACATCAGCATTCCCGCGAGAGTCACGATAAAGGCAGGAATTCCCACGAAGGCAATCCAGTAGCCCTGCCAGGCACCGACCACAGCTCCCACTAGGAGCGACAGGATGACCGCGGCCCACCAAGACAGACCCCAGCTGGTCATCGAGATGGCGGCGACTGCCCCCACGAGCGCGACGACCGAGCCGACCGAGAGATCAATGTGGCCGGCGATGATCACCATCACCATGCCGATTGCGAGGATCAGCACGTAGGCATTCTGCTGGATCACGTTGTTGACGTTTCCCGGTAGAAGGAGCCTGCCTCCGGTCAGGGTCTGGAACAGCAGGACGATAACGACGAGGGCGGCAAGAATGCCGTACTGCCGGGTATCGAACTTCTTACGGCCTGATTTGCCCGGCCTGGGGCTGCGGGCAGCAGTGGGAGTCGTGGTGATGCTCATGGGGATTAGTCCCTTCCCGCCGTCATGTAGTGCATGAGAGATTCCTGGGTTGCGTCTTCTCGGGCCACCTCGCCGGTGAGGCGGCCCTCGCAGATCGCGTAGATGCGATCGCTCAGCCCGATCAGTTCGGGCAGTTCGCTGGAGATCACGATCACCGCCTTTCCCCGGGCGGCGAGCTCATTGATGATTCCGTAGATCTCGTACTTGGCCCCCACGTCGATTCCCCGGGTGGGCTCATCAAGTATCAGGATGTCGGGGCCCGTGTAGATCCACTTGCTGAGCACGACCTTCTGCTGATTCCCGCCCGAGAGCTTGCCCGTGATTGATCCCACGCTGGGGGCCTTGATGTTCATCGAGGCCCGGTAGCCCTCGGCCACGGCATATTCGGCGTTGGTGTCGATGACTCCGCGGATGGAGACGCGGTTCAGCGCTGCGGCCGAGATGTTCTGTGTGATGTCCCCGATAAGGTTCAGTCCGAAGCGCTTGCGGTCCTCCGTGGCGTAGGCGAGGCCGTTCTTGATCGCCTCGCTCACGGAACGGGCCTGGATCTCCTTGCCGTTCTTGAAGAGCCGGCCCGAGATGTTCGCCCCATAGGAGCGACCGAAGATACTCATGGCGAGCTCTGTGCGTCCGGCCCCCATGAGGCCCGCGAAGCCGACGATCTCTCCCGCGCGAACGTGGAACGAGGCGTCGTCGACGACCAGACGGGTGGAATCGACTGGGTGATAGACGTTCCAGTTCTCGACCCGGAACACCTCCTCGCCGATCTGGGGCGTGCGGGGCGGAAACAGGCTGTCGAGCGGGCGGCCGACCATGGAACGAATGATGCGCGCCTCAGTCGCATCCGCCTGTTTCATGCTGAAGGTTTCCACCGTCTTGCCGTCGCGGATGATCGTGACCGTATCGGCGATCTTTCGGATCTCCTTGAGCTTGTGCGAGATGATGATGCACGTGATGCCCTGCTCCCTGAGGTGATTGATCAGGCCGAGCAGATGATCGGAGTCTTCGTCGTTCAGTGCAGCGGTCGGCTCGTCGAGGATGAGCAGCTTCACCCGCTTGGATAAGGCTTTTGCGATCTCTACCAGCTGCTGCTTTCCGACACCCAACTCGAGCACCGGGGTCGCCGGATTCTCGTCGAGTCCGACGCGGGCGAGAAGCAGTGCGGCCTCACGGTTGGTCTTGTTCCAGTCGATAACGCCGCGGGTCGACATCTCGTTGCCGAGGAAGATGTTCTCGGCGATCGAGAGGTAGGGGCTGAGGGCGAGCTCCTGGTGGATGATCACAATGCCGTCGTGCTCGCTGTCGTTGATCGACCGGTAGGCCGTCGCATGGTTCTCGAATTCGATGGCCCCGCCGAAGGTGCCGTGCGGGTAGACGCCGCTAAGCACCTTCATCAGCGTCGATTTACCCGCACCGTTCTCGCCGCAGATCGCGTGCACCTGGCCGCGCTCGACCTCCAGCGACACTCCGTCCAGCGCCTTCACGCCACTGAATTCCTTGCTGATATCGGTCATCCGCAAAATGATGTTACTCATGCTCGCTTACACCAGCTTTCCCTTGGTTTGCTCGTGCGGTTCTTCGAAATACAGGAATGGTGCTGACCGGCGTGGCGCCACAGTGGGCCAGACCGGTCAGCACCAACTGTTGCTAGAGTCCGATGTCGGCGGCGGTCAGGAAGCCCGAGTCGATCAGCTTGGTCTGCACATCGGCCTGTACGACGACCTCAGGGGTCAGCAGATAGGACGGCACGTCCTTGACGCCGTTGTTGTAGGTCGTGCTGTCATTGACCTCGACGGTGGTGCCGTCCTTGATGGATACAACCATCTCGATGACGCGGTCGCCCAGGGCGCGGGTGTCCTTCCAGACGGTCATCGACTGCTTGCCCGCGAGGATGGCCTCGACGTTGGCTCGGTCGGCGTCCTGGCCGGTAACGAGCGGCCAGTTGGCGCCATCCGTGTAGCCGGCCGCGCTGAGGGAAGCCTCGATACCGAGGGCAAGGCTGTCGTTCGGCGACAACACCACGTTCACGCGGGACGAACCGGCGTAGAAGGAGGAGAGACGGTTGTCCATCTCAGCCTGCGCCGCGGCGCTGGTCCAGCCGAGGATTCCGATGGAGGCCCAGTCGTCGTTGTTCGCCGGTGACTTGCCCGACGGAACCACGAGCTGGCCGTTGGTCACATACGGCAGCAGAACATCCCAAGCTCCGGAGAAGAAGAACCGGGCGTTGTTGTCGTCGGGGCTGCCCGCGAATGGCTCGAGGTTGAACGGGCCTGCGCCGTTGGCCAGACCCAGCGTGTCGACGATGTAGTTGCCCTGCAGCGTACCCACCTGCTCGTTGTCGAACGTTGCGTAGTAGTCGACGTTCTCGGTCTCGTTGATCAGGCGATCGTAAGCGATGATCGTTGCCCCGGCGGCCTTCGCCTCGGCCAGCACCGGTCCGAGGGTCAGTCCATCGATCGCCGCGACGACGAGAATGCTGGCGCCTCCGGCGATCTGGTTCTGGATCTGCGAGATCTGCTGGTCGGTGCGGTCTGCGGCGTACTGCAGGTCGGCGGTGCAGCCGACCGCCTCGAGCTTGGTCTTCAGGCCCTCACCGTCATTGATCCAACGTTCGAGGCTTCGGGTCGGCATTGAGATTCCGACGCTGCAGTCGCCGGGTGCCCCGTCCGTCCCAGAACTCGGCGCGCACGCGACAAGGCTCAGGGCGAGCCCACCCGCCGCGGTCAGCGCAAGCATCCTGATGCCGCGCTTGATTGCTGTGCGAGTGCTGCTCATGCGATTACCCCTTTGTAATGCGCACCGGCCAACGTCGGACGGTGCACGTGCGTGCGTGTGTTTGTTGTTCATAACAACGTATGACCAGTCACGCTACCCCATTTAAGGGGTCAGAGGTACCCATTTGGGGGTCAGGGGGGTGACAGGCCGAGCATCCGGCGAAGGAGCTCCGCCGGGCTCGCCGCGGGGCTCGGCATTGCCGGACAGATCGTGCCCTCCACGACCGGGTAGACCCGATCGCTCAGTGCGAGGATCTCGTCAATATCGTTCGAGACCAGCAGCACTCCGGTGCCCCCGGCGGCCAGCCTCACGATGAGTTCCTTGAGCCGGGCGGTGTCGGTAGCCGTCGCGCCTTCGGTGGGCAGGTCGAGGATGACGGCCGTCGGCCTGATCTCGAGCCACAGGGTCAGCGTTTCGATTGCCAGGGCGCTCGGCGAGGTTTTGTCGGTCTTGGCAAGAGCGGCAATTCCCGGAAGCGCGGCAGCCGTGCGGTAGTCGCGGTCGGGGTCGATCACTCCCAGCCGGGCGAGCCTCGCGAGGGCTGCCGGCGAAACACGTGTGGGGATGCCGCCGAGCAGGTTCAGGTCGTAGCGCACCGACGTGTCAGTAGCCAGGCCGAGGCCGGCTGCGATCGCCTCCTGTGGGTTCTGGGCTGTGACTGGATTGCCGGCGAGCAACAACTCGCCAGCGGTTCTCGAGCCGTAGGACCGGCCGAACAGGCTCAGCGCAAGCTCACTGCGCAGCGATCCCGAGAGGCCCGCCAAGGCAACGATCTCGCCCCGGTGCACCACGAACGAGGCCGAGTCGACGACGAGCCGATTGGGGTCGACTGGGTGCCATACCGACCAGTCGATGACGCGGAGAGCCTCGCCCGAAAGCGAGAGCGCTTCGCGGCCCGAACGCGCCACTGACGCGATCTCCGAGACGAGGTCGCCGACCAGCTGTCCGCTGTCCAGAGCTGCGTCAACCAGCCGGCTCGCTACGCAATGTCCCCGGGAAAACGTCGAGACGATGGAGGCCAGGCGCCTGATCTCGACCACCCGATGCGTCGCGATGATGACGGTGACGCCCTCACTCGCCATCCGCTTCAGAGCCTTCTCGAGTGTCTTCAGGTCGGCCTCCGAGAGCCCCGCGAAGATATCATCGAGCAGAAGGATTTTGCTGCCCCGGGCGAGCTCGCGCGCAAGTTGCACCACGCGCCTCTCACCCGTGGACAGTTCGCGCAACTCCCGAGTGGGGTTCATCTCGAGTCCCAATCGAGAAAGCAGGGCTCTGGCATCGAGAAGTACGCGATCGCGACGCACCAGCCAGCCGCGGGCGCGCTCGATGCCGAGAAAAACGTTGTCGGCTACCGACATCTGAGGCACCGTGGCCGGCTCGCCTCGGATGACGGCGATTCCGAGACGTGCCGCATCCTTAGGCGTCCAAAACTGAACCGCCTCGCCGCCGATCAGCAATTCTCCGGCCTCGATCGGGAGGTAGCCGCCAAGCACGGCCAGCACCTCCGAGCAGCCGGCGCCATTCTCCCCCAGCAGGGCGTGAATCGAGCCTGCCGCTACCTCGAGGGTGACGGCGGCCAGCGTCGTACCCGCCGACGAGCGCGCGGAAACCCCTCGAAGCTGAACTGCTGAAGCCACGCCCGGTACTTCCGGGTCAGCTGGCGCCAGGCGCATCGACCGCACCGCCGAAACGACGCGATCGACCTGCATAGCGCTCGATGGCCTCCCACAGCTGCACCCGGGTGAAGTCGGGCCAGAGGGTATCGAGGAAGACCATCTCGGCGTACGCCGACTGCCAGAGCAGGAAGTTGCTGGTGCGCTGCTCACCCGAACTCCGAACGAACAGGTCTACGTCAGGAAGATCAGCGGTATAGAGGTGCCGCTGAATCGTCTTCTCCGTGATCCCCTTGGGAGCGAGTCGGCCGGTTGCGACTTCGGCGGCGATGAGCCGAACGGCATCCGTTATCTCGGTGCGGCCGCCGTAGTTCACGCACATGGTGAGGGTCATCGTGCTATTGCCCGCGGTCAGGCGCTCGGCGTCCTGAAGCTCGTTGATAACACTGGCCCAGAGGCGCGGCCGTCGACCGGCCCATCGGATTCGCACGCCCCACTCATTCAGCTGGTCGCGGCGGCGGCGCAGCACCTCGCGGTTGAATCCCATCAAAAAGCGCACCTCGTCGGGGCTGCGCTTCCAGTTCTCGGTCGAGAACGCATAGACGCTAAGGTGCTTCACTCCGATCTGAATCGCGCCGGCAACGACGTCAAGCAGCGCAGCCTCGCCCGCGCGGTGGCCCTCGATGCGGGTCAGCCCCTGCAGATTCGCCCAGCGTCCGTTGCCGTCCATGACGATCGCCACGTGCTCAGGAACGGCGTTGAGCGGCACAGCGGGAGCAAGCCGCCCGGTATAGGCAAGCGGCAGGAACTCAACCGGAGCCGTCTTCTCCGCCCGGCCACGGCGGCTCATGCCACAGCCCCGTTGGCATAGCCCGGGCCATTTGTGCGCTCCTGTTGGGCAAGCGTGCGGGTCTTGGTGTATTCGATGGTGCGGTCAACGTGCTCGAGTGAGCGCAGTCCACGCTCCATATGCCACTGGGTATAGGCAGAAACAACGCCGCTGGCGCGGGCCCGAGCGACCTCCCCTGCGTTATCGGCGTAGTTCCAGTCTCCCGCGAGTAACGCCCCGAGCAACGCAATGGTCTCAGCGTCGAGCCGGGGGGAACCGGGTGGGGCTACGTCGTCGGCCACAACGCCGCCGAGCTGCACGACGAAGGCGGAGTGCGGCCCGGGGGAACCCGTGACGGCGCAGTCCTGGAAGCTGGGCGCCCAGCCTGCCATCGAGAGTGCCCGCAGGAGGTAGGAGTCGAGGATCAGGCTGGAGCCGTGTTCCCGGCGGCTCAGGGCGCGCAATGCCCCGACGAGCAGAAGGTACTGTGGCAGCCCGGCCTCGGCCTCGCTCAGCTTGTCCGCCGTCTCGACCATCGCGCTCGCGGCGGTGTAGCTCGCGTAATCCGCCGTTATGAGGGCCCCGTAGGAGCTGATGGTCTCGGCCTGGGTGACCGTGTCGAGGGTGCGCCCCTCGTAGAACTGAACGTCGGCGACCATGAATGGCTCGAGCCGGGCACCGAATTTCGACGCCGTGCGGCGCACACCTCGCGCGACGGCACGCACTTTGCCGTGCCGACGGGTCAGCATCGTGACGATCCGGTCCGCCTCGCCCAGCTTATGGGTGCGCAGGACCACACAGTCGTCGCGGTAGGTGGGCATTTGACAATTATCGGCCCTTGGGCGGCCAACAGCCTGCACGCGGCATCCGTGTTCAGGATCTCTGTTTCGCATCCGTATTTCGCAGCGTCCCCAAGGGGCGAGAATAAGACGTGACCACCGCCGTGCCTTTCGTCATCCCGCTCTGGGCCGATCTTCTCGCCGTCGGCGTCGGCAGCCTTCAGGGCGCCATGTTCGCCTCCGGCTTCCGGGACCGCAGGCTCGATCTGCTGGGCGTCGCCATTATCGGCTTCGCCTCGGGTCTCGGCGGCGGCGTGCTTCGCGACATCCTCCTCGTCGTGCCCCTCGTAGCTCTCAGCACGAACTGGTACCTGAGCGTCGCTATCCTTGCCGCCCTGCTCGGAATGCTGCTCGTGAAGCTCTTCGAGCGCCTCGACATGGTGATCACGATTCTCGACGCGCTCACGATCGGCCTCTTCGGCGCAATCGGCACCACGAAGGCGCTCTCGCTCGGAATCCCGGTGATCCCGTCGATTTTCGTCGGCGTGGTCTCCGCCGTCGGCGGCTCCGTCGTGCGCGATGTGCTGCTGGCCATGCCCATTGCCCTGATGCACGTCGGCTCGCTCTACGCTGTCGCGGCCGGAGCCGGTTCGGCGGTTCTCGTGCTGTGCTGGGCCGGCGGTGTCGACATCGCAATAGCGGCCGGCATCTGCGTTGCGGTAACCACCGTCGTTCGACTTCTCGCCGTTCGCTATGGCTGGAGCCTGCCCGAGCAACGAGCCATCAGCAGGATGCCGCGGATCCCGCGCACCGCCTGGCCGCGCCGAGTCCCCCGCATCCGCCCCTCCAGCGGACCGCAGGGCGTCTAACGCCGGCCGTATTCAGGCCATAGCCGCGCGCAACCGCCTGGGGCGGTTGGCGGCGGCTATGGCCTGAAAACGGAAGCAAATACTAGGCGGTGATTGTGGCCAGAGTGGCATCGGTCACTCGGATGGCACGGTTGACGGCGCTGACGATGGCCTTCAGGGATGCCGTCGAGATGTCGGCGTCAATTCCGACTCCCCAGAGACGGATGCCGTTGACCTGGAGCTCGACGTAGGCTGCGGCCAAAGCATCGCCCGAGGCGCTGAGAGCGTGCTCGACGTAGTCGTAGAGCTTGACCTCGTGGCCCTGCTCCTTGAGTACGTTGAGGAAGGCAGCGATGGGGCCGTTGCCGATTGCCTCGGCCTCAATGGCAGAATCACCGACGCGCATCTCGACCTGCAGCGACACGGTGCCGCCCAGATCACTCGCGGTACGGGTGCGGGTCAGCTCGAAGCGGCCCCACTTCGCATCGCTCTTCTCGGCGGCGGCCGGAAGGTACTCGTCGTTGAAGATGTGCCAGATCTCATCGCTCGTGACCTCGCCGCCCTCGGCATCGGTCTTCGCCTGCACGACGCCGGAGAACTCGATCTGAAGCTTGCGCGGCAGGTCGAGCGCATGGTCGGTCTTCAGGAGGTAGGCGACGCCGCCCTTGCCCGACTGGGAGTTAACCCGGATGACCGCCTCGTAGCTGCGGCCCAGGTCCTTCGGGTCGATCGGCAGGTAGGGAATCGCCCAGACGAGGTCGTCGACCGTGACGCCCTTCTCCGATGCCTCGGCGGCCATGGCCTCGAAGCCCTTCTTGATGGCGTCTTGGTGCGAGCCGCTGAAGGCCGTGTAGACGAGGTCTCCGGCCCACGGGCTGCGCTCGTGCACCTTCAGCTGGTTGCAGTACTCGGCCGTGCGGCGAATCTCGTCAAGGTCGGAGAAGTCGATCTGCGGGTCGATACCCTGCGTGAACAGGTTGATGCCGAGAGCGACGAGGTCGACATTGCCGGTGCGCTCACCGTTTCCGAACAGGCAGCCCTCGATGCGGTCGGCGCCCGCCAGATAGCCGAGCTCGGCGGCCGCGACCGCGGTGCCGCGGTCGTTGTGCGGGTGCAGGGAGATCAGGATGTTCTCGCGGTGCGCCAGGCGACGGGACATCCATTCGATCGAATCCGCGTAGACGTTCGGCGTTGCCATCTCGACCGTGGCGGGCAGGTTGATGATTACCTTGCGCTCTGGAGTCGGTGCGAAAACCTCGATCACTTGGTTACAGACGTCGAGCGCGAACTCCAGCTCGGTGCCGGTGAAGCTCTCCGGCGAGTACTCGTAGTAGACGGTCGTCTCGGGAATAGTTTCCTCGTAGGCCTTGCAGAGACGCGCACCCTCGAGTGCGATGTCGATTATGCCCTGCCTGTCGGTTCGAAAGACCACGTCGCGCTGCAGAATGCTCGTGGAGTTGTAGAGGTGCACGATCGCCTGTTTGGCGCCCCGGATCGACTCATAGGTGCGGGCTATCAGTTGTTCACGCGCCTGAGTCAGAACCTGAATGGTGACGTCGTCGGGAATCGCACCCTCGTCTATCAGGCTGCGCACGAAGTCGAAGTCGGTCTGGCTGGCACTCGGAAAGCCGACCTCGATCTCCTTGTAGCCCATCTTGACGAGCATGTCGAACATCGTTCGCTTGCGCTCGGGGCTCATCGGATCAATCAACGACTGGTTGCCGTCGCGAAGGTCGACGGCACACCAACGCGGTGCCTTCTCGATGCGCTTGGCCGGCCAGGTGCGATCAGCGAGCTCGATCGCGATCTGCTCGTGGAACGGGCGATACTTGTGGGTCGGCATGGCCGATGCAACCTGATTGTTCTTCATGGTCTTAGCTTCCTCTGCTGTCATGGTTTGCTGTGAGCCAACGACAAACTCCGCGACGAGTAAGGCCTGAAACTAGGACTCGTCGCGGCAGCTAAGGAGGAGCAGACCGAAAAACACACCTTCAGGCTAGCACCGTCGACCAAGAGTGCGTTTTTTACGGAGCGACGCGACCACTCGCGTTGAATGCGGCATAGGTCAGCGGCATCAACTCTGCCCACCTGTCTTCCATCTTCTCGGCGCACATCTCGATCTCACGCTGGGGGTAGCTCGGGAACTGCGTGCCCTCGCGCTTGGTGCGCAGCGACAGGAAGTTCATCAGCGAGCGAGCGTTCATCGTCACGTACATCGACGAGTAGATATTCAAGGGCAGAACGATGCGGGCGACCTCGCGGGCTACGCCGGCTTCAAGCATCCGCTCGTAGGAGGCAAATGCCGCGGTGGCCTGCGTGACGACCTCGTTCTCGACGAGGCTCATCTGCTCGGGGGTACCGGGCAAAAAATCATAGGCGCCGGGCTTGCCGACCTGAACGAGGTTGCGATCGGCACCTGGAACGTAGAAAACCGGATTCAACTGGCGGTAGCGCCCTGATTCCTCGTTGTACGAGGCGATGCGATGCCGCATGAACTCACGAAAGACGAAGATCGGTGCCTGCACGTAGAACGTCATCGAATTGTGCTCGAACGGCGAGCCGTGACGGTCACGCATAAGGTAGTTGATCAGTCCTTTATCCCGCTTCGGGTCGGCCTCCGTGGCCGCTTCGGCATCGCTGAGGGTCTGTTCACCGAGCGTAGAGACGCGGGCGGCGAAGAGAACATCGGAATCACTGGCGCTCGAGCGCACAAGTTCCACGGTCACATCGGTTCGAAACTCAATTTCTGGCACGACACTAGGATATCGGTGCCCGAGCGTTGAACCTTGTCACGGCCTACAGCATCGGCTTGCCGAATGCGACGGCCCGTGGCCATGAGAATGGGCTGCGATTCAGCGCCGGAATCACCACCGTGCTTCTGCCCGGCCGTAGGCTTGAGCAAACTGGAGGTCGGAACCGTGACTGAACCCTTGACCGTCGTAATCGCCGGCGCATCCGGCATGATCGGCTCTGAGCTGTCAACCCAGCTCACTGCTGCGGGACACCGAGTCGTGCGACTGGTGCGCCGGCCAGCCATTGGACCGAACGAACGCCAGTGGGATCCCGCAGCCGGGCTTCTGAGTGCCGACGCCCTCAACGACGTTGATGCTGTGGTGAATCTCTCCGGCGCCTCCATCTCTCGCCTGCCCTGGACCGCGTCCTACAAGAAGCAGATTCTCTCCTCGAGAATTCAGGCCACGTCGACCCTGGCGACAGCAATCAGCCGCGCACCGAAGCCACCCTCCGTATTCATCAGCGGATCCGCTGTGGGTTTCTACGGCGACCGCCCCAATGAGCGGCTCGACGAGGCTTCCGCGCCTGGCACCGCGTTTCTTTCTATGGTCGTTCGGGCGTGGGAGGGCGCAGCCCAGAGTGCGGCATCAAATTCGACCCGGGTCGTCCTGGCCCGAACAGGCCTCGTGCTCGGCAGCGGCGGCGCGTTGACCCCGCTCAAGATCATCGCCAAGCTTTTCGCCGCGGGGCCCCTCGGCTCCGGCCGCCAAGTATGGCCCTGGATTTCCCTGCACGACGAGGCCGCAGCCATCGTGCATCTGATCAGCGTCTCCACGCTCGCCGGCGCGGTGAATCTGGTCGGTCCCCGGCCGGTTACGGCGACGGAGCTGAACCGCGCCCTCGCCGGGATGCTGCATCGTCCGTTCTGGCTACCTGCTCCGGGTTGGGCCATTGTCGCTGCCCTGGGCGATGCCGGCCGCGAACTGCTGCTTGCTGATCAGGATGTCTCAGCAGGTCGGCTCGTCGAAGACGGCTTCCGGTTCACCCATACCGACGTTCAGAGCGCCCTGAACGCCGCCCTGACGGGCCGCTGAGAACAGGTGGCTTGACGCCGCTGCTGATCTGGGATTTTCAGGCCGTCGTGCGAGAAAGGGCGATGGCTCTCCGAAGGGCGGCACGGGCACGGCGGCGATCACCGCTGGCGTCATAGGCCAGGCCAAGCCTGAACCAGGCGCGCCAGCTCTCGGGCTGCGATTCAACCTCGTCGCGAAACTGGAGAAACTCCTCATCGGCGGCCGCCCGAATCGGGCGACCACTGGGGCGGTGCGGCAACAAGTCTTCCGGTAAGGCATGTTCTGAATCAAGGATTTTGACCAGTCTCTCCGTGCGCACCCCAAAGAGAAGTTCACGCACCAGGGCCCAGGCGCCGATCAGAGGGAAGACCAGCAGGGCCGCGCCCAGAGCGACTGCAATAGGTATCGCCGTTCCGATCAGCCGTACGGCAAGCTGACCGACGAGAACGAGATAGAGCACCATCAAAAGGGCCATCAGGAGGGCTCCGATGCGGCCCTTCACAGCGTCGCCCTCATAGTGAGCTCGTTGCTGCGGCGGCTTGGCCCGAAGGTTCGTCCGATATCCGAGAGGCAGAGGGCGTGGCCTCCGCGAACGGCTTGGCGAGAGGACCGGTGCCGAGATCGATGAGCTGGTCCAGTCCCACCGTCACGCCCCGCGTCACCCTGACGATGCGTATGGCAATCAGGATACCGGCCTCGTATGAGCTGGCAGAGATGGTCTCGTGGCCGATGGTGAGAGTCTCCCCCGTGCCACCGAAGTGGACGTCTTGCTTGGCGAGGATTCCGCGGAGCCGGAGACTGTGAATGGGAATGCTGGCCACCTGCTGGCCACGGGCTCGCTGGTCGGTGTGCGGGGCCGCAACAGGCCCCAGTGCCGCCCGGGAGATCGAGATGAGCTCAGCAGTGCGAACGGCAGTGCCGGAGGGTGAATCAATCTTGGTGGAGTGATGCGCCTCGACGATCTCGATCGAATCAAAGAATCGCGCCGCCATGGCAGCGAACGAGGTCGCCAGCACTGAACCGACCGAGAAATTCGGGATGATCACGACGCCGGACACGGTATTGCCGACCAACGCGCGCTCAAGCCTGGCGATCCGGTCGCTCGACCAGCCGGAGGTTCCGACGAGAACGCCGATCCCGTTGGCCACGGCGAAGTCGACCACACTCTGGCTGACACCGGGCGTCGTCACATCGACCACGATGTCAGCCCCGAGCATCTCCGTCAGCAGGCCCGTGGAGCCGATCTCCGCGAAAAGCTCGAATCCCTCGGTTTCTCGAACGATTTTTACGACGAGTTGGCCCATCCTGCCGGTTGCGCCGACGACGGCTACCTTTGTACTCATGTATTCAATCTAGCAATCAGAATGGCTGGGGTTCGTGCAGGCCGGTGCGCAGTTCAACGGGCAGATGACCCAGGTCGTTGTGGGTGACAAGTTCAGCCGGGCGGCCGGTCTTCATGCTGATGATGGTCAGCCCGCAGTGCGCCTGATTTATCCCGACCCAGCGCCAGTCAGGCGCATTCAAGGCCTCGCGCACAAGCCAGCCGATAACAAAATTGTGTGTAATGAGCAGATCGTGCGTCACCTCACGGGTCGGGCTGAGAAACTCTGACACAGCGTCGACCATCTGCGCTTCACCGGCATCGACCTGGTCCTCGGTAACCGAGTTGAAGAACGCCTTGAACGTCGACGGCATTTCTGGCGAGTAGCCGGTTGGAATGCAGTCGAAAAGCAGCGGAGTGGGCTGGGGATCCAGCGCCGGAAGGTGCTCAGCCATGATTCCTGCCGTCTCAACAGCACGCTGAAGGGGCGAGTGCCAGACATTGTCGAACGGAACTCCGCCAAGGCGTTCAGCCAGGAGCCGGGCCTGGCGCTGGCCGCGGGGAGACAGCGGGCCGTCATCGACGCCGTATTCGGCGTCCTGCTGTTCGCCGTGACGAACGAGAAAAAGGGTGTGACTCATGAGAGTTCAATCTGACTGAAGACATCGGGGTCAATGGCCCCTACTGCGGAAACGGACAGCGGACGAGAGGCAAGAATCTGGGCAAGGTCGCGGACATCCGCCTGCGTCACCCTGCGCAAGCGGCGCAGCGCTTCATCGAGGTCAACGAACTCGCCCTGGGTGATCTCGGAGTTTCCGAGTCTCATCATCCGGGTATCGGAGTTCTCCATTGCGAGGACCGCGGATCCGGCCAGCTGGCCGTTTGCCCGGGTTAACTCTTCGGACGTGATGCCCTCGGCGGCGAGGTGTCTGAGTCCGCCGAGCATAAGCTCGGCGACCTGGCCCACGCGTGCCGGGCTGCAGCCCGCGTACATTCCGAACAGGCCCGCATCCGAGTAGCTGGGGGAAAACGAGTACACCGAGTAGGCGAGCCCACGCTTTTCGCGAATCTCCTGAAAGAGTCGCGAACTCATGCCACCGCCGAAGACCGAGCCGTGCACGGCGAGGGCGCTGCGGCGCTCGTCGGTAGCGGTGAAGCCTGTCGTTCCGATCGCGAATGTCGCCTGCTCGTTGGCACGCTCAACGATCGAAACCGGGGCTCCCTGACGGATTGCCGCCTCGTTCGCCAGCCGACGCGGCACGGGCACGGCTTCGGCGCCGAGGTCCCAGCCAGCCCGCGCCAGTGCCCGGCTGACGCCCGCGACGAACCCGTCGTGAGCGACCGCTCCGGCGACTGTGATGACCACATCGTTGGGCCGGTAGTTCTGCCGGTAGTGCTCCCAGACCGAGTCTCGGGACACCTCGCGAATAGCCTGTGGAATTCCGCCCACGGGACGCCCGAGCGGATGATCCCCCAGTACGGCCTCGAAGAACCGCTCGTTCGTCACATCGGCCGGATCGTCGTCTGCCATCGCGAGCTCTTCGAGGATGACCCCACGCTCGGTCTCGAACTCATCGAGGTCGATCAGCGACGATGTCAGCATGTCGGCAATCACGTCGACCGCCATCGGAAGATCCCTATCTCGGACCTTGGCGTAGTAACAGGTGTGTTCCTTGCCCGTCATCGCATTGTGCTCTCCTCCGACAGAATCGAAGGCGACCGCGATGTCTAGCGCACTCCGGTCTCGTGTTCCTTTGAAGAGCAGGTGTTCCAGAAAATGCGTCGAGCCGAACGTAGCCGGAACCGCGAGGGGATTTCGACGGCTGATCGGATGACCGGCCTGTTCGTCCCGGGAACCGGCGGCAACCCAGAAGCCGACGGTCGCACTCTGCGATCCGGGCATGTTCTCACTCAGGATGCGCACTCCACAGGGCAGGACGGTACGCCTGACGAGGCTTCCCCCCGACGCCGTAATCGAGAGTTCTGGAAGGTCAAGGGGAAGAGGGACTGCACCGTTCATCGAAGTCAACCCTACGCCAGCCTGCAGAACCGAATCAGCCCTCTCCTCATCGATTGTCTTTGGCAGCTGCACCCAGCCGGTTAGGCAAAGATGGGCGAATGACAGATTCACGGGATCCCAGGGCCGCCTCAAACCTTCCACCGCTGCGGTTCCCCCTGCGCAGGATCGGCGCTCGCGAGTTCGACTTTTCCAGACAGATAGCGGTCATGGCGATCATCAACCGTACCCCCGACTCCTTTTTTGACTCCGGGCGAACATTTGGGTTGGATGCTGCCGTTGCAGCGGCACTGACGGCGGCTCGAGACGGAGCAGATTGGGTCGACATCGGCGGCGTCAAGTTCGCCCCGGGGCCCGAGGTCCCCCTTGCGGAAGAGCTTGATCGTGTCATTCCCGTCGTCACCGCGGTGGCCGCAGGATGCGACGCGGTTATTTCTGTCGACACGTTCCGGCCCGAGGTCGCTGCAGCGGCGATAGCCGCGGGTGCCTCGGTCATCAACGACACCACAGGAATTTATGATCATGCAATAGCCGAGGTCGTGGCCGACAGTGACGCAACCCTCGTGATCACCCACAGTCTCGCAGTTCCGCGCACGAGGCTCACGTCTCCCCCGCACTATGAGGACGTCGTGAGCGAGGTTAAAGCGTTTCTGGCCAACCGGGTTGAGCTCGCCATCAGTCTCGGGATCCCCGAGGACAGGCTCGTGATCGACCCGGGCCACGACCTCAACAAGAACACCCAGCACACCCTCGAGATAACCCGTCGGATGCACGAGATCGCCTCCCTGGGCCTACCGCTGCTCGCAGCCGTCTCCAACAAGGACTTCATCGGTGAGTCCCTTGGCCGGCCGAAGCACGAACGACAGGATGGAACAATCGTCGCCGCCACCGTGTGCGCGATGCTCGGGGCGCGAATTGTGCGAATGCATGACGTGCCCTCTGCCGTGGCGGCAATGAAAATGACGGAGGTCATCCTGGGGTTCCGGCAGCCCGAGTGGGCAATTCACAACGTCGGCTGAGCGCTGCGGAATTCGCACAGAAAAGGCGGGTCCCCTCCTAAGAGCGGACCCGCCTGATCAGTATGCGTGGGTGGGCTAGACCTCGTCGGTCTCGTCAGCGGCTGCCTCATCGGCACCCTCGGCGAGGACCGGGGCGAGCGACAGCTTTCCGCGGTCATCGATCTTGGTGATCTCCACGAGAATCTTCTGGCCGACTCCGAGCACGTCTTCGACGTTCTCGACGCGCTTGCCACCGGCGATCTTGCGGACCTCCGAGATATGCAGCAGTCCGTCCTTGCCCGGGAGCAGGGAGACGAAAGCGCCGAACGTGGCGATCTTGACGACGGTTCCGAGGAACTGTTCGCCGACCTCGGGGTTGGTCGGGTTAGCGATCGCGTTGACCTGCGCACGCGCGGCCTCGGCGCTCGGACCGTCGACGGCGCCGATGTACACGGTGCCGTCTTCCTCGATCGAGATATCTGCGCCGGTCTCGTCCTGGATGGCGTTGATCGTCTTGCCCTTCGGGCCGATCAGCTCGCCGATCTTGTCGACGGGAATCTGGACGCTGATCACGCGGGGCGCGGTCGGGGCCATCTCGTCGGGCGCGTCGATCGCCGAGTTGATGACGTTCAGGATCGCGTCGCGGGCGGCCTTGGCCTGCTTCAGCGCGCCGTCCAGCACACTCGACGGCAGGCCCGAGAGCTTCGTGTCGAGCTGGATTGCGGTGATGAACTCACTCGTACCGGCAACTTTAAAGTCCATGTCGCCGAGGGCGTCTTCGGCACCGAGGATGTCGGTGAGGGCCGCGTAGCGGGTCTCGCCGTCAACGGTGTCGGAGACGAGGCCCATGGCGATGCCGGCGACGGGTGCGCGCAGCGGCACTCCCGCGTTCAGCAGGCTCAGGGTCGAGGCGCAGACGGAACCCATCGACGTCGAACCGTTTGAGCCGAGAGCTTCAGACACCTGGCGGATCGCGTAGGGGAACTCCTCGCGACTCGGCAGCACGGGAACGAGGGCGCGCTCGGCCAGGAAGCCGTGACCGATCTCGCGACGCTTCGGGCTGCCGACGCGACCGGTCTCACCGGTGGAGTAGGGCGGGAAGTTGTAGTGGTGCAGGTAGCGCTTCTTCTTGATCGGGCTCAGGGAGTCGATCTGCTGCTCCATCTTGAGCATGTTCAGCGTGGTGACGCCCAGGATCTGGGTCTCGCCGCGCTGGAAGATGGCGGAGCCGTGCACGCGCGGGATGACCTGAACCTCGGCGTCCAACGGACGGATGTCGGCAAGTCCCCGACCGTCGATGCGGATGCCGTCCTTCAGGACGCGGGTGCGAACGACAGCCTTGGTGACCGACTTGTACGCAGCCGAAACCATGCCGAGAACGTCAGCGGGGAGCTCGCCGGCGTCGACCTTGGCCTGGATGGCGAGCTTGACGCGGTCCTTCAGGGCGTCGTCGGCATCCTGGCGCTCGATCTTGTCGGCGATCTGGTAGATGCCGACGAGCTCGTCGTAGCTGAGCTCGGCGACGGCGTCATAACCCGCCTGCGTATAAGGCAGGAAGATCGGGTAGTCGCGAACCGGCTTGGCGGCCTGCGCGGCGATCGAGGCCTGGGCAGCGACGAGTTGCTTGAGGAACGGCTTGGCAGCCTCGAGGCCCTGGGCGACGACAGCCTCGTTGGGCTTCGTGGCACCGGCCTGGATCAGGTTCCAGCTGTTCTCGGTGGCCTCGGCCTCGACCATCATGATGGCGATGTCCTCGACACCGTTCTTGTCAACGACAAGACGACCGGCGACGACGAGGTCAAAGACCGCGTCTTCCAGCTGCGAGTGCTTCGGGAAGGCGACCCACTGGTCACCGATGAGGGCGAGGCGTACGCCGGCGATGGGGCCGTCGAACGGGATGCCCGAGATCTGGCTTGATGCGGATGCAGCGTTGATGGCCAGCGTGTCGTAGAACTCGTCGGGAGCAATGGAGAGGACCGTGATGACGACCTGGACCTCGTTACGAAGTCCGTTGACGAACGACGGCCGCAGCGGGCGGTCGATCAGGCGGCAGACCAGGATGGCCTCGGTGGAGGGACGACCCTCGCGACGGAAGAACGATCCGGGGATCTTGCCCGCGGCGTAGCTGCGCTCTTCGACGTCGATGGTCAGCGGGAAGAAATCGAAGTTGTCCTTCGGGTGCTTTCCGATGCTGGTGGCGGAGAGAAGCATGGTCTCTTCGTCGAGGTAAGCGACGACGGCGCCCTGAGACTGCTGCGCGAGGCGGCCGGTCTCAAAGCGAACCGTGCGGGTGCCGAACTTGCCGTTATCGAGAACGGCTTCGGCGAATTTGATTTCTGGACCCTCCATATGGGGGTTTTCTCCTTAGGTGTTGTTTCCGCCCACGCGGGCGGAACCCGCTATGCAAGCGGGAGGTCTCGCAGCGCCCCGTATTGGGCGGCGATCCGAACCTTCGATCCCGTCGCACCGCGACGTTTTGATCGAATCGAACTAATTACTTCCGTTACGTAAGAGCAACGGGTCAAGATTATCAGTTCAGCGAGAATTCGGGAGGTCTACAGGAATTTCTCCCAGTTCTACGTTAACGAGGTAGGGCCGCCCCGTGCCAAGCACCCTCACCGGCACCGTGAAATAATGGCCGCTCGCCGCGAAAGGTTCGAGGAATGCGTCAAGTTCTCCGCCGATCCCGGCGGGCAGGAAGCCGGCCCGATACACGCGATCGTTGGCAATAAGATCGACCGCCACCCGGTATTCACGCCCCATCATTCGTGTCGCTCGCGGGGTCAATGCAGCCTCCAACGCAGCACCGCTGAGCGCCCAGGCGGCATCAATGCCAAATTGCCGCCGCGCCGTCTCAACGACCTCAATACGCCTAAACGGCCCTGCCATTTTTTCAAAGGCCACGACATCCGTCAGTTGGAGACTGCCCTCGCTGTCGCCGCGGCGGGCCCTCTTCGTGAAGGGGTTGAATTTGACAGCGACGACGAAGGCTGCCGCTACCAAGAAGCAGACCCCTGCCGCCTGGCTCAGCACCGGAATGCGAAGGGCCAAGGCCACGTAGGCCAAGCCGCACAACCCGAACACGATCAGGCCGAAAAAGGGCAGCCACTTCAGCAGAGGCATCTTCAGGCGAGCGTGATTCATTGCGATTCATCTCCATTTGCCCTGACCAGATCCGGGCGATTGTTCTAGAGTCGTGCCATGGACGAGCGAAGAGGTACCCCAGAAGAAAACGACTACGTCGAGACCTCGGCGGAGCACGACGGACGCGGCCAAGCGGAGTTCGCCCATCCAGGCGATCCCGATATTGATGATGAGGAGAGTCTGGACAGCGATCTTTTCAGCGGAGCAGACAATGACTTCGACACCGACGAGCACATCGACACGCTGGAAATCGACGATCCTGAGGTCACGGCTGATGACCTGGACACCGAAGATCTTCATCGCACGGAGACGGAAGCCGAGCTCGAGCAGTTGCTTGCCAGCGATACCGAGGACTGAACGAACCACACCGCATCGTCGGCCCGGCTACGAGAATGAGCCGCCTCCCCGAAGGGCGGCGGCTCACTGTCATTGTCTGAAGACGTCTTCGACTAGCGACGCAGTCCGAGACGACCGATCAGCGCGCGGTAGCGGCTGACGTCGATGTCGGACAGGTAACCCAGCAGGCGGCGACGCTGGCCTACGAGCAAAAGCAGTCCACGACGTGAGTGGTGGTCATGCTTGTGCTCTTTGAGATGCTCCGTCAGGTCAGTGATGCGACGCGTAAGCATCGCAACCTGGACCTCAGGGGATCCGGTGTCACCGGGGTGGGTTGCATATTCATCGATGATCGCCTTTTTGACTTCTGACTCAAGTGCCATAGTTGGAGATCCCCTTTCTTCTTGTTGCGCGGCGCCCGACACAGAATGCGTGGGCTCTCTTTATCCGCGGCCGTTAGACGGCAACCTCCTAAGACTAGCAGGCTCGGGTGCGGCGGTAGCGTAGGCGGTGTGTTGTAGTTCGCTGGGAAACACCCCCTCAAACGTTGAAAGTGCCGACGATATTCCAGCATTTCGCGGTAACGTTCACTATCTGACGTACCGGGCGTATGCCTATCACCTGACTGAGAAGTCGAATCCAGTTTGAGGAATCCTCTCAGTGACGGCAATCCCAGCGCAGCCAGCAGGGGCGCTCAGCCCCGCAGCAGCTGCACCCTCTTCACAGCGCCCTTCCGTGCGAATCATCAAAACGCGTCCGGGTGGGGGCAACGGAAGCACGACGTCGAGCTATTCGTCACTTCTGAACACCATCAAGAACGTGGGCCTGCTTCGCCGGAGAACGGGTTACTACTGGGTTATGTTCTCGGCGCTCGTCATCGCGATGGGTGCGACTTGGACAGGCTTCGCACTCTTGGGCAACTCCTGGTACCAGTTGATCATTGCCGCGATTCTTGGCATCCTGCTGACGCAGTTTGCGTTCCTCGCCCATGAGGCCTCGCATCGCGCGGTTTTCACCAGTGGCAAAGCAAACGACCGGGCCGGGCGAATCCTTGCCTCCGGCATTGTCGGTATCAGCTACTCGTGGTGGATGAGCAAGCACAGCCGCCATCATGGCAAGCCCAATCAGGTCGGCCTGGACCCCGATATTGAGAAGGACTGGATCTCCTTCCAAGAGAAGGACGCAGCAGAGGCAAAGGGTGTGGCCGGGTGGCTGACACGTCGACAGGGCTACCTTTTCTTCCCCGTGCTAACCCTCGAGGGCATCAACCTCCACATTCATGCTTTCAAGACCGTCTTCGGCAAAGAGAAGGTCGACGCCCGTTCGCTGGAGATCACGTTGTTGAGTGTGCGCATCCTCGGCTACCTGGCGGTTGTTTTCTACTTCCTGCCGCTGGGCATGGCCTTCGCTTTCGTCGGAGTCCAGCTGGCGATCTTCGGTCTCTACATGGGGGCTTCGTTCGCCCCGAACCACAAGGGAATGCCGATCCTGCCGCACGATAGCAAGGTCGATTTCCTGAGCCGCCAGGTTCTCACGTCGCGCAACATCAAGGGCGGCTTCTTTATGGACGTCTTCATGGGCGGGCTCAATTACCAGGTCGAGCACCACCTGTTCCCGAACATGGCTCGCCCGAGCCTTCGTCGTGCCCAAGAGATCGTCAAGGAATACTGCGCGACGAACAACGTGCTCTACACCGAAGCCCGTCTCACTGAAAGCTATGGCATCGTCATCAAGTACCTGAACCGTGTTGGTCTTGCCGCGCGCGACCCGTTTGACTGCCCGATGTCCAAGGCACTCCGCTAGGCAGTAGTTTCCGTCCAAAGAAAAAATCACCCGCCGAGACGAATCTGGCGGGTGATTTTTTCGTTGTGGTAATGAGGCTTCAGTATTTACGGGACCGAAATCAGGTCGATGACGAAGACGAGGGTCTTGCCGCCGAGGAAATGGCCACCAGCGGGGCCATAGGCCAGGTGCGGTGGAATGGTCAGCTTACGGCGACCGCCGGCCTGCATTCCTGGGATGCCCTCCTGCCAGCCTGCGATGAGACCGTTCAGCGGGAACGTGATGGTCTCGCCACGGTTCCAAGACGAGTCGAACTCCTCGCCCGTCGCATATTCCACGCCGAGGTAGTGCACCTCGACCTTGGCGCCGGGCGTTGCCGTCGGGCCCACACCGATAATGATGTCCTCGATCACGAGGACCTCTGGCGCTGGGCCCTCGGGGAAGTCGATCTCGGGCTTTGAATTGATGGGATCAGTCATAGTCCTATCCAAGCGTGCCAGAGCCCGCCGGTCAAAACGTTACTCTCTGGCCAGACACCGCCGATCTCCTAGCGGGCGACGTCGATCAGATGCAGACGCTGGGTTGCCCGGGTCATGGCGACGTAGAGCCCCGACGCACCACGGGATGACTCCGCGAGTATTCCAGCCGGGTCCACGACGACCACGGAGTCGAACTCGAGCCCCTTGGCGTCGTGCGGAGTGAGCACCGAGATCGCCCGCGTGAGACCTTGGGCGCCCAGTCCGATATCGGCACCGAAATTCTCGGCGAGTGCGACGTACAGTCCAGGCACGCTCTTCGTCGGCGCAATGACAACCACGGTTCCGAGCCTGTCGATGTCCCGATCGTCTTCCAACACGGTGGTGATGGCATCGAAAAGCGCGTCAGGGTCGTGGGATCCGGTCTGCACCGAAAGATCGAGCGCCACATGAAAGACCGGCCAGTCACTGTCGCGAACGGCCCGAGACAGGGTGATCGGCAGGTTGTGCGCGATCGCCATCCGGTCGGCCTCCTCTGAAATCTGAGACGGAGTTCGGTAGTTCACCGTGAGCTCCTCGAGTCGCCAACGGTCGCCGGGCAGGGCGTTGCCGACGAGCGGGATGACCGCATCCTGCCAGCTGTCGGCGCTGGCCGCAGCGCTGGCCTGAGCCATATCGCCCACGATCGTGAACGAGCGCACGGGGCAACGCCTGGCGAGCACACGCCACTGCATGGGTGAGAGCTCCTGAGCCTCGTCGACCACGATGTGGCCGTAGGTCCAGCTGCGATCCGCGGCCGCCTGCTCGGCCGTGGTTCCGCGCACGCTCGACTCTGCGAAGCCGGCGGCGAGGTCTTCCGCGTGAACGAGCCCCTCGACCTGCATGTTCTCGATCGCGTGTTCGGCGTTCTCGATATCGCGCTTGCGCTGCTGCTTGGCCTCGCGCTTGAGGGCCGCGTTCTGCACGCTGTACTCCCCCAGCAGCTCGGCCGCCTCGTCAAGCAGCGGGACATCCGAGATAGTGAAGGCTGCGTCGCGCGGCCGACACAGCAGCGCTCTGCGCTCCGGTGACCAGTTAGGAGTGAGCGACACGAGCCACTGGGGCCGGGCGAACAGGTCCTGCAGCAGCTTCTGCGGCGTCAGCGGCATCCAGGCTGTGTTCAGGGCAATGATGACGTCGTCGGCGGTGCGGAGGTCCTCCTTCAGCACCGCGAGGTCGCTCTCGTCGATGGTCGAGCCATGAGCCTTCAGCTGATCGCCGAGTTTCCGGGAGAGCTGTCCGAGAGCGCTTTTGACGAAAACGACGCGGGCCTCGTTGTGCGGCTTGCGGGTCTCTCTCGCCCGATGCATTGCTTGGGCGATGAGGCTGGGCTCCAGCGTCAGGCGCTCACCGTTGATCATCAGTTCCCGGGCGGCCGCCGGCACGCGCTGGCGGGAGGCCACCGCCCGAGCGATGAGGCCGGCCATATCAGCCGAGCCCTTCACCACGGCGACCTCGGGGGAATCATCGACACTGGCCTCTACGCCGGGGTACAACTGCCCCACGGAGGCGACGACGACGCCCGTTTCGCCCAGACTCGGCAGCACCGCCTCAATGTACTGGAGAAACGCTCGTGAGGGCCCAACGACCAGCACACCGGAGGATGCCAGCCGGTCGCGGTGCGAGTAGAGCAGGTAGGCCGCGCGGTGCAGCGCTACCGCGGTCTTTCCCGTTCCCGGGCCGCCCTGAACGACGAGAACTCCACCGAGGGGCGAGCGGATGATGCGGTCCTGCTCCGCCTGAATCGTCGCGACGATGTCGTGCATTCGCCCCGTTCGCTGGGTGGCGAGTGACGCCATCAGCGCGGCCTCGCCCTGCAGATTGTCGGCTCCCGCCGCGAGCAGTTCAGCATCGAATATCTCGTCTTCGACCCGGATGACCGTGCGGCCGCTGCTGATCAGGTGTCGACGCGCCCGGGCGCCCAAGGGTGTCGCCGCGGTGGCCTGATAGAACGCGGCGGCCTGGGGCACCCGCCAGTCCAAGAGAATCGGCCGCAACTCTTCGTCGCGAAGGCCGATACGGCCGATATAGCGGAAGGGCGTGCCGAGGTCTTCGTTCTCGACCGTGTCGACGCCCGCCTCGGTGCGATCCATGAGTTCGAGCCGCCCGAAGGCGAGTCGCTCATCCACCTCGTCGAGCTGCACCAGCCGATCCTCGTAGAGCCGAGCATAGGCATCCCGCTCCGAGCGACTCTGGTGATTGCCGCCCACGTCATCGCGACGAACCCTGACAAGGGCTTCGCGAGCCTCGCGTCGCAGGGTATCCAGTCGCGCATAGAGAACCGCAACATACGCACGCTCGTTCTCAAGCTCGGGTAATGAGATTGGTGCTTCTGAAACCACGACAAAACTCCCTAGAAGGCGACCCTCGAGTTTACTCGCCGTGGGGCAAGCTCAGACTGGGAAGTGTTTTCCGGTACTCATGATTTCGCTCGGAGAGGGCCATGGGCGCCGTTCGCCGAGGGCAGCGATGGCCCATTCAAGCTGCTCCGGGCCACAGCGCCCTATTGCGGCGTGGCCGTTTCTAGGAGCCGGGGTTTTCCGCGTCCCGGACAGGCGCATCCGACAGGTCGACGATCGTGATTGCCGCGGTGGGTGTCTCGAGTCCTGAGAGTCTGGCCGGAGAGAGCAGCTTCATCACTCGCTCACGCGGCATCAGGCCGGCCTCCACCACGAGGTCGGCGATATTGCGCTTCGTCAGCAGAGCCGTGTGTGCGAGTGACGACGAGGCGGTGTAGCCGATGTAGGGAGTCAGCGCCGTCACCACACCGATCGAGCTCTGCACCATGTCGTGCAGGTGATCGTGGTTCGCGGTGATGCCATCGATGCAGTTGATGCGAAGGGTCCGACAGCCCTGGCGCATCCACGCGAGACTCTGTAGTAGGGAGTGCGCGATCACCGGTTCGAAGGCGTTCAGTTGCAGCTGGCCGCCCTCGGCCGCCATGGTCACCGTAAGGTCGGCACCGGCAACTGAGAAGGCGATCTGATTCACGACCTCGGGAATGACCGGGTTGACCTTGCCTGGCATGATGCTCGAACCTGCCTGACGCGCAGGCAGGTTGATCTCACCGAGGCCGGCCTGGGGGCCGCTGGAGAGCAGGCGCAGGTCATTGCAGATCTTGGATAGCTTGATTGCGGCCCGCTTCAGCACCCCGGACAGCTGCATGAAGACGCCAACGTCGCTGGTCGCCTCTATCAGGTCGGCTGCGGTGATGTGGCTGTAGCCGGTCAGCCTGCTGAGCTGGGTACAGACGGATGCCGCGTACCGCGGGTCTGCCGTGATGCCTGTTCCGATCGCGGTCGCCCCGAGGTTGATCTCGCCGAGCAGCGGAATGGTCTCGCGAAGACGATCGAGGTCCTCGGTGAGGGTGGTTGCGAAACCATGGAACTCCTGGCCAAGTGTCATCGGCACCGCGTCTTGCATCTGCGTACGACCGATCTTCAGGACGTCCGTGAACTCGACCCCCTTGGCAGCGAACGAGTCCCGAAGGAGGGCGTGCTCGAAGAGCAGCCGCTCGATCGAGAAGCAGAGCGCCAGCTTGACCGAGGTCGGGTAGGTGTCGTTCGTGCTCTGGCTGCGGTTCACATCATCGAGGGGGTGCAACACGTCGTACCGACCCTTGGCGTAGCCCGCCAACTCGAGGGCGACGTTCGTGATCACCTCGTTGGTGTTCATGTTGGTGGAGGTACCTGCCCCGCCCTGGATGACGCCCACCACGAACTGGTCATGATGGGTGCCCGAGCGGATGAGTTCGCAGGCGGCCTCGATCCAGGCTGCCTTCTCCGGCGCAAGGACTCCGATTTCGACGTTGGCCCGAGCTGCGGCCTGCTTGACGATCACGAGGGCGTCGATGAGGTCGGGGTAGACCGAGATTGGGCGACGGCTGATCGGAAAGTTTTCCAGCGCTCGCGCGGTGTGTACACCCCAATAAGCCTCAACGGGAATGTCTACGCTGCCGAGCGAGTCGGTCTCCGTCCGAAGGTTGGTAGCAGTGGACGGCCGCAGCGCGGACTCTGCCGTGAACTCTGCCGCCAACCTCTCGGCCGCCGTCGTTGGCGCCGTCACCTTCTTGGGCGGATTTGTTGCAGCGTTTGAACACTCGGGAATGGTCACTTTTGCGGGCTCCCTTGCCTTATCTGCAGCTTGTTTCCCACAGACTTCCAATGTACCGCTGGGCTGGCTATTATTCCTCGTGCGTCGTCGGGTCGCCGTCAAATAGTCGCCCGTCTTTTCTGCCGAGGCCTGTGATCGCGGCCATCTCCGCAGCGCTCAACTCGAAGCCGAACACGTCGAGGTTCTCGCGCTGGCGAACAGGGTCGGCAGACTTGGGCAGTGGGATCGTGCCGAGCTGCACATGCCAGCGAAGCATCGCCTGAGCGGGGGTGACACCGTGCGCTGATGCGGCGGCGGTGACAGCCTCGGCGCCCATCATAGCCGAGCCCTTGCCCAAAGGGCTCCAGCTCTCGGTGCGGATGCCGTTGGCTGCGTGGAATTCCAGCAGTTCGGTCTGCGGAAAAAATGGGTGCAGCTCAATCTGGTTGACGGCCGGAAAGACGCCGGTCTCATTCTTCACCTTTTTGAGAAACTCGATCGTGAAGTTACAGACTCCGACGGAGCGGACTCGGCCCTGGTTCTGGAGGGAGATCATGGCCTCAAAGGTCTCGACGTAGAGACCCACGCTCGGGTTCGGCCAGTGAATCAGATACAGGTCGATGTAATCGGTGCCCAACCGGGCAAGGGAACCCTCGATAGAGGCAAGGGCAGCGGCCTTGCCATGGTCTGGGCCGGGAATCTTCGTAGCGAGGAAGAATTCCTCGCGGGAAATCCCCGAGGCGGCGACGGCTCTTCCCACGGCGTCCTCGTTGCGGTAGTACACCGCTGTGTCCAGCAGCCGGTAACCTGCTTCTATGGCGGTGGCGGTGGCGGTTTCGCATTCGTCACCCCTCATCGGATAGGTGCCGAATCCGAGGGCGGGCAGGTCGTTTCCGTCGGTCAGGTGGTACGTGGGGATTAAAGTCATGGCCAAGAACGTAACGCGCCACGGAGGTCGTGTCAAGAGCCTTTCACGTTCGGTGAACTAGCGGCTGGCTCGGTCCACAGTATTCTTGTTGCTCGGGGCCCAGAGAAAGAATGCAGCCATGCCAGAACCCGCCGGTGAGCTCGACCCCGAGGGGACCACGCTCAAGGGTCGTCGTGCGCCCGGGACTGTGATCACCGATTCGACCGTCGCCCTGGCTGCGGGCAGTCTGCACGTGCGTACCTACCGAGGCGGCGAGGGCACGAATCTGCCGCTTGTGCTGTTCTTCCCCGATGCGGCGAGTGGCAAAAAGAGCGGCGAATGGATCTCCTCCTGGCTGGCATCGGCCATCTCGGGAATCGTTCTCGAGATCAGGCCTAGGGCTTCTCTCGCTTCCAACCTGATCCTGGACTGGGCCGGTGGCTATTCGTCCGCAATCGGCGCATCCATCGAACGCATCGCCGTTCTGGGCAACGGAACAGGAGCGGACGCGGCCCTTGAGGTATTTGCTGCCCTTCCGGCCGGCAGGCCGGCCTCCGTCTCCCCCGTTCGCCTCGTGATGATCTCTCCCTCCCTAGCGGCTGGAAGTAATGGCGTTCCCCCTGGGCTTCCCACGGTACTGCTGCAGGTGACCAGGCCCACGACGGGGAGACACCCCGCGGTCGCCCTCCTTGAGGAGCTCAAGGACGCGGGCAGTCCGGCTCGCATCATCGAGTACCTCGGCAAGGAGCGCGACTGGGTAGCATCGCCGCGCAGCGTGCGCAGCGCCCACGAACGGCTGCGTGACACCATCACGTTCCTGCGGCGCGGACTCGTCGATGATTCCTATGACATCGTGCCGAACTGGAACATGCACTGACGCTCCCGGACGCGGGTGAGGGATCGTCGGAACCTGCGGTATTTCGCCAGGATCGTTCGCGAGAGTTCCTTTTCTATCGTGCGGGCCTGCGTGAGCACTTTTCGTTCCCCCCGGGTAGGAGTCGGCTGTCTCGGCGCCGAAGGCCACCAGGTCGACGCCGTTTGCTGCCTCTGCCGGGTAGGACAGACGGCGCGCGGCACTCTTGAGCCGGCGCAGGTCGTTTCGGATGCCCCGCTGGAGTTCCGCCACGGCGTCACCGGTGGCGCGCGTGCACGTAATCCTCGTCGTCCCGCCGCGCTCGCGGATCCTGAGTCTTCAGGTCGGCCACGAGTCCCGTCAGGATCGAGCCCATGGCCGCGAGCGCAACAGGTGCTTCCGCTGGGGATGTCGATGAGCGTGCAGCCGGGGAGACCTCGAAGTCAGAGCCCATGGCACGGGCGAGTTTCGAGACGCTCAGGGCAGGCAGTGTCCGGCCCTGACGAGGTCGTCGCAGACCTCCGCCACCGATCGTCTCGGGTCATGATTGCTGGCAAAAAACTAGCGATCCAGAGGCTGATGCACTCGAACTCATCGATCGGAATAGAGTTGGCGTGGCGTCCTGACACACGTCGAGTCGAACTCGACATAGCGCTCTGTGAGGTCGCCTACTAATTCCGGAACAGGCCAGCCTGGCGGCTCATCCCGCTGACCGCCATCCGACGCCTGGTGACACCGAACGAATGAGACACGCATGACCGAGAAACTCAGCACCCCGCCCATCGCCGAGAAGCGGCCCCAGTCGCGCGTGCACCACGGCGACGAGGTCTTCGACAATTTCGAGTGGTTTCGTGACAGGGAAGACCCCGCCGTCATCGCCTATCTCGAAGCCGAAAACGCCTTTACCGAGGCCAGTACCGCGCATCTTGCGGGCCTTCGACAGTCGATCTTCGATGAAATCAAGTCGCGCACCCTCGAGACCGATCTTTCCGTACCTGTCCGCAGCGGGCTGTGGTGGTACTACTCCCGAACCGTTGAGGGCCTGGAGTACGGCATCCACTGCCGGCGCCCAGTGGCCGGCCCCGATGATTGGACTCCCCCGGTGCTCGTAGCGGGCTCGATCCCGACAGACGAGCACATACTGCTCGATGACAACATCCAGGCGGAAGGTTTCGACTTCTACTCCCTCGGCAGCTTCGACGTCAGCACCGATGGCAAACTATTGGCCTACAGCGTCGACACCGTCGGCGATGAACGCTACACACTGCGCATTCGCGACCTTCTGACCGGGCTGGATCTTGCCGACGAGGTACCGAACACCTTCCCCGGCGCCACCTTCGCCCCGGGCGGGCGCTACGTGTTCTACCCGACTGTCGACGACTCCTGGCGCCCAGACACGATGTGGCGGCACGAGGTCGGCACGGCCGCATCCGACGACGTCTCCGTCTTCCACGAGCCCGACGACCGGTACTGGATCGGGATCGGACTGACCCGCAGCGAGAAGTACCTCGAGATTGACCTGGGCTCCAAGATCACGAGCGAGTCATATCTTCTGGATGCCAGCGACCCCACTGGCGAGTTCACCGTCGTTTGGCCGCGCCGCGAGGGCGTTGAATACGCCGTGGAGCACGCCGTGATCTCGGGCGAAGACCGCCTCCTGATCCTGCACAACGACGGAGCGTTGAACTTCACCCTGATCGACGCGTCTGCGGCCGACCCGACAGATGCCAGCCGGCACCGGGTGCTTCTCCCGGCCAGCGAGGACGTGCGGATCGAAGACGTCGACGCATTCGCCACTCACCTCACGGTGGAATATCGCCGCGATGGGCTGACCCGGGTGGGCATCATCCGCCTCGGCGCGACCGGCGACGCCGGAGGGCTCCCCTGGGCCCCCCTTGAGGAGCTCTCCTTCGACGAGCCGCTGTTCCAGGTCGGCACCGGCGGAAATCCCGAGTGGCACCAGCCGACCGTGCGCATCGGCTACACCTCGTTTGTCTCGCCCTCCAGTGTCTATGACTACAGCCTCGAGACGGGAGAGCTCACCCTGTTGAAGCAACAACCGGTTCTAGGCGGCTACGACCCGGCCGACTACGAACAGTTCCGGGAGTGGGCGCCGGCCAGCGACGGAACGCTGATTCCCATCTCCCTCGTCCGCCGCCGGGATCTCGGGGCCACAGGCCCGCGGCCGACGGTGCTCTACGGCTATGGGTCCTACGAGGCATCCATCGATCCGGGCTTCTCGGTCGCTCGGCTGTCGCTTCTTTCGCGCGGCGTGACTTTCGCGATCGCGCATATCCGCGGCGGAGGCGAACTGGGCCGGTCCTGGTACGACGACGGGAAGATGCTGACCAAGAAGAACACCTTCAGTGACTTCGTCGCCGCAGCCGACCACCTCATTCATCAGGGGCTCGCGACGCCCGCGACCCTTGCGGCCGAGGGTGGAAGCGCCGGCGGACTGCTGATGGGTGCCGTGGCAAACCTCGCCCCCGACAGATTCGCTGGAATCCTTGCCCAGGTGCCATTCGTCGACCCACTGACATCGATTCTCGACCCCGACCTACCCCTGACGGTGATCGAATGGGACGAGTGGGGCGACCCCCTGCACAATGCAGACGTCTACGCCTACATGAAGTCGTACTCGCCCTACGAGAACGTGCGAGCGGATGCCGCCTACCCACCGATACTTGCTGTGACCAGTCTCAACGACACACGGGTGCTCTATGTCGAGCCCGCTAAATGGACCGCGCGGCTCCGCGAAGTCGGCGCGCCCGTGTTGCTCAAAACGGAGATGAGTGCCGGACACGGCGGTGTCAGTGGCCGTTACGAGCGCTGGCACGAGGTGTCCTACGAGTTCGCCTGGCTACTGGACATCCTCGGCCTTGGCACCACCGAGCCGAACACCTGATGAACACATGACATCTCGCCGTAAATTTCCCAAGAAAGGTGCGTGGCGGATGGCACCTGCTCTGGCAGTCGTGCTTTAGTTACTCCAACGAACGGGGACGGAAGTTGACCCGACTCCCGGCGTGAGCAGCAGATCGGCGATTGACATGACTGTCAGGACCAGCGAGCACGCCCGGCCTAATCACTTCCTTGTTCACTTGAGTGACACACACTTCGTGGGTGAGGGTGCGCTGCTCTACGACGCGGTCGATGCCGAAGCCCACCTGACCCAATTGCTCGCAGAGCTCGAGGCGTCTGAGTCCCGACCCGAGGCGATCATCTTCACGGGCGACCTCGCCGACAAGGGCGATCCTCGGGCCTACGAGAAGCTTCGCGCTCTGGTGGAGCCCGTGGCCGGGCGCCTCGGCGCCCAGCTGATCTGGGTCATGGGCAACCACGACAACCGGGCCGTCTTTCGCGCCAGCCTGTTGAACCAGCTGCCGTCAATGAATCCCGTCGACCGGGTCTATGACGTCAATGGCCTGCGCATCATCACCCTGGACTCCACAGTTCCCGGGATGCACCACGGCGAAGTCAGTCCTCAGCAGCTCGACTGGCTCGCCGAGGAGCTTGCCAGCCCAGCCCCCCACGGCACCATCCTGGCCATGCACCACCCGCCGATCCCCAGCATGCTCGATCTGGCGGTTCTCGTAGAGCTTCGCAACCAATCAGCCCTCGCCGAGGTGCTCGAGGGTAGCGACGTGCGCTCCATCATCGCCGGCCACCTTCATTACTCCAGCACCGCGACCTTCGCCGGCATACCCGTCTCTGTCGCCTCCGCCACCTGCTACACCCAAGACTTGAATGTGCCCGTCGGCGGCACCCGCGGCCGGGACGGCGCGCAGGGCTTCAACGTCGTGCATGTCTACGAGAACACCGTGCTGCATACGGTGGTGCCCATCGGTTCCTACGCGGCGACGAACTATGTGTCGGCCGATGAGACGGCCAAGAGGCTTCAGGAGGCCGGCGTTAGGATCGCGCCGGCTCCCGACCTCGCCGTTCAAGCAGTTGAAGACTTCACGGTGCCGGCACTGGGCGCTTTGCAGAAGACGGTCGCCTAGGCTGGGGTCTCCCAGGGAGCCCTGATCGGATAGTACATTTCGAGAAAAGCGCCCATGATCTCCGAGCGCTCCTCGGCCGGCACCTCAGGGAAGCTGCCGTCGTTCAGACAGAAGAAGTCGTACTGGCGTCTCTTGAGTAGGCCGGGAAGTTTACCCAGCCCGCTTCTGGATGTCGTGTCGACGTAGAGCACGCGAGCCGACTCTTGGGTCACAGCCTGGCCGGTCAGGAGGGCGTAGTAGTGGTAGAGCGAGTTCGTGACAGAGATATCAGTGCTGGCGCGAAAGCGGCTTGCGGCCGTGCGGGCGAAGTCTTCAGGGAACTCCGACTCGAGTTGCCGGATCACACTGGTTCGAAGAGGCGCAGGGGTGTGCTCGAGGTGCCTGGTGATGATGTGGCCGAACCGGCGCCAGAGCAGATCACGGTTCACCCTCGCCGAATTCTCGAAGCCGCTGCGTGCGGCATCGCTCTCGCCGAGGCCGATCCGGGTCTTGGCCTGGATAAACTTCGTGATCCCGCCCGGGGAGAAAAACATTCCCGGCTCCACCGGTCGGCCGAAGAACATATCATCGTTCGAGTAGAGGAAGTGCTCGCTCAGGCCGGGGATGTTCTGCAGCTGGCTCTCGATCGCCTGCGAGTTATGGGTCGGCAGCACAGAGGGGTCGGCGAAGAACGCCTCACTCCGAACGAGCTGCACCCGAGGATGCTCCACGAGCCATTCCGGGCGCGGCGAGTCGGTGACCACATAGACATTGCGAATCCAGGGCGCGAAGGCATACACGGCCCGGAGCGCATAGCGCAGCTCATCAACCTGGCGAAAACGCGCCTCGGCGGCATCGCCCTCCCCGACGACGACACCCTGCATCCGTTCGGCGCGGGCACGCTGGTACTCGGGGTCATTGCCGTCAACCCAGGAGAAGACCATGTCGATGTCGAAGCGCACATCGGTGGCGTGCGGGTCGAACATGCCCTCGAGCGTGTTCCATGTGCGGCCGTAGAGCTCTACGGTGGCCCGGATGGCCTCGGAGAGCGGCAAGACCTCACGGGTGAGTGAGTTCTCCACGGGACAGATATAGTTGCCGCCCTCGATGGTCCAGAACTGAAGCTCGATGCCGATTGAGGAACCGTAGGAGAGACCACCGATCGGCTCGACGCGGGGCCTGAACAGCCGGAATATCCTGGCCTTCCGGCGGGAAGACAGCACACCATCGCCCACGAGCACAGGGGCACGACGCCTGCCGTCGATGGTGCGTGAGTAGAACGGCTCGTCCTTGAATGCCTCGGCGAGGGCACGCTCCACCGGGCGACGCTGGGGAAGATCGACCACGATGACCGGCCGCTCGTCATTGCCACGAACGAGCAGGAAGTCGATACCGGCCAAGATCAGGGCGTCTCGGACGAACAACAGGTCGGAGACGAGCGCCTGGTGAGGCGTGAGCGTAGTATTCACAAGCATCGCCACGCCCTTGCGCACGACAACATCCGTGCGGGCGTGACGCAGGGGCCAGTCCCTGCCGGTCCCAGTCTCGCCCGCCGCCCGATTGAACTCCTGGTCCGGAGACTCTCCCGGGCCCTCGTCCAGAGCGAGGTTGTGGGTTGCGGCGCTGCCGGACGAGAGGTTGAGAGTCAAGATATTTACGAGCCTTTCCGAGCCCGACCGGTCAGACTGCCCGAATCCATAGCTTTGCCCAGTTTAGCCCCGACCGGTGCCGGGCCGCCGTTCGCTCGTGGCTAGAGCCAGCCGAACCGCTTGAAGACCGCAAAGAGGCCTGTCATCCCCAGCAGCATCGTCCCGATTGCGAGCGGATAACCGAATGTCCAGTCCAGTTCGGGCATGTGGATGAAGTTCATGCCGTAGATGCCGGAGACTACCGTCGGCGCATAGAAGATTGCAGCCCACGCGGAGATCTTCTTGACCTCCTCATTCTGCCGGTTGCTCGCCTCGCTGAGCACCTTCATATCCTCGTTCTGCCGCTGGGCGACCAGGGTCGAATTCACGGCAAGAATTTCACGCAGGGTCGAACGGAAACCGTCGACGTGGTCGTTGACGAAACTCACGTGGTCTGCGACGTCCCGAAGCGCTCTACGAAGCTCTAGGTTCGTCTCAAACTCATCAAAACCGACGCGCAAAGTCTCAAGCATTGCCGTCAGGGGCAACGTGGCCCGCTGGAACTCAGCAACCTCGCGGCTCAGCTCGTAGATGCGTCGGGAGACGGAGGCGTCCCCTGCGAAGACCTGGCCCTCAATCTCATCGATGTCGTTCTCCAGCCCTGCCACGACCGGCATGTACTGGTCGACAACGGCGTCAAGGATTCCATAGAGCACGGCCACAGGCCCCAGCGCGAGCAGCTCAGGCTCACCTTCCATGCGCCTCCTGACCAGCGAGAGGTCTGGCGCTTCGCTGTGACGCACCGAGACGACGAAGTTCTTGCCCACGAAGAGATGAAGTTCCCCGAATTCGACCTCTTCGCGGTCTTCGGAATAGCTGGCTGCCCGGAGCACGACGAAGAGCATGTCTCCGTAACGCTCGAGTTTCGGTCGCTGGTGGGCGCTGACGGCGTCTTCTACGGCAAGCGGATGGAGCGAGAATTCGGCCTGGATGACGGCGAGTTCCTCGGCATCCGGTCGGTACAAACCGATCCAGGCCATCGACTCGGGATAATTCCCACAGGCAGCCAATGTCTCAGCCAAGGTCACCGGGGAGAGAACGCGGAGCCCCTTGGCATAGACGGCGTTGTCAACGGTGCCGTTGTGCTGCCCGGTGGGCTGCTCCAGATGCACCGAATCGACAATGACTTTCGCGGGAGCGACACGCCGCGTGAAGGCGTGGATGGCAGCCGCGACGCTGGGCTTCCTCACTTCGCGTCGCCGCTCTTCTCAAGCAGGGCTGCTACCGAGGCCGGCACTGCGATTGCCGCGCGGAGGTCGGGCGCCGGCAGCGCCGTGGTGTAGCCGTTGGCGCTCAGAAGCACGCCCGCCCATGCCTGCCCTGCAACGTCGTTGTCCGAATCCTCCGGCCAGAGCGCCGAGCGCTTGATCGAGAACTCCTCGACGTGGAATCTCAGCACCAGGGTAGCCGCCAGTTCGCGATCGGTATGACGACGAACCTCACTGGCCCGGCCCGGAATCAGATGATCAGTGATCAGATCCAGGGCACGAACCTTCGCGTCGTCTGCAAGCACCGAACACGCGCCGAAGGCGACCCCGCTGCGATACCGCATCGAGGATTCGAAGGCACTGCGGGCGATCACCAATGCATCAAGGGCGGTCACCTCCAGAGTGACAGGAACTCCGGTGGCAATGATGCGGAGCCAGTGCGAGCCCGTCGAGCCGTGCAACAGCACAGTGTCTCCGTCCCGAGCGATCGCGATGGGCAGCACCATTGCGTCGCCGTCCCGGACGAATGCGAAGTGTCCGATCAGCGAATCATCCAGCAGGGCGTCAAAGGCCGCCCGGTCGGAGACGGAGACGCTATTTGTGAGTCGGGTGGCCCTGATGCGCGACATCTCTCAGGCCAGCGCCTCTCGCAGCAGGTGTACCAGGGCGTCCATCTGCACGCTGTCGGTCGAGGTGATCTCCTCGTCTGAGCCGTCAAGCGCCCGGGCGGCAAGGCTCTGCTTGCTGTCGATCAGCTCGGCTATCTTCGCATCGATGGTCTGGGCGGCGACGATGCGCCAGGCCGTCACGGGCTCCTCCTGACCGATGCGGTGCACTCGGTCAATGGCCTGCGTCTGCTCGGCCGCCGTCCAGGACAACTCTGCGAGCACGACGTTGGAGGCCGCCTGAAGATTGAGCCCGACGCCCGCGGCCGTGAGGGAACACACGGCGACCGATACCGACGGATCGTTGTTGAACGCGTCGATCTCTTTCTGGCGGGCGATGGCTGTCTGGTCACCACGGATGGACACCGTCACGAGGCCCGCCCTCTCCAGTGCCTGTTCGGCATGATCCATCACATCAATATGCTTCGCAAAAAATACAACCTTGCCGACGGACCGGGCCAGCTGGGCCGTGTAATCCGCGGCGAGTGATGCCTTTGCCTTGCCGATCAGGCGCACCATCGTGAAGACGTTCTCCCCGCCCCCACCCTGGGCTTTGGACTCCTCGAGTTCCTGCTTGGCGACCGCGCGCATGAGGTTCTCAACGTTTGTCTCGCCATCGGGATCTGACTTGCGGCGCGCCTTGACCAGTCGCTCGTATCGGGTCAGAAGTCTCTTTCCGAGCTCGGCCTCGGCCTCGCGAATCGAGCGCCCGAGGTCATCGTCAAGCTCGACCGGCAGGTCGACCACTCTCTTTGATGGCAGGTCGGCAGCCACGTCGATCTTTCGACGACGAACGATGCCCATATCAATGACGGCCTCCCTCGCCTCGGAGAAGAACCCGAAGTCTGCCGGTGTCAGCCCGGTCTCCTCGAGCTTCTGCATCAGGGCTGCGGTCGGCTTGGTACCGTCGATCCAACCGAGGAAACGCCAGATCGCCCGGAGATCGTCGATGTCGTTGATCAGCGGCGTACCGGTCAGCGCCATCATCAGCGGGTTGCCGCCAGGGGCTTTCAGTCGAATGCGATCGGCCAGGGCGAGAACATGCTTGGAGCGCTGGGACGCTAAATTCTTGATGAAGTGCGCCTCGTCGACGACCATCCCGCGAAATCCCATGGTGCCGATCCATGCGAGGTGGCGATCAAGAACCTCGTAGTTCACGATCACGACGTCGGCGAACGCGTCGAGGCCGGCACCATCGCCGTGGATGACCGTGGCGCGGCGGTTCGGAGTCCAGAGTTCGACCTCGCGGGCCCAGTTCATCTTGACGACGTTGGGGACGATGGCCAGAAGTGGGTAGGCATCGGCAACCGAAGCCGCTAGGAGCGACTGGGCAGTCTTGCCCAGGCCCGGCTCATCCGCCAGCAGGAAAGAGCGGTGTCCGGCGGCAACGCTGGCGATGAATCTCGCCTGGTGGCGCATAAGCTCATGGCCGGGCGGCGAAAGCCGATCCATCTTGGGGGCCTCGGGGAGGTCCATGCTGGCAACTTGGCCGCCCGAGCCGTATTCGAACGCCCGAAAGAGCGGACCGAGCAGCTCCCAGTTGGACAGGCGCCCGTGCGATGGTGACTTCGCAAGTTGCGGCAGGGAGAAATCCGGCGCGAGGAATGGATTCGCCAGTTGGCGGGCCTTGACCGACTGCGGAACCACCTGACGCTCGACAAGCTCCGGAGATACAAGCGTGATCGCGGCTGGCACCGGGACGATCTCGTCAGAAACCTCGATGCCGGCTTCAGTCTGATACTGGCGACGAAGCTTCTGAGCTACCGGGGAGATGGGAACGTCGCTCTCGAGAAGCGTAATCAGCGAGGTGTCTCGAGCCGCCGTCTTGGCCAGAATCGATCCGATGCCATCGAGACGCTTGAGCTGCTCGGCCCGGTCGGCATCGGCCAGGTCGGTCGACGTCTTGACCCGGATGCGTTCCTCGCGGGCCAGCAGGGCGACGACGAGGAACTTCGTTCGGTTGCTCGGGGCCACCTTGCCGCGCTGGGCGGCGGCCTCGACCTCGCGCACCTTGCGAGCAAGAATGGGAATAAGGCCGGTGTTATCGACGCTGCGCGTCTGTCGGCGTCCGCCAGAGCGAGACATTGTCCTCCTGTGGAGTGGGGTGACGAGCGCCGAGCGCCCCATCAGACGGATGGGTCACAGTGAGCCGAACAGCCTGACATTGTCAGGGTCGACACGGTGGGCTGACGCTAGTGCCCGGTGTGCGCTAAGTCTACGCGAGAAAAAGCTAGCGACCGCCGGCCGTGCGCTCCTCGTGCACATCGACCCGAATTCGGAGTCCGGCCACGACGAAGACGACTGCCGCAAGAATATGGGCGAACTGCCAGGGCAGGATCTCTAGATCTATGGGCACGATCGGATTCCAGAGGATCGCGATCGGCGCCAGCCCGATTATCCACCACCACTGCTTGGCCTGAATGGCGAAGACGGCCACGATCACCGCGAGGATACTGATGGCGTACCGGAACACGATGAACCAGTCGGTGCCGATGAGCGCGACGCCCGTGAGCAACAGGATGCCGGCGAGCAGTCCCGGCACGAGGGCGAGACGGGCGTTGGTATTGGTGGGATAGCGCTGAGTCATTGCAGTGATCAGTCTAGATGCGCGCGGGCTCGTCGTTGGCCTCGACCAGTGCCGTTGCGACGATTCTGTTGGCCATGCCGTTGAAGATCACACCGTGAAAAGGCAGGATCGCAAACCAGTAAAGTCGGCCGCCCAGCCCCGTGGGGAAGAAGATGGCCCGCTGGGTATAGTACGAGCCACCACCCGGTGCAGGCTTCGCCGACATCTCGAGCCACGCCCGCCCCGGCACCACCATCTCGGCGCGCAGGCGCAGCATGCTGCCGCGCTCGATCGCTTCGACGCGCCAGAAGTCGAGCGCGTCACCCATGTGCAACTCGTCGGCGTTGCGTCGGCCACGGCGAAGCCCTACTCCCCCCACCAGCTTGTCTGCCCAGCCGCGAACCGCCCACGCGAGCGGGAACGAGTACCAGCCATTCTCGCCGCCGATGCCCTCGATGACCCGCCACAGCTGCTCGGGCTCGGCCGGTGTGCGGCGTTCCTTGATGTCTAGGTACACGGTGTGTCCTGTCCAGTCTGGGTCGCTCGGCAGGGGATCGCTTGCGGCGCCCTCGACCGCGCTGTTCTGCCAGCTCGTCTCGATCGCGCCATCGCGCATCTTGCCCAGTGCAAGCCGAACGGCCCGACGATAGGGCGTGAGCCCGCCCTCGGGGTCAGCAATCAGGCTCCGGATGTCTTGCTCGTTGGCCACACAGTCGAACTGGAGTGACGCGATGATGGGTATCGCCAGGGCCCGGGGAATCGGCGTTACCAGGTTGACCCACTGGGAGGCCAGCCACGGCGTCATCACGGGCAGGGAAGCGATCGGGCGCTGCCTGAGCCCCGCCTCCAGTGCATAGCCATTCATCATCTGGCCGTACCGCAGTACGTCTGGTCCCCCGATGTCGAACGTACGATTCACCTCGGGCGCCAGGTCGGCGCAATGGATCAGATAGTGAAGCACGTCACGCACCGCGATGGGCTGAATGAAATTGCGTACCCACTTGGGTGCCGGCATATAGGGCAGCACGTCAGTGAGGTGGCGAACCATCTCGAACGACGTCGACCCGCTGCCGATCACGACGCCGGCCTGCAGGGCCGCTGTGGGAACGCCGGAGGCCATCAGGATCTCCCCCACGTGCTTGCGGCTCTCCAGATGCTCGGAAAGCTTTCCGGTCGCCGGGTGCAGGCCACCGAGATAGACGATTCGAGCGATCCCCGCGGCCGCGGCGGCCTCGGCCACGTTCGTGGCGGCCGTGCCCTCGGTCTCGGCGAAGTGGCCCTTGCCTCCCATCGAGTGCACGAGGTAGTAGAGAACATCCACGCCCGCGCAGGCGCCGGCGAGCGATTCGGCGACGCCGAGATCACCCCGCGCGACCTCGACCTCGTGCACCCAGGGCACATCCCGCAGCTTCTCAGGGTCGCGAACGAGTACGCGAACGGCAAAACCGGCTTCGAGCAGGCGCGGCACCAGCCGACCCCCGATGTAGCCCGTCGCACCCGTGACAAGGGCGAGTCTCTGTGCATCTGACATACCGCAAGGCTACGTCGACCAGCCGAGAATCAGATGCACCGCACCGCGCGGCCCTAGGCTGGACTGGTGCTTACGGAATCCACACTCCCACAGTCGAGCCGTGATGCGCTGATCAGGTGTTTCGTTCTCGCCGTCGACTTCGGCGGAACCAAGGTCGAAGCGGCGCTGGTCGACTCCGACGGCGTTGTGTTCCGAGGGTCCCGATTCCGCTCGCCGACGGGCGTCAATTCCTCCAGCGGCGCGTTGGCCCTGGCAGTCACCCAGGTTGTCGAACAGGCTCTCGGGGCCATGCCAGACGCCGCCGCGCTTACCGGAATAGGCGTGGGCAGTGCAGGCCCGATCGACCTGGCCAACGGTCTCGTCTCCCCGGTCAACCTCACCATCTGGCAGGACTTTCCGCTCCGAGACCTGGTGGAGCAGGTCGCTGCTCGTCTCGGTCATCCAGCGCCCGCAACCCTGCGGCTGGACGGCCTCTGCATCACACTTGCCGAGAACTGGGTAGGGGCCGCTCGCGGCTTCAGCAACGTTCTGGGAATGATCGTGTCTACGGGGATTGGCGGCGGTCTCATTCTCGACGGTCGCGTCGCCTCCGGCGCCAGCGGGAACGCAGGCCACATAGGCCAGATCGAGATCCCCGGTTTCACAGAAGCCACAGCCCCGTGCACGCTCGAAGACATCGCCAGCGGGCCGAATGTGGTCGCCTGGGCTCAGGCAGAGGGATGGAACGGGGCCACCGGTGAAGACCTCTCCCTGTCTTATTCTGCCGGTGACGATATCGCGGTCGCGGCCGTGAACCGGTGCGGTTCGGCGCTCGGCCGGGCCATCGCATCCGTCGGGGCCCTGCTTGATATTGAGGTCGTGGTCATTGGCGGCGGATTCGCGCGGGTCACGCCCGACCTGTTCGGCATCATCCGAACATCGATCGATCGCTACGCCCGCTTCGAATACGCCCGCCGGGTCACGCTCGCCCCAACGGGACTCGAAACCGACGGACCCATCATCGGGGCGGCCGCCCTCGTATGGCGCGGCAACTCGATCTAGTCCGAGCCGGGAAGAACCGTGTCCTTATGCCGATGAAGGGCGTGACCAGTCGTCTTCCAACATCCGTGGCCGCGATACGACCAGCCCCGCCACGACGATCGAGAGGGCACTGACGAGGAGGAACACAATAGGCAGGGTCCAGTCGCCGGACAATTCGTGCAGGACTCCCAGCACCAGGGGTCCGAGAGCTGCAAGTCCATAGCCGACGCCCTGCACGAACCCGCTCAGGGCGACGGCACCCTCGTGCGTTCGCGTACGCATGTTGATCAGCACGAGGCTGAGCGGGAAGAGCAACGGGCCGAGGCCGGCGAGGGCGACCCAGAGCCAGGTGAGGGTAGCCGGGGCAAGAAGCAGGCCCAGGTAGCCGAGAACATAAAAGACAACCCCGGCGTAGATCAATACTCCGACGTTGCGCATTCGCCCGGCCAGAAGCGGGATCAGCAGGGCAACTGGAAGCCCAACCCCCGCGTAGAGCGCAAGCAACGCGCCTGCCTCCGCGGCCGAGGTCGAAGTCGTGTCGGCAAGAATCGCGGGAAGCCAGGCGAACATCGAATAGGCGTTGAGCCCGGTCAGGGCGAACACGAGCATCAACGACCAGGCGATCGTGGAGTGCCAAACCCGACCTAGGATCTCGGGCTCGGCCTCCTCAGCCGCCACGTCGTTGGTGGCCGAGAGCCTCGTTTGATTCGAGATGATGATCGCCAGCCACGGCAGGATGCTCAGCAGCGCAAAAACGCCCCAGACCCCAACAGAGAGCCGCCATCCCGCCGCCATCGTCAGCGGCACCGCGAACAGCGGCGGAAGGGTGGCGCCAACGGCCATCGACGTAGCGTATAGCGAGGTCAACAGACCTATTCGATCAGGGAAGTACTTCTTCACCAGGGGCGGCAGCAACACGTTCGCCACTCCCATCCCGGCGAAGGCAAGGGCACTGGCCCCCGACAGGACGCTGAAGTTATCGGCCAGCGAGCGAATCACATGCCCCAGCAGCATCGCGATTAGTGCCGCAACGAGAATGCGCTCGAGCCCGAACCGACGGTGCAGCATGGGTGCCGTTATCCCGAAAATGGTGAAGCAGACAGGTGGCAGCATGCCAAGCACCCCGATGGAGAGGCTTCCCAGCGGCACATCAACGCTGACCTCCGCAAAGATCGGCGACAGTGCCGCCACAGCGGTTCGAAGGTTCAAGCCGACCAACAGAATGCCCCCGAGGGCAAGGGCCCGACCTCCCCAGAGGGGCACGGTCGCGATAGCTGTCACCTCCTGAGTTTAGGCGACGGCTGGGGCCTTCAGAGCAGGCCCCGCACCTGCATCACGTCATCGGCCATCTGGGCGATCAGCGGGGCAACGCCCTCATATTTGACCATTCCTCGGATGCGGGCAACGAACTCGACATCGACGTTGTGGCCGTAGAGATCGAGGTCTTGATCGAGGAGGAAGGCCTCCACCTGCTTGGGTCGCACCCCGTCGAAAGTGGGGTTGCTGCCCACAGAGATGGCCGCGGGGTAGCGCACGGAACCGTCGATGAACCAGCCCGCGTAGACGCCGTCGGCCGGAATCAGCCCCTGCGACTCGGGCGAGAGGTTCGCGGTGGGAAAGCCGAGCTCCCGGCCGCGCTTGGCGCCGTGCACAACCACGCCGCGGACCGTTGGGATGTGCCCCAGCAGCTCGCCCGCACGCGCTACGTCCCCCTCATGCAGGAGTCCGCGAATCCGCGTGGAAGAGACCCGGTGCTGCCCATCGGGCATCACATCGTCAATCAGCGTGACCGTGAAGCCGAACCCCACACCGAGAAGACGGAGGGTCTCCACAGTGCCGACGCCGCCCGCGCCGAAGCGAAAGTCCTGCCCCACCAGGACGGTGGCGGCGTGCAGCGAATCCACTAGGAACTCCTTGATGAATTCCGCCGGCGGCAGTGCAGCCAGACGCGCGTCGAAAGGAACGATAAGGACCGCGTCGAGACCTGTCTCACTCAGGAGCTCTAACTTCTGCTCGATGCTGATCAGGTTCGGCGGGCAGATCTCGGGCCGCAGCAGCGCCAGTGGGTTGCGATCGAACGTCACCGCCACCGCGGGCATCTCCTGCGCACGAGCAACCGTGACCAGCTGGCTGATGACTGCTCGATGCCCGAGATGAACGCCATCGAACTTGCCGACCGTCACGACGGACGCGGTGAATTCACCCGCCGCAGCGGCTGCAGAGGTGAAGATCCTCACGAGGCGAGCCCGCGACGGCGCCGAAGCCAGATCATGCCGAGAACAGGCAGCACCAGTGGAATGAAGAGATAGCCGATTCCGAAGTCAGACCAGACCGACGGATGGGAAAAGAGGTCGGGGTGGGTAAGGCTGAGGGTGCCCACCGTGAGAACACCGACTAGTTCGAAGGTGATCGTGACCCAGGCGACGCGGTACCACACCGGACCGGGAGCGATCAGGGCGATCGTCGCCACGATGTAGACGACCGCGGCCAGAGCGGAAAGGCTGTAAGCCACAGGTGCCTCGCCGAACCTGCCCACGACCTGAACGAAGCTGCGCCCCGTGGCACCGAGGGCGAGGATTCCGTAGACAACGACAAGGACTCGGCCGATGCCGGAGATCCGGGGGCGGCGAAGGGAAGAGGTAGGCTCCTGCATATCGCTCTAATTCTACCGTCTGCGATCGCCGCTCCCCAGCACTCGCCTAGGCTGTCGGCGCCAACCAGATGACATTCATTCGAAACACCATCACCGCGACGGCAAGGCAGATCACGCCGACGATCACAGTGCTCCATCTCGTGCGCTCGATCAGGGCCCAGAACCCAGCTACAAGCGGCAGCAGAATGGCTGACACGAGGTACACGTAGAACTCCAACGGGTCACCGACGGGCGAGTTGCCGACGGTCGGCGCCACTATGGACACGACCAGCTGGGCGACAAGCAGGACCTCGACCAGCGCGAGCGCGCCCAACACGAGGTCGGAGGGCTTTCGGCCCAAGAGTCCCACTACGACGCAGACGACGCCGGCCATTACGGCGACTCCGATCTGCAGCCAACTGAACCACTCGATCATCTGGCGTCCTCCGGAAAATTAATGAGTGTCCGAGCGACTCCATCGGCCACCGATACGAGCCCGATCAACCGGTCGTCCGGGGACACTGCGGCAACCTGTTCTGCGTTGGGCCGGCCAGGTACTTCGATCCGCTTGCCATGCCCTAGGTCAACCGTCTGCCCGGCATCCAACCGCAGCACGTCAAACAGCAGCTCGACCACCGACACCGGGGACAGGAGCTGGGCCTCGACATCAAGGTCGTCAGGGGTGGCGGCGGTCGCGGTGCTGAACGGGCCGATCCGGGTTCGCCGAAGCGCAGTGAGATGCCCGCCCACGCCCAGTCCTGCCCCGAGATCGCGGGCAAGCGCTCGGATGTACGTTCCAGAGGAGCATACAACCCGCACATCGACGTCGATGAAGGGTGCACCCGCAGCGGATTCGCCCGTCGTCCGTGCCAGGATCTCAAACTCCGAAACGGTCACGGGTCGGGATTTCAGCTCCACCTCGACCCCTTCTCTGACCAGGTCATAGGCCCGTCTTCCATTTACCTTGATTGCGCTTACCGAGCTGGGCGTCTGCACGATGTGGCCCGTCAACTGCGCAATGCCGGCCCCGAGAGCCTCGGGCGTGATCGAGGAAAGCATCTCCTGCGGTGCCCTGCCAAGCACCTCTCCCTCGGCATCGTCGGTGGTTGTGGACTGCCCCAGCCGAATGGTTGCGAAGTATTCTTTGTCGGCGCCCACGATATAGGTCAGCAACCTGGTGGATCCGTTCAGCCCGAGCACAAGCAGCCCCGTGGCCATCGGATCCAGCGTTCCGGCATGGCCCACCTTCCGGGTTCCAGCCCTGCGGCGGGTGATGGCTACGACATCGTGGCTGGTCATACCCTGGGGCTTGTCCAGAAGAAGAATGCCGCTTCGCTTGAACGAGTGCGGTGCGGGAAGCGTAGTTGACACGCCCGCAAGTTTAGATCAACAGAAGTCGGCCAGAACACGACGGGGCGCGCGAGAATCGCGGGTATCTACGATTGCCGTCGCGGCGACGCGGGGCTCGTTCGAATCGACATACCTTTCCCATGCGGACTCGATCCCTCTCGGCTGCTCCCCGATCGGGGCCTCAATGAAGATGAGGTAGTTGAAGAGCCCCCGCAACTCCGGCACCGCCAGTGGAGGGCCGGCGAGCAACAGAACGGCGTCGGGTGCGGCAGTGATCCAGCGGGATTCGTAGGGTGTGTTGCTGGCCGCATCGAAGGCCGCAAGCACGAAACCCGCACTGCCACCGAGACGGAACGGCTCCACCAACACCCGGCGAAGCGTCACCACGTCGTAACGCGTCAGCGCGAACCGCTCAGGCACAACGCTCGCAGGCTGCTGCCCCACCAGACGGGGCCGCTGGAAATCAGCCAGCGAAGCTTGGAATACCGCTTGGCCGCGGCGCTCGAAGGCGGCGGCGAGTCCCACACTGAACCCTTGGGTGTCGGCGAAGCCGTCAATACCGACGATGGGCCGTCCCCGACCGTAGTTCTGCGCGATCTCCGCAGCCTGGGCATCGAAGAAATGGCTCGTAGCCAACGATTCAGCAGTCATGATTACCAGCCTAGGCTTGAACGGTGAACGAAGGCCGCACAGACCATCCCCGGGTGCCCACCCCTGCCTATTCCTCGCTCTTGATCGACTGGTTCGCCGTGTCCGGCCGCGACCTGCCCTGGCGCGCGGCCGGGTTCAGCCCGTGGGGAACCCTCGTCAGTGAGTTCATGCTGCAACAGACCCCCGTTGCCCGGGTAATACCGCGCCTCACGGAATGGCTGACACGCTGGCCCACCCCCGCTGACCTCGCCGCGTCGCCTTCCGGCGACGCGGTCCGCGCCTGGCAGTCACTCGGATACCCGCGCCGGGCCCTGTACCTTCACGCCTGCGCCGTGACCATCACCGAGCGCCACGGCGGAATCGTGCCCAGCGATGTCGCCGAACTGCTGGCGCTGCCCGGCGTCGGGGACTACACGGCGCGCGCGGTCGCCAGCTTCGCCTACGGCCAGCGCCATCCGGTTGTCGATACAAATACCCGCCGGGTGATCGCCCGCTCGGTGACCGGGCTTGCCGACGCGGCGCCGCCCAGCGTTCGGCGTGACCTCGCGGCCATGACCGAGCTTCTGCCCGAGGGCCTCCAGGACGCGCACGACTTCAACGCCGCCATCATGGAACTCGGGGCCGTTCTCTGCACCGCCCGGCGCCCCGAGTGCGACATCTGCCCAATCGCTCATCTCTGCGCGTGGAAAGCTCTGGGCTTTCCCCAAACGGATGCGCCGAGAAAGCAGGTGCAGAAGAAATTCGAGGGTAGCGACCGCCAGGTTCGAGGCCTTATTCTGGCAGCACTTCGCTCGTCGCCCGACCCGGTTCCGGCCGCCATCGTGGACCTCGTCTGGCCCGAGGCCCGTCAACGAGAACGCGCCCTGGCCGGACTGCTCACCGATGGCCTCGTCGTCGCCACCGGCGGATGCTTCGCGCTGCCATCCTGATTCAGGGCAGCCCGGCCCGGCAGCGAAGCGCCGTAGGCTTTGTGGAATGCGAATAGCGGTCATCGGGGCAGGCGCCATCGGCGGAACCATCGCGGCGCTCATGGCCGGCGCTGGCCACGACGTGTCAGTCGTGGCGCGAGGCCGCCAACTCCACGTGCTCAGCCAGCAGGGCCTTCATCTCACCGGGCCCTTCGGCTCGTTTTCCGCACCCATAACGGCCATCCCATTTCTTTCGGAGACACCTGACGTCGCCTTCGTCTGCACGAAGGCGCAGGACGCTCGAGAGGCAATCGACTCGCAGGCCGAATACCTGAGGAACATCCCGGTGGTGATCGTGCAGAACGGAATCGAGGGCCTCGCCGCCGCCCAGGAGCAGCTCCCCGACTCGGAGGCTATCGGTGCCCTTGCCGTTTTCGCGGCCAGCTATCTTGAACCGGGCACGGTGACCGCGACCGCCGGAGGGCCGACTTTCCTGGGCTCCGGCAGCGCTGAACCCAGCGCCAGTGCCCTGCGGCTGGCAGCCGTGATGAACAGCGTCATGCCCGCCCGGGCGGTGGCGAATTTCACGGGTGCGCAGTGGACCAAGCTCATTGTCAACCAGGTCAATGCGCTGCCGGCGATCACGGGCTTGAGCGCCCAGGAGTGCATCCGGCACCGGATTCTCGGTCCAATTCTTTGCGCTGGTATGCGTGAGGCCGTGCGCATAGGTCTCCTGAGCGGCATTCAGTTCGGCTCGATCATGGGGCTCAGCCACGAGCTCCTCCGCCTCTTTGCCGCGAGTCCACTCGTACTCGGCAGGCTGCTTCCCCTGGGCATGGCCAAACAGATGGGCTCGGTGCCCAACCCCGGATCGACCCTGCAGAGCATTCGCCGAGGCCAGCGTACGGAGATCGATTATCTGAATGGTGCGGTCGTAAACGCGGCAGCGGCTCTTGGCCGACGGGCCCCGATCAACGAAACACTGACCGCCCTTGTTCATCTGGTCGAGACCGCGGGCGTATTCCTGTCTCCCGCCACCGTTAACCACACCGTCAATCTGGCCCGCTGACACCCTCACGCCGATAAACAGCAAGGTCCGCCGTGCCGAGGCACTGCGGACCTTGCTCTTGAACGCCGCGAAGGAGAGACCTACTTGATGTCCTTGTCGTCTTCGTCGAGGTCTTTTTCCTCTTCGTCAAGCAGCTCGCGCGGCTTGGCGTAGGGGTCGGCATCTCCGGCGTAGACGGCATCCTTCGCCTGAGTCATGGTGTCGGCGTCGCGTCGCATCGCCTCAGCCAGAAGGCCGTCGATCAGAAGGGCGTTCTCGGGGATGCCATCAGCGATGAACTCAAGGCTCGGGGTGAGGCGGGCGGTGATGTTCTTGCCCACCTCACTCCGAAGCATTCCCGTGGCCGACTTGAGAGCTGCGGCACTATCGGCCCGCTCCTCGTCTGATCCGTAGACCGTGTAGAAGACCGACGCGTGCTGCAGGTCGCCGGTCACCTTCACGTCTGTGATGGTGACGAACCCGAGGCGGGGATCTTTCAATCCCCGCTCCAGGGTCTTCGCCACGATGACCTGAATGCGCTCCGCCATTTTTCTGGCGCGTGCGGGATCAGCCATTCAACACCGTCTTTCCTTTTCTGAGCCGTGCGACCTATCCGTGAGGACTAGGCGCGCGGCTTTTCCTTCATCTCGATGGTCTCAATCTCGTCGCCGAGCTGGATGTCGTTGAACTTGCCCAGGCCAATACCGGCCTCGAAGTCCGTACGGACCTCGGTGACGTCGTCCTTGAACCGACGCAGGCTCTCGATCGCCAGGTTGTCGCCGACAACGATGCCGTCGCGGATAACCCGCGCCTTGGCGTTCCTGGTGATGGTACCCGAGCGAACGATGACACCCGCGATGTTGCCGAACTTGGAGGAACGGAAGATCTCGCGGATCTCTGCCACACCCGACTGCACCTCTTCGAACTCGGGCTTGAGCATTCCCTTGAGGGAGTTCTCAATGTCCTCGAGTGCCGAGTAGATGACCGAGTAGAACCTGACATCGACGCCTTCGCGGGCAGCACGCTCGCGGGCCTTCGTGTCGGGGCGAACGTTGAACCCGATGATGATGGCGTTGTCGACGGTAGCGAGGTTGACGTCGCTCTCGGTGACAGCACCGACACCGCGGTGGATGATGCGCAGCTGAACGGAGTCGTCGACCTCGATCTTGAGCAGCGATTCCTCGAGTGCTTCAACAGCACCCGAAACGTCACCCTTGATGATGAGGTTGAGCGACTCGACCTTGCCCTCTTCGAGCGCACGGGTGAAGTCCTCGAGGCTGATGCGCTTGCGGCTCTTGGCCAGCAGGGCGTTACGCTCGACGGCTTCACGCTTCTCAGCGATCTGGCGGGCGGTGCGGTCGTCCTCGGTGACGAGGAACGTGTCACCGGCGCGAGGAACGCTCGACAGGCCCTGTACCTGAACGGGCCGGGCAGGCAGCGCCACGGTGAGGACGTTACCGTCTTCGTCGTGCATAGCGCGAACCTTGCCGTAGGCGGTACCAGCGACGATGGGGTCTCCGACGCGAAGCGTTCCCGACTGGATGAGCACGGTGGCAACCGCACCGCGACCCTTGTCGAGCTTCGCCTCGATGGCGACACCGCGGGCGGCCTTGTTCGGGTTGGCGCGCATGTCGAGACCTGCATCCGCGGTGAGCAGCACAGCGTCAAGAAGTTCCTTGATACCGATGTTGTTCAGCGCCGACACGTCGACGAACATCACGTCTCCGCCGTACTCCTCGGCGACGAGGCCGAATTCGGTGAGCTGCTGACGGACCTTGGCCGGGTTTGCGCCGACCTTGTCGATCTTGTTCACCGCGACGACGATCGGCACGCCGGCGGCCTGGGCGTGGTTCAACGCCTCAACCGTCTGCGGCATGATGCCGTCATCAGCCGCAACCACGAGGATCGCGATGTCGGTGACCTGGGCACCACGGGCTCGCATGGCGGTGAACGCCTCGTGACCCGGGGTGTCGATGAAGGTGATGGCGCGTTCGATGCCCTCGTGCTCGGCAACTACCTGGTAGGCGCCGATGTGCTGCGTGATCCCACCGGCCTCGCCGGCGACGACGTTGGCACTGCGGATCGCATCCAGCAGACGGGTCTTACCGTGGTCGACGTGACCCATGACGGTGACGACCGGCGGGCGAACCTCGAGGTCTTCGTCGGTCTCGTCTTCAAGCTCCTGGTCGATGTCGATGTCGAAGCCCGAGAGAAGCTCGCGGTCCTCGTCCTCGGGGCTGACCATCATGATCTTATAGCCGAGTTCTTCACCCAGAATGTCGAAGGTCGCCTCGTCGAGGCTCTCCGTCGCCGTTGCCATCTCACCGAGGTGGAACAGCACCGTGACCAAGTTGCCGGGGCTGGCGTCGATCTTGTCGGCGAAGTCCGTGATGGAGGCTCCGCGACGCAGGCGAACGACGGTCGAGCCATCGCCGCGGGGAACGCTTACGCCACCAAGAGAAGGGGCTTCCCGCAGCTCGAACTCGGCGCGCTTCGTGCGCTTCGACTTGCGCGCCTTGGCACGACCGCCGCCACGACCGAAAGCACCAGCGGTTCCGCCGCCGGGGCCGCGACCTCGTCCACCGGCACCGCCGGGGCGGGGTGCGCCGAACGTGGTTGCACCGGGGGCGCCAGGAGCCCCGCCGGGACGGGCTGCTCCACCGGCACCGGCCGGGCGAGCGCCGCCGGGTCCACCGGGACGGAAACCGCCACCGGCACCCGCGGGACGCTGGCCGAAACCACCCGGACGGGCACCCTGGCCTACTCCACCGGGGCGCGGGGCGCCGGGGCGGGGCATGCCGGGACGAGGTGCTGCCGGACGCGGGATGGCGCCGGTGGCGCCACCGCCGGAGCCGGCACGAGGCGCAGCGGCAGGGGCCGGCGTGGTTCCCATTCCCTGTGAGCTGGCGAACGGGTTATTGCCGGGGCGAGGCGCGCCGGGGCGCTGCATCCCCTGGGTGCTGGCGAACGGGTTATTTCCCGGGCGCGGGGCGCCGGGCCGAGTTGTTGCGGCGGGCTCGGCCGCGGCCGGAGCCGCCGCGGAAGCCGGGGCTGCGGGTGTTGACGCAGGAGCGGGCGGCCGAGCCGCAACGGGAGCCGCTGCCACAGGCGCTGGTGCAACCGGGGAGGCAACAGCTTCGGGAGCCGCGGGCCGGGCCGGGCCGGGCGTCGCACCGGTCGACGGGCGCGCTGCGGCCGGTGTCGCAACAGCGACAGCGGGTGCCGCAGGCGAGGCCACGGCTGCAGCAGGCACAACGACCTTGCCAGCGCCATCGGCGATGAGGGCCTCCTTGAGTCGACGGGCGACCGGGGGTTCGATGCTTGACGAGGGACCCTTGACGAACTGGCCCATTTCTTTCAGCTTTGCGAGAGCTATTTTGCTATCGACGCCAAGTTCGGCGGCGACTTCGTGCACGCGTGGTTTTGCAGCCACAATTCTCCTGTCTGGGATCTGCTCCCGGACAGGGGCAGACCATTAGTTACGGACGGATCTCATTACGAGCCGCTCATTAGACGACGCTCATTATTAGGACGCGCTCATTATTTGGTCACAATGCCAATCGGATAGTTCAGTGGGCAGGCCGGTAAATCGGGCCTATCCAACGGTGGATTCCTCGGGAACATTTAACTGCTTGGAAACGAACATCAGCACGTCGCCCGGGTCAAGTGTCTCGGCTACCCGAAGCGCCCGCCCGAAAGCCCGACGCTTGATCGAGTTCTCAACACACTCACGAGTCGGATGCACCCACGCGCCCCTGCCCTGAAGTGTGCCGGTCTCATCGACCGCCACACGGGAATTCCGGGCCACAACCCTCAAAAGAAAGGACTGTGCGGCACGCGCTCGGCAACCGACGCACGTTCTTACAGGGTTCATAGTACACCTCCGGCTGTTCAGGCGGTCGTTGCCGAGCAGATCGAGGCGGCAGGTTACGCCTCGTCCATCACGGAGTCGGGCTGGATGTCGATCTTGGCTCCGGTCAGCTTGGCAGCCAGTCGGGCGTTCTGCCCCTCCTTGCCGATGGCGAGAGAAAGCTGGTAGTCGGGAACCAGGGCGCGAACCGCCTTGAGCGACTCATCGATCATGAAGGCGCTAGACACCTTTGCCGGTGACAGGGCGTTGGCGACGAACGTCGGCAGGTCGTCCGAGAAGTCGACAATGTCGATCTTCTCATTGCCGAGCTCACTCGTCACGGCGCGCACCCGCTGGCCAAGCTCCCCGATGCACGCACCCTTGGCGTTGATTCCAGGCTCGGTCGCGCGAACGGCGATCTTCGTGCGGTGACCGGCCTCCCGCGCGAGGGACACTATCTCGACGAGACCGTTTGCGATTTCGGGTACCTCGAGCGCGAAGAGCTTGCGCACCAGGGACGGATGAGTGCGGGACACGGTGATTGCGGGGCCCTTGAGCCCCCGAGTGACACTCGTGACAAAAACACGGATGCGGGTGCCGTGCGAGTAATCCTCGCCCGGTACCTGCTCCTCCGGCGGCAGGATCGCCTCGATGGTGCCGAGATCGACGTGAATCATCCGGGGGTTCGGGCCCTGCTGGATGACACCGGCAATGATGTCGCCCTCGCGACCCTTGAACTCGCCGAGTACGGCGTCGTCGGCGAGGTCGCGCAGACGCTGATTGATGACCTGCTTGGCCGCGAAGGCACCGATGCGGCCGAAGTCGGTCGGCTCATCATGGGCCTCCCCGATGACGAGTCCATCCTCATCAAGCTCGGGCACGAAAATGCTGATGCGCCCTGTCTTGCGGTCAAGATGAACTCGCGCGGGCGGTGCCGCGTTCGGGTCTGCAGCTGCTGCCGCCTCGGCGGCTTTCTTATCGGCACCCTTGGGGTCGGTTCCCCGGTGGTCTGCTACCTTCGGGTCAACACTCTTGATATTCTCTAGGCCTGCCTGATCGACGTGCTTCTGGTAGGCGGTGAGAATTGCCTGTTCAATGATCTGTACCAGCTCTTCGAATGGGATTTCCCGTTCGCGTTCCAGCACCCTGAGTACGCTGAGGTCGATATCCATGGCCGGCCTCCTTCTTTTTTTAGTTTGCTTTATTGCAAGAATTCTGCGGGCAGGATTACGACCCCGGCCCGAGGGTAGAGCTTAGCCGACTTCGCCAAGACGGGCGACGACATCGGCGATGGCGACCTCGAGCCGCGCGCCGGAGCGTCGGTCCCACAGCTCGACCACACCATCGGCCACACCGCGACCGACGATCACGATTGTGGGAACGCCAAGCAACTCGGCGTCGCCGAACTTCACACCCGGGGAGACCTTCGGACGGTCGTCGTAGAGCACGTCGCGGCCGGAGGCCTCAAGGGCGTGAACGATGACCTCGGCGGTCTCATAGGCGAGGGTGTCCTTGCCCGTGGCGAGCACATGTACATCGAAAGGGGCGACCGGCTTGGGCCAGATCAGGCCCTTGGCATCATTGTTCAGCTCGGCGATGATGGCAAGGATTCGCGTCACACCGATACCGTAGGAGCCCATCGTGACGGTGACGAGCTTCCCGTTCTCGTCCAAGACCTTCAGTCCCAGGGCCTCGGCGTACTTGCGACCGAGCTGGAATACGTGCCCGATCTCCATTCCGCGCGCACTCTCGATGGGGCCGGAGCCGTCGGGGGCCGGGTCGCCGTCGCGAACGGATGCAGCCTCCACGACGCCATCCGCAACGAAATCGCGGCCAGCGACGAGTTGGAGAACATGCTTACCCGCCTCGTTGGCGCCCGTGATCCACTCGGTTCCCTCAACCACGCGGGGGTCGAGCAGATAGCGGATTCCAGTGCGGCTCGCGGTGCCGAGAACGGTACCCTCTCTCGACCATGGGCCGATGTAGCCCTTGACGAGCCCAGGATGCTTCGTGAAGTCATCTTCGGTGGCGGGCTCGACCTCGGCCGGCTGGAACGCTACCTCGGCGCGCTTAGTATCGACGTCCCGGTCTCCCGGCAGCCCGATAACGACAAGCTCGCGGGTGCCATCTGGCCGGGTGAGCGCGAGCACGACGTTTTTCAGCGTGTGCGCGGCGGTCCACGGGGCACCGTCGGCGCGCGGCTGTTCGGCGTTGGCAAGGGCTACCAGGGACTGGATAGTGGGGGTGTCGGGCGAGTCGAAGACCTGGGCCTCGGGGCGGCCTGCGAGCGGGATCGAGTCGGGCACGAGGGTGGTGAACGCCTCGATGTTTGCCGCGTAGCCGCCGGCGCTTCTGACAAACGTGTCCTCACCGACCGGGGTCGGGTGCAGGAACTCCTCGCTTTTGGAGCCGCCCATAGCACCGGCGTCCGCGGTGACGATCACGTATTCGAGGCCGAGCCGGGTGAAAATGCGCTCGTAGGCGTCCCGCTGGGCCTGATAGGAGGCGGTGAGTCCGGCATCCGTGTGGTCGAAGGAGTAGGCGTCCTTCATAGTGAACTCACGGCCGCGCAGGAGGCCGGCGCGGGGGCGTGCCTCATCGCGGTACTTGTCCTGGATCTGATAGATCGACAGGGGCAAGTCCTTGTAGCTGTTGTACAGGTCTTTCACTAAAAGGGTGAAGACCTCCTCGTGCGTCGGGGCGAGCACATATCCCGCGTCGCGACGATCGGCCAGCCGGAACATACCGTCGCCGTACTCGGTGTACCGACCGGTCACCTCGTAGGCCTCCTTGGGCAGGAGCGCCGGGAAGTGCACCTCGTGGGCGCCTGCGGCCGCCATCTCCTCACGGACGATGGCCTCGATCTTTCCCTTGACGCGCAGCCCGATGGGCAGCCAGGCGAAGATGCCCGGCGCCTGGCGCCTGATATAGGCCCCGCGCACAAGCAGTCGGTGACTCGTCACCTCCGCATCCGAGGGGTCTTCGCGGAGGGTACGGAGGAAGTAGTTAGTTAGACGCACAGGCACGCGTCGAGTCTATTCTCCGCACGGCCCCGGGATTACTCGCAACCGAAGAATCGGCTCAGTCGCCGATGGAACAGGTCACCCGGCTGAGGAGCGAACCCGATGGTCGACCGGCCGAAGCCTGTGCAAATCCGAATCGGGCCTGACCCGAGTCGGATCTGTCCGTATTAGGACCCGACGCTGACCACCGGGCTACCCGTGGAGGTGTCGCTGGCGGGCATCTCGGCCGCCAGGCGATTGGCCTCCTCGATGAGTGTCGCGACGATCTCCGATTCGGGCACGGTCTTGATGACCTCTCCCCTGACGAATATCTGGCCTTTGCCGTTGCCCGACGCCACACCGAGGTCAGCCTCACGGGCCTCACCCGGACCGTTGACGACGCACCCCATAACGGCAACGCGGAGCGGCACGGTCATTCCCTCGAGCCCGGCCGTGACATCGTTGGCGAGCTTGTAGACGTCGACCTGCGCCCGGCCGCAGCTCGGGCAGGAGACGATTTCTAGCTTGCGCTCCCTGAGGTTCAGCGACTGCAGGATCTGCAGGCCGACCTTGATCTCCAGGGCCGGCGGGGCAGAAAGGGAAACCCGGATGGTGTCGCCGATTCCTTCGCCAAGAAGGATTCCGAACGCCGTGGCGCTCTTGATGGTGCCCTGGAACTCGGGTCCCGCCTCGGTCACTCCGAGGTGGAATGGCCAGTCGCCTCTTTCGGCGAGGAGCCGGTACGCCTTGACCATAATGACGGGGTCATTGTGCTTGACCGAGATCTTGAAATCATGGAAGTCGTGTTCCTCGAACAGGCTCGCCTCCCAGACTGCGCTCTCAACGAGAGCCTCAGGGGTTGCCTTGCCGTACTTCGCCAGCAGGCTCGGCTCAAGGGATCCGGCGTTGACGCCAATACGCAGGGATACACCGGCAGCCTTTGCCGCGGCGGCGATCTTGCCGACCTGGTCGTCGAACTTTCGAATGTTACCCGGGTTCACCCTTACGGCCGCGCAACCCGCGTCGATGGCGGCGAAGACGTAGTTCGGCTGGAAGTGAATATCGGCGATGACCGGGATCTGGCTCTTCTTGGCGATGATCGGCAGGGCCTCCGCATCGTCCCGGGAGGGCACGGCGACGCGAACGATGTCACAGCCGGTGGCGGTGAGCTCCGCAATCTGCTGGAGCGTCGCGTTGATGTTGGTCGTCGGAGTCGTCGTCATCGACTGCACGCTTACCTGCGCATCACCGCCGACAAGGACTTTGCCGACCTTGATCTGCCTGGTCTTACGTCGCGGAGAAAGAACTTCTGGAACTTTGGGCATTCCCAAATTGATAGCGGCCACGCCCTAAGTGTAGAGCGCGAACCTGTTAGCCAAACAGCGAAATGGGCTTGACGATATCGGCATAGATGAGCAGCGCACTCATGCCGCCGAGCAGGATAACCACACCGAAGGTCAACGGCATCAGTTTGGCGGTGTCGAAGGGCTCGGGCGTGGGACGGCGCAAAAGCCGAGCGAATCCTCGCCGGAGGGCATCCCACAGCGCGCCAGCCACGTGGCCACCATCCAGCGGCATCAGCGGCACAAGATTGATCACGAAAAGCGCGACGTTCAGTGACGCGAGGAGTCCGAGCAGGCTTGCCACCTTGGACTGCACAGGCATGTCGATGCTGGTGATCTCCCCGGCGACGCGGCCGATGCCGACAACGCTGATCGGTCCGTTAGGGTCCCGCGGCCCGGAGCCGAACGCGGCATTGGCCACATCGACAAGCCGGGCGGGAAGGTTCGCGATGATGTGAACGACTCCCCCGATGTTCTCACCGACAATCGGCAACACACTCGTGACCGGCTGGGGAACCAACTCCTGAGCCGCACCGATGCCGACGAAGCCAACATTCTGGGTGATGTCTTGGCCGTTCGCGTCCTTCGCGATCTGACCGCTGTCGGTGACGGCATAGCGCTCCGAGAGCAGCGGAGTGATCGTCAGGGGGGTTTCGACGCCGTTGCGGAGCACGATGAAGCTGAGGGGCACGCCAGCAGAGTTCCGGATGATGTCGGTTGACTGCGCCCAGCTCGTGACCGGGTTCCCCTGAATGCTGACGAGCCTGTCGCCGGGCATAATTCCTGCCGCGGCGCCGGGGGCCGGGGCATCGGTGGCGCCGCAGGTCTGGCTCGTGCTGGTGGCCGACACGACGCAGGCGCTCACGCTACCGACGGTCGTGGAGACCTGGGCGGTGCCGAATCCCATCAGCAGAACCGCGTACAGCACGAGCGCGATGAGCAGGTTCATGGCCGGCCCGCCAAGCATGATGATGATGCGCTTGTAGGTCGGCAGTCGGTAGAAGGCGCGGTGCTCGTCGTCTCCTACGCCTTCGGCGCTGACATCCCGGGCATCCTGCACCATGGTGTTGAAGAAACCGGTGCTGGCGTTGCGCACCTTGCCGCCGGACTTGATCGGCGGGAACATTCCGATCATCGAGATGAAGCCACCGAGCGGAATCGCCTTGACTCCGTACTCCGTCTCACCCCGCTTCTTTGAGAACAGTGTCGGTCCGAAGCCGATCATGTATTGGGTGACCTTGACCCCGAACTTCTTGGCAGGCAAGAGGTGCCCCACCTCGTGAAGTGCGATGGATACCGCTAAGCCGATGACGACGACGAGTACGCCGAGAATAAAAAGAAGGACCGTTTCCACGTACGAACGTTACCCCGGCGCCCCATGGCACTGCTGTCCTTTGCCTGAGAGGCGACCGAAACCCACCGCGACGGCCCGTTTACGGCCCCAGGTTTCTGCCGGTCGGCTGTGATCGGCGTATTCCAGTTTTCACCTGCAACGCAGGCTCCCAGCGCGCCGGCCAGGCTCCCGTCAGCGGGCGATGCGCGTATCGGCCGTGCGACGGGCCCACGCCTCGGCTTCGGCAAGCGACGCGAGGCTGAGGTCTTCAGAGCCGGGGTCGTGGGACTCGACGACGGAGCGGATGGTGTCGACGATCTCGAGGAAACCGATCTTGCCGGTGTGAAACGCCGCAACCGCCTGCTCGTTGGCCGCGTTGAAGACGGCCGGATAGGTTCCGCCGGAGCGACCCACCTGCTTTGCGAGCTCTACGGCAGGGAAAGCGATGTCATCCAAGGGCTCAAACGTCCACGTGTGGCTTTGGGACCAGTCAAGAGGCTTCCCGGCGCCAGCGATACGGTTCGGCCAATCGAGGCCAAGGGATATCGGCAGCCGCATGTCGGGCGGCGACGCCTGGGCGATGGTCGAGCCGTCGATGAACTCGACCATCGAATGGATCATCGACTGCGGGTGAACCGTCACGTCGATCCTTGAGTAGGGCACATCGAACAACAGGTGCGCCTCGATGATCTCCAGCCCTTTATTCACGAGTGTCGACGAGTTCGTCGTGATGACCAGACCCATGTCCCAGGTCGGATGCGCGAGGGCCTCGCGCGGGGTCACCGCGGCCATCGACTCGCGACTGCGACCGCGAAACGGGCCGCCGGACGCCGTGAGTACCAGGCGTTCGACCTCGGCGGCGGTGCCGGCCCGCAGCGCCTGCGCGATCGCTGAGTGCTCAGAGTCGACGGGCACGATTTGGCCCGGCTCAGCCATGGACTTGAGCAGATCGCCGCCAACGATCAGGCTCTCTTTGTTCGCCAAAGCGAGGATCCGACCCGCACGGAGGGCCGCGACGCTTGGCCCGAGCCCTACCGACCCGGTGATGCCGTTCAGGACGACGTCTGCCTCGATGTCTCGAACCAGGTATTCGGCCTCCTCTGCCCCCAGGGCAAGGTTCGTCACTCCGAACTCCTCGGCCTGCGCCTCGAGCGCATCGCGCTTGGAACCGGCTCCCAACCCCACCACCTCGAAGCGGTCGGGATTATTCCGGATCACGTCGAGCGCCTGAACACCGATCGAGCCCGTTGAGCCAAGGATTATTACGCGTCTCACGCGCTCCATCCTGCACTACCCGAGGAGCAAATAAAAACGTCGCCCAGCGGATAGCAATCCACTGGGCGACGCTGGAATTCAGATCTACTGGCTGATTGCCAGGATGTCCACCACGAATACAAGGGTGTCGGTGGCACCGATGCCTGCGGCCGGTACTCCGGCAGCGCCGTAGCCTTCGGCCGGGGGAATGGTGACAATGACCTGGGAACCGACGGTCTGGCCAACGATGGCCGCCTTGAAGCCGGGGATCACGCCATTGACCGAGAACTGGGCCGGAGCCTTGCCCCAGCTCTGATCGAAGACCTTTCCGGTGCCCCAGATAACGCCCTGATACTGAACGCTCACGGTCGCCGCGTCTGGAACAACGACGCCGTCACCCTTCTTCAGCACCGCGATGTCAAGGGCCGTCGGCGGGTCATTGCTCGGAATTGTCATCGTCGGCGCACCATCGGCGGCAAGAACCACCGTGGGGAAGCCGGCGGTCAGGGGCTGGTCTGCGCCCGTAGCCCGCGACGGGATGCTGCCCGGCGCAGGGGTTGCGGCCGGCGGCGAAGCCTGACCGACGTCGAGAACCAGCACGACCGAATCGGTCGCGGTCAGGTCGAAGCCTGTTGGGATCTTGTCGCCCCAGGCATCCGCGGGGGGAATGACTGCGACGATCCTCGACCCGCCAGGCGCGCACTCTACGCCCTTCACGATGCCGATAATGAAGGCCGAGTCGACCGTCACGTTTGCGGCGCCGCCCTGATCCACGGACGAGTAGACCTCTTTACCGGTGGTGCCGTTGAAAGCGGTGAGGTTCATTGTCGTGCTGTCGCCGATGTTGATCTTCTCCCCGGATCCGGGCGTGACGATCGTGCGCTGGGTAGCGGTGACCGACAGTGGCGCCGTGAACGTCGCGGTGGGCTTGGCGTTGATGTCACCCGCAACCGTGACGGCGTCTGACGCCGAACCGGATGCGGTTTCGGTGCAGGTTCCGGTGGACCCAAGTGCGGAGGGGTTCGCGGTATCGGTCGGAGCCGGGGCAGCGGAGGCACAGCCCCCGAGAACGAACGCCAGGGCGGCGGCGGCGAAGATGACGGGGAGCTTACGCATGAGACCTCAGGGTAATTGGGAGCAATGTTCGTGGAGTCTGGCCGCGCCCATGCGCAGCACAAACGCCTCTAGTCTGCCCCATCTCCGGCATTCCCGCCTGTCCGACCGCTGGGAAGAGGGTTGCGAATACCTGTGGCCGAGACAATTCCGCCCGCTATCAGCAGGATGGCAGCGGCGGCGATGGCCCGGTGGAACCCGGCCACATCCAATTCAACACCGATGAGCAGGCTCACCGCGGCCACGGCAATCAGGCCGGCGACCCGGGACACCGCGTTGTTCACCGCCGACGCGATTCCCGCGCGACGAGAGTCGATGGAGCCCAGAACCGCGGCGGTCAGTGGGGCAACAGTGATCGACTGGCCCAGGCCGAACACCACCAATCCTGGGAACACCGCGCTCCAGTACGCACCAGAGTCATCGACCCTGAGCAGGAGCAGAAAGCCCAAACCGCCGAGCATCGGTCCCACAGTCATGAAGAGTCGCGGACCGAATCTGCCGGCTAGAGAGCCGAAGAATGAGGAGAGCAGGATGCCCAGCACAACGACGGGTACGAGGGCAAGGCCCGCGAGGGTGGCACTGTAACCGGCCACCTGTTGAAGAAAGAGGGTCAGGATGAAGGTGCCGACGGCGAGAGCGCCATAAATCAGAACCGTGGCGGCATTGCCGACCCGGAAGTTTCGCACAGCGAATAGCCCACTGGGCAGCATGGGGTGCAGCGTCCTGGCCTCATGCCGGAAGAATGCCGCGAGCGCCAGTACACCGACCGCCATCGAACCCCAGATAACGGGATGCGCAAAGCCCAGTGCGCTCTGTTCGATCAGGGCGAAGACGCACAGACCGAGCCCCACCATCCCCAGAACCGCTCCGAGAAAATCGATGCGGGTTCCTGCGGCGACCGCCTCGAACCGCTCGAGGCGGCTGAGGAGCAGAAGGGTCAAGACAATGGGCACGACGTTCAGCCCGAAGACGAGCCGCCAGGAGCCCAGGTCGACCAGAATGCCACCGAGCAGGGGGCCGATGAGGAATGCGGTGCCGGTCCACGCGGTCCAGAGGCCGATAGCCCGGGCCTGGCGGGAACCGGAGAAGCCAGCCAGGATGAGGGCGAGTGACGAGGGAACGAGAAGGGCCCCGGCGACGCCCTGAAGTGCCCGGGCGCAGATCAGGATGCCAGCGCTGGGCGCCAGGGCGCAGGCGACCGAGGTGACTCCGAATCCGACGAGGCCCCAGAACAGGACCCGGCGTCGACCGTAGGCATCAGAGAGAGACCCAGCGAGCAGGATGACGGAGCCCAGTGTCAGCAGATAGGCATTGATTACCCACTGCTGCGTTGACAGGGCACCCCCGAGTTCGCCTGAGATCGCCGGCAGCGCCACATTCACGACGGTGCCGTCGAGAAAAGCGATGAACGAGGCGAGAACCGCCACGGTGAGAACGAGTCGATGGTGAGCACCGGGCTCACCGGCTCTGGGTAGATCTACGGCGCACACCTGCTCAGCTAAACACGCCACGGCGGGGTTTCTGCCAAAACCATTGGCCGGGCGTCGCTACAGTGATGAGTAGATATCGTCAGAACGGGACCTGAAATGACCTTGACTTCGGGTGTTCCGACACTCCTTCTGGGTGGCGCGCGAGCCACACCGGCACGAACCCTTATTGACATTCTGCGGGCCAGCGCCCTTGAGAACGCCGAGTCCGCGGCACTGGCCGATGCCGGTGGGAGCCTGAGCTACCGCGAACTGATGCGACTGGTCAATCGCTCGGCCAGCGCCCTGAATCGTGACGGCGTGCGCCGCGGCGACCGGGTGGGTATCCGAATCCCGTCTGGCACCCGCACGCTCTACATTTCTATTCTTGCCGTGCTCTCTGTCGGCGCCAGCTACGTTCCGGTCGATGCCGACGATCCAGACGAACGTGCCCGGTTGGTCTTTTCAGAAGCGGGTGTCGTGGGAATCATCGGCGAAGACGGCACGCTGATTCCGTTCATCTCCTCGCCGCTGTCGACACCCTCGGAGTCAGAGCCTGCCGATTCGAACGAGCTTCACGTCGACCAATCGGCAACCGGCAGCATCCCGCTCGTGCCGGGCCCCCTGCCCGAGGATGATGCCTGGGTGATCTTCACATCCGGCTCCACCGGTGTGCCCAAGGGCGTCGCCGTGACCCACCGCTCCGCCGCCGCGTTCGTCGATGCCGAGGCACGGCTCTTTCTGGCCGGCGACCCTCTCGGGCCCGGCGACCGGGTGCTGGCCGGGCTTTCCGTCGCCTTCGATGCATCCTGTGAGGAAATGTGGCTCGCCTGGCGCTACGGGGCCTGCCTGGTCCCGGCCCCCCGCACTCTCGTTCGAAGCGGCGCCGACCTCGGCCCCTGGCTGATCGCCCACGGAATCACCGTCGTCTCCACCGTGCCCACCCTTGCAAGCCTCTGGCCGGTCGAGTCGCTGGAGAATGTCAGGCTGCTGATCTTCGGCGGAGAGGCCTGCCCGCCCGAGCTCGTGGCGCGACTGGCCGTGGACTCCCGGGAGGTCTGGAACACCTATGGGCCGACCGAGGCGACGGTAGTGGCCTGCGCGGCTCTCCTGGACGGCAACACCCCCGTTCGAATCGGCCTGCCACTGGATGGCTGGGACCTCGCCGTCGTGGACGCAGACCTGAATCCGGTTGCCACCGGCGAGGCCGGCGAACTGATCATCGGCGGCGTCGGACTTGCGCGCTACCTCGACGCCGACAAGAATACGGAGCAGTACGCCCCGATGCCCTCTCTCGGCTGGGACCGCGCCTACCGCAGCGGCGACCTGGTGCGATTCGACGGCGAAGGACTTGTCTTCTTGGGCCGCGCCGACGACCAGGTGAAACTCGGCGGACGCCGGATCGAGCTCGGTGAGATCGAAGCGGCCCTGGCGGGACTTCTCCACGTGGCGGGCGCAGCCGCCGATATCAAGATGACCGCATCAGGCAACAAGGTGCTCGTCGGCTATCTCGCCTTGGTCGAGGGCGAACTGGAACTGTTCGACCGGGCCCGCGCCCTGGCCCAACTTCGTGCGGAGCTTCCCGGCTCCCTGGTGCCGCTACTCACCGTCGTGGACTCCCTTCCCGTGCGCACCTCCGGCAAGGTCGATCGCGCCGCGCTGCCGTGGCCGCTGACCGCGAAGAACGGCGATCACGACACGGCCGGGCTGTTTGGCACCGCGGCCTGGCTTGCCGAACTCTGGACGGCCGTTCTCGGCGTGCCGGTGGCCGGGCCAGACGACGACTTCTTCGCTGCGGGCGGTGGCAGCCTCTCCGCCGCCCAGCTGACATCCCTTGTCCGCACACGGTTCCCCGAGGCCCGGGTTGCCGACGTGTACGATCATCCGCGCATCGGCGCCTTAGCAAGCGAGTTGGATTCCCGCGCGCCCACGGAGTCGGCCCCGCAGCGGGCCGTGCTGCCCACCCCTGTTCGAAGCCAGCTTCTGCAGACTGTCCTCGGGTTCCCTCTGCTCACGCTGGTCGGTGCACGCTGGGTGATCTACCTGCTGGCGGCAAACAACATTCTGAACCGGCTGGTCGGGCTCGACTGGCTGCCCACATTTTCGTGGTGGGGAATCGCCGCAGGATTCTTCGTGTTCGTCACCCCTCTGGGGCGCATGGGACTCTCCGTTCTTGCCGCGAGGCTGCTGCTGAAGGGACTCGCCCCGGGCGAATACCCCCGGGGCGGTTCGGTGCACCTGAGGCTCTGGCTTGCCGAGCAGGTGGCCAGTCTCGTCGGGGCCGCCTCGCTCGCCGGCGCACCCTGGATTACCAACTATGCCCGCGCGCTGGGGGCCAAGATCGGTGAGGGTGCCGACCTGCACACGCTGCCGCCGGTCACGGGGATGCTGACCCTGGGCGCACACGCCTCCATCGAGCCCGAGGTAGACCTCTGCGGGTATTGGATCGATGGCGATATTCTGCGGGTCGGCACGGTCACCGTCGGCGCTGACGCGGTCATCGGCGCCCGAAGCATTCTGTTGCCCGGATCCCGGGTGGGCAAGGGCGCGGCAATCGCACCCGGCTCGGCAGTGCACGCTCGCGTTCCTTCCGGAGAGCTGTGGGCCGGCAGTCCCGCCGAGCGCCTGGGCAAGGCCAAGAGCGGCTGGCCCGCCGAGCGCCCGCCCCGCGCCCCGCGCTGGCTCGTCGCCTACGCTGCGGGCTCGATCGCACTCTCCGCCCTTCCCCTGCTGGCGGTTTCCCTGGGGCTGGGGATCTGTGTGATCTTCATGCGTAACTCCAACAGTCTTGGCGAGGCGGCGGCGGCGGCCTTGATCGCCCTTCCACTTGCCACTGTCAGCGCCGGGGTCGCCTTCGCGCTCCTCGTGATCATCAGCGTGCGACTCCTCGCCATTTCTCTCGCTCCCGGCTACTATCCCGTGCGCAGTCGCATCGGCTGGCAGGTGTGGGCTACAGAGCGACTGCTGGACGTGTCGCGCAGCCTGCTGTTTCCACTCTATGCCGGCCTGTTCACCCCCGTCTGGCTCAGGCTGCTCGGCGCGAAGGTCGGCTCCAACGTGGAGGCGTCCACCGTGCTGCTGCTGCCATCGATGACCACGATCGGCGACCACGCCTTTCTCGCGGACGACACGATGGTCGCCTCCTATGAGCTCGGTGGCGGCTGGCTGCACATCGACGAGGCGAAGATCGGCCGCCGGGCCTTTCTCGGCAACAGCGGCATGACCGGACCAGGCCGAACGGTACCAAAGAATGGCCTCGTCGCCGTGCTGTCGGCCACGCCCAAAAAGGGAAAGTCCGGGTCGTCCTGGATCGGCAATCCCCCGGTCAGGCTGCGCCGCGCCGTTACCGAGTTCGATGAGGGTCGAACATTCAAGCCACGCACTGCGCTGAGGGTCGCGCGGGCTCTCTGGGAACTCGGCCGCATCGTTCCGGTGATCGTTACCGCGGCGATCGGCCTCGGTGTCGCAGTCGTCCTGGAACTCGGCGTCGTATCGATCGGTCCGGCCGCAACCTTCGTGCTGTCAGGGATCGTTCTCCTCGTCGCAGGTGCTGTGGCCGCCCTAGTCACGACGCTGATGAAGTGGTGCCTGATCGGTCGCATCGGCATGTCGGAGCATCCGCTCTGGTCGTCGTTCATCTGGCGAAACGAGATCGCCGACACGTTCGTCGAGATGGTAGCCGCGCCCTGGTTCGCGCGCGCCGCCTCCGGCACACCGGCCCTCGCCTGGTGGCTGCGTTCGCTCGGCGCGACAGTTGGCCGGGGAGTGTGGTGTGAGAGCTACTGGCTCCCCGAGGCCGACCTCGTGAAGCTGGGTAACGGGGCGACCGTTAACCGCGGCTGCGTGGTGCAGACCCACCTGTTCCACGACCGGGTGATGTCTCTTGACTCGGTCGAGCTGGCCGCCGGCGCGACGCTCGGCCCGCACAGTGTGATTCTTCCCGCGGCCAAGGTTGGCCGGGACGCTACAGTGGGCCCGTCCTCACTCGTGCTTCGCGGTGAGGAAGTACCCGCCGGAAGTCGTTGGAGCGGCAATCCCATCGCCCCCTGGACGACAACCGCCCGAAACCGCAGGGGAAGCTGATGCCGAACAAGCAGCCGGCACCCCTTGATGAGGGAGTAGTTGCGGGTGGCGACCGCTACGTTCCTTCGAGCGGGAACGCCGGCTACCAAGTCTCGCACTACGCCTTAGAACTCGACTACCGGGTGGCCAACAACCGCTTGACGGGGATCACGACGATCACGGCGACGGCGACGCACGACCTGGCCCGGTTCAGTCTCGACTTTGCAGGCCTCGTCACCAATCGGGTGTCGGTGAACGGTGTGCCCGCGAGAAAGGTCGTCGAGACCCAGCGAAAACTCACCATCACGCCGGCGGTCGCGATACGTGCGGGAGCTGTTTTTACGGTGATGATCCGCTATTCGGGTGCGCCGGCGCCGGTGAAGAGCCCGTGGGGCGTTCTCGGCTGGGAGGAACTGGAAGACGGCGTGATCGTCGCTTCACAGCCCTGCGGCGCAATGACGTTCTACCCCTGCAACGACGCCCCGGGAGACAAAGCCACCTACTCGTTCTCGATCACAGCCGAGTCCACCCATCAGGTGTTGGCCAACGGAAAGCTGATCTCCCGGATGCCACGGGCAAGCCGCACGACCTGGACCTATGCGACCGACGAGCCGGTTGCCAGCTATCTCGTGAGCATCCAGATCGGTCGCTACCGGGAGATACTCCTGTCCCGTGACCCGGTTCCGCAGTTCGCCCTGCTCCCACCCGACCTGACGTCAAATGCCCTCAGGGACTTCGCCGACCAGAGCCTGATGATCAACCTTTTCGAGCGCAGCTTCGGCCCCTACCCGTTCGCCCAGTACACGGTCGTCGTGACCGACGACGACCTGGAGATCCCGCTGGAGGCCCACGGCTTCTCAACCTTCGGCCGCAATCACATCGACGGCCAGGGCGGCAGCGAACGACTGATCGCGCATGAACTGGCCCATTCGTGGTTCGGAAACAGCCTGACCATTGCCTCATGGAAAGACATCTGGCTGCACGAGGGTTTCGCCTGCTACGCGGAATGGCTCTGGTCGGAGGAGAGTGGCGGTCCAAGCACCAGGGCCTGCGTGAAGCAGTACTGGCGCCAGCTGAATGCCCTCGGCCAGGATCTCGTGCTCGGCGATCCCGGGCCTGAGCTTATGTTCGACGACCGGGTGTACAAACGGGGCGCAATCTTCCTCGACGTTATCCGCCGCGAGCTCGGCGACGCGCAGTTCTTTGCCCTTCTTCGTTCGTGGGTGGCCGAGAATCGGTTCGGCAGCGTAACGACGGCCGGGTTCCAAGCCGCGGCCGAGGCTCACAGCACGACACCGCTGGCCGGGCTCTTCGACAACTGGCTGTTCTCGGCACGGCTGCCTAAACTGCCCGCGTAGTTGGTTCCAGCACTGTCAGGGTCACGTTGAGTGACGCTGTGCCCCCGCGAGCGGCCACGATCATCACCACGAACAGCGTCAGGTCTACGTTGGGCACAGGAAGTCGTTCGAAGAGCACGTTCGGCCCGAGATCCGTCGTATCGACGTGGGTCAGCTCAACCCGAAGCCCGCGGCCGGTTGCCTTCAGGTACGCCTCTTTGAGGGAGAAAATCGCCGTTCTTTCAGCCTGGCGCAGGGCAGCCGGGGCGTCGTCGATTGCGTCAAGCTCCGCGGAAGCGAAGACCACCTCGTCGACCTGGGCCCGGCTCATCCGCGTTACGGACTCGAGGTCGATGCCCAACTCGCCGCCACAGCCTGCAGCGACAGCGACAAGGCCGGCTGCCCGGCTCTTACTCACCATGATCTCGCTGCCGTCCGGCATCCGTGGAACCACGACCCGCGGTTTGCCATGGTCTCGGCCACAGTGCTGGCACTGGGAATCCAGAACAACATCTGCGGCCGCGACACCCGCGAAGGCCGCTACGGCCCTGGGCAGCAGCGCTACGTCGAGGTCTTCCGCCACAAGCCAGACATCGACGCTGCCGCTAGCGCGCGGTCGGCTCATGGCTGACCGGAAAGTTCACTGAGTTTGCGATGAAGCACTTTCGTGCGGCCTCTGCGTGCAGCGAGTTCGCCAGCTCAGCCTGAGAGACGTCGGCCAGGGTGACGACGGGGCGAAGCGTCGCTCCGGTGAACCGGCCGGCACCGTCGGCGGTCGTAACCATGACGCCGTTGGCGGCATCCGTGTAGGCCATCACAGTCACGCCATGAGCCACTGCCACATGCAAGTACGACAGCATGTGGCACTCGCTCAGGGCGGCGAGCAACAGCTCCTCGGGGTTCCAACGGTCGGCATCGCCGTGAAAGGTTTTGTCGGCACTGCCAAGAAGCGCGGGTTTGCCGTCCGCTGTGACAACGTTCTGGCGGCCGTAGTCCCGATAGCTGCTCGTGCCTGTTCCGCGATTGCCAAGCCACTCTACGGTCACGAGGTAGGAATGCTCTGCTTTCACGGCGCCCAGCCTACGTGTCTTTCCCAGACCCCCGCGATAAACTTCAGTTCATGACCGACACTCTCTCGTCCCGCCCCGTCGAAGCCACTTCCTTCACGATCGCCCAGGAGCGAAAGGTCGTCACCTCGATCCCCGGCCCTCGGTCCATTGCCCTGCACGAACGTCGCCTCGCCGTTGTACCCACCGGTGTGGCCACCACCCTTCCCGTCTACATCGAGAAAGCCAACGGAGCCATAGTCGTCGACGTCGACGGCAACCACTTCATCGACCTGGGTGCCGGAATCGGCGTCACGACCATCGGGCACACGAACCCGGCCGTCGTCGCCGCCGCCACCCAGCAGCTCAACAAGGTCACCCATACGCTCTTCACCGTAACTCCCTACGAGGAGTACGTGCGTGTCGCCGAACTGCTCGCTGAGCACACCCCCGGTGACTTCGCAAAGAAGACCGTGCTCGTGAACTCCGGCGCGGAGGCGGTAGAGAATGCCGTCAAGATCGCCCGCAAGTTCACCCGCCGGGTCGGCGTGGGCGTGCTGGACCACGGCTACCACGGTCGCACCAACCTGACCATGGCCATGAACTTCAAGGCGGCGCCCTACTCAACCGGCTTCGGCCCGTTCGCAGGCGACGTCTACCACGCGCCCAATTCCAACCCGTATCACGATGGCCTAACAGGCGCCCAAGCGGCCAAGAACACCATCGCCTGGTTCGAGAAGACCGTCGGAGCCTACGACCTCGCCTGCATCGTGGTCGAGCCTATCCAAGGCGAAGGAGGCTTCATCGTCCCCGCCGAGGGGTACCTGCAGGCGCTTCAGGCGTGGTGCACCGAGAATGGCATCGTCTATATCTCCGACGAGATTCAGAGCGGAATGGCCCGAACCGGCGCCTACTTCGCCAGTTCGCACTTCGGCCTCGTTCCCGACATGGTCACCAGCGCCAAGGGCATCGCAGGCGGAATGCCGCTGGCCGGGGTCACTGGACGCGCCGAGATCATGGACTCCGCATTCCCCGGCGGACTGGGCGGCACCTTCGGCGGCAACCCCGTTGCCGCCGCCGCCGCGATCGCGGTGTTCGAGACCATCGAGAGCGACAACCTGCTCGCGGAGGCCACCCGCATCGGAAACACCCTGACGGCCGGGCTCGCGAAGCTGGCCGCCAAGTACGACATCATCGGCGAGGTGCGCGGCATCGGCGCCATGATTGCGATCGAGTTCGTGATGCCCGGCACGGGTTCCACCACCAAGGAGCCCAACGCCGCCGCAGTGAACGCGATTACCGCCTTCGCCGCTGCGAACGGTGTGCTCGTGCTGAATGCCGGAACGTACGGCAATGTGATCCGCTTCCTGCCGAGCCTGGTGATTTCCGACACCCTGCTCGAGGATGCCCTCGGTGTCCTCGATGCCGCCATGGCGACCCTGTAGCCTTGGCAGTGACGACCGAGGGCGTACTGCCCGGAACCTTCGCGGTTGATCAATCCGTCGAACTCGCCGTGCTGACCCGCAGCGGGTTCGTCGAGAGCAGGCACTCCGGCTCCGCTGTGGTCGTGGATTCGGAGGGCAATGACCTGCTCGTGCTCGGCGATGCGAGTTCGCCGGTGTTCCCCCGGTCGTGCCTCAAACCGTTCCAAGCCTTGGCGGTGATGGAATCCGGTGTTCGACTCTCCCCTGTTCAGACGGCGCTCTCCACCGCCAGCCACTCCGGAACTCCCGAGCACCTTCTGGTCGTGCGAAGCATTCTCGCCACGGCTGGCATCGATGAGTCACAGCTCGGTTGCCCAAATGACTGGCCTGGAAGCCGGTCGAGCCGGGATGCGGTCGTGCTGGCCGGCGGGCACCCCGAGGCCGTCATGATGAACTGCTCCGGCAAGCACGCCGCCATGCTGGTGGCCTGCGTCCTGAACGGCTGGTCGACTGCGGACTACCTCAAGCCGGCGCATCCGCTCCAAGCGAAGGTTCTGGAGGTTATTGAGCGCTACACCGGGGACAAAGTGCAGTTCAGCGGCATCGACGGCTGCGGCGCCCCGGTGCACGCCGTCTCCCTGCGTGGCCTGGCCCGTGGCATCTCGCGGGTCGCGCAGTCCTTGGATGAGTACTCCGCGTGGCTCACCTCCAGCGTGTTGGAAAACGGCTGGGCCCTGGACGGACCCGGCGAGGAGAACACCATTGTCATCGAGCGCCTCGGAGTGTTCGCGAAGATCGGTGCGGAGGGTGTCATGGTGATGTCCACGACGTCGGGCGTCGCCGTAGCCCTGAAGATTCTCGATGGAAACCTGCGTGCGGCCGTCATCGTGGCGCTGGAGCTGCTCGTGCGAGTGGGCGCCCTCACCCCCGACGCCGTCGAGAACACCCGCTCCGTGTTGAACCTGCATGTGCTGGGCGGAGGCAAGCCCGTGGGCAGTATCCAGGTCACGGCCCACCCCTGACGCCCCCGGCCTTGACGCCCCCGGCCCGGCCGAGCACCCCGGCACAGGTGAGCAGCCACCGTCGGGGCATCCCAGGATTCGTCGGCGGCGGAAGGTCCCTCCGGCGAGTCAGCGACCGGTAGTCGGCGACGGTGCAGGCGTCGAAGAGCACATCGAACGAAGCTCGGAGGGCTCCGAACAGTGCCCAGTGATTCAGCCACTCCTCCGGCTCGCCAACGATCGAAAGCCTCGGGGCATCGGCTATCCCGGCTACGTACTGGGCTGTGGGCCGCGGTATGTCGATCGCAAGCTCGGCCAGCTTCAGTACTTCGCCATGCGACTCACCCTGTTCGGCGATGAAACTTTGCACTCTCGTGGACACGACCAGGAGTCGGCCCGATAGCCGGGGTGATGCGTCAGTTTCCGGCTGCTCGGCGGCATAAATTCCGTCGGGTGGACCTGGTCCGCCTGCCCCGGAGGTTGAGCCAGCCGACACGGCGACCTTCAGTCTGGTTCCCGACCAAAAGCCCTCGCCCGGGGCGAGCATCGGATCGAAATCAGCGGGCCGGCCGTCGGCGAGCAGGTACTCCGCCCGACTCGTAGACCGCAGCAGGATGCGCTCTCTGAACAGCGGGGCGAGGCCGGAAAGCGGGCCCACCAGTCGCTGTGCCGCAGCGATCAGGATCACACCGTTCCGGCTGCCGTCTCGGAGGATCGCGGTCAGCCACCGCACAACCTCACCCTGGTAGTCAGGTTCAAAGGACGCGATGAGAGAGTCGAGATCATCGACAACCACGACCAGCGGCTGCCCGGGCGGCATGCCGACCGGAGACCCGCCTACCGAGATGCTCTCGAACAGTGCAGAAAGGCCGTCCCACGCCCCGGCCGGCTCTGGCGGAATCCATGCGACGGATTTCAGCCCGGACGCCAGCGCGGCGAGGAGGTGCGACCGACCGGAGCGTCCAGCCCCGAGAACCAGGAGCGGACCGTCGACCCGCGGCCGCCAGCGGGCCAGCGGCTGAGCCTGCTCTGACGGGCGATCGAACCGACCGAAGATGACGCCTGCTGCTGATTCTTCGTCTGGTTCAGCGTCTCGTCGAAGCTCATCCAGGTCGATCCGCGCGGGCAGGGGCGCCAGCCAAGGACGACGAACTTCACGGCCCAACCGCAGTGCATCCGCCAGTAAGGCCGGCGAAGATCGGGCTACCTGAAAAAGGTGGGCATCTTGGCCGCCGACCGCGACGAAGCATCTTCCTTGCGACCGCATTGGCAACCCCGCCGCGTCAGGAACGCCGATCAAGGCGGTCGAATCGCCCGCGTTGTTGACCCGCAGCGAGAGCCTGAGGTCGCAGTTGGCCATAAGGGTGTCCCTGATGACTCCGACGGGGCGCTGAGTACAGAGAATCAGGTGCATCCCCAGCGAGCGGCCTCGAGCCGCAATGTCTGCGAAGAGGTCGTGCAGCGCGGGGAACTCGGCCAGCATCACCGCGAACTCGTCTACCACGATCACCAAGCGCGGCAACGAGCCCTGGCCCTGATACTCGCTGATGTTTCTGGCTCCCGCCTTCCGCAGCAGCTGCTCCCGATACCGAATCTCCGCTCGGAGACTTCCCAGGGCACGCTCCGCCTCCCCGGAGTCGAGGTCTGTGATCAGTCCGACGCACTGCTCCAAACGCGTGAATGAGCCGAAGGCGGCGCCCCCTTTGAAGTCGACCAGGAGCACAGTCAGCTCCGCGGCGCTGAAGGTGCAGACGAGGGCTGTCACCCACGACAGCAAAAGTTCGCTTTTTCCGCTGCCGGTGGTGCCGCCGATGACCGCATGAGGACCTTGACCGACCAGGTCGAGAATCACGTTCGCCGCGCCGTCGCTGCCGACGGGGACGGCCAGGCCGTGATGGCCCGGATTCTTGAGACCTGTCTGTGTCGAGTTGTCAAGGAGCGCGGCCAGGCTGACCTCGCGCGGCAGCTCTGCGGCGCCACGGCCTGAGCTCCCGGCGCGTTCCGCGAGAGTGACGGCGAACAGCTTTGCCTGATGCTCCGAGACGAACTCGGGGCTGAGCACGCCCGATACCGGTCCCTGTCGTGGACTCTCGAGCACAAACGACCGCGACCCGGTTTCGATGTGAACTGAGACTCGGCACTCCGGCGGCACGTCGTCCATCGACTCTGAGATGAAGATCTCGTATTGTTCTGCCGGCCGCTCCGGAACAGTCGCCGGGATCGCTGCTGCGGCTCCCCCTGCTACCTCTCGAATGAGAACAGACCCACCGGACCCGGTGTGTGGCAGCGCTCGGAGCCATTCCCACGCGGGGTCTGTGCTCGTCGGCCCTACAATGCGGCCCCCTGCGGGAGTAAGCGTTGCCGCGATCTGAAGAACAAGACCGCGTGCCATGGCCCGGGCGAGCGGAAGCGGGCCGATAATAGCAAGCACCGCAGGAATGCAAAGAGCCACCGGTGAGTCTTCGAGGACAGCCGCCTCCAAAGCAAGCTCCTGCTCAAGCGGCAGCGGCCTGTTCTGGGACCCCCCGACGCCGACAGAGCTCGGCCTGGCCCCGGTACCCAGGCGCAGGTTCACCTGGCCGAGCGTCTCCGCAGCAAACACCCGGGCGGAGGGAGAAAGACATTGCCTAATCGACGTCGATGAGGCACTCCGGTGCTCGCGCTCGGCGGCATGAGCGGCACGAAGCGCCGCGCGGAACTCGTGCACCTGCTGGGAGCTGACCGACTCGTGTTCCCGATGGGCCCGGCGCAGCCTGCGTCGGGCATCGGCCAAGCCTGCCACGGCAATCAGCGGGCTTAGCCCCGCGAACATCAGCATGGCGGGCGATTTCGTCACCGCCCACATCATTCCGGCCATGACCAGTGGGACAAGACACGCAAGAATGGGAAACACCGGCCGCGCGAGCCCTGCGAAACGATCAGGCAGGGCGATCACAACGGGAGCGGAATAGGTGGACACCGCCACAGCCAAACAATGTTCGCTGCGCTCTGGAGCCGAACCCCACCGTACTGTTCACATTCCACGACCCCGGCCTCGGTTCCGGAGGAGTGCGGAGGAGTGCGGAGGAGCCCGGAGGCGGTCCGAGAATCTAGCTAGCCAACGTCGAAGTACTGCTCGCCAATTCTCACACGCCAGCCACGACTGACCTCGTAGCGCGTCCCCGGGTGGGCACGCCAGGCCGAGGCGTTCGAGGGCTCGACGATGGTGCCGTTTCCGGAGCGAAGGTCTTTGATCCAGAGGACCCCGGCTACAATTCCGAATTCGAGGTGGGCCTTGGATACGGTGAGACCGGGGTCGACGATTCGCACGAGCTGCGCCTCGCCGGTGGGTGACGCCGAGACGGGATTCCTCCCCATGAATCCGTGACCGGTCACGGGGAAGGCATCCCCGGTGCTGAACTGCAAGAGGAATGGGCCCGCCTCCGGTTGAACCGTCACCGCGTCGATGAGAGGCGGTGCCTTTTCCGCCGATGGCTCTTCAGAGAGTGCGAGCGGCACAACCCGCTGGGTATCGGTGATCGCCGAGGGTGCCAGCACTGCAGAGGCCAGGATCGAGTTTCCGCATTCCCCGCAGAAGAACGCGCCGGCCCGCTGCACCGTGCCGCACGTTCGGCATCTCGAAGTGTTTGGCATCATTCTCGTGCTGCACCGCCCTGGCCATCGGCCGCTATCTGGCCCGAACCGGAATTCGTTCGCCGGCGCAAGGCATTGCTCGTGGTGCGGATCCGCTGCCGGATGCGCTGCCAGTAATGATAGGCGGGCAAGGTGAGAGGGGACACTCTGGCACGAAGCCGGTCGACTGAATTCAGGGATCGGAACAGGCCCTCACGGAGCGAATCCGACTCACTCCACAGTCGATCGATTTCGGCCTGGCTGGGCTCCAGCGGAGAATAAGATGCCCGGTCGCAACCGGTGGCAAACACGAGAAGTGCCGGGCCGCCGATCATTTGGGCCGTCTCCATACGCGTGACCGATTTGCTCAGCGAACGGCCGCCGTCCGCGCTCGCATCCAGATACTCCTGCCACGCGGCCCGGGAACGCTGACGGCCGTCTCCGAGTGTCCGGCGTTGAGTTCTTCGGCGGCTCTTGGCGACCACAATCGCTAGGAAGGGGCCGAGCAGAATTGCCAACGCCGCCAGCGACAGCGCGATGATACCAAGAATCGCTGCCGCGATCCCCCAGAGTGCGTCAGGCAGCGGCGCTGCCTGATCGTCCTGATTCGCGAGCGGAACGATGGCAGCCGTGTCGGGTGCGGCCTCTGCCGCAGGGGGGAGGACGACGGGCGGACGATCGGGTGCAGACGCCTCTTCAGGCACCGCATCTGGCACGGGCCTGACCAGAGGCGTCGGATCGATACCCACCCAGCCGCTGTCGCTCGTCAGCACCTCGATCCACGCCGCTATGTCGGAACCTCGAACCGACGTGGAGCCGCCAACGGCGGGCCCGGGGGCAAAGCCTAGGACGACCCGGGCTGGAAAGCCCAGACTGTCCGCCATCAGGGCGGCGGCCACCGCATACTGTTCCGAGTCCCCCAGCATCGGTACGGCCGTGAAGAGCTGGGCCAGGCGGTCGGCTCCATGGCCAGAGCGGGAGAACGGCTCGGTGGCACTTATCCCATGACTGACATAGCCGTTCGTCGCCAAAGACGAGAGCGCCGCAGCGAGCCTGGCTCCGGGCGTCTGATCACTAGAGGCCGAGGCAAGGACGAAGTCCCGAAGTTCCGAGGGCACGCCCACAGGCTTCGGCACTGGGCCTGGCCCCGGAGCAAGCTCCGCCACGCTCGTCAGCGGGACCATTCGCGGCAGCACGGCATTGAGCCGGTAGGCATCACCTTGGCCGAGGCCACCGGTGGTGACGGCCATCGTGTCCGACACCCTGTCGTAGAAAAATCCATCCGAGTTCGCGCCGGCGCGACTGCCGGTGAACTCGATCGACGCCAACGGTCCCACCCCGGGAACCCAGACCCCACGATAGGCGTCGACCTGCACTCGGAGCGCGACAGAGATACCATCGGCATCCGTCGGCTCGAGAACGAACGGTACTCGCGAAAAGACGCCGGAGCCGAGGCCTGCGACGACTCCGTCGTAGGAATTCAACCTGGCCAGGCTCAGCCGCGCGGCCGCTGGCAGGCCTGTCACTTCCAGCAGTACCTCGCCGCTGCGCTCCGATCCAAGGTACGCACGGTACCCGGTGAGTGGGCTCGGATAGTTCTGAGCATCGAACGGCTGCGCCACGAGGTCCCGAACGACCCATCGTGATTCAGTCGCCGGCAGGGCGACACCCCCCATCACAACGGCTGTACCCGCCGCCAGCACGGCTACCAGGATTCCCCCAAGAAGACGCCGAAACGATCCGGCCCCCCGCATCCTTCGCTGCCACAGGTACCAGCCGAGCGTGATGCAGAGCAGGCCCAGCGCGGTCACGAGCGGCAGGTAGGACCTTGTGTCCCCGACGGCGATGGCGACAACCATGACGACGATGGGCGCACTGAAGCCCCAGGCAGGCCGGCGGCTGCGCAGCGCCACGCTCAGTCCCACAACCGTGCCCGCGAGAACCAACACAAGCGCCGGCACCAGCAGGGCCTGATACGTGCCGACGGGCAGGGAAATAGTGACGAGTTGCTTCCAGCCCAGAACGCTTGCCCGCACAAGCTCGAGCGTGCTTCCGGGCGTCGGAAGCAGACCACCGACAGCCTGGTTGGGCAACGCCAGCGCTGTCCCCGCGGCGACCCAGAAGCCGACCGCTGCAATGAGCACCACGATTCCCGGCCAGCGGAAGCGCATTCCCGCCACGGCGATGAGAGTCCCGCCGAGCAGCGCCCCGAGGACAACCACGATCAGTTGCGGGCTCTGGTAGACCGGCCAGAGCGGAATCGCCCCCGCCAGCATCGCCGCGGCAAAGCAAACGATCGTCCCCCATACGCGACTCATCCGAGCGCGACCGCACGCACCAGGGCAACCGACAGCTCCTCGAGCTGGGATATCCGCAGGACTCTCATCCCGGCGACCCTGGTGAATCCCGGGATGGACCCCGGCTCACACACGATGGCAATGACCTCGACCCCCCCGGGAAAGCTATTCGCCGCGGCCCGGAGAACCCGGGCGGTAACAGTCGAGCCGCTGATGAGAAACGCGACGGACACGCCCTGCACCAACTCGGCTGCACCCCGCGCAACCTCCTGCAGCTGAGACGGGGAGGAATTCAGGGCGATTCTGCTCAGGTCATCCAACAGGGTGGTGGGCGTGCGAATGGCGAGGGTCGTCGTGGACGCCGCACGCGCCACAGGCGCCTGTCGCCGGGCACGCCAGGGTCGCGGCGCGGCGACTTCATGGCCAAGACCCGTAATGACAGATACTGTGCGGGCATCCCGAATAGCCCGCACACCCAGCGAACCGGCCACGCTGACGCCGAGTTCGAACTCTTCCGGGGAGCCGAAATCGACGGCCGAAGTCGGCAGCACGATCATGATGTGGCTCCGCCTCGTCTCCTCGAACTGGCGAACCATGTGGGTTCCGGTCTTGGCGGTGCTCTTCCAGTGGATGTAGCGGCGGTCATCTCCCGGGACGTACTCCCTCAGCGCATGAAACGACACGTCACTGGAGGTCAGATCCCGGGTCGCGCTGCCCTCGAGGTCTCGAATCAGCCCCGTGCTCTGCGCCGGAATCGAGGCGATCCGGGGGTGCACCACGATCTCGACCTGCTCCGACTCACCCTTGGATCGCCGGAACAGTCCCAAGGGGTCCCGGCGCACTGCCCGAGCGGGACCAACGACCAGCACGCCCCGACGCTCCGCCGTAATGGCCCGGGTGAAGTCCCGAACCGAACGGCCTCCCTGCGCCGGTACCCGGATGTGTCGAACAATCGAGTCGATGAGGAGTTCAACAGCGAGGGCGCCCTGACGCACGCGCCGCGGGTTTTCGATCCGAACGATGACCCTCGCCTGTGAACCGGCCACCGTCACCCGCTGGGGCGCCACCAGGGTGAGCACCGCGCTCCGACCGGAAACGAGGAACAGCAACGACACGCACACCACGACGAGGGCCGCGTAGCCCGCGATTACCAGCTCGACCCAGCTCAACAGGTAGCCACCGCCGAGCCCGAGGACCGCCACGCAGATGACGACCCTGCCAAGGGCTGTCACGATCGTGGACTCTCCCCCGGGACCTCGGTCTCCAGCAGGACCTGAGCGAGAGCGCTCTCTGCGGTGACCCCGTCGAATTCTGCCTCTGGATCCAAGACGAGCCGATGAGCGAGTACCGCCGTCGCCAACACCTTCACGTCGTCGGGGATGACATAGTTTCGCCCGTTCGAGGCAGCAAATGTCTTGGCCGAACGCACCAGCGCAAGGGCAGCACGCACGCTCGCACCCAGTCGGATCTCCGGCGCGTCCCTGGTCGCCTGCACGAGGATGGCCACGTAGTCATTGATGGAGGGGTCGACGTAGACGGTGCGGGCAAGCCCCGCGAGGGTGCGCACGTCGTCGGCATCGATCATCGGAGAGAGTCTCGCATCGTGGGGCCGGCTCCCGGCTCCCGCAAGGATCTGCAGGGTGGAAGCATGATCCGGATAGCCGATCGATGTCTTGATGATGAATCGATCGAGCTGGGCCTCGGGCAGGCGATACGTCCCGGCCTGCTCGATCGGGTTCTGCGTGGCGATCACCATGAAGGGAGCCAAGACGGGGTGACTGACCCCGTCGACCGTGATCTGTTGCTCCTCCATGACCTCAAGCAGGGCTGCCTGGGTCTTCGGACTCGCGCGGTTGATCTCGTCTGCGAGCACCACGTTGGCGAATATGGGCCCGCGGTGAAATACGAACTCGCCATTTCGCTGGTCGTAGATGCTGACGCCGGTAATGTCACCCGGCAGAAGATCCGGAGTGAACTGGATGCGGCTGCTCGTTCCCCGCACGGTCTCCGCTACGGCGCGGGCGAGCGAAGTCTTGCCCGTACCCGGAAAATCCTCCAGCAGCAGGTGTCCTTCAGAAAGCAACGCGGTGAAGGCGAGCCGAATTACGTGGTTCTTTCCCACGAGCACCCGAGCGACATTCGCCACCAAACCATCGAAGGTTTCGGCGAAGCCAAGCGCTTGTTCCGGGGTCAACGCCATGGTGTGACACCTTTCCAACTGCGAATTTCTCGGGCAATAATGCATTCCAGCTCTATTCTGCCCCCCACTCAGGGTGCTCCGAAGCGCAGGAGACGCCCGTTGACGCTGATCTCGATCCAGACGTCTGTATTGGCCGCGGGAGCTGGCAGCGTGCAGGTGGTCCCGACGAGAACGCCACTGGCCCCCGAATCTGCGCTCTCCCCACAGCTGAACGATGAACGATACGTGCCGTTGGCAGGCGGGTTCGTCCACGAGAACTGGCCCAGGGCCGACGAATACGCCAAGCCGTCGATCTGCAGGCTGACGGATGGTTCCGGCGCCTCGACGACAAGGGGTGCCCCACACGCCTGTACCAACGGCCAGATGGAACAGGCCGTCACCTCGAACCGATACACACTGCCGGTGGCCCCTCCGGTAAGGATGCGGGGGAATCCCGATCCGCTGAACTTGACCTGGGAGCCCACCGGGATTCCCGCGTCATCGAGGCGTTGGAGTAGGTACCTGTCTGCCCGCGGCGTGACGGAGCCGACCCGGAAGTCCCAGACATCGCCGTTGAAGGCCATGGCCCCGTCGACCGAGGTCACCGGTCCGGGCGAGGGGTAGGGCGTGACAGACACGACTGCCGAGGAGACACAGCCCGCACGGTTGTAGCCCCAGACTACGAAGTTGTAGCGGGTGTCCTGATCGGTGAGGCCGGCGAACGACGCCCTGGTGGTCGTGCGAGCTACGGCCTGCTGTTCCACGACCGTTCCGCCTGTCCGCGGGCCGACGAGGGCGCCCGGCGCCGGCGACTCCACGCGGCAGGCCTGATCGCCCGAGGGGAGGGCCGAACCGTCGAGCCGCTGCACGAAATAGCCGAGCACGGTATCGCCATTCTTGGCGAATTCGTTCCATGCCACGTCGATGCCGCCGCCGGCGTTCGCGAATGCCTGAACGGCTCCGGCCTGGGGGGCACCGAAGGGCACCGCGGTCAGCTCGGCGGGGTTCCACGCGGCGAAACTCGACAGTGCATCATTTTTGGCCAGCACGCCGACTGCAGCGGGCACGCCGTTTCGAAGACCTGTGACGAGAGCCTGGCAGGTTGCAGCGCACGACGACGCCGCGATCTCCTGCACGCCCCTGCCGTCGATCTCGATCGCATACAGCTGAACCGCACTGCCGCCAGACGGAACCACCGCGGGCCGCCAAGAAAGCTCGAGCCCGCCATCGAGGGGCACCGCACGGATATCCTCGGGGGTCAATGGAACAATATCCGACCAGTACAGGCCCGTTGCCGCGGCACTGTCACCGGTGCCGATCGCGTTACGCGCAACGACCGCGACCATCGCCCGGTAGGTCTCACCATTTCCCGGGGTGGGCACCGTGCACCTGGTCACGGCGCAGGCCGTGCTGCCCAAGTTATCCCCCGAGGGGGATGTGAGCGAGACGTCGAAGCCCAGGATCGGCGAGTTGTTGCTCGCCCCAGGACTGAAGGAGACGGTCAACGACCGGTCGCCGAAGCCTGTCACCCGGACTCCGGAAACCGGTGCCGGGCGGTCCTGGACGGAGATCCGTACGGACCCCCATGCGGCCCGGTCGGGATCTCCCGTCGCATCCATTACCTGATACTGAACCGTCACGTCGCCTGGCGGGGTATTCACGCCCGCGATCACGGCCAAAACACTCCGGTCGGCGCTCGGTGTGACACTGAGCCCGGCCGGCAGGCTCCCCGAATCGATCCCGCGCACGGCGGTCACCGTCAGTGGTTGACCGGAGAAGGGGTTGGTGGCCCCATCGTTGGCCAGGACGTCGATCAGGGTGGTCTGGCCCCTGACAGCGATGGCGGCATCCGGGATGGGAATGGCCCGAGGCCTGGTCGAGGCGACCACAGAGAGCTCTATGCGCCCCGCCCGGCCCGGCCCGGCGTCGTGGCGCACTCCTATGGCCACCTCGGTGCGACTGCCCTTGGCCGTGGTGTTGCCCGCGGTGACGGAGAGAGACTGTCCCGATTGGCTGACGGAGAAACCAACGGGGGCAGGATTCAAGACCTCGTACACGAGCGAGCCCTGATCTGCGGTGTAGGGGTAGGTCGTGAGTTTTGTCAGGTCGAGGACCTTGGTCTGGCCGGGCTCGAAGTCCACCAGGGCACCGTTGAATGTTGGCGGCTGATTGGTGCTGGGCACAACGCTGATCGGCAGAACGAGAGTCGCCACGTTGCCGCTGGAGCCCCTCGCACCGTCGCCATCTGTCACCTCGAACGCGATCGAGGCCGGCCCGAAATACCCCACGGCACTCGTGTAGCGCAGCCGTTGATCGCCGTCCACGAGACTCGATCCGTCGGAGTGCACCGCCCGAACCAGATTCGGATCGGTCAGGCGCACCGTGCGCCCGGATCCTGCGACGACGTACTGCGCGAGCTCCATCGACACCTCGCTGCCGCTGGTCACCGTGATGGGCTCAGCACCCTTTCTCAGCTGCGGAAGGGCGTCTCGAAGCCCTGGCACCCAGAGGAATCCGAAGGACCGGATACCAGGGTCGTTCGGATGGATGACGGTGAATGGAATGATCTGGCGCGTCTGGCCGATCGAGACCCGGATGCGGTTGCTCGCCGTGACCGACGCCGTACTCGAATATCCCGGAAGAACCCCGAGAACAAGTGAGCTGCTCGGTCCGTCGGCAAAAAAGACCCGAGAGAGAACATCAACGTCGAGCGTGTTCCTGTCGGCAATGTCCGAGAGGGTGAGTATCGTGTCGCTCACGATGGGCCGACTGAGCGAGGCGGCGCTATCGACCACAACGGTAAGAAACGAGGCGCTCGTGCCGCCGCGGCCGTTGTCGATCTCGTAGACGAAGCCGTAACGGCCCTCGGCAACCCCTGCCTGAACCACCACGCTCGAGCCATCGATCCGCGCGCTGGGTACCGCCCCGGCGGGCCCCGCGGCACCTTCGACACCGGTTAGTGACAGCATGCCGCCATCCGGGTCGGAGTCGTTTGCGAGCACGGGGACGGAGACGGTTCGTCCGGGACGCAGTTGCACCTCGTCCGGCGCAGCGGAGGGGTTCCGTGCACCCAATTCACGAGGCGCGATTCCCACCCTGATCGTGCCCGTTGCCCGGGCCCCGAGGTTGTCGAGGACGGCATAGGTGAAGGTGTCGGTGCCGGTGGCGTACTCACCGGCACGGTAGAGGACGAACGCCGTTCCCGTCTCCTCGATAGTGCCCTTCTCCGGCGCCGAGGTCTCGCCGATCAGCTGGACGGAATCGCCGTCGGGGTCGATTCCAGACAGCGGCACGGCGATACGCACGCTCGAACCCGCGATCACGCGCGCCTCGAGCCCCAGCGGAAGAGGGGCCGCGTTCGCCGCCGGGTTGGCCTCCCGCACCGCGATGCGCACAACAGCGGTGGAGAACTGCCCGTCCGGCGCCTGGACGCGATAGGTGGCGGCAAAGTTGCCCGGTGCCCCGGGAGCCAGATAGCGAAGCACCCGACCCGAGGCAAACAGCAGTCCACCGTCGTTGCCAGGCCCCTCAACCAGGGCCGGCGCCAGGGTCAGAGAATCGCCATCGGGCTGTACGTCGTTCTCAAGAACAGGGATGTCCACAACGTCGCCGATGCGCACGGCCGCCACATCATCGGATGCGACCGGTGGTTGGCGGATGACCGGCGGCGGAATCTCGATCACGGTCACCGATCCAGTGGAGCTGGCGAGCCCGTTGCTGACCGAATAGCCGAAAGTCAACGACCCAGATTCGACCGGCCCGGTGAGGGTGACCCGGATCAGCCTTTGCTCGATGATCTCGATCTGAGCGGAAGTGTTCTTGGCCGCCGCCTGCAGTGCGGTGACGATCAGAACGCCACCCGCAGGGTCGAAGTCGCCCGCCAATACGTCCACCGACACCGCCTGGGCCTGCCGGACGAAGGCCGTGTGGGGAACCGTCACCGGCGGAGCGCTGGAATCCGTGGGAGCGTTGACCTCGAGACGCAGGAGCCCGGTGCTGGTGACGCTGGAATCAGTGACCGAGTATTCGAGATAGGTGGTCCCCACAGCCCCGGCGGTGACCCTGAAGGTGCCCGCGGCGTAGTCAGCGGTGATGATCATCGACTGCCGGGCCGGAACCGCCGATAAGCGCAGAACACCCGAGCCGCCCCGAACATGGCCCAGAGGGCTCACCACAGTCTCCACCCCGAGGGTGACCTTCTGCACAAAGGGGTCGGCAACGATGGGAACAGTTCCGTCAGCCAGCACATTTATCACGAGGCTGCCGACGCCGGCGAGTGAGCCGTCACCCACCGTCAGCGCCACCTGATTCAAGACCGGAACACCGCCATTGTCGACAAAGGTAACCCGACCGTCAGGCAGATAGGTCAGCCCTGCCTGTCCTGATCCGACGGCCGCCTGCAGGTAGAGCGGGTCACTGTCCGGGTCGACCCAGTCCCCCAGAACCGCGACCGTCGCCCGGGATCCCACGGCCACTTCGAGAGCTGATGGCCGGAGCTGCACCGGAGCAGAGTTCTCACCGTTCCGCCGCACCGAAACCGTCACCGTGGCCGTATCCGTGCCGCCGCGTCCATCGCTGATGGAGTAGTCGAAATCGATGATCCCTGCGGCGGAAGCAAGCAGGGTGAGCCGGAGCTGTTGCCCCTCACTCACCGGCTCGACCGCAAATCCGGCCCCATCAGGGACCCGAATCGAGTCAATGACGATCACGTCGGAGTTCGGGTCGGAATCGTTCGCGAGCACGTTGAGGATGCTTGATCGACCCGGGCGCGCCCCGACGGCATCGTCAACGGCCACCGGAGGTTGCTGGGCGACGACGACCTGCGGGGGCAGCCCGTTGCTGCCCCGGTCCACCGTCGTCGTGGTCTGCTTCTCCGCCAGTAGCTCCGCCCAATTGTCAATGAGGCGGTTGCCCTTCTGTACGTCCCAGGCGGCTCCTGCCTGCACCTCGTTCAACAGGACCCGGGGACCGTTGACCCGAAACTCGATCTGGCCACCGGACGGCATCCGTGCCAGGGTGCCGCCTTGGCCAGCGGCGGTGTCTGAACTCGAATCATCGAGGGCACAGCGACTGTACACGTGCCCGTCGGTCCACGCGGCGTAGGCGCACCCCGCCACGATGACAGGCGCGGCGACGTTGCCCGTATGGCCTTCGGAAAGCGTGGTAACCCTCTGCTGACCGAGAGAGACAGAGACGAGGGAACCCGATGTCGCCACCAAAACAGAGTCGGACTCCGGGCCGGGTTGCTGGAGTTCGGCCCGCACCGTCTCTTCCGCGGAGAACCCCAGCGGGATATTCCTTCCCTCGGCAATGAGGCGGCCTGCTCCCCGATCCAGAACGGCCCAGTGCCCGCCCGCGGCGGTGATCGACGCGGAACTGGCCGCGTCGATCGAGATGGGGAACTGATCTGCAGCTCGTATACCTGCACCGGGACGGATGGTGAAGACCGCCTGGCCGCTGACGGAAACGGCGTAGACCGTCGAATCCAACCCCAGGGCGACACCGCCACCGACCCCTAAGGTCAGGTCGGGCAGCGCCGACTCGTCGAACTCTGAGAATGAGCCCGGGCTACTGAGCCAGACGTTCCCGGACGCCGGGGAAAACACGACGGTGCGATTGCCGGACTGCAGCACCCGCACGTCCCCCGGCGGAAGCGGGACGGATTCCGACACGCTCGCACTCGCCGGGTCTAGAACGAGCGCCTCGCTGCCACTGGGATCCACCGCGATGACCCCACCCACATTCTGCGAAAGCTCGACGGCACCGGCCGTCGTGGCTACGACGGTATTGAGCTGGGAGATCTCGGCGTTGACCCTGCCGACCGAACGCTGAGACTGGTTCGTGATCCACACACCCGCGTCGAAATTCTCGATCGTCTGCACCGTATAGCCCTCGGATGTGACAGCAATCGTTGCGATCAGTGCCACGATCACGACGCCGACGCTCGTGGTCCTCGCCCGAAAGCCACTGCGCCACCTCCCCCACCTCCGGACAGCCATCAGGAGGCGCTCGCGCATTTCTCGGCGCTTGCGGGCCCCGCACGCCCGGCCCGGGTGACCGCGACAGTAATGCATACCGGGGCCGTCCCATCCGCTGCTGCCGTGAAACCGGTCGCGCGTTGAACGCTGACGGCACCATCACTCGATGTCACCGTGTAGCTGTCGTTGGCAGCCAACCCCGGATCCTTCCAGTCGAAGCGCACACTGCCGGAGCTGGCGACCGTCAGGATCTCTCCGACGCGGGGAATGCCCGTCGGGGCTCCCGGGCCCACGATGCCCGCAGCGAGGAGTACGGCGCCGGCGAGCACGCAGACCAGAAGGGCCGACGACCCGAGCACTACGCGACGTCGCCTGGCGGACCTGCCTGTTTCCGGGGGTACGTGCCGCCGCGGGCGAGCAGGTTTCGAAGGACTGCCAGCTGGAACGGCGCGCACGGTCTGCTCCCCGGGATCTTCGGCCGGCCCCGCCGCCCAGGATGACACCGCGCTCTCCAGCGGAGTCTGGATCAGACCCAGCTCAGTCTCGATTGCTTGAAATTCGCGGACGAGATCGAGAACTCCTGCCTGGCGCGCCTCCGGGTCTTTTGCCATCGCGCGTTGCAGGCAGCGCTCGAGCGACTCCGGAATATCGGCTCGTCCTATCATAGGCAGAGTCGTCCGGCGGATCCGATGTATCAGTTCTGCCTGGCTGTAGGGCAGGCGACCGTCCCCTGCTGACCGCTCGAACGGCGACCGTCCGGCAAGAAGGGAGTAAACGGTGGCTCCGAGGGAGTAGACCTCCGAAAGAACCGTTCCCTGAGTCTGCTCTGCCAATACCTCGGGACTCGACCACGGAACCGAGAGTCCCACCGACTCCTCCGCCCCGGGACCTCGTGCTCTTCCGGCAATGCCGAAATCCGACAGCACCGGATTTCCGTAGCTCGTCAGCAGGATGTTTCCCGGCTTGAGGTCTCTGTGCAGGACGCCCAGCTCGTGCGCCGCAGTCACCGCGCTCGCGATCTTCACCGCGACGCGGAGCACATCCGCCACGGGCAACAGCTCACGACGATAGCGCTGCCCGAGGCTCGCAACGCAGTACTCCATAACCAGATAGGGCCGGCCATCTTGGGAGACACCCGCCTGATAAACCGTGAGAATCGACGGGTGTGAGCTCAGCGTGGCCATCAGGTTCGCCTCCGTGACGAACATCCGGCGCACCTCGTCATTTACGGCCTCGGGCAGCATGACCTTGACCGCCACCTGCCGGCGCGGCATGTCCTGCTCGAAAAGGAACACGTCGGCGAATCCTCCGGCGCCCAGCACCCGGAGGAATGAGAATCCGGGCAGCGCAGGTGGAGCTGAAGGCAGCCGCTTCGCCATCAGCCGGCTAGTGGTGCTTCGACTTGGCCAGTGAGGCCAGGGCGTCCGCCGACGGTACGTGCACGTCGATCACCAGAACGGTTACGTTGTCGCGGCCCCCGTTCGCCAACGCGGCAGCGACCAGTTCCTGCACGGCCACGTCGGGAGACGCAGCGGTCTTGAGATAGTGCTTGATCCCGGACTCCTTGAGTTCCTTCGTCAGGCCGTCCGAGCAAACCAGAATGCGCTGACCCGGCACGATAGGAAGAATCGAGTAGTCGGGAATCGGACGCTCATGAAAGCCGACGGCCCGGGTGATCACGTTGCTGTCGGGGTGTGTCTCCGCCTGTTCCCGAGTGATGAGTCCGGCAGCGACGAGTTCCTGCACGACGGAGTGGTCGACCGTGATCTGTTGCAGCTCGTCGTTCTCGAACAGGTAGACCCGAGAGTCGCCGATATTGAACACGACCCATTGGACCTCATCGTCGACCATGGCCATCGCTAGGCCGGTCACTGTCGTTCCCGTGCCGAGGGTGGTCTCGTCGCCCACCCGGTCGATGTCTTCGACCGCGGCATCCAATGCAGCCTCGATCTGAGCGGTGGTGACGAAGTCACTGCCTGAGATAGCGCCGATCCTGGTCACTACGGCGTCACTGGCAACGTCCCCCGCAGAATGGCCTCCCATGCCGTCGGCGATTGCGAAGATGGGCAGGTTTGCGACCACGCTGTCTTCGTTGACCGCACGTCTGTTTCCGCGATCTGAAATAAATGACCAGCTCAGGGTTGCCGCGCGATTGCCCACGCCACCGGGAAGCGCCACAGTCTGCTGGGCACTGCTCTCGCCGATCTGGGTCACGACACGCTCCTCGAGGAATTTCACACAGATTTTTGGAGTACTTCGAACACGTTGCCGTCACCCACGTCGATCTTGCTTTGAACAGGGGTGACGAGCGAATCCCCCTGTCGTAACTTTATCTGAGACCCGTCAGGCAGGGAGACCGTTGTGCCATTGGTCGAGGCCAGATCGGTCACCACGACACTCTCGCCGACTTTCGCGATCTCGATATGGCTCCCCGACACTCTGGACGATCCAGACTCGACCCGGAGCATGGCCGGCGCCTGGCCCGCAGAGATCCGGGGTGGACGCGGATTGCGGCCGATGACGATGGGCTGAAGCAGCTCGATGGGAGCTCCGTCGCCGAGGCGAATCTCAAACCGTTTGCCGGTCTCAATACGCCGCGGCAGTTCATAGGAGAAATCCTCGACAGAAGGGTCTGATTTCGGCGCAGTGCCGCCTGATTCGGGAAGTACGATCCTGGTGGCTTCGAACGCCGAGGGAGCTAAGGCCTGCAAATCGAGGGCCGCGTCCAGTGGCAGCCCCAGGGAGAATTCCGGGTCGATCTGCCAGACTCCGCGCAGTCCCCGGACAGCGCCCTTGCCCAGCGGGAGCCCCGGCCCCGGGATCCTCGCGGCACTCGCAGGAATCTCAGGCAGGGTGCCCACGACCACCGCTCCAACGGAGCTGAAGGTGACCAGATGCCAGGGCACGAGGCCCTGAGAGCACACCCGGGCACTGCCACCCGCGGAATGCACGTCGACGGCGGCAGCACCCCGCACGACGACCGTTATCGAGGAGGGCCTGCCAGTGAGTCCCGGCTCGATGACGACAACGGAGAACGAATCGACACAGTCCTCCCCCAGCAGGGGAATCGACTGCACCACAGTCTCGGTGCTGAGCCCAAGGGCATCGAGTTCAGCCAAGACGAGACTGTGGACTCTGAGGGGTGTCGTTGAGGGCAGCGTTACGACGGCGCGTGCGGAAACAAGGATGAGGAGCTCGTCAGTGCCCCCGCAGGCGCTGTAGAGAATTCGACCGGTCAAGGCCCAATCTGGCCGCGACTCCTCGCCCCCGTCATCAGCACTCTTCATATACCGAGCCTACCCACCCACTTGTCATCGCCAAGGACAACTGATTCCGCATACTTTTAGTGTCTTTGCGACTAATTCCCTTGCTGATGTCTAACATGACTGTCACACTCGAGATATGAATCCAAAACTGAGGTCGGTTCAGCTCGATGACACCTCCAAGGCGATCATCGAGCAGCTGCAGGACGATGGCCGACGCTCCTACGCGGAGATCGGTAAGGCCGTCGGCCTCAGTGAGGCAGCAGTCCGCCAGCGGGTGCAGAAGCTCACCGACTCTGGAGTGATGCAGATCGTCGCGGTGACGGACCCCTTGCAACTCGGTTTCTACCGCCAAGCCATGATCGGCCTCAAGGTCTCCGGGGACACGCGGCTGGTCGCCGATGCCCTCTCCGAGATCCCATCCGTCGACTATGTCGTACTAACGGCAGGCTCCTTCGATGTGATGGCGGAGGTCGTCTGCGAGAACGATGACGACCTCATAGCCTTACTCAACTCGGAGATTCGAACGATCGAGGGAGTCCTTTCCACCGAGACCTTCGTCTATCTGAAGCTGCACAAGCAGCTCTACAATTGGGGAACCCGATAACCCGTGACACTCTCAGAAGAACTCAGCACTCACACCGTCACCACCAAGAAATACGATGACGCCGATCTTCAGCAGAAGGCCCGGGACCACCTGTGGATGCACTTCAGCCGCCAGTCCGTCATGGAGCACGGCGGCGGGGTGCCGATCATCACGCGCGGTGATGGTCATCACATCTGGGACACGAAGGGTAAGAGGTACTTTGACGCCCTGTCTGGACTGTTCGTCGTAAACGCGGGGCACGGCCGAAAGCGCCTCGCCGAGGTCGCCGCCCGCCAGGCGGAGGAACTCGCCTTCTTCCCGATCTGGTCTTACGCCCACCCGGCGGCCATCGAACTCGCAGACCGCCTTGCCGGATACGCGCCCGGGGATCTGAACCGGGTCTTCTTCTCTACCGGCGGCGGAGAGGCGGTCGAGACCGCATTCAAGCTCGCAAAGCAGTACTTCAAGCTCCAAGGCAAGCCGGGAAAGCATAAAATCATCTCCCGCGCCGTCGCCTACCACGGCACCCCGCAGGGCGCGTTGGCCATCACAGGAATCCCCGCGATGAAGGAGATGTTCGAGCCACTCACCCCAGGCGGTTTCCGCGTGCCGAACACAAACTTCTACCGCGCGCCCGAGCACGGCCACGACCTGGAGGCCTTTGGCGTCTGGGCCGCTGATCGCATCGAGGAAATGATCCAGTTCGAGGGACCGGACACCGTCGCGGCGGTCTTCCTGGAGCCCGTGCAGAACTCGGGCGGCTGCTTTCCACCGCCGCCCGGCTACTTCCAGCGGGTGAGGAAGATCTGCGACCGCTACGACGTTCTGCTGGTCAGTGACGAGGTGATCTGTGCGTTCGGCCGCATCGGCCACATGTTCGCCTGTGACGCCTATGGCTATGTCCCCGACATGATCACGTGCGCGAAGGGCATGACCAGCGGATACTCCCCCCTTGGTGCCACCATCATCTCCGACAGAGTGTACGAGCCGTTCAAACATGGCCAGACCTATTTCGCGCACGGCTACACGTTCGCCGGACATCCGGTGTCTGCGGCCGTCGCCCTGGCCAACCTCGACATCTTCGAGGAGGAGAAGCTCAATGAAAACGTTCGATCGAACTCTCCCCTGTTCCGCCAGACACTGGAGAAGCTGAAGGATCTGCCGATCGTCGGCGACGTGCGCGGCGACGGCTACTTCTTCGGAATCGAACTCGTCAAGGACAAGGCCACGAAAGAGACCTTCGATGACGACGAGTGCGAGCGCCTGCTGCGCGGCTTCCTCTCCAAGGCACTCTTCGAGGCAGGTCTTTACTGCCGGGCTGATGACCGGGGAGACCCCGTTATCCAGCTGGCCCCACCGCTCACCGTCGGTGCCGCGGAGTTCACCGAGATCGAACAGATCCTGCGCAGCGTTCTTTCGGAAGCATGGACCAGGCTCTAGACGCTCCGGTCAGTTTCTGGTGCGATTAGATCGATGAAGCACCCGTCTTGAAGAAGGCCGACCCAGACCTGTCTATAGCGGTGCTCGAGGAGCAGCACGTGGGCTTCGGGGCATCCGTCACGGCCAGACGTTCACCGGCCACTGAGGACTAGAGCGGCGCGCGTCCGACCCAGTCGGGCACTCTCCCCGTATTGATGAGGGTGCGAAACAGCCGGGCGAGTTCATAGCCTGGTCCGATGGCCAGCGCTGCATCAAGGTACCCCCCGGCGGCCGTTCCGCTGCCTCTGGCCCACTCGAGCCACGCGAGCATCGTCAGGGGCGCCAGCCGCCAGGGCTCAGGACTGTGCCCCGCGAGGTGGCGCAACAGCCGGATTGCGCATTCAAGCCGGAGCCCGCTCGGTCCACTCGATCCGTCACCGACAAAAGTCGACAGGATCGAGTCCTCACTGACACTCCCGCCCCGGTTGAGGATCTCTGTGTCACGGGCGGCAAGTCGCCCGCCGCGTCGTCCCCAGGCCAGTTCCATCAGCACGCAGTCCCTGATGCCCTTGTCCCTGATGCTCCACAAAAGCGGGGCCATCTGCTCAGGCGTCAGGTCGACGGGCAGAACCTCCAGGGCCGCTCGCCAGAGCATCAGGGCGTGCCCCGGTTCGCCCAGCCGCGTCCGGCGGGATTGACTGGCTGTGATGGGCCGGCAGGCTTCAACCACGGCCGCCCGCACGTCGGCGCTCTCCAGAATGATTTTGCCCCGGCTTCGATCGGCCGTATCGGATTCCAGCCCCATGGGCTCGATGAGGCAGCTCGCCCTGAGCTGCTGCTCCATGGCCCCGCCGGTGAGCTCGGCCAGGGTGCCGGATTCGCTATCCAGCCCGGAGACCCACCGTTCCGGCCCCACGACGAGCGCATCGAGAATATCCAGGCCGGCGGACGACATCCGCTTGACGATCTGATCGGTCAGGTCGGCCCTCGGTGGACGCCCGTCGTCGCCTGGTGACTCGGCTGTGTAGATCACGATCAGCACCCCGTCGACACCCGGCACACGGCTGATCAATCGCATCAAAGAGTCGGCGACGAGCCTGTGGGAGGTTTCGCCGTCGGTCTCCGGCAGGTCGATTCGAAGCGACGCCGCGGTCTGTCTCGTATGGAAGGTCTGAATGAGAATGCTGTTCTCGGGCGTGTAGCCCAGAAACCTTGGAAGGGCGAGAAGGAAGTCTGCTGGCCTCTGGGCCTTGATCACTGTTTTCATGTGGACAGCGTCTTTCACCACGGATGGTGCCGGGCTACTCGAGGGTTATCTGGGGAGAACTCGTGCCGTCAGAGTGGTTGTGGACGGGATTCCTGAAGATCCGGTCGCTGGGCCTATGGTTCATCAATGACAGCGAATTCACCCCTGACCGATGACATTCGGCGGTGCCCCTGGGTGGGGACCGACCCTGAGTACCAGCGCTACCACGATGAAGAGTGGGGCCAACCTCTGCACGGCGACCGTGCGCTGTTCGAGAAGATCTCTCTCGAGGGTTTCCAGGCGGGGCTCAGCTGGATCACCATCCTGAAGAAGCGCGACGCTTTCCGGGATCTTTTCCAAGGCTTCGATATTGAAACCGTAGCGGCATTCGATGCGGCAGACGTCGAGTTCCTGCTGGCTGATGCCCGGATCATTCGCAACAGGGCGAAGATCGAGGCCGTGATCTCCAACGCCCGCATCGTGCACACGATGATCTCGGACAGCGCGCCCGGAGCCCTCGACGAATTGGTCTGGAGCTTCGCACCGCCCACAGGCAAAGCCCGGCCTCAGCAGGCTGAGAACATCCCCGCGGTGACTCCTGAATCGGTGGCACTGAGCAGGGCCCTCAAGAAACTCGGCCTCAAGTTCGTGGGTCCCACCACGATGTATGCCCTGATGCAATCATCCGGCGTGGTCGATGACCACGTAGCCGACTGCTTCCTTGCGGCACCGACCGCTCAGCCACTGACCGCCCCCGCGAACTGCGCGTTGTAGAGGGCCACGACGCACCGCGCGCCGCTAAAAGCCCCTCGTGCGTGCCCTGCTCGACGATGCGACCCGACTCCATGACCAAGATGAGGTCGGCGTCCTTGATGGTGGAAAGCCGGTGGGCGATCACGAAGCTCGTGCGGTCTCGGCGGAGGGCCGACATTGCGCGCTGCACGAGAACCTCGGTGCGGGTGTCGACCGAACTCGACGCCACGTCCACGATCAGGACTCTCGGTTGCGCCAGGAACGCCCGCGCGAACGTGATGAGTTGCTTCTCCCCCGCGTTGACGTTGGCGGCCTCGTTCTCGTCCTCGAGCACGGTGTCATACCCCTCCGGCAGAGAGTGCACGAAGAGATCGACATACGTGGCCTGAGCTGCGGCAAGAATCTGCTCCTCGGTTGCCTCCGGCCGGCCGTAGGCAATGTTCTCCCGAATGGTTCCACCGAACAGCCAGGTGCCCTGGAGAACCATGCCCGTGCGGCGGCGCAGGTTGTCCCGGCTCATCCGGACGATATCGACGCCGTCCATGGTGATGCGGCCCGAATCCAGCTCGTAGAACCGAATGATCAAGTTCACAAGGGTGGTCTTTCTCGCTCCTGTCGGACCGAGAATGGCGACCGTCTGGCCGCGCTCGGCCACAAGGTTCAGGTCTTCGATGAGCGGGGAGTCGGACTTGTACCGGAAGGAGACACCCTCGAAGGCGAGTCGCCCATTCGTCTGGGTCGGCGTGAGTGACGGGTTGGCATCCGCACTCTGCTCCGTCGCATCCAGCAGGGTGAACACGCGTTCTGCCGAGGCTCAGACTTACGGATGCGACCATCAGCCCACCGACGACCGCGATCGCGACGTAGACGAGGTTTCCTACGAACATCATCGCCGGCATGATGATGCCGGAGATGAACTGGGCGCCGAAGCTCGCTGTGAACAGCTCCTCATTCTTGCTTGTAAAAACGGCCTTGATGTCCGGCTGACGACCGAAGACCTTGACCAAGGTGTGGCCTGAGTAGCTCTCCTCGATTCGAGCGTTCAGCGCGCCGGTGTTAGCCCACTGCTCGACGAAGAGCCTCTGCGACCGCTTGGCGATAACCGTCGTGATCACGAGGGTGAGCGGGATCGTCACGAGGGCGATCAGCGCCAGAAGCGGCGAAATGACGAACATCATGGTGACCACGCCGATCACGGTGAGCAGTGACGTGAGGATCTGGCTCAGGGTCTGCTGGAGACTCGTCGACACATTGTCGATGACGTTCGTCACCCGGCTCAGCAGCTCAGCCCGCGGCATGGTGTCGAAATAGTTCAACGGCAATAGGTGAATCTTGGCCTCGCCCAGCATCCTCGGGCCGATGACGCTGAGTGGCACACTGACGACAGCGAGGGTCGTCGTGACCACCAGCCAGAGACGCTCCGGCTTCAGCCGTCCCGCAAAGCGATTGGCCGACAGTCCGAAGTTCATTGATTTCTCGACCGGGATGTCCCTGCCGCCCATCGGTCCGCCACCACCGGGACCACGCATCCGGCCCGCGCCCGGACGGCCCTGGCCACTCATGCTGTTTCCTGAACGGCAAGCTGGGACTCAACGATCTACCGATGCGTCTCCGATGATTCCATCAGCTCGGCGTGCCTGCCCCTGGCCACTATGTCATCGTCCTCCAGAACGATGATCTGATCGGCATCGATGATCGTGGAGACCCGCTGGGCCACGATGATCATCGAGGCC
>JBBATW010000003.1:101186-132434 GCA_040398585.1 Agreia sp.
CTGATCGGCATCGATGATCGTGGAGACCCGCTGGGCCACGATGATCATCGAGGCCGAGGGCCGAGAATGAGTCATCGAAGACATAGATCTCCGGTCGCATCACGAGTGCCCTGGCAATCGCCAACCCCTGGTAATCGCCAACCCCTGGCGCTGGCCCCCTGAGACGTTGGTGCCGCCCTGGGCGATTGCTGAGTCCAGACCCTGGGACATCTCCTGGACGAAGTCGCGGGCCTGGGCGGTCTCAAGCGCATCCCAGAGCTCCGCATCCGTCGCATCCGGTCGGCCGTAGCGCAGGTTGGACGCGACCGTCCCCGAGAACAGGTACGGCTTCTGGGGAACGAGTCCGATCCGGCTCCAGAGGAGATCGGGGTCCAGTTTGCGTACGTCGACACCGTCGACAGCGACAACGCCCGCTGTGGCGTCGAAGAGTCTGGGCAACAGGTTGACCAGGGTCGTCTTACCTGAGCCAGTGCTGCCGACTATGGCCGTGGTCTTTCCCTGCGAGCTGACGAAGCTGACATTGTTCAGCACGGGCCATTCGGCGCCCGGGTAGCTGAAAGACACGCCGTTGAGCTCGATGACCCCCGCCTGGAGCAGCTCAGAAACGGGGTCGGTCGGAGCGATGACGGACGATTCGGTGTCCAATACCTCGGCGATCCGATCGGCACAGACTGCGGCACGCGGAATCAGAACGGCCATGAAAGTGGCCATCATGACGGCCATAAGAATCTGCACCATGTAGGTCAGGAACGCGATAAGCGTACCGATCTGCGTCGACCCGTCTGCAACTCGGAACGCACCGAACCAGAGAACCGCCACCGACGACACGTTCAACACGAGGGTGACGACCGGGAACATCAGCGCGAACAGCCGCCCTGCCCTCAATGCAGTCTGGGTGACGTCGACATTCGCGCGACCGAAACGAAGGCGCTCGGCGTCTTCCCGCACAAAGGCGCGAATCACCCGGATGACCATCAGCTGTTCCCGAAGCACGCCGTTCAACGTATCAATCCGCTTCTGCATGAGGCGGAACAGCGGAACCATTCGAACAATGATGAGCGACAAAAGACCGACGAGGACAGGCAGTGCCACGACGATCAGCCAGGACAACTCAACGTCGAGCAAGATTGTCATGATGATGCCGCCAACGCAGAGCATTGGAGCCGAGACGAGAAGTGTGCAACCCATCAGAACCAACATCTGCACCTGCTGCACGTCGTTGGTCGTGCGGGTGATCAACGACGGAGCGCCAAAGAAGGAAACCTCCTGCTCCGAGAAGTCACTGACCTTCGTAAAGACAGCAGATCGAAGATCCCGGCCGACGGCCATCGCGACCTTGGCGCCGAAGTAGACCGCCGTGATGGCGCAGACAACCTGAACCAGGGTGATGGCCACCATGAGCCGGTAGTGCGATCGAAGATACGCCACAAGGATGCGCCAAAGGACCCTCCAGGCCTAACCCCGGGTCAGCGGCCGGAGGCCACCAGTACCAGTTCTCCGGGACCCCCCAAGGTGAGGTCAATTTCTGCCTGGACCGCCCACACCAGCAGGTCATCCACTGAGTCGAAATCCTCGCCGTTCAGTAGCAGATGCCGAGTGAGCAGCCCCTTGGCCGACTTATTGAAGTGGTTCAGCGATCGGGATACGCCATCGGTACCGATCGTGACGACACGAAGAAAGTATGCCTGAGGGTTACCAGCCACGGGGCCGAGTGCGACGTAGCCCTCCGACCGGAAGTCGAGGATCAGGCGATTGCCGCTGAGCTCCCGGGTGACCGCCGAACTCCAGTAACGCCTCAGCTGAATTCCGGGGACACGGGAATCATGAGAGAGCCGATAGGCGGGGATTGCGTCGAGCGCCGACACCGGGCCGAATAGGGCGGAATGGATGACGAGATGCTCACCCGCGAAGCGTCTCGCCTCCACTGCCAGCGACGCCGAGTCAAGCGCGTCATAGAGCACACCCGTATACCGATCAAGCGCTGGCATCGTGGGACTCTTGGCCAGGACGAGATTGCGCCCCACCTCGTCGGCAAGTCGGGGGCCGAGCTTCAGTGCCAGCATGCTTGCTGCTGGATCCTGTGCAAGTAGAACGACATCCTTGACGAGCGAGCGTCGCAGAGTGCCCAGCCGGGGAAAGCGCAGTCCCCCAACCGAGAGTCGCGGGTCCTGACCGCCAGTTCGCTTTGTCTCAGACGGAGGAAGGAGGATCAGCATGAGCCAATCCCCTCCCGTCGTTCTGAATATTTTTGACTAGACCAAGCTGGCGGTGCCCGCCACAATCGTTACCGTGTTGTTCTCGACCGACAGGAAACCGGAGTCTGCCTGTGCCTGGATCTTGACGCCATCCGTCTTGGTGATACGGATCGCGCCCGAAGCCAGAATCGCCAGCATCGGCTCGTGACCGGCAAGAATACCGATCTCGCCCTCTACCGTCTTGGCGATAACCATGCTCGCCTCGCCGGTCCAGACCTCATGGTCGGCCGAGACGACACTGACCTTCAACGCAGTAGCCATGCCTAGCCGTTGTCCTTCTGGATCTGAGCCCACTTCTCTTCGACGTCGTTGATGCCACCGACGTTGAAGAAGGCCTGCTCGGCAACGTGGTCGAAGTCACCGTTGGCGATCGCGGAGAAGGACTCAATCGTGTCCTTCAACGGAACCGTGGAACCCTCGACGCCCGTGAACTTCTTGGCCATGTAGGTGTTCTGCGAGAGGAACTGCTCGATCCTGCGTGCACGCGACACGGTGATCTTGTCTTCCTCAGACAGCTCGTCGACACCGAGGATCGCAATGATCTCCTGAAGTTCCTTGTTCTTCTGCAGGATCGACTTGACGCGAACAGCCGTGTTGTAGTGATCGGCACCCAGGTAGCGGGGGTCGAGGATTCGGCTGGTCGAGGTCAGCGGGTCAACGGCCGGGTAGAGGCCCTTGGACGCGATCGCACGGGATAGCTCGGTGGTGGCGTCGAGGTGAGCGAAGGTGGTCGCCGGGGCCGGGTCGGTGTAGTCGTCGGCCGGCACATAGATCGCCTGAAGTGAGGTGATCGAGTGACCACGGGTCGAGGTGATGCGCTCCTGAAGAACACCCATCTCGTCAGCCAGGTTGGGCTGGTAGCCAACTGCCGATGGCATGCGGCCGAGAAGGGTCGAGACCTCGGAACCGGCCTGCGTGAACCGGAAGATGTTGTCGATGAAGAGCAACACGTCCTGCTTCTGCACGTCGCGGAAATACTCAGCCATGGTCAGCGCGCTGAGGGCGACGCGCAGACGCGTTCCCGGCGGCTCGTCCATCTGGCCGAATACCAAGGCCGTCTTGTCGAAGACACCCGCCTCTTCCATCTCCGCGATGAGGTCGTTGCCCTCACGGGTGCGCTCGCCCACACCGGCGAACACAGAAACTCCACCATGGTCCTGCGCAACGCGCTGGATCATCTCTTGGATCAAGACAGTCTTGCCGACACCCGCTCCACCGAACAGTCCGATCTTGCCACCCTGAACGTAGGGCGTGAGAAGGTCGATGACCTTGATACCGGTCTCGAACATCTCGGTCTTGGACTCGAGCTGGTCGAATGCCGGGGGCTTGCGGTGGATCGGCCAGCGCTCGGTGATCTCGATCTTCTCGCCGGGCTTGGCGTTCAGAACCTCGCCGATGACGTTGAATACCTTGCCCTTGGTCACCTCTCCGACGGGAACCGTGATGGCTTCTCCGGTGTCGGTGACCTCCTGGCCGCGAACCAGACCGTCGGTCGGGTTTAAGGCAATGGCGCGAACGAGGTCGTCACCGAGGTGCAGGGCCACCTCGAGGGTGATCACGACAGGCTCGGAGCCCGGGATCGAGATCGTGGTCTTCAGGGCGTTGTAGATGCCCGGGATCGAGTCGTGGGGGAACTCGATGTCCACGACGGGTCCGGTCACGCGCGCGATGCGGCCGATCGAGCCGGCCTTCGGCTCGGTCGCAGCGTCAGGTGCTGTCAGGGTCATGGCTTCTCTCTCTTGTCTCTACGAAAAGAATCGCTGATGGATTCGGGTCTACTTGGCCGAGCTAAGGGCATCGGCGCCGCCGACGATCTCGGAAATCTGCTGCGTGATTTCAGCCTGTCGAGCGTTGTTCGACAATCTGGTGAAGTCACGGATGAGGCCATCCGCGTTGTCGCTCGCGGCCTTCATCGCCTTCTGGGTGGCGGCGTGCTTCGCGGCAGCGGACTGCAGCATCGCATTGAAAAGCCGGCTCTCGATGTACACGGGCAACAGGGAGTCGAGGACCTTTTCTGCGTCCGGCTCGAAGTTGTACAGTGGCAACACCGTCTTGGAGTCGAGCTCCTCTGCACCCTCCACAACCTCGAGGGGAAGCAGTCGAACGACCTCAGGTTCCTGCACCAGCATCGACACGAAGCGGTTGTAGCAGACGTGAATCTCGTCTACGCCGCCCTCGGATGCTGGAGTCAGGAAGGATTCCAAGAGCGCGTCACCGATCTCCTTCGCCGTCTCAAACTGCGGGGAGTCCGTGCCGCCGGTCCACACCCGCACCGATGCACGGCGACGGAACGTGAAGTACGCGCTCGCCTTGCGGCCGATGAGGAAGTAGACGACCTCCTTGCCCTGGCTCCGGAGCAGCTCAGCGAGCTGCTCCGATGCCTTGAGCACGTTGGTGTTGAAGGCACCGGCAAGACCACGGTCACTGGAGAAGATGACGATCGCTGCGCGCTCGATCTTCTCGGGCTCGGTGGTCAACACGTGGTCGACGTTGGAGTACGACGCTACGGCAGAAACCGCCCGGGTGATCGCCCGAGAATAGGGTGTCGACGCTGCAACCCTGGCTTGCGCTTTTTGGATTCGCGAAGCAGAGATGAGCTCCATGGCCCGGGTGATCTTCTTGGTCGTCTGAGCAGACTTGATCTTCTGCCGATAGACCCGAAGTTGGGATCCCATGAGTTAGCGGCGACCCTTCACGATCTTCTCTTGATTGACGTCTTCGACCGGGATCGCAACGAACTCCTCACGCCCGACGGATGCGAGGGGCTTGCCCTCACCCGTCTGGAACTCGAGCTTGAATGCGTCGACGCCTGTACCAAGATCAGCAGCGGTGACGTCATCGAGCACGTTCGTCTCACGCAGTCGCGTCAGCACAGTCGTCGTACGGGCGAGGAAGTCAAGCAGCTCACGCTCGAAGCGCAGGATATCCTCCACCGGTACCTCATCGAGCTTGCCGTTGGTGCCGGCCCAGATCGCTACGACCTGATCTTCGACGGGGTACGGCGAGTACTGGGGCTGCTTGAGCAGCTCCGTCAGACGCGCACCGCGGGCAAGCTGGCGACGGCTCGTCGGGTCGAGGTCGGATGCGAACATCGCGAAGGCCTCGAGCGAACGATACTGGGCCAATTCGAGCTTCAGGGTTCCGGAGACCTTCTTGATGCTCTTGACCTGGGCGTCGCCACCAACACGCGAGACCGAGATGCCGACATCGACCGCCGGGCGCTGGTTGGCGTTGAAGAGGTCGGACTGCAGGAAGATCTGGCCGTCGGTGATCGAGATCACGTTGGTCGGGATGTAGGCCGAGACGTCGTTGGCCTTGGTCTCGATGATGGGCAGGCCCGTCATCGAACCGGCACCCAGGGCGTCGGAGAGCTTGGCGCAACGCTCAAGAAGACGCGAGTGTAGGTAGAAGACGTCTCCCGGGTAGGCTTCGCGTCCCGGGGGACGACGCAGCAGCAGCGACACGGCGCGGTAGGCCTCGGCCTGCTTGGAAAGGTCATCGAAGATGATCAGGACGTGCTTGCCGCCGTACATCCAGTGCTGGCCGATGGCCGAACCGGTGTAGGGGGCGAGGTATTTGAAGCCGGCTGGGTCGGAGGCAGGCGACGCGACGATAGTCGTGTATTCAAGCGCTCCGGCATCTTCCAACGCGCCCTTGACGGCGGCAATGGTGGAGCCCTTCTGGCCGATTGCGACGTAGATGCAGCGAACCTGCTTGCTCTCGTCTCCAGACTCCCAGTTGGCCTTCTGGTTGATGATGGTGTCGATCGCAATGGCGGTCTTGCCCGTCTGGCGGTCACCGATGATCAGTTCGCGCTGGCCACGGCCGATCGGAATCATGGCGTCGATTGCCTTGATTCCGGTCTGCATGGGCTCGTGCACGCTCTTGCGGTCCATGACGCCGGGCGCCTGGAGCTCAAGGGCGCGACGACCCTCCGAGACGATCTCGCCGAGACCATCGATCGGGTTGCCGAGCGGGTCGACAACACGGCCGAGGTACGCGTCTCCAACCGGAACGGAGAGAACCTCTCCGGTGCGCTGCACCTCCATGCCCTCGACGATTCCGGAGAACTCACCGAGAACGATGACTCCGACCTCGTCTTCGTCGAGGTTCTGGGCAAGGCCCAGCGTGCCATCGGCGAAGCGGATGAGCTCGTTGGCCATGACGCCGGGGAGACCCTCGACGTGAGCGATGCCGTCGCCGGCGTCAATGACGTAGCCGACCTCGGTCTTCGTGGCCTTGCCGGGCTCGTAAGACGCAACGAAGTCCTGGAGCGCGCCCCGGATCTCGTCCGGGCTAATCGATAGTTCTGCCATCGTTTTTCCTTTTTTCTGCCGGGGAGCGTCTCCACGGCTGGTAGCGAGTGAGCCTTTACGGGCTAACCGGCGAGCTGGAGTCTCAAGTCGTTGATTCGGGAGGATAGGCTGCCGTCGATCACGTCGTCGCCGACCTGAATGCGCAGTCCCCCGATGACCTCAGGGTCAAGAATCTGTCGGATCGAGAGCGGGCGGCCGTAAAGAGCCGCGAGGCCCTTCTGCAGGCGCTCGAGTTGACCCGAAGAGATCGGGGCCGCGGAAGTGACGGTGGCGATTGCCTTGCCGCCCTGGTCGGCGACAATGCGGGCGGCCTCGCGAAGAAGCTCACCGATACGACGTGAACGCGGCTGGGCCACGAGGTGACGAATGATCGACAGGGTCTGCGCGCTCGCCTTGCCTGCGAGCAGGCGATCCACGAGCGAAAGCTTGGCGTCAATATCGCCCAGCTTCGAGCCGAGCGCCAGTTCCAGCTCAGGGCTCGAAGAGACCGCTTCCCTAAAGGAGGCGAGTTCAACATCGATCGAAACCGAGTCCGAAGCAGAGTCCGCAAGGATGCGGATACCGATCTCTTCGATCGCGACCAGGACGTCGTCGTGGGTTGACCAGCGAGCCTCGGCGATGTCTGAAAGGACTGCCAGAGCTTCAGAGCCGACGCTGCCCGAGAACACCCGGGTCACGACGAGCAGCTTTGCCTTGGAATCCGCACTCGGGTTTGCTATTGCCGATCTGAGCGCCGCAGAATCGCCGATTACGCGTCCGGCCGCAAGCAGCTGCTCGCCGGTTGCCAGCGTTTTCACGCCGCCAGCCGCAGTCAGCCGTGTTCTGGTTTGAGCCAGTGCTTCTCTGGTCGCACTTCCCATGGGTCTACTTGCCTCCGGTGATGCCGGTGGGCGTGGCGGACTCAGCGGCCTCGAGGTCGGCGAGGAAGCGATCGACAATGCCGGCGGCCTTCGCGTCGTCCTTCAAGCTTTCACCGATGACGCCCGATGCAAGATCAATGGCGAGCGAGCCGACCTCGGCGCGAAGCGAGACAACTGCGGCCTGGCGCTCGGCCTCAATCTGCGCGGTTGCCTGCGTGTGGATTCGAGCGGCGTCTGCCGTCGCGGCATCCTTCAACTCGGTACCGATAACGACCGCGTCCAGGCGAGCCTGTTCGCGAATCTTGCCCGCCTCGGCACGTGCCTCGCTCAAGCGAGCCGTATATTCCTCACGCGCGGCCTCAGCCTCGGCCTGAGCCGCACCCGCCTTGGCGATGTTTCCCTCGATGGCAGCCGAACGCTCGTCCAGCAGCACCTTCATCTTCGGCAGAACCACACGCCAGAAGAAGAACAGGATGACCACGAAGCAGACAGCAGACCAGATAATGTCGTAGACGGCAGGAATCAGTGGATTCGGGGTCTCGCCAGCAGCTGCAGCAACTAATACTGAATGAAGCATCTCAGCCTCCTAACTTGATTGTCGGAAGTCAGGGACTAAACGAAGATGAAGTACGTGGCGATACCGATGAACGCCAGTGCCTCGGTGAAAGCGATACCGATGTACATCAGGACCTGGAGGCGGCCGGCGAGCTCGGGCTGGCGCGAAACGCCCTCGATGGTCTTGCCGACGACGATTCCCACGCCGATGGCCGGGCCGATTGCCGCGAGGCCGTAGCCGACAGTCGCGATGTTTCCGTTGATTTCTGCGAGAACAGAGATGTCCACGAGTGTTTCCTTTCGTAAGTGCAAACCGGGCAGGCGCCAGGCTCGATTAGTGCTCTTCAGCCAGGGCTAGCTGAATATAGACAGCGGTAAGTAGGGCGAAAACGTAAGCCTGAAGAGTCGCGACCAGGATCTCGAAAAGCGTGAAGACGAACCCGAAGGCAAGTGTTCCAACCCCGAACAGGGCGTAGAACCCGCCGGCACTGAAGAAGAAGAACTGCGTGGCAGAGAAAAACAGAACCAGCAGGAGGTGGCCCACGACCATGTTCATCAGCAGCCGGAGCGTGAGGGTTACGGGTCGAAGCACGAATGCCGACACGAACTCGATCGGGGTGACGATGATGTACAGCGGCCACGGAACTCCGGGCGGGAACAGTGAGTTCCTCAGAAACGCCAGGGGATGCTTGCGAAGACCCGCGTAGATGAACGCGACGTAGGCGACCAGCGCCAGAACGAGCGGAACCCCGATCACCGACGTTCCGGCAATGTTCAAAAACGGGATGATGCCCGTCAGGTTCATTGCAAGGACCATGAAGAAAATGGTAGTCAAAAGCGGCAGGAACCTGCGGCCGTCTTTCTTGCCCAGGAGGTCTTCAGCAATGTTGACTCGGACGAAGTCCAAGGCCATCTCCGCCAGACTCTGCCCTCGCGTCGGGATGATCTTCATCTTGCGGGTGCCGAGCCAGAAGAGAATCAGGATGGCGGCAACAGCCAAGAATCTGACGAGAATAATTCGGTTGATTTCGAACGGTGTGCCCGGGAAGAAAATAACCTCGGGGAAGAATTCCAGGATCGAAGGACCCTTGAAGCTACCATCCTCGGTTGCTAACGGGACAATCATGTTCAGAGCGTTAGCTAACAGCGTTGTCTCCTGGTTCGGGGCGTGAGGCAAAGCTCCTGCGACGACGAAAGATGGGGATTGTCGCTCGCTGGGGAATACCCATGTGGCGACGGAACGATCTCTGTGAACCCTATCAATAAGAATGGCTTCACACCCAATCGGGAGACCCGATTGGACTACGTCTAGCCTATCCCCCGTTCGTGGGGTTCACGTCAGGAAGGCGCACGTCGCCGACATACGGGATGCGCGACTTCGCCATGACGACGACATCGACAACGAGCGAGCCGAGCACGCCGGCGACGAGGCTGATGAACATAATGATGTTGTTGATGAAGGGCTGATCTTTGAGAAGAAGAAGCAGAACGAGGAACAGCACGAATTTCAGCAGCCAGACCCCCAGCACCACAGAGAAGAAGATAATCGTCGCAAATTCATGCTCACCGAAGCGGTTTGCCACGAGGATCGATACCGCGGTGAGGCCCAGAAAGAAGAGCGCCATTCCCGTGCCGATCAACGCGCTCACGACCCCAACCCAGCCCTGCGCGAAGTAGCCCGCGATACCGCCCACGAGGGCGATCGCCAGGGCCAAAAGAGCTCCGTAGCGCAGGATAGTGATGAAGACCCGTCCGGCGGGATTCACGATGGGCTGGGGGGTACTGACTGATGACACGCTAGGAGCCTTTCGAATTGTTAGGGTTTCGCTTGCTGAGGGGGTCGTCTGCCACACGGGAATCATCGGCTTGGATCGCGGACTGAGCGGCCGCCTCGCGGGACTTTCTGCGACTGAGGGGGGCCAGCGTGATGATGGTACAGGTCACGGTGCCGGCAAACAGGAAGAGAACGGCGTACCAGAACGGCTGCACGAGGAAGAAGAGCAGGCAGCCAACGGAGACGACGATCGTCCACCCATAGAAGATCAGGACGGCATGAAAGTGTGAGTGCCCCATATCGAGCAGCCTGTGGTGCAGATGCTTTCGGTCTGCACTGAAGGGGCTCTTTCCCGCCCGGAGCCTGCGAAATACCGCGAGGCTGAAGTCCAGCAGCGGGAGCACGAGAATGGCGAACGGAAGCAGGATGGGGATGAACGCTGGCAGGAGGGCGCTGCGCCCGAGGGTAGCCGGGTCGATCTGCCCGGTGACGGCGATTGCGCTGGTGGCCATAAGGAGACCCACAAGCATGGAGCCGGCGTCACCCATGAACAGTTTTGCAGGGTGCCAGTTCAGCGGAAGGAACCCCGCACACGCCCCAATGAGGATCGCGGTGATCAACGCGGCCAGGTTGAAGTACTCCGTGGAGGAACCGTCCTGGATCAGCAGGAACGTGTACAGGAAGAACACCCCGTTGGCTATCAGGCAGACACCGGCCACGAGGCCGTCGAGGCCGTCGATGAAGTTGATGGCGTTCATCACCAGCACCACCGCAAACAGGCTGATGATGAGGGAGGCCGCGCCGGAGCCAATGGTCAGCCCGCCGATGGGCAGGGACACTATCGCCACGCCCTGCCAGACCAAGAGCCACGCGGCCATGATCTGGCCCGCGAGCTTGATCGTCCAGTCGAGGTCAATGAGGTCGTCGATCACGCCGATCACAACGATGATCAACGCCGCCCCGAGGATCGCGATGATCGGCCCCGGATTAACGAAGACCACCCGGAAGCCGCCGATCTGAGACGCCGCAGCGAAGGCGACGAGGATGCCGATGAACATCGCTACCCCGCCGAGCCGCGGAGTAGGCCTCGTGTGGATGTCACGCTCGCGGATCTTGGGATATAGCCGGTAGCGGTGGCTCAGTTTGAATACCAGCAGAGCTAAGACAAAGGTCACGATGGCCGAGATCGCGGCCACCAGGATGTAAATCCTCAAATCAGTGGCCCGCTTCCGAGGAAGCGAGATCATCACCGATGACCGCTCGAATCCGAGCCTCGTCGATGGCCCCGTGGCGGACAATGCGGATACTGCCGGGCGTGCCGTCGTACGCGCTCGCATCCACGATGCTCGAGACGGCGGACGAGGTCACGCCCCCGGCGAGGTAGACAGAGATTCGTTCGCCCAGGCTCGCTCGAGCCTCGCGTGCGCTCGTGGCGGCAGGCTCACCGGTGAGGTTTGCGCTGGAGACTGCCAGGGGACCGACCTCCGTCAGGAGATCAAGAGCGATCGCATCGCTCGGCATCCGGAGCGCCACGGTGCCGTGGGTGTCGCCGAGGTCCCAGGCCAGTGAACGGCGCGCCTGAACGATGACGGTCAACCCTCCGGGCCAGAAGGCCTCGGTAAGAAGCCGCACCGGCTCGCTGACGGACTCTGCCAACGCGTCCAAAGTTGCAATGCCGGCAATCAGCACAGGAGGCGGCGACTGGCGCGAACGGCCCTTGGCCGCGAGGAGGGCCAGAACGGCGGCGGGGTTGAATGCGTCGGCTGCGATTCCGTAGACGGTATCTGTTGGGATCACCACAAGCTCGCCGCGGCCGATCGCGGACCGGGCCAATCGCATTCCAGAGAGGAGTTCCGCCGGGACAGTGCAGTCGAAGATCTCAGTCATATCGAGTGTCATGTTATCCGACGGCCCTGTTCTGCCGAGTCGCGCTGCCGACGCCGGGCGCCGTCATCAGACTGTGATGCTTTCGGGAAGCATCCGTCGTAGTACCTTGCGCGCCGGCTCCTCTACGAAGCGCCAGAGCAGCCATGCCGCAACCCAGGCCGCCACGGCGGTACCCAACACGATCGCCAGCACCACAGGATTCGCGCCGTCGGTGGACGTACCGATCCGCGACAGGATCAGAAGGCCTGCGCCGATGAGCAGCGGATGCACGAGATAGAACGCGTACGACGCCCTGCCACCCACGACGAATAACCTGGTGGACAGGAGCCGGGCAAGCGGGTCATGGGGACACAGGGCCAAGGACGCGATCAGGAGCACCAGCAGCGGCAGGATGATGATGGACTCCGAGGGCGCGATCATGTCGGTCCCCCGGTAGAACTCGCCCTCGCCCGCTCGCATATTGCTCACAGGGTCGAATGTCGAGACCAACACGATGGCCACGATGACGGAGACAGCCGTGATGCTCGGCACCGGAAGCCGCCAAAGACCAGCGGGCGTTGGGCCGCCGGTCACGAGATACTTCCGCGCAAGCAACGCGACGATCGCACCGATCCAGAACTCCGAGAGGACCCGGATCGGGATGACCCCGGCAGCCGTCGTATAACTGTCATTGCCGAAGAGCAGGATGGTGTCGTCCTGCATGCTGAAGCCAATGATCATGATCGGCAACATCATGAGGAAGATCGTGACGAGCATGACGCGTCGACTTGCCGTCAGTCGGTATCTGAGAAGGGCGACAACCCCGAACGAGAACGTCAGGTAGGCGAGCCACTCCGCGCTAACAGACCAGTCCACGCCGTTCCAGTCAAGCGGCGCGGGAAACCAGCCGTTCAGGAGCGAAAGATGCATCAGGAGCCGGAACGGATCCGCCTGGCTGTAATAGCCGGGGTCACCCGAGCTGACAGCCTGAAAAACGAAGTAGGCGCCGAAGAGCATAAGGACGAAGGCGGCGAGCGGCCAGACCCTGGCAAATCGGAGCCAGAGGAAGCCGACTGCCTTCTTCCACGAATAGTTCGACGTCATGGTGTCGAGGTGGGTATAGGTGAGAATGAATCCGCTCAGGATGAAGAAGAGATCAACCCCGAGGTAGCCCACCGAGGCGATGTGGATGACGAACTGCGTCATGGGGCCTGACCCGAGGGCATCAACGATCTGCGGTCGGAAATGCCGGAAGAACACCCAGAACGCAGCGATCGCACGAATCCCCGTAAGGGCACCGATGAAGGACGGCCTCACCGAACAGCCGTTGTCGCGCGGTCACGACCGGTCAGGTCCCGGTGCGTCGCTGCCGCACGCCATCCGTCCGACTCCAGCAGTTCTCTGATCGCCATGCCCTGCAGCTCGCCATGTTCGAGGATCAGTGCCCCGCCGGCGTGCAGCAGTCTGAGTCCGGTCCGGGACACCTGACGCACTACGTCGAGGCCGTCCACTCCCCCATAGAGCGCATGATCAGGATCGAAGAGGCGCACTTCAGGGTCCCGAGGGATGGCACCGAGGGGGATGTAGGGCGGATTCGAGATGACGACGGATACCTGGCCGTCAAGCTCCGGCAGAGCAAGGGCGAGATCTGCGAAGACGAGTCGGGCATTCGCCGCATTGATGGACTCGAAATTCTGCCGGCTCCACACGAACGCGGCCTCCGAATTCTCTACGGCAATCACTCGGGCGTGGGCAACCTCCGTCGCCATGGCCAGCGCAATTGCTCCGCTGCCGGTCCCAAGGTCGATTCCAATGGGGCCAGGAGCCGCAGAGCCACCAAGGGCAATGGATTGCAGGGCATCGATTGCGAGTCCCGCGACGAATTCCGTCTCAGGCCGAGGAACGAATACCCCTGGGCCAACTCGAAGCTCGAGCGAGCGAAAGTAGGCCACCCCCAAGATGTGCTGCAGCGGCTCGCGTGCTGATCTGCGAGCAAGGGCTTCACTTATCGATGCCGTGTCCTGCCCGGAAAGCTCGCGTCCCGTGATGGCCATCGCCTGCACCTGACCTCGACTGGCGTCAAGAACGTGTCCCACAACCAGCTCGGCGTCGACCTGGGGATCTTCGATTCCGCTCTCTGCGAGCAGCCGGACACCCCGCTCAAGAAGCTCTCGAACAGAAAGGGCGGGAACATCCGACGAATCAATCTGTGCCGACACTAGTCCGCCGTTCCGCCGAGCTCCTGGAGCTGCGTCTCCTCGTCGGCGGCGATGCAGGACTCCACCACTGGCTCCAGGGCGCCGTTCATCACGGCATCGAGGTTGTAGGCCTTGTATCCCGTGCGGTGATCCGCGATGCGGTTCTCGGGAAAGTTATAGGTGCGGATGCGCTCGGACCGGTCCATGGTTCGAATCTGGCTCTTGCGCACGGCCGAGGCCGCGGCGTCGATCTCCTCCTGCTGTCGCGCGAGGACACGAGCACGCAGCACGCGCATTCCGGCCTCACGGTTTTGCAGTTGACTCTTCTCATTCTGCATAGCCACGACGATGCCTGTCGGGAGATGGGTGATCCGAACCGCGGAGTCGGTGGTGTTGACGCTCTGGCCGCCGGGGCCCGACGAGCGGTACACGTCGATCTTCAGGTCGTTGGGCGAGATCGGCACCTCCTCCGGCTCGTCGACCTCAGGGTAGACGAGAACTCCGGCGGCCGAGGTGTGGATGCGTCCCTGCGACTCGGTCGCCGGCACTCTCTGAACACGGTGCACGCCGCCCTCGTATTTCAGGTGCGCCCAGACTCCCTGTGCGGGATCATTCGAGGAACCCTTGATGGCGAGCTGTACGTCCTTGATGCCACCGAGGTCGCTCGAGGTCTGCTCGATGACCTCGGTCTTCCACTTCTTGCCCTCGGCGTAGTGCAGGTACATCCTCAGAAGATCGGCGGCGAACAGTGCCGACTCTGCACCGCCCTCGCCCATCTTGATCTCCATGATCACGTCACGGCCGTCGTTCGGGTCTCGCGGAATGAGCAGGCGTCGAAGCTTCTCGGTCGCCGTATCAAGGCTCTCCTGCATGCCCGGGATCTCCGCCGCGAAGGAGGCATCTTCCGATGCCATCTCCGTCGCGGCCGCCAGATCTTCGGTCAGCTGCTGCCACTCGCGGTACGCGGCGATGATTCGGCTGAGCTCGGCGTAGCGCCGGTTCACCCGCTTACTCCGGGCCGGATCGGAGTGCAGGCCGGGTTCGGCGAGCTGCTCCTGCAATGAATCATGCTCGATGATCAGGGTTTCAACTGACTCAAACATTACTTACTTGTCCAGGCCCAGTCCGTTGTGACTCGTGGAGCTGTGCCCCGATAGCGTCGGCATCGACTTCTGCACCTGCATCAGGAACTCGACGTTGGATGTCGTCTCTTTGAGTCTGCCGAGTACGATCTCGAGGGCCTGCTGCTGGTCTACGCCAGCGAGGGCTCGACGCAGCTTCCAGGTGATCTTGGTCTCATCTGCTCCCATCAGGAGCTCCTCGCGACGGGTGCCCGAGGCATTGATGTCGACGGCCGGGAAGATGCGCTTGTCTGCGAGCTGGCGGGACAGACGAAGCTCCATATTTCCGGTGCCCTTGAACTCCTCGAATATCACCTCGTCCATCTTGGAACCGGTCTCGACCAGGGCAGACGCGAGGATCGTGAGTGATCCACCGTTCTCGATGTTGCGCGCGGCGCCGAAGAAGCGCTTCGGCGGATAGAGCGCCGCAGCGTCAACTCCCCCGGAGAGAATTCGACCGGATGGCGGCGACGCCAGGTTGTAGGCGCGGCCCAGGCGAGTGATCGAGTCCAGAAGCACGACGACGTCGTGGCCCAACTCGACGAGACGCTTCGCTCTCTCGATCGCCAGTTCGGCGACGGTGGTGTGGTCCTCGGCGGGCCGGTCGAAGGTGGAGGCGATGACCTCGCCCTTGACCGTTCGCTGCATGTCGGTGACCTCTTCGGGACGCTCGTCGACAAGAACGACCATGAGGTGAACCTCGGGGTTGTTCGCCGAGATGGCGTTCGCGATCTGCTGCATGACGATGGTCTTGCCCGCCTTGGGCGGAGCAACGATCAGGCCGCGCTGTCCCTTGCCGATCGGGGCTACGAGGTCGATGATGCGCTGGGTTAGCTTGCCCGGCTCGGTCTCGAGGCGGAGGCGCTCCTGCGGGTACAACGGTGTCAGCTTATTGAACTCGACACGCACAGCGTTCTCATCGAAAGGCAGGCCATTGATCGACTCGATCTTCACGATCGCGTTGTACTTCTGGCGGCCGTTGCTGTCGCCCTCGCGCGGCTGGCGAATGGACCCTACAACGGCGTCACCCTTGCGCAGGTTGTACTTCTTGACCTGGCCGAGCGAGACATACACGTCGTTGTTGCCGGGTAGGTAACCGCTCGTGCGGACGAAGGCGTAGTTGTCGAGGATGTCAAGGATTCCGGCAACCGGGATGAGGACGTCGTCCTCGCTGATCTCGGGCTCGAATTCGTCGGTCGGACCCTGGCCACGGCGCTTGCGGTCACGGTAGCGGTTGCGTGCGCTGCGGTCGTTGCGAAGGTCGTCATCCAGTTCAATGCCGAGTCCCTGGCCGCGCGAGTCCTGGCCGCGCGACTCCAGACCGCGGTCACCTTGGTTCTGGTTGCGGTCGATCTGCTGGCCGCGCTCGTGCTGGTTGCGATTGTTCTGGTTGCGCTCGTTCTGCTGGCCGCGCTCGTTCTGGCCGCGCTCGTTCTGGCCGCGCTCGTTTTGGTTACGGTCGTTCTGATTGCGCTCAACCGACGCAGCCTCGTTTTGTACGCGCTCGCCCTGGTTCTGGTTGCGGTCGCTCTGCTGGCCGCGACGGTTCGGCGTGCGGGGCTCCGCAGCGGACGGTTCAGTGGTGCCGCGGCTCTCGGCCTCGGCGGCGCGCTCAGCGGCACGTTCGGCGTTGCGCTCGGCGCGCTCGGCGTTGCGCTCCGCGTTGCTCTGGCGGTTCCGACTGCGGCTTCGACCCTGGCGGGGCTCAGCGGCCTCGTCGTCCGAGGCCTCCTCCGCGACAGCATCGACAACGGCAACCTCATCTGCGGGCTCATCAACAACAAGCTTTTCACGAGCGGGCGCTTCGGTAACGGGCGCTTCCGTAACCGGCGCTTCGGTAACGGGCGGGGTGCCGTTCACGTGGCGAACGGCTGAAACACGGCCCGAGGAAACGGGCGCAGTGGAAATCTCTATTGCCCCGTCAACCGACTTGGCACGACGGGGTGCACGGCTTCGCGTCTTGGGAGCCTCTGAGTCGGGCTCCTCGGGAACAGAGAGTTCAAACGAGGCCTCGACAGACGGAGCGTCGATGCTGACCGGTACAGAAGCGACCGGTACAGAGGCGACCGGCTCAACTTCGGCCACAGGATCAACCTCTACCGAGGATGAGGTCGCGGCGCCGGTGCCGCGAATCTCGTTGATGGCGGCAACCAGCTCGGCCTTCCGGAGCTTCGCGGCTCCGGGAACGCCGAGTTCACTGGCAAGGGCGGCAAGTTCTGCGACCTTGAGAGCGGAGATATTGCCGCTGGGAATGGTGCCGCTGGGATTTTTGACAGTAGTCACGTAAGTGGGTTTCCTTCCAATGCCGGCGCAGGAGGGGCCGACAGGGAGCTAACCCCGGTTGCTAGTCGTACAGGCTGAAATGTGCTGAGTCAGTACGCGTAACGCGGGGCAGCGATGAGTGTGAATTGCTACCGGGTACGAGCTCTGATTAAGCCGATTCGACCGGATGCGTTACAACAGTAGCACCTTTGAAGTCCACGGCAAGTGCCATCGACTGCCACGGCGTTTCGCTCTCGGCGGCAACCAGTTCGGCGGCAGCGAGGCGCTGTCCCGGATCGCTGCAGAGCACGAGAATGCTGGGCCCGGCACCGGAAACCACGGCGGGAAAGCCCTTCTTGCGAAGGTTCTGCAGCAGGCGATCCGTCTCGGGCATGGCCGTGGCGCGGTAGTTCTGGTGCAGCTTGTCCTCGGTTGCAGCGAGCAACAGCTCGGGGCTCTGGATCAGAGCCGCGATCAGCAGGGTCGAGCGTGAGACGTTGAAGATCGCATCCGCGTGGGGAACCGATTCGGGCTGGAGGCTGCGGGCCAATGCGGTCGACATTGTGGCTTCCGGAACGAGCACCAGGGGCGAGACGCCGCGGTGCACGATGAGCTTCTTGGACTGCGGACCCTCAGGTGTCGTCCAGGCGATGGTCAGCCCGCCGAAGAGGCACGGCGCGACGTTGTCGGGGTGACCCTCCATCTCGGTGGCAAATGCAAGAAGGGCCAGCGCATCGATCTCGACGATTCCCTCCAGCAGTCCCTTGGCCGCCATGATTCCCGAGACGATGGCGGCACCCGAGGAGCCGAGGCCGCGGCCGTGCGGAATGACGTTGCGGGCGGTCAGGTCCAGGCCTGGAAACTCCTGGCCGTAGGCAGCGAAGACGTGGGCGATAGCGGTCACGACGAGGTTCGACTCGTCGGTGGGAACCTCGCCGGCGCCGACGCCGATAACCTCGACATGCACGCCGGGCGTCGGCCGAACAGTCACGGTCAGTTCGTCATAGAGCGCGAGGGCCAGGCCGAGCGTGTCAAAGCCCGGACCGAGGTTTGCCGTCGTGGCCGGCACCTTCACGGTGACAGAGCGTTCGAGAAGGGTCACGACGCGGCGACCTTCGCGAGGCCGAGGACGGAGGCGATCTCGTCGGTGTCTACACCCACGACTGTCGGCTTGATCTCGGAGCCGTCAACGCGGCGAAGAGCCCACTGCGGGTCCTTCAGGCCGTGACCGGTTACGGTCAGCACGACGACGGCGCCTTTGCCGATAACCCCGGCGTCGGCTCGCTCCAGCAGGCCTGCGACGCTGATCGCGGAGGCAGGCTCAACGAAGATACCCACCTCGCCGGCCAAGAGACGGTAGGCCTCGAGGATGCGCTCGTCATCGATGGCACCGAAGTAGCCGTTCGTGTCGTCACGCGCGGTGAGGGCAAGCTCCCATGAGGCCGGGTTGCCGATACGGATGGCCGACGCGATGGTCTCGGGGTTCTTGACCGGGTGGCCGAGAACGATCGGCGCACTGCCTGATGCCTGAAAGCCGAACATGCGGGGAAGCTTGGTGATTGCGCCGCGAGCCAGCTCCTCCCGGTAGCCCTTGGTGTATGCCGTGTAGTTTCCGGCGTTGCCAACGGGCATGATGTGGAAATCGGGGGCGTCGCCCAGAACCTCGACGACCTCGAATGACGCGGTCTTCTGGCCCTCGATGCGGTCGGGGTTGACCGAGTTCACGAGGTGAACAGGGTAGTACTTGGCCAGGTCCCGGGCGATGTCGAGGCAGTCATCGAAGTTGCCTCGCACCTGAAGGAGCTCCGCCTTGTGAGCGATGGCCTGGCTCAACTTGCCCATTGCGATCTTGCCCTCGGGCACCAGCACCGCGGCGGTGATGCCGGCATGGGTGGCGTACGCCGCGGCGGAGGCGGAGGTATTGCCGGTCGATGCACAGATGACTGCTTTGGCACCGTGCTCGACAGCCTTGGAGATCGCCATCGTCATGCCGCGGTCTTTGAAGGATCCGGTGGGATTCATCCCCTCGTACTTGACGTAGACCTGCGCACCGGTGCGAGCAGACAGCGTCGGGGCGGGAATCAGCGGGGTGCCGCCCTCGCCAAGCGTGATGATCGGGGTGGCCGCAGAGATGTCCAGGCGGTCGCCGTACTCATGCAGCAGGCCGCGCCATTGACGGGAGTTTGCAGTGGGGCGGGGAATGCTATTGGGGCTCATGAGATCAGGCTCCTTCAACTCGTAGAACAGACTCGACGCGCACGACAGACGGCTGACCGGCGAGATCCGCGACTGTGCGGGACAGGTCCCGCTCGGTTGCTTCGTGCGTGACAATGACTAGGGTAGCGGTGCCGGAAGCCTCGTTCGTCCGCGAAGCGCCCGTAGCGGCACCGGCGGATGAGACTGACTGCTGGACCGCCTCGACGGAGACGCCATGCTCGCTGAACAGGCCGGCGATTCTGGAAAGAACACCGGGGGCATCCGAGACCTCGAGGGTGATCTGATACTTGGTCACGACGCTATCGATGGGCATGATCGGTAGGTTGGCATGGGTCGACTCAGCGACGCCGGGGCCCCCCGCGACATGACGGCGCGCCGCCGAGACCAGATCGCCGAGCACCGCGGATGCCGTCTCCCGGCCGCCCGCACCGGCACCATAGAACATCAGGTCGCCGGCAGCCTCGGCTTCGACAAACACGGCGTTCTTCGCACCGTGCACGGCGGCCAGCGGATGCAGGCGATGTACCAGTGCCGGGTAGACCCTGGCCGAGACGCCCTCTTCTCCAGTCAGCGGGTCGGTCAGTCGTTCGCAGATGGCGAGCAGCTTCACGACGTATCCGGTCTTTTGGGCCTGACGAACCTCGGCGGCGGTGATCTTGGTGATGCCCTCGCGGTACACGGCCTCGACCGGCACATCGGTATGAAATGCAAGCCGCGCAAGGATCGATGCCTTTTGCGCGGCGTCATAGCCCTCAATGTCGGCGGTCGGGTCTGCCTCGGCAAAGCCGAGAGCCGTGGCGGCAGCCAGGGCCGACTCGAAGGAGTCGCCCTCGATGTCCATCTTGTCGAGGATGAAGTTGGTGGTGCCGTTGACGATTCCGAGGATGCGCTTCACGCGATCCCCCGCCAAGCTCTCACGAAGCGGCCGAATGATCGGGATGGCACCGGCCACGGCGGCCTCGTAATACATCTGCGCGCCCACCTGCTCGGCGGCATCCATCAGTTCTGGGCCATGGGCTGCGATCAGGGCCTTGTTGCCCGTCACCACGTCAGCACCGGAGTTGATGGCGGCGAGGATATAGCTACGGGCCGGCTCGATGCCGCCAATCAGTTCGATGACGATATCCGCGCCCTGAATGAGCGTCAGCGCATCCGTCGTGAGCAGTTCCCGGGGAATGGGCGCGCTCCGGGGCGCGTCGATGTCACGGACTGCGATGCCAACGAGCTCAAGGCCGGCGCCAACCCGGGCTGCCAGCTCATCGGATTGCTCCAGCAGGAGCGTGGCGACTTGAGCACCCACTGAGCCTGCGCCCAGAAGGGCTATTCGGAGATTGCGGTATTCGATCATGATGCTCCAAGGTTGACGAAATCAATGCCCACGTCGCGGGAAAGCAGGTCTTCTTCGGTTTCTCCCCGAATGATGAGGCGCACAGCCCCGTTCCGAACAGCAACGACTGGCGGTCTGCCGAGGTAGTTGTAGTTGCTTGAAAGCGACCAACAGTAGGCCCCGGTGGCGGGAATGGCGAGGATATCGCCCGGCGTCACATCACCCGGCAGATATTCGGCGTTCACGATGATGTCGCCGGACTCGCAGTGCTTGCCCGCGATGCGAACGAGAGCAGAGTCGGCGTCCGAGGATCGATTCGCGAGACGCACTGAGTAGTCGGCTCCATAGAGAGCCGGTCTGGCGTTGTCGCTCATACCGCCGTCTACGCTGACGTACTTTCGAACGGACGAGCCCCGGCCGGAGTCCAGGGTCACGTCGACGTCTTTGATCGTTCCCACGGTGTACAGGGTGATCCCAGAACCGCCAATGATGAAGCGGCCGGGCTCGAGCGCCACGACGGGAATGGGGATCGCAAGGCGCTCACACTCCGAAGCCACGATGTCGGCGATATGCCGGGCTATCTCCTGAATATCACTGGGGTGCTCGGCCACCGTGTAGGCGATGCCGAAGCCACCGCCCAGGTTCAGCTCGGGAACATCTCCCGTAGCAAGCAGCTCGGCCTGCACATTCAGCAGGCGCCGTGCGCTCTCTGCGAAGCCGTCGGTGCCGAAGATCTGCGAGCCGATATGGCAGTGCAGGCCGAGGAATGACAGGCCTGGGTGCGAGCGGATCTTACCGACCAGGTCTGCCGCCTGCTCCAGCGGAACACCGAACTTCTGGTCTTCGTGGGCCGTTGCCAGGAATTCGTGGGTGTGCGCGTGCACACCGCTGTTCACCCGGAGTCGGACCGCCTGGGTGCGGCCGTGCCTGGTCGCGGCATCCGCAACCCGGGAGATCTCGATCTCGCTGTCGATGACGATCGTGCCGACGCCGACCGCGACGGCACGATCGATCTCGGCGAGGGACTTGTTGTTGCCGTGCAGACCGATTCGAGCGGGCGGCACCTGCGCCGCCAGCGCGACAGCGAGCTCCCCCCCGGAGCACACATCGACACCGAGTCCCTCCTCGGTGACCCAGCGGGCGACCTCGGTACAGAGAAAAGCCTTGGCGGCGTAGTAGATCTTGGCGGTCGTGCCGATCCGCGCCAATTCGGTCGAAAAGACGGTCTTGATCATTCGCGCCCGGACGCGGGCGTGTTCCTCGTCGATGACATAGACAGGACTGCCGAAGCGCTCAATTATTTTGACCGCTGAGACGCCGTCGATGCCTAGCCGACCTGACCCGTCACGCCCCGCGCCATCAGGCCAGACAGACGCCGGAAGATCGTTGGCATCTGCCGGGTGGGCAAGCCATTCGGGAGCCAGCGGACTAAACGTCATAGGAGAGAACCAGTCATGGAAATAGCCTTTGGGATGAGGTGCCGGGTGAGGCTAGCGAACCCGGGTTGATTTCTGAAGCCAGAATGTGAGGCCGAGGCCCGAAAAGCCACGGCATGCCATTACGAGGTTAGCGGAAAGACTCAGACGTTTGCTTCTAGTCGGTTCAGGAAAGCAAGCTGGCCTGACACCAAAGCAACCCAGACTGTTCCGTCGGGTGCCACGGCGATACCGCTGGACTGATCGGGGATTTCTACGATGCGAAGCTCCCCCGAAGCCAAGACATGGCCGATCCGCTCCTCGCCCTCGAACGTGAGCCAGAAGCCTCCAGACGCATCGGTGGCGATCTCTTGGGGCCTACTGCCCGGCACCGTGATCACCATTTCCGGGATACCTCCCGGCCCGGCTATCCGACCTACCTGCCCGGTGTCGGGTGCAGTGAAGTAGACGGCGCCGCCTACCGCCGTGACGATCGATCTGGGGTGGATGTCAGCATCCGTCATGGGGTGCAGCAATGCCCGCGAGTCGCCCCCGCGGAAATAGGCCACGGCGGAGGTGTTCGCAAGGCTCACCCAGAGGCTCTCGCCGCTGGACGCGATGCCCGCGGGGCCAGATCCTTCAGGCACAGAGGAGTACTCCGAGAGGCGGCCGATGATGTCAATCCGACCGAGACCGCCGAGAGCCCGCTCAATGAACCATGCGGTGCCGTCGTCCAACGCTACGACAGCGATGGGGGCGGCGTCAGGCGTCGGAGTTGCCAAGGAGGCCCTGACGCCCGCCCTATCGACCCTGACAATGGCACTCAATCCCTCGTCCGCAACCCAGACGGAGTCCTCCGTGGCGGGGGCAAGTCCAAGCGGGCGTGAGCCGACGCCAAGAGGGAACTCCTCGAGAGATCCGTCACTGTCCCGACGAATCAGCGCGCCCGTCTCCGAGAGCGAGCCCCAGAGGCCACCATCCATGGTGAAGACGATCCCGGCGAGGCCTGCTTCGGGGTGGGTGAAAGAAAGAAGTTGCACGGCATCAATCTACCGAGGCGTTGCTGATGGAATGACTAGGAGCAGGTTCCCCGCGTTGACAGGATCGCCGGGCTCAACAATATATTTCGGCCCGATACCACTATGTCCGCAGCCCCAGCGGTAACAGTGACCCCCGAAATCGTGAGGCTCTTGGGCAGATACGAGGCGAGACAGAGGGGAACGGTGGTGTCTTTGACTCCGGCCAGGACGCCGGTCAGATCGAGCGACCCGCCCCCGGAGGAAAGGGTGACCTCCTGAGGGGTCAACAAGATCACATTGCCTGGCGAGGGCGCAGCCGCGGCCCGAACCGTGTAGTTCAGAGACACGCCGAGAACGTTCAGGGTGCCCGCATAGCCAACGCTCCCGTCGAGGAGCGCCAGGGAGCCTGCGCCCGGAACCGCGGTGGCGTTGACTGCAGCCTCGCTCAGGGTCAGGGTCGCGTCGATGGCGTCAACGGGCCGACCCAGGTCGGTCGGGACGCCCTTGGCGAGAATCGAGGCGGCGACCGGAACCCCCGAGAGCTGAAGGTCGCGGCTCGTGATGGTGACCTCATCAAGCTTTCCCGACAGGTACTGGCTGATGAAAGAGAGCCCGCCCACGCTGACGTCAACCTCTCCCGCCACCTCACTCGGCAGGCTGGTCTTGACGCCTGTGGCGATCAGGTTCTCGGCGTAGGCCCGGGCCGAATTGTCTGCGATCACGCCGCCGGCGACGACGACCGCACTGAAAACTATCAGGGTTATCGCGACTGAGCGCCTCATGACTACATCCGCTCCGGAGCCGAGACGCCGAGCATCGCAAGGCCGTTGCGGACGACCTGGCCCGTGGCATCGTTCAACCACAGGCGGGTGCGGTGCAGGTCGGTGATCTCCTCGTCGCCCAGGGGCAGGACGCGGGTGGCCTGATACCAGCGGTGGTAATCCCCTGCAACCTCCTCCAGGTAACGGGCGACGCGATGCGGCTCGCGCAGCTCGGCCGCCTTGGACACTATGCGCGGGAACTCCTGGAGTGCCCCGAGTAACTCGGTCTCCGACTCGTGGTTCAGAAGCGCGGGGTCGAACGTACTGCGGTCAACTCCTGCGACGGCGGCGTTCTTCGCAACCGAGCAGGTGCGGGAGTGCGCGTACTGCACATAGAAAACGGGGTTGTCGTTCGAGCGCGAGCGCAGCGCCTCGCCCTCCAGCGACAACGGCGAATCGGCTGGGTAGCGGGCCAGCCAGTAGCGCAACGCATCTGCACCGACCCACTCGAGCAGGTCGTCGAGCTCGACGACATTGCCCGCGCGCTTGGAGAGCTTCGCGCCGTTCAGGTTGACGAGCTGGCCGATCAGAATCGAGATGTTTACCTCGGGGTCGTCGCCGGCGGCGGCGGCGAGGGCCTTCAACCGCCCGACGTAACCATGGTGGTCAGCCCCCAGCAGGTAGATCTTCTCGGTAAAGCCGCGATCCTTCTTGCTGAGGTAGTAGGCGGCATCGGCCGCGAAGTAGGTGACGATTCCGTTGCCGCGGGTGAGGACGCGGTCCTTGTCGTCTCCGAAGTCGGTGGTGCGCACCCAGACCGCGTCGTCTGCTTCGAACACGTGGCCTTGGGCACGGAGCCGCTCGGCCGCGTCGTCGATGAGGCTGAGGCCGGTCTTTTCGTCGCGGGCGTGCAGCGTGCGTTCCGAAAAGTACACGTCGAAGTGCACATTGAAGTTCTCGAGTGACGTCTTGATCTCGGCCATCTGCATGAGGTATCCGAGGTCCCGGGCCACGGCCATCGCATCCGCATCGGGCAGATCAAGGAGGTCCGGGACCTGCACGAGCACCCTGGCGGCGAGTTCGCCGATGTAGGCGCCCGGGTAGCCTCCCTCGGGCGTGGGCTCCCCCTTGGCCGCGGCCAGCACGGAGAGGCCGAAGTTGTCCATCTGATTACCGGCATCATTGATGTAGTACTCCGTCGCGACCACGGCGCCTGAAGCGGAAAGCACGCGGGCAATGGCATCGCCCAGCGCCGCCCAGCGAGTGTGACCCAGGTGCAGCGGACCGGTCGGATTGGCGGAAACGAACTCCATGTTGACCGAGAGGCCCCGGAGGGTGTCGTTGTGCCCATAGTTCTCACCGGCCAAAACGATGCTGCGGGCGATCTCTGCGGCGGCCGCGGTGTCGAGCGTGATGTTGATGAACCCTGGGCCGGCTACCTCGACCTTGGCGACGCCTGGAACGGCCTCGATCGCCGGGACGAGCTCCTGGGCCAGGGATCGAGGATTGGTGCCGAGACGGCCGGCGAGCTTCATGGCGATGTTGGATGCCCAATCGCCGTGTTCGCGGTTGCGCGGCCGCTCGAGGGCCACGTCGCTGGCGGTCACCTCGACAGACCCGATTTGCTCGAGCCGGGTGGAGACGATGGCGAGCAGGGCAAGGGAAAGCTGTTCTGGAGTCACGATCATCAAGCGTATCGTGGCCCGCCGGGCATCCCGGCGGCGACGGCGGCTAACGCAGGGTGACGAGGCCCTCGTGATCATCGGCGATGAACTCATCGGATGTCGCCGTGACCTCGAGCTTGCCCAGCCTGAGCCGACCGTTGTAATTCGAAAGGAATGCGATATCCGCGGCGTCCCGACCGGTGGCTATTCGCACGAAGCTCTGGCGCGGAGCGAGCCTCGTTGCATCTATGACGTACCAGACGCCGCCAGAATAGGCCTCTACGACAGCATGAAAATCCATCGGGGAGAGTCCTGGGGCGTACACCGAGACCATGCGGGCGGGCACGTCGAGGGCACGCAGCAGCCCAATCACGAGATGAGCGTAATCACGGCACACTCCCCGGCGCATGATCAGGGTCTGCATCGCCCCGTCGGTCTGTCGACCGAAACCGGGAACGTAGCGGAGCTTCGCATTGACCCACGCTGCGACCGCCTGAATGAGCTCAACGCCGAGCAGTCCTGCAAACTCGGACCGGGCAATGGGCAACAGTTCGTCAGACTGGCAGTACCGGCTCTGCCGGCGATAGGTGAGCAGATCGAGCTCATCGATCGGGGCTGGCTCGGCCGGGCCAGTCGTGACCGCCCGGTAGTCGATTGTCATTGTTCCCGGCTCGACATTGAAGGTGTGCAGCCGGGTGCCGTGGGCATCCCTCAGCTCGGTGGGGGCAATCTCTTTGCCCTCGTGGGCAAAGCTGAGATCCTCGGACTCCAGCGCGATCGAATCCGCCACAGCTGCCGAGACGATGAGAAGGACCGGGCTGTGAATCGTGATGATCATCTGGGCGGAGACGGAACGCTGCATCTGAGAATCATGCCACCAGATGATGAAGCCGGATCACAGCCTCAGTACCTGGATACGAACCGTCCCCGACACCCCCGGCAGCCGGGCATCTGGTACCTTTTATTCGGAGGCCCTCGTAGCTCAGCGGAAGAGCACTTCCCTCCGAAGGAATAGGTCGCTGGTTCAAATCCAGTCGAGGGCACAGAGAATCACAACCGCCCCCAAGTGGCAGTGCCGCGAGACAACGGGCCTCCTAGACTCGAGTGAGACACAGTTCTGCCCTCGAAGAAGGAGCTACATCTTGGCGAAGCAATCCATTTTCGGCCGAATCGCTCAATTGGCCAAGGCCAACATCAACGCCCTGATCGATGGTGCTGAAAACCCCCAGCTCATGCTCGACCAGTTGGTGCGCGACTACAGCAGCAACATCCAAGACGCTGAGAGCGCGATAGCCGAGACCATCGGCAATCTGCGGATGCTGGAAGAGGACCACCTTGAGGATGTCGCCGCCGCCGCCGACTGGGGAAACAAGGCACTGGCCGCCAGCACCCGCGCCGATGTGCTGCGTGGCAGCGGGGACATCCCCGGCGCCGACCGGTTCGACTCCCTCGCGAAGGTTGCCCTGACCCGTCAGCTGCAGAGCGAGAACGAAGCGCGAGACGCCGAACCCTCGATCGCCACCCAGACCCATAATGTCGACAAGCTCAAGAGCGGCCTGAACCAGATGAAGGAGAAGCTTTCCGACCTGACCCGGAAGCGTGATGAGCTGACTGCCCGGGCCAAGACCGTCGAGGCCCAGGCAAAGGTTCAGGATGCACTCAAGAGCATCAACGTGCTGGATCCGACGAGCGATCTCAACCGTTTCGAAGACAAGCTCAGGCGGGAGGAGGCACGGGTTCGCAGCCAAGAAGAATTGACCGCTTCCAGCCTGGATGCCCAATTCGACCAGCTCGAGGACCTCGGTGAACTCACCGAAGTCGAGGAGCGGCTCGCGGCCCTCAAGGCAGGCGCCGCCAAGCCGATCAGCCAGTAGCGAACCAGAGGAAAACCGCCGCCCTCCGCCGTCGCGGTTGGTGCAGACTGAGAGCGTGGACAAGACACCCGTGAGCAGCTCAATTTCGGCCGGTCCGGCCGCACCAGCGGCACCCAGCACCTTTGTCATCGTGCCCCAATGGCAAGGATCAGGGTCGAGCCGGGCCATGCGATTGGTCGACGGCACCGAGGCTATTCGAGGGGATCTGCCGGTATCGGCGACTCGAATCGTGCCGGTGCCCACAGATGCCGGCGAGGCTCAGGAAACGGGCGTGCTTCGCTTCACGGCTCTGCATAAGATCAAGGAATCCCAGAGTCAGGTGCTGGCCGGTACGACAGGGCGAGTCATCACGATCGGCGGCGACTGCGGAGTTGAGCTTGCGGCCATACCCCACGCCCTCCGCCGAGTAGAAGGCTCCGTCGTCGCCGTCATCTGGTTTGACGCGCACGGCGACCTGAACACGCCCAGCTCATCACCGTTGCAGGCCTTCAGCGGGATGGTGCTGCGGACCCTGCTGGGCGAGGGGCCCGGGGCGCTGGTGCCCGCGCATCCGCTTTCTGCCAATTCGATCATCCTCGCCGGGGTGCGATCCCTTGACGAGGAGGAGGTCGACTTCATCGAGAGCGCGGGAATCAGGACCCTGCGCCCAGACGAGCTGAGCCAGCCGGAGAGGCTTCTCGCGCAGCTCACGGAGATGGGGGCGACGCACGTCTACCTGCACATCGATCTCGATGTGATCGACCCGATCGACTTCAACGGAATCGGCTACCCGGAGCCGTTCGGCGTGCCGGCGGCAGCCTTGATCGAGAACATCCGAGCGGTCTGTGCGGCTGTTCCGCTCGTCGGGGCTGGGATCACCCAGTTCGCCCCTACGAGTCTGGCCGCGGCCGATGATGATCTGCCCACCATCCTGAGGATCATCTCCGCCCTGACCCGCTAACCCGTTCCCGCTAACCCGTTCCCGCTAACCCGAACCCGCTAACCGATCCGAGAGCCCAGACCCCATGACAGACCCAGCAGCAGTCGGCGAACCGGAGACGAAGGTCACGGTTGAGCGCCGGGGTCACATTCTGATGATCGGGCTGAACCGGCCGGAAAAGCGCAACGCCGCAGACTTCGACACGCTGCAGCAGCTGGCCGCAGCGTACGGGCTGCTGAATTCTGACCCCGAGCTTCGGGTAGGTTTCGTGCATGCCATCGGGGAGCACTTCACCGCGGGCCTCGACCTGATGGACATCGGACCGCGGATCCAGGCCGACGGCATCGATTTCGTGCCGGAGGGCGGCATAAACCCGTGGCAGGTCAGCGGTGATCTGATCACCAAGCCCGTCGTGATCGCTGTGCAGGGAATCTGCCTGACCCTCGGCATCGAACTCATTCTCGCCAGCGACGTCGCCATCGCGGCTGACACGACACGGTTCGCCCAGCTCGAGGTGAGCCGGGGCATTCTGCCCTTCGGCGGCGCCACCATCCGCTTTCCCCGCGCCGTCGGCTGGGGCAATGCGATGCGCTGGATTCTCACGGGCGATGTGTTCGACGCCAAGGAGGCCCTCAGGATCGGACTCGTGCAGGAGGTCGTTCCCGCCAAGAAGCTTTTCGAGCACGCCCTCGGCATCGCCGAGCGCATCGCGGCCCAGGCTCCCTTGGCTGTTCAGGCAACACTCGCCAATGCCCACATGGCAGTTCGTGAATCGGATGCCGCGGCTGAGGCCGCTCTCCAGCCGAGTCTTGTCGCCCTCGCCCAGACCGAGGATTCCCAGATCGGCATGCAAGCGTTCCTCACTCGTAAACCGGCCGAGTTCCTCGGTCGATAGCCGTTCAGTCGACAGGCATACGCTGGGGTCATGAGCACTAACGAATACGACCTGATTGTCATTGGCGCCGGCGCGGTGGGAGAGAACGTCGCGGACCGCGCCGTGCAGGGCGGCCTGCGGGTAGCCCTCGTCGAGAGCGAGCTCGTGGGCGGTGAATGCTCCTACTGGGCGTGCATGCCCTCGAAAGCCCTGCTCCGGAGCGCGGCGGCCCTGCGTGCCGCCAAGAACGTGGCCGGTGCGGCCCAAGCTGTCACCGGCGAGCTTGATGTTTCGGCTGTTCTGGCACGACGCGATTCCTTCACGAGCCACTGGGACGACGCCGGTCAGGAGAAATGGGTCGCCGGTGCCGGCATCGACCTCATTCGCGGGCATGCCCGATTCAGCGGCCCTCGGGAGATCGTCGTCACCTCACCCGGTGGCGCAGCGGCGACCTACATCGCCACGCACGCGATCGTCGTGTCTACCGGCTCGTCAGCGACCCTGCCCGACATCGAGGGCATAGCCTCGGCCTCGCCGTGGACCTCACGGGAGGCGACCTCGGCGAAGGCGATCCCGCCGAGCCTCGCCATCATCGGCGGAGGCGTCGTGGCGGTGGAGATGGCGACGGCCTATGCCGGTCTCGGCTCTCGGGTAACCCTGATGGCCCGCAGCACCCTGCTCAGCAACCAGGAGCCCTTCGCTGGCGAGCTCGTCGCAGAGGGTCTAGCCGCCCTCGGCGTGGACATCAGGCTCGGCGTGTCGCCATCCAGCGTCACGCGGGATGCCGCCGGCACCGTTCACATCACCCTCGGAGACGGTGAAGTCGTATCGGCCGACGAGGTCCTCGTGGCAACGGGCCGTTCACCGCGAACCGAAGACCTCGGCCTCGAGACGCTCGATCTGGGCCTGACCGCGGGCGACTGGCTGGCTGTCGACGATACCCTTCTGGTCGCGTCTGCTGCCGGAAACGACTGGCTCTACGCCGTTGGCGACGTCAACCATCGAGCCCTCCTGACCCACCAGGGCAAGTACCAGGCCCGCGCCGCAGGAGACGTCATCGTCAATCGCGCCCTGGGGCGCCAGGTAAACGCCGAAGCCTGGGGTATCCATGCGGCAACGGCCGATCACAGCGCCGTCCCGCAGGTCACCTTCAGTGACCCGGAAGTAGCCTCTGTCGGGCTCACCGCTGCCGAGGCCTCGGCCTCGGGCTTTCGGACGCGCGTCATCGACTACGCACTCGGCAACATCGCCGGGTCGAGCCTGCACGCCGATGGCTACAAGGGCCAGGCCCGGATGGTTGTCGACGAGGACCGTTCCGTGATTCTGGGCGTGACCTTTGTCGGTGCGGATGTCGCTGAGCTTCTGCACGCCGCCACCATCGCGATCGTCGGCCAGATCCCCCTCGCAAGGCTCTGGCATGCTGTGCCCTCTTATCCGACGATCAGCGAGATCTGGCTGCGCCTTCTTGAGGCATACGGCAGGCCAGACGCTTAGTGAAACGCTATGTCGCCGGAGTTCTCTCCGGCATCTTCCTCGCGCCGGCTCTGGCCCGCGCGGGCTATCTTTACGCCACCGCCGTGGCGCTGGTCTTCGGCTTCATACTCAGCACGGGGCGCGTGCGCCGGGTCAATGGACTGTTCGTCTTCACCGGACTTCCCCAGTGGGCCTTCGCCCGCGGCGGGGCGTGCATCGGCGGCGTATACCTCACCGATACCAACGTCGCCTCCGCGGTGCTTGAACACGAGGCCGTGCACCGCCTGCAGTGGAAGAAATACGGCATGACGTTTCCCCTGCTGTACTGGCTGGCCGGTCGAGACCCGCTGAAGAACCGCTTCGAGATCGAAGCTGGCCTAGAAAAGGGCAACTACCGCTAACTCTTGCCGCCGGAGCTCTCCCCCGAGGTCCGACCGCTTGCTAGAACGGTGGTGGTTCGAGGGCCCACTCGTTGGGCTCGTGCGTCTTTCGCCACTC
>JBBATW010000004.1:0-87389 GCA_040398585.1 Agreia sp.
GGCGTGTGGCACCTTAAGACGGGTTCTCGCATCAGATGCAATTGGTCCTAGAAAAGAACCGATAATGCACATTATGTCAAGTAGTACAGCCGTTATTGGTTTTTGCGCCAGGGTAGCCTCGAAAGGTGAGTAGCGAGCCACCGGCCCGGCGACCGACCGGCAAAAGGTTCGTGGCGCTGCCGTTCGGGCCGATCTTCTGCCCTGCCGTCTATCCCGCTCTGGATCCAAATACCAGCAGCGGTCTAGACAATTGAATCGAAGCATAGGCAAGTAAGGATTGGAGGCCCGTGCGCACGGCCGACCACTCGCTCGCGATGATCGAGAAGACGACGGTGTTCCGCGGCTCGCCGTTCGGGACTGCCGGTACAAGACGATTGATGCCGTCCCCTGCGCGCTGCCAGCCAGGTGGAGCCGATCTCCACTCGCGGTGCATCCAAGTCGGGATTCATGAACGTCGTCATACCGACGCCCCGCCCGGTGGATACCAACCGGCTAGCCGACAGGGCAGCATCCGTCCCTCTGATTGCAGGCCGAGGCGGCGTTCTATTTCGCTAACCATGGAATCCGGATGCGGCACCGCCGTAAACGAGGTCCGCTGCAGTTCCCGTCTGCCGCGTTTACACGCAGGTCCTCAACGTGATCAAACGAGAACGGCTCGAGGGTAACGAGCGATCCGGTGAGGGTGCGCGAAGCCAAAACGTAATTTCATCGACACCATGCCACCAACCAGTACTACGAGGAGACCGTTCACCTCTACCACGGGCGAGCCGCCTATCGGCAAGAGATTATGGATGCCGAGAGCAACTCCCCCGCCGCCGATCTGATGGCCCGCCGGCATCCTGCTACCCGCCCGCCAGGAGGCGTCGTCATCGCCTATCCGGTGCCCATCGGGCTGTCTGAAGCCGACGGTGTGGCCTTCGAGGGGCAGGAGACGCGAACCTCCTGCCCCAAATTGTCAATACAGTGCGACGGTTGCCTTGGCTCCGTTGTCGAACAGGCCGTTCAGCGCCCGCTGGTACGCCGTCGTAAAGCGCTCGCTCTCGACCAGGTCACCGAAGAGTCGCTCGTTTCGGATGAATGCCAGCGGGTCCTGGCGCTGGGTGAGAGCGATTGCCACCAGTTCGTCGCGCAGCGGGTCGACGACGGTGATCGGCTCGCCCTGCTCATCGAGGCCTTCGGCGTAGCGCGCCCAGCTGGCGACGATCGCGGCCGAGCAGTCGATCTCTCCCCCGCTGGCCAGCTGGTCGCGAATCACCGGCACCAGCCACTTCGGGATGCGGTCGCTCGACTCTGCACACAGGCGCGCGAGCGTGTCCTTGACCTCCGGGTTCGCGAAGCGCTCGATCAGCATCGCCTTATACGCAGCGAGGTCGATACCCGGCAGCGGGCGCAGCGTCGGCGTCGCCTCGCGGTCCATGTAGCGCAGCAGGAAGCTGACCAGCGCCTGATCCTGCATCGCCTCGTGGGCATAGCGGTAGCCCGCGAGGTAGCCGAAGTAGCACATGCCCTGGTGGCTGGCGTTGAGCAGCCTCAGCTTCATGAACTCGTAGGGTTCCACCTCGTCGACGAACTGCACGCCGGCGTTTTCCAGCGGTGGGCGGCCCAGGGGGAAGTCGTCCTCAACGACCCACTGGAAGAATGGCTCGCAGACGACGGGCCAAGCGTCCGTGAGCCCGGTCAGCGCCTGAGCCTCCTCGATGTCGGCCGCAGAGGTCACCGGGGTGATCCGGTCGACCATGGCGTTCGGGAAGTGTACGTTGGCCGCGATCCAGGCGCCGAGGGCTGCGTCCTTCAGCATGGCGTAGGCCACGAACATCCGCTTGGCCACCTCGCCGTTTCCCTGGATGTTGTCGCACGACTGCACCGTGAACGGGGCGATCCCGCGGTCGCGGCGTCGGCGGAGCGCCTCTGCTACGAAGCCGAAAGAAGTCGACGGCACGGCTCCATCCACCAGGTCGGCCAGAACGCCGGGAGCCGTTGCGTCAAACTCCCCCGTGGCCCTATCCATGTTGTAGCCGCCCTCCGTGATCGTCAGCGAGACGATTCGAATCTCGGGGCTGGCCATCTTCTCGATGACCGCCTCCGGCGCATCCGGCGCGAAGAGGTACTCGATCATGCTGCCCACGACGGATGCCTCGCGGTGGCCGTCAGGGTGCTTCACGACCACCGTGTAGAGGCAGTCCTGCGCTTGCAGTGCGTCCCGCATCCGGCTGTCACCGGGCAATAGACCGACCCCGCAGATGGCCCAGTCCGTGGCGAGACCGGCGTTCATCAGCCGATCAAGGGCGACCGCCTGATGAGCGCGGTGAAAGCCGCCGACGCCGATGTGCACTATGCCCGCGGTGAGCTGCGATCGATCGTACTGCGGCCGCTGGATTCCCGGCGCAAGGAGGGCGAGAGTGTCGTTGCTGAGCCTGGCTTTCTCAGTGTCAGTTTCCAGTGTGTTGTGAGTCATGACTACTTCACCGCTCCCATCGCGAGCCCGCGTACGAGCTGCTTCTGGGCTATCCAGCCGGCGATGACCACCGGGAGCACGGCGACGGTGGAAGCCGCACTCAGAACAGCCAAGAACTGGCCGCGGCCGTCGACGAAGCTCGCCAGGAATGGCGGCGTCGTGCGGGCGGTGAATGTGGTGAGCAGGGTCGCCAGGAAGTACTCGTTCCACGCGAAGATGAAGCAGATCAACGCCACGGCGGCGATGCCGGGGATCAGGATGGGCAGCACGACCTTGGTGAGCTCGGTGCGCAGGTTCGCGCCATCGATCTGGGCGGCCTCCACGATCTCCATCGGTACCTCGTTGAAGAACGATCGCATCATCCAGACCGCGATGGGCAGATTGATCGCCGTGTACAGCAGGCTCAGCGCCGTGATGTTGTCGAGGGCGCCGAGCGACTTGAGGATGAAGAACACCGGCAGGATCGACGCTGCAGCGGGCAGGAACCGGGTGGAGATGAAGAAGAACAGCACATCCTGCACCTTCTTGATCGGCCGGATGCTCAGCCCATACGCGCACGGGATAGCCAACAGCAGCACTATCAGGGTCGAGCCCAGGCTCGCCGAGAGCGAGTTCAACAGGTAGCTGCCCATCCCCCGGTCGAAGACGATCGCATACTGGTCGAAGTTGAGGTTCACGAGAAACTTCGGCGGAATGGATGCCGCGTCGCCCTCGGATTTCAGACTGGTAAAGACCATCCAGCCGATCGGGAAGAAGAACAGCAGCACGAGTACCCACGTGACCGCCGTGATGATTGAGCCCCTGATTTTTCGCATTATCGTTCTCCCCCGTTGATGAACACCTTGAACAGTGTGCGAAGTGCGATGGATGCCACGGCGATCGTGATGATGACGGTGACGACTCCAAACGCTGCGGCCTGACCGACATCCAGCCCGATGAAGGCTCGCTCATAGAGCAGGTAGGACAGCGTCTTGGTGCCGCCGGTGCCCTTGGTCATGATGGCGATCGGATCAAACGCCTGCAGCATCATGATCGTGCCGAGCAGGGTCGAGATCTCGATGTACTGGCGAAGATGCGGCAGCGTCATCCACTGGAAGGTGCGCCACGGGCCGGCACCATCCACGGATGCAGCCTCCAATACCTCGCGGCTCTGGCTCTGCAGCCCGGCGAGCAGGATGAGCATCATGAACGGCGTGTACTGCCACGTGAGCAGGATGACGATGGTCACCACCGGCAGATCGGTGTTCCACGCGACGGCAGGCAGGCCGAGAAGATTCAGAGCCCAGTTGACCATGCCGACGTTGACATCGAGCATGCTCCATTTCCAGAGCAGGGCGGCCGCCGCGGGCATGACCAGGAACGGCGTGATCATCAGCGTTCGGGCGAGCCCGCGGCCCAAGAACTTGCGGTCGAGCAGAACGGCGAAGAAAAGGCCGAGCAAAAGCGAGAGCACAACGGAGGACCCCGTGATGATCACCGTCGACATCAGCGACGGCAGGAAGTCGGGGCCGGTGAAGACGACCGAGTAGTTCTCGAACCAGTTGAACTTGATCTCACTGGGTCGCAGCTGGTTCCACTGCAGCATGGAGAAGGCGATGGTGACGAGGAACGGAACCTGAGTCAGCACGATGGAGAAGATCAACGCCGGCATGACGAGGGCGCGTGCCTGCCTGCCCCTTTTCTTCAACGCGAGGCGGGTCGCAGTTCCCTCGGGCTCTGCGGGCGGGACTGGTGTCCGTTCCTGATCCGGGGCAAAGCTTGCGGTGGTCATGGTTTCTGTCCTTTACTGCCTGTGGATTCACTGCGAGAGCCCCAGGGGTACCTGGCCACCTGAGTGACCGGGTACCCCTGGGGTGAAACGGGAGAAACTACTTCTTCTGCTTGTCTCCAGCAGCCTGAGCGATTACCTGTCCCTTGGCGAGGGCTTCCTCGACCGTGGTGCGGCCAGCGATCGCGTCAGCGACGAGCTGGGCGACCTGGTTTCCGACATCCTGGAATTCGGGAATCGTGACGTACTGGATACCGACCCACGGCTGCGGGTTGAGGCCAGGCTGCACAGGGTTCACGGCATTCATGACCTCAAGGGTGATCGGGGCGAACGCGGCAGCAGCCTTCTTGTACTCGGGAATCGAGTAGGTCGACGTGCGTGCTCCCGGGGGAACGCGGGTCCAGCCGAGGGTCGTACCGACCAGCTGCTGGTACTCCTTGCTCGTTGCCCACTTGGCGAACTTGACGGCAGCATCCGCGTTCTTGCTCGTCGCAGGAACCGCGAGGTTCCAAGACCAGAGCCAACCGCTCTCCTTGGTCTTGTAGACCGGTGCGTGCACGTAACCCATCTTGCCCGCGACCTTGGAGGTGGTCGGGTCTTCAAGGATCGATGCGGCAACAGACGCGTCGTACCACATGGCGACCTTGCCGGCGCTGAGCTGGTTCAGGCACTCGGTGAAGCTGTTCGATACCGGGTCCTTCTCGCCAGCGGTCTTCAGGAGATCGACGTAGAAGTTGACACCCTCGGTGAAGGCGGGCGAGTTGACCTGGGCTTTCCAGTTGTTGTCGTACCACGCGCCACCGAAGGTCTGGACGACCGTGGTGAGAGGGGCGAACAGGTCTCCCCAGCCCGGCTTGCCGCGCAGGCAGATGCCCGCGTGCTCGGGGGTGTTCAGGGTCTTCGCCGCAGCGGCGACTTCCTGCCACGTCGGGTTGTTCGACATCGTCAGGCCGGCGGCCGCGAACATCTCCTTGTTGTACATCAGGATGGAGGACTCCCCGTAGAACGGAACGGCGTACTGCTTGCCGTCGACCGAGAGAGCCGTCTTGACGGGCGGCAGGATGTCTCCCACGTCGTATGCGGCGTCGCTGGTGAGTGCGGGGGTCAGGTCCTTCAACCAGCCCTGGGCGCCCCACTGCGGAACCTCGTAGGCACCGACGGTGACGACGTCATACTGTCCCGCACCGGATGCGACGTCGGCGGTGACGGCGGCCCGAAGGTCGCCCTCTTCCATCTGGACGAAGTTCACCTTGATGCCGGGGTTGTCCTTCTCGAAGGTGCCCTTCAGTGACTCCATGTCTTTCATCTGCGGATTGTTCACCGTGGCGAGCGTCAGGGTGACATCCTTCCCGGCAGCCCCGGCGCCAGCACCGCCACCGGCTCCTGAGCAACCGCTCAGGACGATGGCCGTAATGGCCAATCCCGCCCCCACCAAGAGGGCACGTTTCTTCACAAGCATTGGAACTCCTTTGTTTTACCTACTGTGTTGGTGCTTCGCGATTGATGGCATGTGCAGCACCCAGAAGAGAGTCCCTGCCACGTCGCTGAAATGAAACTATTTGGGATTCACAGGCACCACCAGACTGCAGACGCCACACTTCTGATACTTTCTTGCCCCACTTCCGAGAGGCATAGGGTAGAGGGTCTGAAGAGGCGATTGATCTCGCGAAAAGGCCAAAATGAACAAATCACCACTGACCAGCACGTCCACAGAACAGGCTCGTCGCTACGTCGAGCGACCGGCAACGCGCGAGGTGATCGGGCACCGGGCAACCGAGTCATTTCGCTGGATCGAGCACGACTACCCGAGCGAGATCGCCCGGTGGAATTTTCATCCGGAGTATGAAATACATCTGATTCGAAAGGGTACCGGGACCTACGTGATCGGAGATCAGGTGGGTCCGTTCGCCCCCGGGCACGTCACGCTGATCGGTTCCGGCCTGCCACACGACTGGATGAGCGACCTTGTACCCGACGAGGTGATTCGCAATAGGGATGCCGTCATCCAGTTCAGCGACGGATGGCTGAACAACTGTCTTGCGACCCTTCCCGAGCTCTCCGAGGTGCGAGAGCTGCTTGACTCTTCGGGGCGCGGAATCGAGTTCATCGGTCAAACGGCTATTCGCGCCGCGGCCGCCATCGAGGCGATCGGGCTGGCATCCGGTGCTGAACGCGTGGCCTGCATGTTCACGCTCCTCGGCATCCTGGCGAATTCTCCGGCACGGCAACGACGCTTCGTCGCCCAGGAATGGTTCGTGAATCTGCCCGGCAGCGACGGCAGTACAGCTGTCGAGGTCGGCCTACGCTACATTTTCGAAAACCTGAGCGAGAACATCAGCATGTCCGCAGCGGCCAAGCGCGCACGCATGTCTGAACCCACTTTCTCGAAGTACTTCAAGAAGGCCAGCGGCCTGACCTTCACCGACATGGTGCGAAAGCTTCGCATTTCCGACGCATGCCGTCAGCTGGAGAACACCGCCACCTCGGTGTCGTCTATAGCGCTCGGGGTCGGTTACTCCAATCTGGCCAATTTCAACCGCCAATTTCTGGCCCAGATGGCAATGACGCCGTCTGCCTATCGCAGGCTGAACACGGCAGATCGACCGCGACCACAGGCGCTTGGGCTCAGACTCTCCGCGCCCGTCTAGGGCCGACCACACCGGAAAGCCTTTTCTCGCCGGTGCGTTTGCCGCGCCTGTTTAGACGCGCACGACCTGCCGATCGAGCCCGGTGCGGGCTATGACGGCATTCACGTCGTGGTGTCATCTGTTCGCCAGCGCGGATCTGCTGGTCGTCGTGCTTCTCGTCGTGCTTCTCGTCTGTCCGCGCCGACCGCGATCGGCTCAGCGGCGAGTTGCGCGGGCCCAGACGTCGAGCTTCTCGGCCGCGGCTCCCGAGTCGATCGCCATCGCCGCAACGGTCATCTTTTCGTCAAGTCGGACAAGGATGCTCCGTCGCCCCTCCTCGGGGTTCGACGCAAGCTCGAATGCGGCCAGCCCCGCGGCCGCGTTCAGCAGCACGATATCGCGAATTGGGCCCTGGACGCCCGCCAGAACCGACCGGGCAACCGCCGCATTGTGCTCCGCGTCTCCCCCGAGAAGGTCGGCTATCTCGCTCCGAGCAATCCCCAGGTCGCGGGGGTCCAAATCGTGCTCCACCACCGCCCCGCGCGACACCTCCCAGATGTGGCTGTGGCCGGTCGTCGTCAGCTCATCGAGGCCATCGTCTCCACGGAAGACCAGCGCCGTGGCACCTCGCGTCTGAAACACACCAACGACGAGGGGAACCCGGTCGAGGTCTGCCACGCCAACGGCCGAGGCCTCCGGCCGAGCCGGATTGCAGAGAGGCCCGAGGAAGTTGAAGACCGTGGGGATTCCCAGCTCGCTCCGAACCAGGGCAGCGTTCCGGAAACCTGGGTGAAATTTTGCAGCGAAGGCGAAGGTCATACCGGCCTCATGGAGCACCTCGGCAACCCGGTCACTCTCAATATCCAGATCGACACCCAATGCTGCGAGCACGTCAGACGAGCCCGACTTCGAGCTGGCGGCTCGGTTTCCGTGCTTGATCACAGGGACGCCGGCTGCGGCACAGACGATCGATGCCATCGTAGAAATGTTCACCGTTCCATGACTGTCACCCCCGGTTCCCACGATATCCAAGGCCATGGGGTCAACTCTCAGGGACACCGCATGCTCGAGAATCGCGTCCCGGAAGCCGACGATCTCGTCGACCGTCTCGCCCTTTGCACGAAGCGCCACCAAGAAGCCCGCGAGCTGAGCAGGGGAAGAATTGCCCGTGATTACGCGGTCCATAGCCCATGTTGCATCCGAGACGGAGAGGTCTTGACCACTCAAGAGAGACGTGATGATTCTCGGCCAGGTCTGAGTGATCTCCATGCACACAATTCTAAAGCCAAGAGATCGCCGGATGCCCCGGCAAAGGGGACCCGCCGCAGGGCAACGGGTGCAAAACCTGCCACCAAATCGGACATAATAGATACGTGACTAGCGCCTCCCTAACTCAGACTTCAAGTGCCCCGATGGTTCAACGACCTAACGTCGTAGCCGTGGGCACGATCGTTTGGCTAGGCAGCGAAGTGATGTTCTTCGCGGGCCTCTTCGCGATCTACTTCACCCTTCGCTCCACCTCGCCAGAGCTGTGGGCGACCGAGGCTGGAATTCACAACGTTCCCTACGCTCTCACGAACACGATCATCCTTGTCTCGTCGTCGTTCACCTGCCAGTTCGGTGTCTTCGCGGCCGAACGAATGCAGGGACGCGCCACGGGCTGGAAGCCGAGCCAGTGGGGAACCGTCGAGTGGTTCTTCCTTACCTACGCCCTCGGCGCAATCTTCGTTGCCGGCCAGATCTGGGAGTACGCAACGCTCGTCTCCGAGGGAATGACGCTCGACTCGAACGCCTACGGCTCGGCCTTCTTCCTCACCACCGGCTTCCACGGACTTCACGTCACAGGAGGTCTCATAGCCTTCCTGCTCGTCATCGGCCGCATCTTCGCAGTCAGAACGATGGGGCACCGTGAGGCGACAAGCGCAATCGTCGTCTCTTACTATTGGCACTTTGTTGACGTGGTCTGGATCGGTCTGTTCCTCGTCATCTACGTACTCAAGTAAATATTTCACCCGCCCAGGTGAAAGACACGCAGAAAAAAATCCCGACGAAAGAGACACGAATGGCCCGCCAAGGCAAGAAGGCAAATAGACGTCACCCAATGGCGACTGTGGCCCTGATCGCAATCGGACTCATCTTCACAGGCGGTGGCTACGCTCTGTTCAGCAGCACAGCCACAGCAGGGACGAGCACGGACTCTCAGACCACGATCAACGAAGGCGAAAAGCTCTTCGCGGCAAACTGCGCCAGCTGCCATGGAACTGCCCTGCAGGGCAGCGCAGCAGGCCCCAGCCTGATCGGCGTCGGAGCAGCATCCGTCGACTTCCAGGTCGGCACTGGGCGGATGCCGCTGGCCATGTCCGGCCCACAGGCAATGCAGAAGCCCGTTCAGTTCAACCCGGAGCAGGTCGCGGCCATGGCCGCCTACGTCGCATCGCTGTCCCCGGGGCCGGCAATCCCCGCTGCCAGCCTGCTCGACGGCAAGGGCGATGCTACGAACGGCGCAGAGCTGTTTCGCATCAACTGCGCGATGTGCCACAACGTCGCCGGTGCCGGTGGCGCACTCACCGAGGGCAAGTTCGCCCCCCCGCTGACCGGTGTCGCCTCCGTTCACGTCTACGAGGCTATGCTGACCGGCCCGCAGAACATGCCTGTCTTCAACAACGCCAATCTGACGCCTGAAGACAAGCGCGACATCATCACCTATCTCAAATACCTCGAGGCCAACCCGTCGCCCGGCGGGTACGAACTCGGCTCCTTGGGCCCGGTCGCTGAGGGGCTGTTCGTCTGGATCTTCGGTCTGGGTGCAATCGTCGCCGTGACGGTATGGCTTACCGCCAAGTCGAACTAGTCCTGTCGCTAATCTCAGTTCAAAAATCACGTTTTCCAGGCTCGAAAGGCACTCTCATGGCACATGACGACAACAGCGGCAAGGAACTAGCCGCTCCAGTCTCGTCCGCTGCTGACAAAACTGACGGTCCGTCCACCGGGACTGCCGTCATCGCGTCCGACGCATTCACCGATCCGGGGTTCCCGCCGCACCGCCCGCGTATGACGGATCTGGACCCGAAGGTCGACAAGCGCGCAGAGCGCCAGGTCTACTCGTTGTTCTACCTGTCGATCGCCGGCAGCATTTTCGCCATCGTCGCGTACATAGCGTTCCCGATCGAAAGTGGAGCAAGCAGCGATATCCGCCTCAACAACCTCATGTTGGGAATCGGCATCGCCCTAGCGCTCCTGGGCTTGGGTCTCGGTGCCGTGCACTGGTCCAAGGCCCTCATGGTCAACGAAGAGGGCATCGACCAGCGACACCCCACCCGGGGAACCGATTCAACGCGTGAACGCGCCATTGAGATCTTCAAACAGGCCAATGAGGAATCAGGCATTGGGCGGCGCACCGTCATCCGGAACACCCTCATCGGCGCTCTCGTTGCCTTCCCGCTTCCCGCGGTAGTGCTGTTCCGAGGCCTTGGCCCCATGAATGTCGATCCCGTAGAAGCACTGACCACAACCATGTGGACCAAGGGAACCCGCCTGACCCTCGATCCATCGGGGTTGCCGGTCAAGGCCTCCGACGTAACCCTGGGCTCTGCGTTTCATATCATTCCCGAGGGAATCAACGACTTCCACGACAAGCTCGAGCGGAAAGCCAAAGCGGCCGTGCTGCTTGTTCGTCTCGATCCGAAAGATCTCAATCCCAGCCCGGGGCGCGAAGGCTGGGCGTATAACGGAATAGTCGCGTATTCCAAGATCTGCACGCACGTCGGCTGCCCTGTGGCACTCTACGAGCAGCAGTCGCACCATCTGCTCTGCCCGTGTCACCAGTCCACGTTCGACGTGGAGAACGAGTGCAAGGTCGTCTTTGGACCTGCCGCCCGCGCCCTGCCGCAGTTGCCTATCACCGTTGATGCTGACGGATACCTTGTCGCTCAGAGCGACTTTACAGAACCAGTCGGCCCGAGCTTCTGGGAGCGATCATGACAGATCTACTGACCAAGGACGAGGCGCCAGCCGCCACGACCACCCCCACCAAGGGCAGCCGCTTCACCGCGGCAGCTGCCAACTACATCGAGGACCGCACCAGCATCTCCGGCGCAGTCAAAGAGTTCGGCCGAAAGATCTTCCCCGATCACTGGTCGTTCATGCTCGGTGAAGTTGCGCTCTACAGCTTCGTCATCATCTTTATCACCGGGTCCTTTCTTACGTTCTTCTATCAGGCCTCGATGGCTCCGGTCATCTATGAAGGCTCTTACGTTCCCCTCAAGGGAATTGAGATGTCCAGCGCGATGAGCTCGTCGCTGCACATCTCCTTCGACCTTCGAGGCGGACTGCTCGTTCGGCAGATTCATCACTGGGCCGCCCTGGTCTTCGTGGCGGCCATCGGCCTGCACATGCTGCGCATCTACTTCACGGGTGCATTCCGCAAGCCGCGCGAGCTGAACTGGGTGATCGGTTTCATCCTGTTCATCCTCGCTATGGCCGAGGGCTTCACCGGCTATTCCCTCCCCGACGACCTGCTCTCCGGCAACGGACTGCGCATCATCGAGGGCATGGTTCAGGGGATCCCGTTCGTCGGAACCTGGATTTCGTTCTTGGTCTTCGGCGGTGAGTTCCCCGGAACTACGATTGTCGGGCGGCTTTATACGCTGCACATCCTGTTGTTGCCTGCGATTATCGTGGCTTTGATCGCAATGCACCTGGTGTTTGTCGTCGTTCACAAGCACACGCAGTTCTCCGGACCCGGAAAAACCGAGCAGAACGTCGTCGGAGCTCCCATCCTGCCGATGTTCGCTGCCAAGGCCGGTGGATTCTTCTTCATCGTCTTCGGAATCATGGTGCTGATGGCCTCGTTCTTCACCATCAACCCCATCTGGAACTACGGGCCGTACGACCCCTCCCCCGTTTCGGCGGGTACTCAGCCTGACTGGTACATCGGCTTTGCCGACGGAGCCCTTCGACTGATGCCGCCCGGACTCGAGGTGGTGTTGTTCAACCACACGTACTCCTTCAACATCCTGATTCCGCTGGTTGTGCTCGGCCTGTTCATCGCGGTCGTGCTGATCTACCCGTTCATCGAGGCGTGGATCACGGGCGACAAGCGCGAGCATCACCTACTGGACCGCCCCCGCAATGTGCCCACCCGCACGGCGATCGGTGCGGCCGGAGTTACGTTCTACGCTTCCCTCTGGGCTGCAGCCAGCTCCGACATCGTGGCTACGCATTTCCAGCTGTCGATCGAGGGTGTCATTCACACGGTCCAGGCAACGACCATCCTGGGTCCGATTGCCGCCTATCTGATCACAAAGCGAGTGTGTATAGCGTTGATGAAGAAGGATCGCGAGATCGCGCTGCACGGCTATGAGTCCGGGCGTATCGTTCGCCTTCCCGGCGGCGAGTACATCGAGGTTCACCAGCCGGTTGACGAATACGAGCGCTGGAAGCTCGTGAACTTCACCGACAACAAGCCCCTGATGATTCGCCCGAACGACAAGGGCCAGATCAGCGCCATGCAGAAGGTCCGCGTGGGAATGTCCAAGTGGTTCTTCGAAGACCGCATTTCCCCCGTCACGACCAAAGAGCTCGAGCACGGCGGAGATCACCACTAAGGTTCACGCCCTGACAGACATCACGAAGGCATGACCTCCGACTTACGGCGGAGGTCATGCCTTTTTGCCGCCTAGGTTCCGGTCGGCGACATGTCCGAAGCCAAGGAGGAGGCCGTCAACAACGCCTACTTCGCCGAGAAGGCCCACCTCCGCCCGTCGGGCTGCGGAGCATCAACGCTGCCCCGGAAGGTTCGGCTGACTCTCGGGCCACGGGCTTAGTGTGGACGAAGACCCGGATTGTTCTGGGTCCTATTCAGCAGGAACATCGCACCAGTGGCCGACCGCTGAAGTCTGTCCCCAACACAAGGAGTTAGCACATGAGTCAGACCGTAAAAATCGGCATTCCGGAAGACGACCTCGAAAAGATCGTGCACGGACTCTCCCGAGTGCTCGCCGATTCCTACACCCTGTATTTGAAGACCCACAACTATCACTGGAATGTCGTCGGGCCGATGTTCCACTCCCTGCACACGATGTTCATGGAGGAATACATGGAACTGGCCCTGGCCGTCGACGATATTGCGGAGCGTATCCGTGCACTCGGGGCATTGGCGCCCGGAACTTACCGCCGATTCACCGAACTCGCCGTTGTACTAGAGGACACCGACAACCCGGAGGCGCCAGAGATGATCCGACGCCTCGTGGCGGCTCATGAGGCGACGTCACGCACGATCCGCGAAATCCTGCCCCTCGCCGAGGGTGCGCCAGACCAAGTCTCCACCGACCTGCTCGTGCGCAGGCTGGACGTGCACGAGAAGACCGCGTGGATGCTTCGCAGCATGCTCGCCTAAGAGCCGAAGGGAAGGGGCTATCTCATTCTGTGGGTAGCACCACGCCCGCAGGCAGACAGGCGATAACCACGGCGAGATACGCGCGGTAATGGCTGTCCAACTCCTCCTGCGGGGAGCTTTCCGTGGGCCGCGGGATAGCGGTCAAGTTCGTGAGGCTCTGAGCCAGCGGGAACCACTGGAGGTCGGCAGCCGCAGCGGTTTCTGCCCTGTTCGACGCCAGGGCCAAGCCGTCATAGAAGACCGCGTCGCCCTGATTGCGGGAGACTCCGACGGCCGTACATGCAGACGCCGCGGATTCGCTCGGCTCGAGCAGAGCTCCTGAAGGTGCCAAGGTCGCACTGCCGGATTCCAACACAGCTGGGCCATCTTGGCCTCCGCCTGCGCAGCCGACCAATGTGAAGACTGCCACCACGGTCATTGTCAATCCGACTAGAGCACGATGAATCATAGATATGCCTTCCCCCGATCCCCGCACACCGCGATCATCGGCCTCAAGTCAAACACGCTCCCCTGATACACCGCACTCAGGTAAAGCGCGGAGGCCACGGTGTGACGAAATACGAAAAATGGCCCGCCTCCACAGGAGACGGGTCATTAAGATCGCGCAAGCATAAGCTAGCGGGCGAAGTAACCCCGGTAGTACTCGTAGGTCCAGCCGACGACGGCGATGATGGTCAGCGCCGCACCAATAAAGCTGATCCAGATACCGACAGCGAAGCCGAGAACCATGATCGATGCGAAGCCGGCGAGAAGGATAGGCCACCAGCTCCACGGGCTGTAGAAGCCCATCTCCGGGTCCCCGTCATCAATGTTGGAGTCGAGCCTGTCTTCCGGAAGCTCGCCGCCCTGCGACGCGTAGACACGAGCAAGGTAGAAGCCGAGAAACGCAGCCAACACAGCGCTCAGGCCGATGGCCATCGTTCCTACCCACTCGACGCGACCGTAGTAGACCAACGACCAGATGATGTACGTTGACTCCGCCAGGGCGAAGAAGACCGTGAGGATCCAGAAAAGGTTCTTATTGGCTCTCATGCTTATTTCACCCTGTCGCTGGAGATGTCATACGTTGCGGCATCCGGCGCATTCTTGGCCGGCCCGAAGCCCAGCGGCAGCCCGGCCTCGGGGTGATTCAGGTCGAAGGCAGGAGATTCGCTGCGGATTCTGGGGATCGACGTGAAGTTGTGACGCGGCGGCGGGCACGACGTGGCCCACTCAAGCGAGCGAGAGTAACCCCAGGGGTCATTCACCGTCACCTTGGGCGCGCGCCGGGCCGTGATGTAGACGTTCAGGAAGAATGGCACCATGGACACAGCCAGCAGGAACGCACCGACGGTTGACAACTGGTTCATCTCGGTGAAGCCGTCTTGAGGCGAGTAGGTCGCGTAGCGACGCGGCATTCCGACGACTCCGAGCCAGTGCTGCACGAGGAACGTGGTGTGGAAGCCGATGAACAGGATCCAGAAGTGCCACTTGCCGAGGGACTCGTTCAGCATCTTGCCGGTCATCTTGGGCCACCAGAAGTAGAACCCGCTGAACATCGCGAAGACGACAGTACCGAAGACCACGTAGTGGAAGTGGGCGACGACGAAGTACGAGTCGGAGACGTGGAAGTCGAGCGGCGGCGAAGCCAGGATGACGCCCGTGAGGCCACCAAACGTGAAGGTGATCAGGAAGCCGATCGCCCAGAGCATCGGGGTCTCGAACGTCACCGACCCGCGCCACATGGTGCCGATCCAGTTGAAGATCTTCACACCCGTGGGAACAGCGATCAACATGGTCATCAGTGCGAAGAACGGCAAGAGTACCGAGCCGGTCACGTACATGTGGTGAGCCCAGACGGTCACGGAAAGCGCCGCGATCGAAATGGTTGCATAGATCAGGGTTTTGTAGCCGAAGATCGGCTTGCGGCTGAATACCGGGAACACTTCGGAGACGATACCGAAGAACGGCAGCGCGATGATGTACACCTCGGGGTGGCCGAAGAACCAGAAGAGGTGCTGCCAGAGAAGTACCCCTCCGTTTGCCGCGTCGTAGATGTGGGCGCCGAACACCCGGTCCGCACCCAGCGCGAACAAGGCAGCGGCCAACACCGGGAACGCCATCAGGATTAGGAGCGACGTCACGAGAGTATTCCAGGTGAAAATCGGCATCCGGAACATGGTCATGCCGGGGGCCCGCATCGTGATGATGGTCGTGATGAAGTTGACGGCACCCAGAATGGTTCCGAAACCGCTGATTGCCAGACCGAAGACCCAGAGGTTTCCTCCGTCTCCGGGGGTGAACGTCGTACTCGACAGCGGCGCGTAGGCGAACCAGCCGAACGAGGCCGCACCCTGCGGGGTGAGGAACCCGGCGACGGCCATCAGGCTGCCGAAGGAGTAGAGCCAGAATGCGAAGGCGTTCAGCCGCGGGAACGCGACGTCGGGGGCACCGATCTGCAGGGGCATCAGGAAGTTCGCGAACCCCGCGAAGAGCGGCGTCGCAAACATGAGCAACATGATCGTGCCGTGCATGGTGAAGAGCTGGTTGTACTGGTCCTTGGTCTGCAGGAGTTCAAGACCGGGCTCGAAGAGCTGGGCCCGGATGACCAGCGCCATTACTCCGCCGAGGCAGAAATAGACGAAGGATGATATCAGGTACATGTACCCGATCGTCTTGTGGTCGGTGGAGGTAATCCACTTGACCAGAACGTTTCCCTTGCGCTGGGCGCTGGCCGATTGGCCAGTAACCTGCACTGGAGTTGCAGTTGCCGTTGACATCCGTCGTCCTTCTACTTTGTCGCCTGCGCGGCACTGACGCCGGGAAGGTTCTGGTTTCTGTCGTACTCGTGGCCTCGTTGGCCCGTGTTGCCCTCAGCGCGGAGCGAGGAGATGTACGCGTTGTACGCGGTCTGGGACACGACCTTGACGTTGAACAGCATCATGGAGTGGTACTCACCGCAGAGCTCGGCACATTTGCCCGCGTAGGTTCCCTCGCGCTCTGGCGTGACGTACATGTAGTTCGTCTTGCCGGGAATCATGTCTTTCTTGTAGAGGAAGTCGATGACCCAGAAGGAGTGGATGACGTCGCGCGACTCGAGCTGGATCTCGACCTTGGCGTTCACCGGCAGGTAGAGCGTCGGAATCTCGGACTCGACGAGGCTGCCCCGCGCATCGGCGGGATTCGGCTGGGCCTGGATCCCGGAGGTGAAGACATTCGCGTCGACGTAGTTGAAGTCCCACGCCCACTGCTTGCCGTAGGCAGCGATGGTCACGTCGGGCTTGTCGTAGGCCGCCTCGATGGCGATCTGGTCGCGAGCCGTGAAGGCGAAGAAACCAATAACGAGGATCAGGGGAATGATCGTGTAAAAGATTTCAATCGGCATGTTGTAGCGCAGCTGCACCGGCAGGCCCGTCTGGCCGCGGCGACGACGGTAGACGATGACCGCCCAGAGCGTAAGGCCCCAGGTGATGATTCCGACGATCAGCAGGACAATCCAGGATGTGACCCAGAGTCCGGTGACTATGCCGGTGTTGTTGGTCGTTCCCGGCTGGCCGGGGAGGTAACCCTGAAGCTGTTGCTGGGTGCACCCTGCAAGGATGATTGACATGGTGACCGCAACGGGAATTGCAGCCCAGCGGAGACGTCTGTTCGAGCTCACCAGTGACCTTTCGGAAGACTGTTGGAGCAGGTGCTCCAAGTGGTTGATTCACCCTCCAGCTTAGCCGACAACGGGGGTTCCCCTTCGACAGAACAGGGGCTACCTTCCGGTAGCCCCCTGTTCATTAGGGCCCGATCACCTCCATAAATGGTGTGGATCTGCCCGTAAGTGGCGTGTCGTTAGCTGAACGAATCTCCACAGGCACAGCTCGAGCCCGCGTTGGGGTTATCGATGGTGAAACCCTGCTTCTGGATGGTGTCCTCGAAATCGATTGTTGCGCCCTCGAGGTACGGAACACTCATCTTGTCGATGATCACGCCGACCCCGTCGAAGTCGACAACAGCGTCACCCTCGAGCTCGCGCTCATCGAAGTAAAGCTGGTAGATCAGGCCTGAACAGCCGCCGGGCTGAACGGCAACGCGGAGCTTGAGGTCTTCGCGACCCTCTTGGATCAGCAGGGTGCGGACCTTCTCGGCGGCCGCATCCGTCACTCCGACGCGGTGCGCCGGTTCGTTGCTCTCGACAGTTGCCATATCGGTGAGTGTGGTGTCGCTCATGGGCGCTCCTTACTTTGTGGATTCAAATCTAAATAAAAGTGTAAAGGGCTAAACCCGGGAAGTGGGTCAATCATTCCTAAGAAGCTCGCGTCGTCTCGTCAGCACGAGCCGCGGCCGTCACCCGCTCGCCCCTCCGCCGGCGACGTCGCAGCCACAGACCCAGCCCGATGATCACAATCAGGGCTGTGTAGCAGATTGCCGCGAAGGGCCTGGTGGCAAGCGCCGTCAGGTCTCCCTGGCTGAGCTGAAGTGCTCGTCGGAGCTGCGCCTCGGCCATCGGACCGAGAATCAACCCGATCACCAAAGGTGCGATCGGATAGCCATAGCTGCGCAGGAAGTAGCCCAGAATCCCGACCAGAAGAAGAATAACGATGTCGGTAAGGGCAAAGTTCACCGCGTAGGCGCCGAGAGTCGCGAAGGTCAGGATGCCGGCGTAGAGGTAGGGCCGGGAAATCTGCAGCAGCTTCACCCAGATACCCACCAATGGCAGGTTAAGGATGAGCAGCATGACGTTCCCGATATAAAGGCTGGCGATCAGTGCCCAGACGAGGGCCGGTTGATTGGTGAACAGTTGCGGACCCGGCTGGATGCCATAGGACTGAAACGCCGAGAGGATGATCGCGGCCGTCGCCGTGGTCGGCAGGCCGAGAGTAAGAAGCGGCACCAAGACTCCCGCTGCCGCGGCGTTGTTCGCGGACTCAGGGCCGGCAACGCCCTCGATGGCGCCATGACCGAACTCCCTCTTGTGCCTGCTGAACTTCTTCTCGGTCGCATACGACAGGAAGGTTGCCACGTCTGCACCGCCGGCGGGAATCGTGCCGATCGGGAAACCGATCGCAGTGCCTCGGAGCCACGGCTTCCACGAGCGCTTCCAGTCCTCACGCGTCATCCAGCTGCGCCATCCCCGTGCTACGGGAATCAGGGAGATCTTGCCATGCCTCAGCCGGGCCGCGACGTAGAGCGTCTCGCCGACTGCGAAAAGTCCGACGGCGACGAGGACCACATCGATTCCATCGGCGAGCGGCAGCAGCCCGAAGGTGTAGCGCTGCTGGCCGGAGAGGATCTCTGTGCCGACGAGACCGAGGAAGAGCCCGATACCGAGCGACGTCAGGCCCCGCCAGACCGATTGGCCGAGGAGGGCCCCGACCGTGATGAAGGCGATCACCATGAGGGCGACGTAGTCCGCCGGGGCAAGGTTGACCGCCCACGCGGCGATTGTCGGTGCAAGCAGCGTGAGCCCGACCGTGGCGACGGTGCCCGCGACGAACGACCCGATGGCCGCCGTCGCGAGGGCGGCCGCTCCACGGCCGAGTTTCGCCATCTTGTGACCCTCCAGAGCGGTCACGATCGAGGCGGACTCCCCCGGCGTGTTGAGCAGGATGCTCGTGGTCGACCCGCCGTACATTCCGCCGTAGTAGATGCCCGCAAAGGTGATCAGGGCAGCGGTCGGATCGAGTGTGTAGGTGAGCGGCAACAGCAGGGCCACCGTCATGGCGGGTCCGATTCCAGGCAGAACCCCAACGGCGGTGCCGATCAGGACACCGAGAAAGCCGTAGATGAGATATTCGGGCTGAAGCGCGGTGGCGAAACCCGCCATGAGGTTTGCGATGTTGTCCATGTCAGCCTCTCAGCATTCTCAGGATCGGATCGAGGAAGGACAGGAGCGGGCCCGACGGCAGTGACAGCCCCAAGAATCCCCCGAAGGCGATGAAGACCACGAGCCCGAGCGTGAGACCGATCAGGAGGGCGAGCCACCACTTCTTGGCGCCGAGGGTCCAGGCGACCCCGCCGAAGAGCACTGCGGCGGCGATCGGCCAGCCGAGCAGATCGATGAGGATGATGTGAGCAACGACGAGCGCGACGATCTTTGCGAGCGTCGGCCAATCGGTCGTGGCGCCCGAATCGACATCCTCACCCTCTTCGACCTCGGCGAAGCGGCCGCGGATGACGCTGATCAGCACCATCGCTGCGGACACGATCAGGATCGTTCCGACGAAGTAGGGGAAAACCCTCGGTCCCACCTGCACCCCGGAGGCCGGAGCCCTGATGGAGAGCGCGCCGATAAAGGTGAAGATGCCGAGGCCGAGGGCCAGGGCGGCGAAGACGTACTCGCCGATATGCCGGCCTGCCCGGGCAGGAAGTTGAAGAGCCGTGCCGCCGGCCGGGGCACCCCCAGCCGGCGGAGTCGTTGTCGAGGTCATCGTCAGTCGACGAGCCCGATGTTCCGGAGCGTGCCCTGAACCTCGGCGATGTTGCCCGCCAGATAGGACCCGAAATCGTCGCCCATGAGGAAGGCATCGGTCCAGCCTCGTGTCTCGAGCTCGGTAGTCCACGCCTCGCTCTGATGGAGTTGGGTAATTGTGTCTTCAAGGGCGGCACGGTCCTGCGCTGAGATTCCGGCCGGCGCCAGAATCCCCCGCCAGTTGGTGAGCACGACGTCATAGCCTGCCGCGGTGATCGTCGGAACGCCGGACAATATCTCGATCGGCTCGACCGAGGACACCGCCAGGGCCTTCATGGTGCCGGCCTCAATGTGCTCGACGAACTCGCCAACGCCCGAGATCGCAGCCGAGGCGTTGTTGCCCAGAATCAGTGCCACGGCCTCGCCGCCACCGGAGTTGGGGATGTAGTTCAGCTTCTCGCTGATCTCGGCGCCGTCGAGGCCGGCATCAGCCAAGAGCAAACCCGCCAAAATGTGATCGGCCCCGCCCGCGGAGCCTCCGGTCACCGAAACATCCTGCCCGTTGGCGACGATGTCCTCGACGAGATCTTCAAGGGTGTTGTACTTCGACGCGCTCGGCACGACCACCACGAGCGCTTCCTCCGTCAGACGCGCAATCGGCGTCGTGTCCTCCATCCGGTTCTGGCCGGCATTCGTCTCGACAGCGCCGACCATGACAAGGCCCGTGACCATGATGGTGTGCGGGTCGGTCTCGTTCGCGAGCGAGGCCAGCCCGACGTTGCCGCCCGCACCGCCGATGTTTCGAACGGGCGCACTTGCCACGATCGACTCCGTGGTGAGGGCCTGGCTGATTGATCGGCCGGTCTGGTCCCAGCCACCGCCAGGCTCGGCCGGCACGATTATCTGCAGGTCGGTGACGGTGCCCCCTGTGGCGCTGGGCGCGTCGGCGCCTGCGCTGCAGGAGACCAGAGTGGCGGCCAAGGCGGTGGCCATGATGACGGTTGCGAGTCTTCGCATAGGTTTCTCTCCATCGAGTAGGTCGGTCATATTCGTGTGCGCACCGCGGGTGCGGACTGCCTGTGCGGACACTGCCTGTACGCTAGCCGCGCCCGCTCGACCGCCGGGAGTTATGTAACTATTGGCCAGGGAAGTACCCGCCGTCACACCACTCGCACTCGCTGTTTCGCTCGCAATGCACGCACAATGGAGCGTGCAGGCAATGTCGCTCCGACTCCAACTACTTCTTTTGCAGGCGCTCATCGTCTGCCTTGTGGTGCTGGCGACGGGCATCGTGGCAGCTAGCCTGGCGGAGCGCGCGATGCGCGATGCCTATCTCGATCGCATGGTCGGAGTGGCACTCTCGGTGGCAAGACTTCCCGCTATCAAGGACGCGTTCGACGATGTAGATCCGGCAGCTGTCATCCAGCCCATCGCCGAGGCGATCCGTGAGGCGTCGAACGTCACGTACGTCGTCGTGACCGACGCCCAAGGCATCCGTTTTTCACACACGGAGCCCCTCCGCATCGGCGAGATGGTGTCGACAGATCCTTCCATCCCGCTTTCGGGAGAGGTGTACGTCGGAACGCAGACGGGAACGCTGGGCGAGTCGTGGCGCATCAAAGTGCCGGTGCGCGGGGCAGGTGACGCGGTGATCGGCACCGTTTCGGTCGGCATCCTCGAGTCGTCCCTGCAGGAGGAATTCGTCGGGGGGCTCTGGGGCCTCGTGCTCGCCCTCGTCGCGGCGGCCATGATCGGCATCTTCGGCGCTGCAGCCGTCACGGCCTACATCCGGCGGCGCACCTACCGGCTGGAGCCCACGGAGATCGCCTCGCTCGCCGGGTCCCGCGACACCATGCTGCACGGCCTCAGCGAGGGGATTGTCAGCGTCGACGCGGCCGGTCGCATCACGCTCGCGAACGATGCCGCACGCGAGTTGCTGGGACTGCCTGCCGAAGGCCTCGCCGGAATCCAGGCAAGCGAAATCCTCGATCAGTCCCTCGTCGCCGTTCTCGAACAGGGCGAGTCGGAGGGACAGCTGGTGCTGGCCGGAGAACGGGTACTCGTCGCTCGAAGCACCGGGAACGAACTCGACGGCCGCGCGATCGGGGCAACGTTGCTCGTGCGCGATCACACCGAGCTGCACCGCCTCCTGCACGAGATGGACGGCGCTCAATCGCTGACGAGCGGGCTACAGTCCCAGGCCCATGAGTTCGCCAACACCCTGCACGTGATCTCCGGCCTCCTCGAGCTCGGACTGCCCGATGATGCGCGCGAACATATCGCAGCAAAGATGAGCGGCGGCCCGCTCGGCATCGCCGGCGAGGATACCGTTCTGGCGTTTCCCGGGCTCACAGCCCTCCTGCTCGTCAAGGCCAGCACCGCCCGAGAGCTGGGTATCACGCTCGCCATCACGAGCCAAAGCGCCGTGGAGATCCCGGGCGAAACCGAGAATGCCGAGCAGCTGCGCGGCGATCTGGTCACGATCATCGGCAACCTCCTCGACAACGCTCTCGAGGCGTGTACAGCCTCTAATCGCATCGAGGTCTCCCTCGAGTTGGCGACAACGGGCATCCTGCTCACCGTCGACGATGACGGCCCAGGAATTCCCGAGGGTCAGCACGGCCGGGTCTTCGAGAACGGCGTGAGTTCGAAAACCCTCCACCTCACCGAGACGGATGCCGCGGGCGACGGCTGTCTCCGCCGGCGCGGCATCGGTCTGGCTCTCGTCAGGCGCATCGTGCTGCGACGCGGGGGAACCGTCTCAGCCGACCGCTCACGCCTGGGCGGCGCCGTGTTCACTGTTCGGCTGCCCCACGACGATGGGCGCGACCGATGAGTGGCGCCGGAACGACCGCGACGCTGCGCACGATAATCGTCGACGACGATCGAGACGTCGCAGCTCTGCACGGCAGGTTCGTCGCGGCCCACCCTGCATTCACCGTTGTCGGGCTCGCCCACAGCGGCCCCGGCGCCCTCGCCCTGATCGCCCTGACGCGTCCCGATCTCGTGCTGCTGGACTTTCACCTGCCCGGGCTGTCGGGGCTCGAGGTGTTGCGGGATGTCCGGGCACTGGGCGGGGTCCAGCCTGAGGTCATAGCGGTAACGGCGGCCCGCGACGTCGACAGTGTTCGCACGGCCCGAAGCGCCGGCGTCCTGCATTACCTGGTGAAGCCCTTCACCGCGGCGAGCCTCCAGGCCCGGCTCGACGACGTCGCGCGGGACCGACTCCGCCTCAGTCAGACCCGACCCGCGGCCGAGCTCGCCCAGAACGACATCGACAACATCATGCGGAGCCGGACGGGCAGGCCAAAGCGGCCGCCCAAAGGGTTGAGCACGGCCACGCTCGAGGTGGTCGAGGCCGCACTCGAAAGAACGCCGCACACCTCGGCCGGCGAGCTCGCAGTGCTCTGCGGCCTATCGCGCGTGAGCGTCAGGCGCTATCTCGAGTTCCTCGTCGATTGCGGCCGGGCGCGGCAATCGCTCTACTACGGCACCCAGGGCCGTCCATCGGCTCGCTACACGACCGTAGAAGTCTGACGCCGGCTTGCCTGCCTGTGTCAAGCTGGCCGAGTGCCCAACTCTCCGGCTGTGACCGCGTCCCCGAACCCGCTGGCTTTGCCCGCACGCGCGCGAAGGGCATCGGTGCTTGCCTCCACCGCCATGGCCCTCGTCATCGTCTACATCGTCATCGACGTCGCACTGCAGGCCGGTTCCCCGCACTATTCACCGGTCTCTGACGCAGAAAGCAATCTGGCCGTCGGTCCGTTCGGCTGGGTGATGCAGGCAAACTTCGCCTCCCGCGCGGTCATGAGCGGATGCCTGGTCGGTGCCATTTGGCTGACGGGCAGCTCGTCATCCCGCAAATCAATCGGCTTGGCACTCGTCGCCCTCGCCGGGTTCTGCTCGCTGGCCCTCGTGTTCGCCGCGGCCGACATCAACCGTCCCGGTGAGTTCGGCATGACCCCACGGACCCTCGTCGGTGCCGTTCACGTGGTCTTTGCCTCGGCGGGATTCATCGGCATCCTGATCGGGATGCTGCTTCTGCTGCCCTGGGTATCTCTGACGCTCCGGGGCCCGAGCCCGGCTATCTTCCTGGCCGTTGCCGTTGCCGGGTTGCTGTCTCTCGGTGCAAGCCTTGCGTTCTACCCGCAGGTCGCCGGTCTTGCCGAACGACTCTGCCTCCTCGGCATCCTCGGCTGGGCATTCTTCGTCAGCCTGGGCGTCCGGCGGCAACTCACACCGCTACACGGTTAGACGGATGCCGCCAGCTCCCGCGTGGTGCCGCCGTTCAGTCGGGCCAGGAAAAGGGCCTCCGCAAGAATCGCCCGGCGAAAGACCCCGAGGTGCTGGGACTCATTCGGGCTGTGCGCCCGAGTGTCTGGATCCTCGACGCCCGTGACCAGGATCTGAGCCGCAGGAAACTTCCGGGCAAGGTCGCTGATGAACGGGATGGATCCGCCGATTCCGGTTTCGACAGCCGCCTCGCCCCAGCCGTCGGCCATGGCGCCCTTCATGATCTTGACGGCCCAGCCCGTGGTGTCCACAAGGAATCCATCGCCCTGGTCGACGTCGGTGATCGCCACGCTTGCGCCGAACGGGGCGTGCGCACTGAGGTGTTCCTGAAGCGCCCGAGCAGCATCGGTGGAATCCTGGCCGGGGGCTATCCGCGCACTGACCCGAACAGAGACCACGGGAAGCAGCGTGTTCGAGGCATTGGCCACACTCGGCGCGTCGACGCCCGTGACCGTGATTGCCGGCTGGAACCACTGGCGCTCGTTCACGGAGCCGCGACCGATGCTGGTGACGCCCTCGAGCAGGCCCGCGTCTCGCCGAAGTTCAGCCTCGGAGTACTTCGGAGCGGTCCCCGGAGCGCTGTCGAGCCCCACAACAGCCACCGAGCCATCCTCGTTGTGCAGGGTGGCGAGCAGGCGCACCAGGGCGAGCATCGCATCCGGCACCGCCCCGCCGAACATCCCGGAGTGCGAGGCATGCTCGAGTGTTCTCACGGTCAGCTTGAAGGTGACGTTCCCGCGGAGACTGATCGTCAAGCCGGGGGTGTCGATATCGACGTTGTCTGAATCCGCGACGACGATGACATCCGCTTCGAGCTCGGCACGGTGCTTGGTGAGAAAGGCTTCGAAGGAGCGCGAGCCGAACTCCTCCTCTCCTTCGATGAAGGCGACGATGCCAAGGTCGAGATCGTTACCGGCCAGCCCCTCGACGAGAGCCCTGATGGCCGCCACATGCGACATGATGCCCGCTTTGTCGTCGGAGGCGCCGCGGCCATAGAGGCGGTCACCGCGCAGGGTCGGCTCGAAGGGCGGTGACAGCCAATCTTCATCGTCGCCCTGGGGCTGCACATCGTGGTGGGCGTAGAGCAGAACAGTCGGTCGGTCGTTCTTGGCGGCGCGGGTAGCCAACACTGCGGGGTTCCCGAGTGCCCCGCTGGGAGTCTCGGCCTGGGAAAGAACGACCTCGTCAAAGACGCCGGTGCCGACAAGCAGCGCCGCTACCGCCTCGGCGCTGGCAAGTACCTGGGCCTGATCGAAGGAGTCCCAGGAAACGGAGGGAATGCGGACCAGATTCGACAGGTCGGCGATCGCCTCCGGCAGGCCCCCCGCCACGGAGCGTCGAATCGCTGCCTCGACGTCACCCCTCACAGAATTCTTCGTGTCCTCTGAGCCTTTGTCGTCCTCAATAGCTGGATTCACAGTCATAGAGGTAATCTTAAGGTTCTTACGCAGAAGGCAAGGAACCCAATCGTGGCCAAAGACAAAACGACCGCAGTGAACACACCCGAAGCCCCAGAATCCGAGGATTCCACCCTCGCCGGTAAGGGCCATGCCACGCCCACCCGCAAGGCGAGCGAGGCCGCGAACATACGCCCGCTGGTGCCCGGGCGCGGTGACAAGGAGGGCCGTCGGCTCCAGAAGATCAAGATGCAGGAGGCGCGCGACAAGGCCCGCATCGGAATGGCCAACGGCGACGAGAAGTTCCTGCCGGCCCGCGACAAGGGTGTGCAGCGGCGCTACATCCGCGATTACGTGGATGCCCGCTTCAGCCTCGGCGAGGTCATGATTCCCGTGATGTTCGTCGTGATCATCGCCACGCTGATCCCCGACCAGCTCGTTCAGACGAGCCTGATGCTCGCCCTCTACGTCTTCGTGATCGCCGTCATCCTCGACAGCCTGATTCTCGGCTTCCTGATCACCCGCAAACTCAAGGCCAAGTTTGGCGAAGACAAGGTTGAGCGCGGCGTTCGCTGGTACGCGGCCATGCGCGCTCTTCAGCTGCGTCCTCTCCGCCTGCCGAAGCCGCAGGCGAAGCGCGGCCAGTACCCGAGCTAATCGCTCCTCCTGCCTCTCGGCAGATGCAAGACCGAACCGGGGTCTGGACCTACTTCAACAGTCGGTCCAGGCCCCGGTTTATCTGTCGGGCCCACAGCGGGCCGCGGTACAGGAACGCGGTATAGCCCTGAACCAGGGTGGCGCCCGCAGCGAGGCGCTCGGCGACGTCGGCGGCCGTGTCGATCCCGCCCACCGAGATCACGCACATCTCTGCCGGCACATGCCGGCGGATGACCTTCAACACTGCGAGGCTGCGGGCTGCCAACGGCGCGCCGGAGAGCCCCCCGGCTCCGGCTTTCTTGATCACTTCGACCGGGCTCTCGAGCCCCTCGCGGGAGAGCGTCGTATTCGTGGCGATGATGCCGTCGAGGCCCAGTTCTACTGCCAGCTCGGCGACCTTCGTCACCTCGGCATCCGACAGGTCGGGCGCGATCTTCACCAGCAGCGGCGTACCCTCGGCCGCGTCCTTGACCGCTGACAGCAGCGGCCTGAGCTTGTCGATCTCCTGCAGGCCGCGAAGGCCCGGCGTATTGGGCGAACTCACGTTGACCACGAGGTAGTCAGCCCCGGGTGCCAGCGCACGGGTGCTGATCAGATAGTCGTCGATGGCGTCGTCGACGTCGACGACCCGGCTCTTGCCGATATTCACACCGACGACGGGGCGGCGCACTTCCCGCACCGCCTCGGCTATACGGACGGAGGCTTCAGCCGCTCCCCCGTTGTTGAATCCCATCCGGTTGATGACCGCGCGGTCGGCGATAAGGCGGAACAGCCGCGGGCGATCGTTGCCAGGCTGCGGGCGCGCGGTGATGGTTCCCACCTCGACGTGGCCGAACCCGAGCTGGCCCAGTCCGCCGATGGCGCGGGCATCCTTGTCGAAGCCGGCTGCGACGCCGAACGGGCTCGGGAAGATGAGCCCCAGCGTATGAACGGGGTGCGGCGTCTTGGCCGCCGTGAATGGCCGGATGAGGGCGCCGAGGCCGAGCCGCGGCAGCAGCCGGATCGCCCGGAAGGCAAGCTCGTGAGCGTGCTCGGGGTCGAGACGGGACAGGACGAGGGAGAAAAAAAGAGGATACATTCTGGTGCTAAAACTACCGGGAAACCGGCACGGGATCTAACCGATGGACTCGTGTTCCCGGCCCTCGTGCTCGACTCTCAGGAGCGCGATCGCCTGCTCGAAATCCTCCAGGGTCGCAAACGCCTGATACACGCTGGCGAACCGGAGATACGCCACCTCGTCGAGCTCGCGAAGCGGCTGCAGGATGGCGAGACCGATGTCGTTGGCCTCAATCTGGGCGGCGCCTGACGAGCGCACGATCTCTTCTACCCGCTGGGCCAGAATGGCCAGGTCCGAGTCGGTCACCGGACGGCCCTGGCACGCCTTGCGGACACCCGTGACGATCTTGTCGCGGCTGAACGGCACCACCACACCGCTTCGCTTGATGACGTTCAGGCTCGCCGTCTCTGTGGTGCTGAACCTGCGGCCGCAGTCGGGACACTGGCGACGCCTGCGGATCGACAGCCCATCGTCGGTGGTGCGGGAATCGACCACCCGCGAGTCGGGATAACGGCAGTAGGGACAGAACATGATGCTCCAAGGGTAACCAAGAGTGCTCCGCCGGCTATGCCGGTTGATGCAGTTCCCAGGCTGATGGGATCAGCGGCGACGGGTCAGAGGAATCTAGCGGAGACGGCGTCGGCATGGGCCGGCAGGTTCTCGCTCTCGGCGAGCACGCGGATGTCGGCGGCAACTTCCCGAAGCGCCTCACGGTCGTAGCGGATCACCTGCTGCGGCCTAAGGAACGTGTACGCGCCCAGCCCGGGCGAGAAACGGGACTGCCCCCCGGTCGGCAGTACGTGGTTGCTGCCCGCGAGGTAGTCGCCGAGGCTGACCGGCGAGTACGGACCCATGAAGATCGCCCCGGCGCTCTGGATGAGACCGAGAACTGCATCGGCATCAGCCGTCTGGATCTCGAGGTGCTCTGGGCCGTAGGCGTTGCTGAAGTCTGCAGCAGCCTGCATGCTGTCGACGAGCACGATGGCGGATTGCACCCCGTCGAGGGCGATTCCGACCCGGGTGGCGTGACGGGTAGACGCCGATGCGGCGGCGAGCTGTTCGCGGACGGCGTCGGCGAGTTCCACCGAGTCGGTGACAAGAACGGCGGCGGCGAGCTCGTCGTGCTCGGCCTGGCTGACGAGGTCGGCCGCGACGAAGCCCGCGTCGGCGGAGCCATCGGCGATAACAAGAATCTCAGTAGGCCCTGCCTCTGAGTCGATGCCGGTTCGACCGCGCACTATCCGCTTTGCCGCGGCGACAAACACGTTGCCGGGGCCGGTGATGACCTGCACCGGGTCGAGCCCGAGGCCAGGCACGCCGAAGGCCAGAGCGCCAACGGCTCCGGCTCCTCCCATGGCGTAGACCTCGGTGATGCCGAGCAGGCCGGCAGCGCCGAGCACCACCGGATGCACGTGACCGCCACAGTCTGACTGCGGCGGGGATACCAGAGCGATGGAGGCGACACCGGCGATCTGGGCCGGCACCACGTTCATCACAACACTGGAGGGATACACGGCCTTGCCGCCGGGAACGTAGAGGCCAACCCGATCGACCGGCTGCCACCGCTGCTCAACGATAGCCCCCGAGGCGAGCTCGGTACTCCGGGGCGACGGGATCTGCACCGCGGTCGCCTGTCGAACACGGTCGATGGCCACCTGCAGGGCCTCCCGCACCTCACGTGGCAGCGCCGCCACCGCCGCCGCGATCTCGGCAGCGGGAACACGGATGCTGGCAGCAGCACCGCCGTCGAACCGCTCGGCCTGCGCAATAAGGGCTGCCTCGCCGCGGGCGCGGACATCGTCGATCAACTCCTGGGCCGCCGCCAGCGCGACGGAGACATCGGTCAGTGCGCGGGGCACGAGGTCGGTGAGTTCTGAACGGTTTGGCTGGAGACCCCGAAGGTCGATTGTCTGAATCATAGCTATACAATTCTACCGGCCGTCTTACGGTCTCGCTCTCCCCTGACCTCGCCGCCAACGGCCGGGAATACCGGTCTCTCCGAGCGTCTTTAGAATGGTGTGACCGAGTTGACCAGCCCCGAAACCCCCATGACTCCGAGCGACCTGATGGCCTTCAAAGAAGCGTTCCGCCGACACGCTGCGGGCGTGGCCGTCATCACCGCTCTGACGCCAAGCGGCACGCCCGTGGGATTCACCGCGACGTCACTCGCGTCCCTTTCCGCCGTTCCTCCGATGGCCACATTCAACATGGCCCGCTCTGCCAGCGCCTGGCCCGCGATCGCCGATACAGATCACGTCGTGATCCACATTCTGGGTGCCCGAAACCGCGCCGTCGCAGAGATCATGTCTCGCGACGCCTCTCAACGCTTCATCGGCGATCACTGGCACGTGGGGCCGCATGGCCTCCCGGTGCTGAACGACGTCTCCGCCTGGATGGCCGGACGCATCGTAGGCCGACTGCCGCTGCACAACAACGCCGTGGTTGCGGTTCAGGTCGAAGAGGGTGGCACAGGCCCCGAAGACGAGGGCCTCGTCTACTTCGAGCGTGCCTATCGCCTGCTCGGCGAGGGCGCCTGAGACCGCCGCACCACACTCACCGTCGTGACGCTCGCTCGCCCAGACGGCCTGTGGATTGCCCTTTGTGCGGGCCACGGGTGAGACCCACCCATTTCAGGTCCTCTCGGGCTCCGCATCCGCCCGAAACGGCTCCTCAGTGCTGCTAGGTGAGGCAATTCGGGCCCAGAAGCGCCTTGAGCTCGCCGAAGAGGTCGGCCGAGACCCTGACGGGGTAGGGGATCTCGAAAACGCGGGCGGTCTGGCCCTTGATGAGCTTGAGTCGAACCTCTGAGTCGCCCGAGTTGCGGATCAGCACGTCGTAGAGCGCCTGCACCGTGTCGGTGGTGGCCCGGCCCTCGGTGAGGGAGATCTCTACGGGTCCGTTGCCATCCGTCTGGCCAAGATCCGGCGTGAACATACTGAACGCGTGCAGGTTCATGCCGTCATCACGCATGCTGACCCGTCCCCGCAGAACGACGATGGCATCGTTCGTCATCGCCGGAGCGAACTCCTGATACGTCTTGCCCATGAACATAGCGGTGATCTCGCCGCCGAAGTCCTCGATCTGAATCATTCCGTACTGGTTGCCGCTGTTGCGGGCCGTGCGGTGCTGCACGCTCGTCACCAACCCCGCGACCGTGACGTGGTCGCCATCGGTCACGTACTCGCTGACGAGCAGATCGGTGATCGAGGTGCTGGCATGCTTCGCCAGGGCGATCTCGAGGCCCGCAAGCGGGTGGTCCGAGACATACAGGCCCAGCATCTCTCGCTCGTAGGCGAGCTTGTCCCGCTTTGACCACTCCGGGCGCTCTGGAACCTGATTCTCGGCCTGCGGCTCGTCCCAGAGGCTGTCGAAGTCGAATCCGACCTGACCGTTGGCCTCGGCCCGCTTGGCGCCGACGGCGGAGTCCACCGCGTCCTCGTGAATCTCCAGCAGTGCGCGCCTCGTGGAGCCGAGCGAGTCGAACGCGCCGGCCTTGATCAACGATTCGAGCGTGCGCTTGTTCGCCACCGGCAGCGGCACCTTGTTCAGAAAATCGTGGAAGCTCGTGAAGCGACCCTTGGTCTCGCGTGCCACCTTGATATGATCCACGACCGCGAAGCCGACGTTGCGCACGGCACCCATACCGAAGCGGATGTCCTCCCCGACAGCCGCGAAGTAGCCGATCGATTCGTTCACATCGGGCGCCAGAACACGGATGTTCATCCGACGACACTCGTTCAGGTAGATCGCAAGCTTGTCTTTGGAGTCGCCAACGCTGGTGAGCAGCGCAGCCATATACTCGGCCGGGAAATGCGCCTTGAGGTATGCGGTCCAGTAGGAGACCACTCCATAGGCCGCGGAATGCGCCTTGTTGAAGGCGTAGTCGGAGAAGGGCAGCAGGATGTCCCAGAGGGTCTTGACGGCGGCCATCGAGTAGCCGTTGGCCTGCATCCCCGCGGCGAAGCCCTCGAACTGCTTGTCGAGCTCGGACTTCTTCTTCTTGCCCATGGCACGGCGCAAGAGGTCGGCCTGCGCGAGTGTGAACCCAGCCAGCTTCTGCGCAATCGACATGACCTGCTCCTGGTACACGATGAGCCCGTAGGTGCCGCCCAGTACCTCGGACAGCGCCTCGGCGAGCTCAGGGTGAATCGGCGTGATCGGCTGAATCTTGTTCTTGCGAAGTGCGTAATTGGTGTGCGAATCGGCACCCATCGGGCCCGGTCGGTAGAGGGCGAGAACCGCAGAGATGTCCTCGAAATTGTCGGGCTTCATCAAGCGAAGCAGAGATCGCATGGGCCCGCCATCGAGCTGGAAGACTCCCAGGGTGTCTCCGCGGGCGAGCAACTCGTAGGCCGGAACGTCATCGAGCTCGAGGTCTTCGAGGATGGGTCGGTGGCCTCGGTTGGTGGAGATGTTGTCGAGGGCGTCGTCAATGATCGTGAGGTTTCGAAGCCCCAGGAAGTCCATCTTGATCAGGCCGAGGGACTCGCACGCGGGGTAGTCGAACTGCGTGACGATCTGGCCGTCCAGCTCCCGCTTCATGATCGGGATGATGTCGATCAGCGGGTCGCTGGACATGATGACGCCGGCCGCGTGAACTCCCCACTGACGTTTCAGGTTCTCGATGCCGAGCGCAGTCTCGAAGACGGTGCGAGCCTCCGGGTCGGTTTCGAGCACCGCGCGGAAGTCGACGGCCTCCTTGTAGCGCGGGTGATCAGGATCGAGGATGCCCGTCAGCGGGATGTCCTTGCCCATGATCGCGGGCGGCATGGCCTTGGTGAGCTTCTCGCCCATGCCGTACGGGAAACCGAGCACCCGGGAGGAGTCCTTCAGGGCCTGCTTCGCCTTGATGGTGCCGTAGGTAACGATCTGGGCGACACGCTCGTCGCCGTACTTGTCGGTGACGTAGCGAATCACCTCGCCGCGGCGCCGGTCGTCGAAGTCGACGTCGAAGTCGGGCATGGAGACGCGGTCAGGGTTCAGGAACCGCTCGAAGATCAGGCCGTGGCGCAGCGGATCAAGGTCGGTGATTCCCATGGCGTAGGCCGCCATGGAGCCGGCGCCTGAACCTCGCCCCGGACCCACCCGGATGCCGTTGGCCCGCGACCAGTTGATGAAGTCGGCGACTACCAGGAAGTACCCGGGAAAGCCCATCTGAAGGATGATCTGGGTCTCGTAGGTGGCCCGGGTGCGCACGTCTTCGGAGATTCCGAGCGGGTAACGCCTAACGAGGCCCTTCTCGACCTCCTTGATAAACCAGGTATCTTCGCTCTCGCCCTCCGGTACTGGGAAACGGGGCATGTAGTTGGCGTTCGTGTTGAATGCCGTCTCGCAACGCTCGGCGATGAGCAGCGTGTTGTCGCAGGCATCCGGGTGGTCGCGGAAGAGGTGCCGCATCTCGGCCGCCGTCTTCAGATAGAACTCGTCGGCGTCGAACTTGAATCGGTTGGGGTCGCTCAGGGTCGAACCGGACTGCACACACAGCAGTGCGGCGTGGCTGGTGGCGTCGTGAGCGTGCGTGTAATGCAGGTCGTTTGTTGCGACCAATGGGAGGCCCAGCTCCGAGGCGAGGCGAAGCAGGTCGCCCATGATCTGGCGCTCGATGCCGAGCCCGTGGTCCATGATCTCGCAGAAGTAGTTTTCGGCGCCGAAGATGTCCCGAAAGTCGCTGGCCGCCTTCTTGGCCTCCTGGTACTGGCCGAGCCGGAGGCGGGTCTGCACCTCACCGCTCGGGCAACCGGTCGTGGCGATCAGGCCCGATGCGTAGGTGCTGAGAAGTTCGCGGTCCATCCGGGGCTTGAAGTAGTAGCCCTCGATAGATGCCCGAGAGGAGAGCCGGAACAGGTTGTGCATGCCGGCGGTGCTCTCCGAAAGTAGGGTCATGTGCGTGTACGCACCGGAGCCCGAGACGTCGTCGCGGCCGGAGTTCGGGCCGCCCCACTTGACCCGGGTCTTATCCCCACGGGCTGTACCGGGAGTGATGTATGCCTCGGTGCCGATGATCGGCTTGATTCCGGCCTCGGTAGCCGTCTTCCAGAAGTCGAAAGCTCCGAAGACATTGCCATGATCGGTCACGGCGATGGCCGGCATCCCCTGGTCGGCGGCGGCCGCGATCAATGGCTTCACCCGGGCCGCACCGTCGAGCATCGAGTACTCGCTGTGCACATGCAGGTGAACAAATGAGTCTTCGCGCGGCTTCACTTACGGTCTCTCCAGAGGTGCTTTCGTAAAGCCCTCAGTCTACGTCGTACGGGCTACGACGAGGGTGCGCGCGCGCCGGGACAGCTCAGTCGCGAAGCACATTCAGGGCGTTCGACAGGTCGGCCGGGTACTCCGACTCGAACCTGACGTACTCCCTGGTGTGCGGGTGCACGAAACCGACCTCCTTGGCGTGCAGCCACTGCCGGGAGATACCGAGCTTGACCCCGAGCGTCGGATCCGCGCCGTACATGGCGTCTCCAACACACGGATGACGCTGAGCCGCCATGTGGACCCGGATCTGGTGCGTGCGACCGGTCTCGAGATGGATCTTCAGAAGCGAGGCCGCGCGAAAAGCCTCGAGCGTCTCGTAGTGCGTGACGCTGGGCTTGCCCGCGGCGGTCACTGCGAACTTCCAGTCGGAGCGGGGGTGACGACCGATGGGCGCGTCAATCGTTCCGCTTGAGGGATCAGGGTGACCCTGGACTACCGCGTGGTAGATCTTGTCGACCTCGCGGTCGTGAAAGGCCCGCTTGAGCCAGCTGTAGGCATCCTCGCTCTTGGCCACGACCATCAGGCCGCTCGTTCCGGCGTCGAGGCGGTGCACGATTCCGGCCCGCTCCGCTGCTCCGCTGGTCGCGACCGTGAAGCCGGCTCCCGCGAGGGCGCCCAAAACGGTCGGCCCGCTCCAGCCGACCGACGGATGCGCGGCGACGCCCACGGGCTTGTCTATGACAACGATGTGCTCGTCGTCGTAGATGATGCCCAGGTCGGGGACGTGGATCGCAATGATCGTCGCCTCCTCGCGGGGGGTCCAAGAGACCTCGAGCCACGCATCGGAATGGAGCTTGTCACTCTTGCCGACGGCCAGTCCGTCGACGGTCACGCCCCCGGCGTCGATGATCTCCGAGGCGAAGGTGCGTGAGAAGCCGAGGAGCTTCGCAAGACCCGCGTCTACCCGAACTCCCTCAAGCCCTTCGGGCACGGGAAATGAACGGGATTCAGCCATCTGTAGTATCTACCTCGGTCTTGTCTAACTCGGTCTTTTTTTTGGCCTCGACCGGCGCCTTTGTGCCGTCGATTCCGATGCCTCGAAGGGTGAGGATCATGAAGAAACCCATACTCACCACTATGGCGCTGTCGGCAATGTTGAAGATCGCGGGCAGGATCGGAATCTGCAGGAAATCGATGACGTGTCCGACCCCGAAACCCGGCTCACGGAACAGGCGATCTGTCAGGTTGCCGAGCACCCCGCCGAGAAGCAGTCCGAAGACGACCGCCCAGCCAATGCTCTTGATGCGTCGCGCAAACCAGATGATGAAGACCGTGACCAACGACGCGAGAATCGAGAATATCCAGGTGTAGGCGTCTCCAATTGAGAACGCTGCGCCTGGATTCTTGACAAGTTGAAACCGGAGAAGGCCGTCGATAACAACGACAGACTCCCCCAGCGTCAAATTGGTCAGGACGAGGTACTTCGAGACCTGATCCAGTGCGTAAGCCGCAACAGCGACAACGCCCAGGATGGACAGGACTCGAGGGCTGGCTTTTGCGACCTGCTTAGCTGCCAAAGCCGCTGCGGCCGGCTGCGGCATTCGCGGTGTTCTCGGCGCCCGAGTTGGTGTCGAGATCGTTCAGCTGTCCCTCAATGTAGCTGCGAAGCTTGGTGCGATACTCTTTCTCGAAGGTACGGAGCTCGTCGATGCGGTGCTCGATTCCCGACTTCTCCTTGGTGAGACGCGCAAGTTCGTTCCGTTGGGTGGCCTCGGCCTCGGCTACGATGCGCGCTGCCGTGGCGTTGCCCTCGGAGATAAGGGAGTCGCGCTTCTCCGCGCCCTCGCGAACGTGCTCGTCGTGCAAACGACGGGCCAGCTGCAACAGGTTGGTGGTGGACGCGGACTCATCCTCCACCGTGACAGCAGCGGCAGCAACCACGGGGGCTGCGGCAGCCGCGGCGACGGGCTTGGCCTCAACGGCGGCAACGGGGGCCCGGCCCTCGAGCTTGGCCTTCAGCTCCTCGTTCTCCTGCGTCAGCCGACGAAGCTCCACAACGACCTCGTCCAGGAAGTCATCGACCTCGTCCTGGTCGTAGCCCTCGCGAAACTTGGTCTGCGCGAAGCGCTTGTTGACTACGTCTTCGGGAGTTAACGCCATGTTCTTCCACCTTTATTACATTGACTATCTGAATAACGCCTAAGCAAAACTAGCAAAAATCTGCGGGGGCTGCCAGAACGGCAACTCCCTTTCCCCATCGTGCCCTCAAGAGAGGGGGCGAAACGACCTAGAGCCCTTCAACACTACCTGTGACTATGCCGATATCCGCACGATGCTGGTGACGCTCATCGAGATGATGACGAGCAACATGACGATGCTCCAGCCGAAGTCGAATGCCACAGGCCCTAGCCGAAGCGGGGGGATCAGGCGACGGAAGAACTTGATCGGCGGATCGGTCACGGAGTAGGCGATCTCAGCGAGCACCAGGAGGAATCCTTGGGGACGCCAGGAACGCTGAAACGATTGAACGAGGTCGAGGATGAACCTCCCCCACATGAGGAAGAAGAACGCCAGGAGCGCGAAGTAGACGAGTGACGCGATGATGCCGACGAGTGAACCCACTCGTCAATTATGACTGGACGAAGAAGGAAGACTCTGCGCGTGAGTCATTTCCGGCATCTCCGGACACGACTACGTGAGCCGGAGAGAGCAGGAATACCTTGCTGGTCACACGTTCGATCTTGCCGTAGAGACCCTGCGAGAGGCCACCTGCGAAGTCGATGAGCCTGCGCGCGTCGGCATCCGTCATCTGGGACAGGTTGATGATTACCGGGATTCCCTCGCGGAAGTTCTCCGCGATGACCTGGGCATCCTTGTACTGCTTCGGGTGGACTGTGAGAATCTCATTCATTTCAGCGGGAGCCGGGTTCTTTGAGTGGGTGTTCTTGCGAAGCGGTGTGACGGGAGCTCGATTCGAGGCCGCCGGGACGCTGCTCTGGTGCGAGGGAACCGGGGCAACGGTCGCTGTCGAGGGAGCCTCGTACTCAAGGTCCTCATCTGCAAGACCCAGGTACACCATCGTCTTGCGCAGTGGGTTGGCCATTGTCATCCTCCGGTTTTACATTCGATCTGCAGGGAACCTGGAATGGGCTCCTCGCAATAAAGCTAGCTGTTCGGTGGACGGTTTCCAGTGATTGCGGACCCAATACGGAGGTGTGTCGCCCCTTCGAGAATTGCCTCCTCGAAATCGTTGGTCATCCCGGCCGAGATCAGCGTGGCAGAGGGGGCGACGAGGCGCACTCGATCTGAGATTCTGCGCAGACGGGCGAAGGCGGCACGCGGCTCCTCGTCGAGCGGGGCCACCGCCATGACTCCCAGCAGCTCAAGCCCGGGGGCGCCGAGGACAGCTTCGGCTACAATCTCCACGCCCTCGGTGTCCGCCACGCCGCCCCGGCCGACGTCCAGGGTGAGGTTTACCTGAATAAAACAACCCGTGGCAAGCTCCGGCTCCGCCGGATGTTCATAGGAGAGGGCTTCGACGAGGGAGACCCTGTCCACGGAGTGGATTACCCGGGCATAGCTGCGAACCTGTCGGGCCTTCTTGCCTTGCAGCTGGCCTACGAAATGCCAGACGATACCGGGCAGGTCTGCACAGGCCTCCGCTTTGACCCGAGCGTCCTGATGCCGGTTCTCAGCGAAGTCGCGAACGCCGAGCTCGTAGAGCGCGCGAGTGAGCGACTCCGACTGAAACTTCGTCACAGGAATGATCAGAAATTCGTCTCGGGAGCGCCCAGCCGAGCGGGCGGCGTTTTCAGCCCGCTCGGCCACGGAGGCCAACCGCTCGGAAAGAGCCAGCAGCTCGGCCGCTGTGTATTCGGTCATCATCAGTGCCCTGATGCCCTACTACTTAAGGAAATCAGGAACATCCAAGTCGGCGTCATCGTCATCCGAGGCCGGGTCAAGAGCCACGGTTCCGGTCAGGCTGTGCTCGGCCGTCTGCGACCACGACGGAGACTGGGCCGCGGGAGCCGATTCGATCGGGCGACTGCTGGCTGCCGATGAGCCCGGGGAGCGAGTTCCTTTATCTGCCGGGGTCAGAAACGATGCCCGACGCTGCTCGGTCGGCTCGCCGCCGTCGAACCCGGCGGCGATGACGGTGACTCGAACCTCGTCGCCCAAAGTGTCGTCGATGACGGCGCCGAAGATGATGTTGGCCTCTGGGTGCACCGCGTCCTGCACAAGCTTGGCGGCGTCGTTGATCTCGAAGATACCGAGGTTGGAGCCGCCCTGAATAGAGAGCAGGACGCCGTGGGCGCCCTCAATGCTCGCCTCCAGCAGCGGAGAAGCGACAGCGAGCTCGGCGGCTTTGATGGCCCGATCGGCTCCCCGGGAGGAACCGATACCCATCAATGCGCTTCCGGCTCCCTGCATAACCGACTTGACATCGGCGAAGTCGAGGTTGATCAGACCGGGGGTCGTGATCAGGTCGGTGATGCCCTGCACACCGGCGAGCAGCACCTGGTCGGCGGTCGAGAACGCCTCGAGCATGCTGATGCCCCGATCGCTGATCTCCAGCAGGCGGTCGTTCGGTACGACGATGAGGGTGTCGACCTCGTTCTTGAGGGTGGCGACACCCTCCTCGGCCTGGGCGGCGCGACGCTTGCCCTCAAAGCCGAATGGCTTAGTGACAACACCGATCGTCAATGCGCCTATCGACTTGGCGATGCGGGCTACGACGGGTGCGCCTCCGGTGCCGGTTCCGCCCCCCTCGCCCGCGGTCACGAAGACCATGTCCGCACCGGCGAGGGCCTCTTCGATTTCCTCGGCATGGTCTTCGGTTGCCCTGCGGCCTACCTCAGGGTCGGCGCCGGCGCCGAGACCTCTCGTGAGTTCCCGTCCGACGTCGAGCTTGACGTCGGCGTCGCTCATCAAGAGCGCCTGAGCGTCTGTGTTGATGGCGATGAACTCGACTCCGCGCAAGCCAAGTTCGATCATCCGGTTCACGGCGTTGACGCCGCCACCGCCGATGCCCACAACTTTGATGACTGCGAGGTAGTTCTGGTTGGTTGTCACGTCCGGCCTCCGCTGGAACTCTAAACCTCTACCTGAGACTTAAAGTTATATCGAGTATGTATTTCCTAAATTGAACCTAGGTGCCCCGCGGCCCGGCGGCCTCACCCGCCGTCAGCGTGTCGCGAATCCCACCCCGAAAAGAGCGCCCTGGAAGTCTCGAGATGCCCTAGCGAAGAACCGGCACCTCGGGGCTGGAGACATCGATCTGGACAGAGCCGGCAAGCTGCGCCTGGGCAAGGAGCTGGGTAAGAATGCGGGACTTCAAAACCGACCGCTCGGAACTCCCCCAGATGACCGTCTTTCCGGCGTCAGGGAGAACAAACGAGACGGAGTCGGGAGTCGGCGCGCTGATCCTTGCGACCCGCAGCCTAAGTTCCGGCGCCAACGAATCGAGGACCCTGGTCGCCGCGACGAAACCGGGACTGCCCACGACGGTGACGGCCGGATCGATCAGCGGGTAGCCGGGCACCAGAACCCCTGACTGCTCAACGAGCACCCCGGCGGGGTCGATGAGGTCGAAGCCGGCCGCGGCGGGAACCGCAACGGCGGGCGTGCGCTCCGTGATGCGCACCACGAGGCTGTTCGGCGGCCGGGACTCCGTGGAATAGCTCTGAATCAGCGAAAATCCCCCGAGAACCCTCTGGATATCTGCATAGTCCACCAGGGACAGGGGCCGACCGAGTTGACCGCCCAGCGCCGTAAAGACCGCACGGGAGTCGATTCTGGCGGTGCCGACGACGTCGATTGTTCGCACCATAAAAAGCGGCGAGTACGCGATGAGCACGATCAGGAGCAGAATTCCCGCGCCAATGCCGCCGCCGGCCAGCAATCGCTGGCGCCGCTGACGAGAACGCTGGGTGAAGCGCCGGGACTCACCGCGCTCGAAGCGTCGCCTGGCCCTGGATGCCTTCGCCAATGCCCGAGCGGCATCCTTATCGTTCCCGCCTCGGGTGGGCAGAGTCAAGGGCGCTGTGTCATCGGAAACGTCGATGCCCGCCGCTGGGGCCGTGTTGGAACGTGACGCCGGCGGCCGCAGCAAGGCCGGCGCGGGAATCCGTCTTATTCGCCTGGAGCCGCGGCGCTCGGGCTCGGGGGTCGCCTTCGCGGGAGGGGTGACAGGAGGTGGCCTTCTCATCCTGCGTCGACCGCTGACTCGCGGTCGGGGCCGGTCAATGATGCGGTGAGGGATGCGAGCAGCTGAGGCAGCATCAGATAGACGTCCCCGCAGCCCATGGTCACGATGAAGTCACCAGGCCGGGCGATGGCGGCGGTGAAGTCCGCGGCCTCCTGCCAGTCAGGCAGGAAGGCGACCCTGTCGCTGTCGGTGAAACGCTCAGAGACCAACGCACCGGTGACACCATCGACCGGATCCTCCCGGGCACCGCAGACGTCAAGTACCACGGTGAAGTCTGCCGTTTTCTCGAGGCTCTCGGCGAACTCGCCCGCAAACATCTGCGTGCGCGAGTAAAGATGCGGCTGATGAATAGCGATGATCCGACCTGCGCCGACGACGGTGCGGGCGGCGGTCAGGGCCGCCGCGACCTCGGTCGGATGGTGGGCGTAGTCGTCGTAGACGCTGACCCCGCCGATCGTCGCGTGGTATTCGAACCGGCGCCCGGTGCCACCAAACGTCGCTATCGCGTCAAGGCTGGCCTGGGCAGGAAAGCCGAGGCCGACAAGCACGGCGAATGCACCGGCCGCGTTTACGGCGTTGTGGTGGCCGGGAATCAACAGGGTGCCGAAATAGTCGACGCCCTCGAAGTTCACGGCGAACGACACCGGTCCCGCCGTCTGCACAGAGTGCAGGCGGATGTCGGACTCAGTGTGCTCCCCGAAGGTCAGGATTCGACCGGCCGAGAGCCGGCCCAGCACGCGCCGGGCGCCCGCGTCATCGGAGGAGATGACCACGAGCTCACCGGCGGTATCGGCGAACCGCACGAAGGCATCCTCGACGGCCAGTACGGAGCCGTAGTGGTCTAGGTGATCGGGGTCGACATTGGTGATCAGCGCCACCGCCTTGTCGTACAGGAGGAACGAACCGTCAGACTCGTCTGCCTCGAGCACGAAGAGCTCGCCCTCGCCCCGGGCCGAACTCGTGCCGAGGGCCGAAATCACGCCGCCGTTGACATAGCTCGGGTCGGCGCCGAGAGCCAGGAGGCCCGTCACGATCATGCCGGTGGAGGTTGTTTTTCCGTGCGCGCCGGCAACAGCGACGAGGCGCTGCCGGTTCACCAGCCAGGCCAGGGCCTGCGAGCGGTGCAGGATGGGGATCCCCCGCTCTTGGGCGGCGCGGTACTCGGGATTGTCGGGCCACAGTGCGCTCGTCACCACGAGGGTATCGACATCGCCCAGATTGGCGGCGGCGTGCCCGATCGTGATCGTGGCCCCCAACTCGCGCAGGGCCTTGACGTTCTTGTTCAGCGTCGTGTCTGAGCCGGTTACGGTGACGCCCGCAGCCAACAGCAGTCTCGCGATCCCGCTCATGCCCGAGCCGCCGATGCCGACGAAGTGCACCGCTCCGAGTTCGAGGGGAATCAGCTGTTCCAGGTCTGGCTTGATCACGCTGTTGCACTCATTTCGTCAGTTATCGGCCCGGCTTCGAACGAATCATCGCTCCAACGTTACGCTCTCGCCACAGCATTTCGGATCAGCGCCACGAGGCGCTCTGCCCCGTCGGGGATTCCGACACCGCTCGCGGCAGAGCGCATTCGCGCCAGCCTTGGGGCGTCGCCCAGCAGAACCACGAACTCGCCACGCACGTATTCCGGGGTGAACAGGGCGTCCTCGACCAGAATCGCTCCCCCGGCCGCAACCAGGTCGGCCGCGTTGAAGCGTTGCTCGCCGTTTCCCACGGGGTAGGGAACGAGGATCGAAGGGATGCCCAGAACACTGAGTTCAGCCACGGTCGCGGAACCCGCGCGGGCGACCGCAATTGCTGCGGCAGCGAAGGCGAGCTCCATTCGGTCGCAGTAGCGCAGCACCCGGTAGTGCTCGACTCCGGGATCGATGAAATCTTTCTTGTCACCCCAGATGTGCAGCACCTGGTAACCCGAGTCGATGATCGACTGCACCGCGGCCGAGATGCCCTGGTTGATACGCTGCGCCCCGAGGGAGCCGCCCGTTACCAGCACGGTGGGGCGGCCCAGGTCGAGGCCGAACTCGCCGACGGCCTCGCGCACTGCGTTGGCCCGATTCAGCCCGGCGATCTCCCGCCGGAGCGGCAGTCCGGTCACAACAGCCCCGCGAAGAGGCGTCCCCGCAAAGACGACCGCGACATACGGGGTGAATCTGGCGCCCAGGCGATTGGCGAGCCCGGGCCTGGCATTCGCCTCGTGAATCACGATCGGCACGCCCGCACCGCGCGCCGCAAGATACGCGGGAGCCGAGGCGTAGCCGCCGAAGCCGACGACGACATCGACACCCCGTTCGCGGATGAGCGATGCGAGCTGGCTGATGCTGTGCTGCATCCCGGGCAGGAACCGGAGGGCGGCACGGTTCGGTCGACGGGGGAACGGCAGCTTCGCGATGGTCACGAGCTCATAGCCACGCTCGGGTACCAGTCTCGACTCGAGGCCCTCCCGGGTGCCGACGACGATGATCGTGGCGTCGGGCTCGGTCGCCCGGATCGCATCGGCCGTCGCGAGCAGCGGATTCACATGACCCGCCGTTCCTCCCCCGGCGAGAAGGTAAACGGTCATCCACGCACCGGCCGCGGTGCCGCGAACGAGTGGGGTGAGTCCGGGTGCGACTCCTCCCGGGCGATGGAGAGCACCAGCCCGATTCCGATCAGGGTCGTGATCAGGGCGCTGCCTCCGGAGGAGATCAGCGGCAAGGGCACGCCCAGCACCGGAAGCAGGCCGAGAACGACCCCGATGTTTACGAAGGCCTGGCCCACGAGCCACGCCATGACCGATCCGGTCACCACGCGCGAGAAAAGGTCGTTCGATCGGCGAAGGATGCGCAGGAACGAGATCGCCAGTACGACGAACAGGCCGAGAACGAGGATGGCGCCGATCAGGCCCAGCTCCTCCCCGATGATGGCGAAGATGAAGTCGTTGTCGGCCGCGGGCAGCCACGACCACTTTGCCGCCGAGTTGCCGAGTCCGACGCCAAAGAACCCGCCGGCGGCCAATGCCCACTGGCCCTGCGTGCTCTGCCAGGCACTGCCGTGAAGGTCCCCGCTCGTGCCGCCACCGGCATATTCCAGCAGCCGCGTGATTCGGCTGGAGGACGCCACCGCCATCACGGCAGCGAACGCCGATCCTCCGAGAGCCAGCATTCCGAGCATCCGCCATTTAATACCGGCGAAGAAGAGAGCTGCGACGATCACGCTGACGATGATCATCGACGTACCCAGGTCGCCTCCGAAAATGACCAGGGCAACGCCGAGCCCCGCGACGGGCACGACCGGCAGCAAAGCACCCCGCCAGGTGCCCAAATAGGGCTCCCGCCTCGACAGAATCAGGCCGAGCCAAGCGACGAGGCCCACCTTGATCAGCTCTGAGGGCTGGGCATTGAAGGAACCGATGCCGATCCAGTTCTTATTTCCACCGACGGCGATGCCGAGCGGTGTCGTGAGTACGACTATCTGCAAGATCATTCCCGCCACCAGGGGTACCCAGGCCCACCGGCGCCAGACTCGCACCGGAACACGAGAGATAACCAACATCAGCGGCACACCGATCAGGGCAAACGTACCCTGGCGCCAGAAGAGGCCGAATGCGCCTTGGTCTCCCGTGAAGGAGGTCACCGAACTCGAGGACAGCACCATGATGAGGCCGAAGACGACAAGGAACAGGGTCGTTCCGAGCAGCATGTAGAAGCTGCTCGACTCGGCGCGGATGGCGCGGCCCATCGAGATGCGAGCCAGCCGCAGTCGGCCCTCCAGTGCGGCCGCGTTGGCGACGCCCCGCGTGCCGAGCGACGCTGTCGCCACCCTAGGCGACGTCGCCCGGAGTCGGGTTTTCGATGTCTGTGTCATGACCTGCGCCTCCCAGGAGTTCTCGAACTGCCGACTCGAATTTCACGCCACGGTCCGCATAGTCGGCGAATTGATCCATGGAGGCTGCTGCCGGCGCCAGCAACACAACATCGCCAGGCAGGGCAATCTTCGACGCGAGCTCGACCGCTCTCGCCATCACGTCCCAAGTCTCCGACCCTGCCACCTCGAACACAGGCAGATGGGGGGCGTGTCGCAGGAATGCCTCCCGCAGCAGAGTGCGGTCATTACCGAGCAGCACCACCCCGCGCATCCGGTGTGCCCGCTTCTTCACGAGGGGTTCGATGTCTACCCCTTTGAGCAGGCCACCGGCGATCCAGACCACCGACTCATGGGCGCCCAGCGATGCATCCGCGGCGTGCGGGTTCGTCGCCTTCGAATCGTTTATCCAGGTGATGCCTCCCTTGGTTGCCACCACCTCGATCCGGTGACGGTCCAGCTCGAAACTCTCCAGCGCCCGCTGAATCGCCTCGATCGGTGTGCCGATGCTGCGGGCCAATGCGCTGGCGGCAAGCACATCGGACACCGTGTGGGCCGCTCCGAGCCCGCGCCGGGCAAGGTCGGTGACCGTCGTTATCTCCACCGCGGAGTGGTGCCGGTCTTCGTGGAACGCCCGATCGCAGAGGATTCCCTCGACCAGGCCTAGGTCACTCGGCCCCGGCACGCCCAGGCCGAAGCCTATGGCCCGCGCACCCTCGATGACGTCTGCTTCCTCGACCATCGTCTGGGTCACCGCGTCGTCACGGTTGTAGATACAGGCGACGCGGGTTTTCGAATAGACGCGGGCCTTAGCGTCTGTATATGCCTTCATAGACCCGTGCCAGTCGAGGTGATCCTCGGCGATATTCAGACACACGGCGGCCCACGGCGACATACTCGTCGTCGAGTGCAGTTGATAGCTCGAGAGCTCGACGACGAAGACGTCGAAGCCACCAGGGTCGCGCACCGCGTCGAGCACGGGCACGCCGATGTTGCCGCAGGGCGCGACTCTCAGCCCGCCGGCCGCGAGCATGGCCGCCGTCAGCTGCACCGTGGTGGTCTTGCCGTTGGTGCCGGTAACGGCGATCCATTCGGCGGGCGTTCCGTTTTCGTCGCTACCGATCTTGTCGCGCACGCGCCAGGCCAGTTCAACATCTCCCCAGATTGGAATTCCCTGGGCCACCGCCCACAGGATGACGGGGTGGTCGGGGTGAAAGCCCGGAGACACGACCATCAGCTCGGGCTTCAGCGCCACGAGCGCGGCGGGCGGCGCATCGAGTACGTCTGCCTGTGCGAGGCCGGCGCCAATGACGTCAAGCATCAGCGGGTAGCGTTCGTTCACCTTCTCGGCGACAACGAGCACCTCGGCGCCGAGTTCTGCCAGCGTGTCGGCGACGGAGAATCCGGTGATGCCCAGGCCGAGCACCCCGACGCGGAGGCCGGACCAGTCCGAGCGCCAGCTGGTGAGGTCGTCAATTCGTGCGGTCATACCCGGGCCCTAGCGGGAAATCCACTCGAGATAGAAGGTGCCCACGCCGGCGGCCACCAGAAGACCCGCGATGATCCAGAACCTGACCACGATGGTGACTTCGGCCCAACCTTTGACCTCGAAGTGGTGGTGCAGCGGGCTGGCGAGCCAGATCCGTTTGCCGTGGGTCAGCTTGAAGTAGGTCAACTGGATGACCACCTGGCCGGCGACGATGACGAAGATACCGCCGATGAGGATGAGCAGGAGCTCCGTGCGGCTCAGGATGGCGAGAGCCGCGAGGGCCCCGCCGAGGGCGAGCGAGCCGGTGTCGCCGAGAAAGATCTTCGCGGGGTTGGTGTTCCACCATAGGAAGCCGACCAGGGCCCCCACCACGGCGGCCGCCACGATCGCGAGATCCAGCGGATCCCGCACGTTGTAGCACTTGGCGATTGTGTTGGGGTCGAGCAGCGGGTTGAAACAGCTCTGGTTCGACTGCCAGAAGCCGATGAAAACGAAGGCGCCGATCGCCAGGATCGACGATCCGGGGGCAAGCCCGTCGAGGCCGTCGGTGAGGTTGACGCCGTTGGACGTCGCCATCACGATCAGGCAGACCCAGAGGATGAAGCAGACTACGCCGAGACCGACCGGCAGGATCACGTCGAAGTTCAGCCGGGTGTCGCGCACCCACGAGATTGCCGTCGAGGCCGGGGTCAGGTTGTCCCTGTTGGGGAAGTTGATGGCCAGCACCGCGAACGCAATGGCTACGACGGCCTGGCCGATGAGCTTGGCGATCGGCCCGAGCCCCAGGCTCCGCCGGCGGTGTGTCTTGATGAAGTCGTCGATGAAGCCGACGATGCCGAGGCCCACCATCAGCAATAGAACGAGCAGCGCAGAGATCGAGAGCGGCCGGTTGGTCGCGAGAACCGCGATGAAGTAGCCGAGCAGGGTCGCCAGAATGATCACGATACCGCCCATGGTGGGCGTTCCGCGTTTGACGTGATGGGTCTTCGGCCCGTCGACGTTGATGAACTGGCCCCAGGCGAGGCGCTTGAACAGGCGGATGAAGAGCGGCGTCAAGAAGAGCGTGAAGACCATCGAGAACGAGCCGGCTACAAGGAGAGTGATCATTCGAAGAGCTCCCCCAGACGGTCGCCGAGGAACCTGAGCTGTGCCGAGTTCGATGACTTCACGAGCACGAGGTCACCGTCCCTAAGGTCCGGGACCAGCAGGTCGTAGGCCTCATCGGCCGTGAGTACGAAGGCGGATTCCCCGCCCCACGAGCCCTCGTGGGTCGCGGCCAGATGCAGGGCGCGGGCGCCTTCACCGACGACGATAAGTTTCTCGATGTTCAGGCGCACCACGATGCGGCCGATTCGGTCATGTTCCTCGAGCGAGAATTCACCGAGCTCGCTCATCTCCCCGAGCACCGCGATCTTGCGCGTCTCGGGGGTCGCAATCTGCGCCAGCGTCTTCAGGGCTGCGACCATGGAGTCCGGGCTGGCGTTGTAGGCGTCGTTGATGATCCGCACGCCGCCGGCCCCGCCGAGGAGCTCCATCCGCCAGCGCTCGGCACGGAGGGTTCCCTCGAGCCCCGCAACGATATCGGCGAGGCCGACACCGAGGATTTCGGCAGCGGTGGCCGCGGCCAGGGCATTCGTGACGTGGTGCTCACCGAGCACGCGGAAACTGACCGCAGCGCTCTCTCCCGAGGCCAGGGTGAGGGTGAAATCGGTTCCGCCGGCGTGAGCGGTGACGTTCGTTGCGCGAACGGTGGCCTGTCGGTCCAGCCCGAATGACACCACGCGGGCCACGGTACTTTCTGCCATGCCTGCGACGCGATAGTCGTCGAGGTTGAGAATGGCGACATCCGCTGGCTCCAAGTCTTTGACCATCTCGGTCTTGGCCATGAGCGTGCTCTCAATACCGCCGAACACGCCCGCGTGGGCAAGTCCCACGGTAAGGACGATGCCGATGTCCGGCTTCGCCATCCTGATCAGCCGCGTTATCTCGCCCTGGCCGCTCGCGCCCATCTCGGCGATGAGAAACCTCGAGTCGAGAGTGAGCTTGAGCATGGTCAGCGGCGCACCGACCTCGTTGTTGAACGAGTCCCTGGGGGCCACGGTGTCGCCAACGCGCTCGAGGATGGCGCGCAGCAGGTTCTTCGTCGTCGTCTTGCCATTGGAACCTGTGATGCCGATGACCTTCAGCTGACCCTGCTCGCGCACCAAGCGCACCACCTCTGTGGCCAGCCGGCCGAGGGCCTCGACCGAGTCGTCGACGATGATCTGCGGCACATCGACGGCGGCTGATTCCTGCTCGGCGATCACGAGTACGGCTCCCGCGGCGACGGCCGCGGGAATGTACAGGTGGCCGTCGCTCTCTTCGCCCCGCTTAGCGACGAAGATTCCACCATCGAGAATTTCGCGGGAGTCGGTGTCTACCGAACCGGAGACAACAGTCTCCGGGGTGATTCCCGCGTCGGTGGTCGCCGGCCCCAGGATCAGCCGGCCACCCGTCGCCTGGGCGATGAAGTTCAATGAGAGTTCGAGCATTGCTGTTACAGCCATCCGTGTTCGGTGAGGGCAGACCTGGCGTCGTCCCTTGCGGAGTAGGGGATCTTCTCCCCTGCTACCTCGTGGTAATTCTCGTGTCCCGGTCCTGCGTGCAGGATCACATCGCCCTCGCGGGCAACGGAGAGGGCCTGCCGAAAGGCATCCCACGGGTTGGGCACCTCATATAGTTCGAGGTCTGGACGCGTGCGCCTGGCGGAATCAAGAAGAACTCGCCTGATCTCTGCCGGGTTCTCGAAACGCGGGTTGTAGTCGGTGATGACCACGACATCCGACAGGGTCGCGGCGATGCTTGCCATCTCTTCTCGCTTGGACGTGTCCCGTTCGCCGTCGGCTCCGAAAACCATGATGATCCTGCCGGCCACCGTGCGCCGGAGCGACTGAAGCGTCGTGGTGAACGCGTCGGGCGAGTGCCCGTAATCGATGTAGACCCGAGGTCCCCGCTCGCCCGAGACGCGCTCCGCACGTCCCGGGATGTACGCCTGGATGCCGCCGTCTCGGGTGAGCACGCGTTCGATGTCGACGAGCGTGAAACCTGCCTCGACGAGCATCACGATGGCCAACGCCGCGTTCTCCGCCATGTAGCGGCCAAGGATGGGCACACTGGTCGAGAGGCGCTCGCCGCCGGGAGACCTCATAGTGAACGCGGTCAGCTCGGCGCTCTCCTCGGTGAGCGTCACCTGCCAGTCAGCCTCTATGCCCGGCCTGGTCGCGATGGTGGTCATGAGGATCTCCGCCTCAGCGGCGATCTTCCTGCCCCACTCGCTGTCGACGAGGCAAACCCCCCGACGCGCCCGGCCGGGCGTGAAAAGTTCCCGCTTCGCCTCGAAGTAGGTCAGCATGTCACCGTAGTCGTCGAGGTGGTCGTGGCTCAGGTTGGTGAAGCCGACAACGTCGAACACGATGCCGTCAACGCGGTGTCTGGAAAGTGCTTGGGCTGAAACCTCGATGATGACAGCGCCGACCTCGGCCTCGAGCATCCTGGCGAGCAGGGCATGAACCTCCGTCGCTTCGGGGGTGGTCAGCGTGCTCGTGACACGCAGCGCGCCGATCCCGCGCTCGGCGGTTGTGCTGAACCCTGCTGTCACGCCCAGCTGCCGCAGGATCGAATCAAGAATGTAGGTGACGCTGGTTTTGCCGTTGGTGCCCGTGACGCCGAACATGGTCGGCGGATTCTCCCTGGTGCGATAGATCCAGGCGGCCACATCCGCGAGGACGGCTCGCGGGTTGTCGGCGATTATTGACGTCAAGCCGCTGGCTGAGGAGATTCGGGCACCGTCCACATCGGTCAGGATGGCCACGGCACCCTGGGTTGCCGCGTCGGCGGCGAACGCTGCGCCGTGAGCGTTTCGGCCGGGCAGCCCCACGTACAGGTCCCCGTGTTGGACGTTCTTCGAGGAGAGGGTAATGCCGGTTACCGAATCCGATAGAAAATCACCCGTGGACACGAGGCCGAAGTGCTCGACCAGCTCTGCCAGTGACCGGGCAACGGGATGCTCCGGGCGAAGGGCCGAATAACCCGGATCAGTCATCTGGGCTCCTTTATTCAATACGTGGTGGGCAGTTCCGGGTCCGGCACTGTGGAGGGCTGAACGCGGTACGTCTTGAGAACCTGCGAGAGAACCTTTTGGAACACCGGGGCCGCAGCCAAAGCGCTCCTAATCGTAACGGGCTTCGCGATGGTCACGGAAACCACGTATTGAGGGTCGTCCGAGGGTGCCATTCCCGCGAGCGAGGTCAGGTAAAGGGAGCCATAGGCCCCGTTGCCGTCACTCATCTCGGCGGTTCCCGTCTTAGCCGATACCCGGTAGCCCGGAATCTGGAGCGACGATGAGGCGTACCCCTTCGTGACGACCGACTCCAACATATTGACGGTCGCGTTTGCCGCCGTCTGGGAGATGACCGGCTGTCCCTCAGCGGCCGGCACCTCGGTCATCGTGCCGTCGGCAGCCCGACAGCCCTCGATCAGCCGCACCGGCATCCGGACGCCGCCGTTGGCGATTGTCTGATAAACGCTCGCCATTTGGATGGCCGTGACCGTGAGGCCCTGGCCGAAGGTCGTGTTGTACATCGTCTGGTTGTCGAGGTTGTTGGGGTCTTTCAGATCCCCCGACTCTTCGCCGGGGAAGTTGACCTCGCTGCCGGCACCGAGGCCGAACTTCTTCATGTAGTCCCAGCGCTGCTGTGCGGGCATCGCCTCGCTCAGCATCGAGATACCCGTGTTGGAGGAATCCATCAGGACTCCGGTCAAAGTCCACTTCGTGTCCGCGTGAAAACCGGCATCACGGATAACCGCACCCCCCGGGGCCACGTATCGATAAGGGGCCAGAACATGGGTCTCCGGCGTCGCCGCGCCGGCATCGACGAGGACAGCCGCGGTGAACGCCTTGAAGGTGGAGCCAGGCTCGAACGTCGAGGTGAAGATCTGTGAGCCGCGGAACTTCGCGGCGGTGCCGTCGACATTGTTGGGGTCGACGGTGGGGTACTCGGCCGCGACAAGGACCTTGCCGGTCTTGACCTCGGTGACCACCACGGTGCCGCTCTCTCCGCCGACCTGCTGCACTCGCTGGGCGAGGGTCTGCTGGGCGAAGTACTGCAGGTCGCTGTTCAGCGTGAGTACCACGTCTCCGCCGTTGACCGCAGACTGCGTCTGAACGGTAGAGCCTGGCAGCCGCACGCCGTCCTCGCCGGTCTGGGCGGACTCGATACCGTTCTTGCCCGCCAGACACGCATTCTCTTTGAGCTCGGTGCCGGCCTGGGCTTGGCCATCCGAGCCGACGAAGCCGACGATGTTCCCGGCCACGCTGCCGTTCGGGTACGTCCTGGCCTGCTCGGCGACGTAGTAGAGGTACGGGATCTTCAATGCGCGCACGGCGTTGTACGAATCGACATCGATCGACTTGGCGACGACGGCGTAGTCAGACGTGGGGTCGCTTGTCAGGGCCAACAGGATGTCGGCCTGCGGCTGCCCGGTCGCGGTCGCCAATTCTGCCGCCGCTTCGGCGACGCTCACCTCTGCCTTCGCCCGGGTCGTCGCATCCGTTCGACTGAACGGAGCCGCGAAGCGCGGCGAAGCCGTGATCGTATAGCGAAGCACAGAGCCAGCCAGGACGACGCCGTTCGCGTCGACGATGCTGCCGCGATTGCCGAATGTGGTCACGACGTCGGAGCGCTGGCTGTAGGAGGCCGCGTTGAGGTCTTTGGCCTGCACGATCTGAAGGTCGACCAGGCGCACGACGAAGACGCCCACAAGCGCGACGATCACCAGGACGGCGATACTGACGCGGGCGCGAAGGCTGCGAACGTTGCTCACGAATGAATCCTTCTCAACTCAATGCTCTTGACACGTGAGAACACGCACAGAGGCGGTGGACGGGTTCATCGACTGCCTATCGGGTCGTTGGGCTCGGCAGCGCACCCTGCCACGGTAACGTCGGATCGGTCTTGGGCGCGACAGGCGCGCTAGCGACGACGGCGGCTGAAGAAGTTGCGGCGGCACCGGCCAGCGAAGTTGGCGGCACCAAGACGTTGGGGACCAGCCCGCCGGACACGGCTGGTGCTGAGGCTGCGGCCGGCGAAGGCTGGCCCAGCACGGCACCGTCGGACAGCCGGAGAAAGACGGTATTGCCGTTGGCCACCATGCCGAGCGCCGCGGCGTTCTGCACGAGGTACTGGGGCGACTGAAGGATCTGGGTGTGTTCCGTCAGGGCCTGGGTAGAACGGGCCAGCTCCTTCTGGGAAGACTGAAGAGAGGAGATCTCATAGGCGCCGTCGGAGAGCCCGATGCTCAAGAGCAATTGGGCAACCGTAATCACACCGATTCCGGCGATGACAACGGCCGAACCGGCAAAACTCGGTCGCATGCGACGCGAGATGATCTCGGGCGCGAGCTGGAGCCAGCGACGCCGGGTCGCCGGACCCTCGGCCTCCTCGGTGCGCCGGTGCGGGGCATTCGGACGGGAGAGCGCTTGGTAGGCGGGCAGGCTCATGAGGGGGTCCTTATGCGTTCGGCAGCACGGAATCGCACGGGGGTCGCTCTGGGGTTCTGCAGCTTCTCCTCATCGGTGGCAAGTTCAGCGCCACGGATCAGGAGCTTGAGTTCGGGTTTATGTTCCGGCAGCTCGACAGGAAGCCCGGCCGGCGCTGTGGATGTCGACTTTGCGGCCAGTGCGCGCTTCACGATGCGGTCCTCGAGGGACTGGTAAGCCATGACAACGATGCGGCCACCACGGCCAAGCACATCGATGGCGGCGGGCATTGCCCGCTCGAGCACGCTGAGTTCCTGATTGACCTCGATGCGCAGCGCCTGAAATACGCGCTTGGCGGGGTGGCCCGCGCGGGACAGCGCCGCCGGGGTCGCTTTCTGCAGCACGTCTACGAGGTCCGCCGAACCGACGATCGGCGACTCCTGCCGACGGGCCACGATCTTGCGGGCATAGCGGTCTGCGAGCTTCTCCTCGCCATAATCCCGGAAGATACGCCGCAGATCGCTCTCGCTGTAAGTGGCGATGATCTGCTCCGCGGTGAGATCAGAGTCCTGATCCATCCGCATATCGAGCGGCGCATCCTTCGAGTATGCGAATCCGCGCTCGGCACGATCAAGTTGCATAGACGAAACCCCGAGATCGAAGAGGATCCCGTCGGCAGACTCGATTCCAAGACCGGTCAGGGCATCCTGAATCTCGTCATAGACACAGCGCACCGGGGTGAACCGGTCACCGAATACAGCAAGGCGTTCGCTTGCCAGGGCAAGGGCCTCCTTGTCCCTGTCGAGGCCGATCAGGTTCAGCTCTGGAAAACGAGTGAGGAAAGCCTCCGCATGACCGCCAAGGCCGAGCGTGGAGTCGACAAGTACGGCGCCGGGGGCCGCCAGTGCCGGCGCGAGTACGTCGACGCAGCGTTCAAGCATGACTGGGGTGTGGATGTCATTGATGTCCATGGGAATTTGGGCCCGGCTCGTACCGACTGATCCCCATCCATTGACCACCTGGCACCGGGGAAGGGGGCCAGGGGATGAACGGCGGGGGGTCACTCGGGGCGAACTAGAAGAGCCCGGGGATCACCTCTTCCTCGGTATCGGCGAATGCGGCCTCTTGATCGGCTAGGTACACGTTCCAGGCCTCGGCGTCCCATATCTCGACACGGTTGCCCGCGCCAATGACCGTGAGGTCGCGTCCGAGTCCTGCATAACTGCGAAGAGTGGCGGGTACCGTCACTCGGTTCTGACTGTCAGGCGTCTCGGCGGTCGCTCCCGAAAGAAAAACCCGCAGGTAATCCCGGGCCTGCTTGCTGGTGACCGGGGCCTGACGGATCTTCTCGTGCAGTTGCTCGAACTCTGCGGTGGAGAACACGTAGATGCAGTGCTCCTGTCCGCGCGTCATCACAACCCCCTCGGCGAGTTCATGGCGGAATTTCGCGGGAAAGATGATGCGAGATTTGTCGTCAAGCTTGGGGGCATAGGTACCAAGAAACACGACTCACCCCTCTCATCCGGCCTGACCCTGGGTCGAGCCCCACAGTACTCCACTTTCATCCACAAATTTCTAGAAGTAGCACCCAATTTCCGAAATATTCCCGAACATCCTTTTATTCACAACGATTCAGTCGTGGAGGGAAATGGATGAGATTCCTGAGATTTCCTGAAGTTAAACGAAAAAAGAGGCCGACCCGAAGGTCGACCTCATGCGCTCAGAGTGTGGCGGGGTTAGTCCTCGCGGTCTTGGCGCTTCTCCCAGCGATCGTTCATGCGATCCATCAGTCCGCCGCTCGGCTTGCGTGGCGCACTCGCCGCCGAGCGCGCACCCGAAGAGACCTGACCCGCGGGGCCGCCACGAGACGGTCGCATTGAGACGAGAACTCCGGTGAACATGACCACGAAGCCGATGATCCCAACGACCGGAAGGCGACTGCTCACGCCAATGATCACGACCACAAGGCCGACGACGGCCAGCAGGATGCCCAGTACGAGGGCGCCATAATTGAGCCTCCCACGACCGTTGCCGACGGCAGAGACGAAATCTGCGTCGTTATGGTAAAGACTGCGTTCCATTTCATCGAGGAGTTTTTGCTCCTGCTCGGAAAGTGGCATCCTGATTCACCTCAAACTCGGGAACTGCTCTTGATTCTTCCATAATCTTACAGCCCCCCTTCTGGCTAGGCTAGACGGGTGAATGCAAGTACGCGAGTGGTCGACCACGTCGACAAAAAGATCGGCGAGTTTCTCACGTCCCGTGACCCTATTCTTGCCTCAATTGCCCCTGAGCTTGCCCCCTTTGGAGAGTACTCCCGGTATCTTCTCAGCGGGGGGAAACGGTTTCGGGCAAAGTTCTGCTTCTGGGGTTGGGAAGCCGCAAGATCGGCGGAATCACGGGGTATCCAAGCCGCGCCGACAGAGGCTGGCCTCGAGTGGGACAGCCAAGAAAACAGCCCTCAGTTCGACAGTCTCATCAGCTTGGCCAGCGCCCTGGAGCTCTTTCACGCCGCGGCTCTCGTGCATGATGACATCATCGACAACTCCGCTACCCGCCGAGGTATGCCCGCAGCCCACATCAGGTTCGAAGAACTGCACTCCGCGGGCGCGTGGGCCGGCTCCGGCAGAGCCTTCGGTCGGGCCAGCGCCATCCTGCTCGGCGATCTCCTACTGGCATGGAGCGATGAGCTGGTCGCGGGAGCCCTCGATGCTCTCGCGTCTAGAGCCAGCGCAGTAGCCACCCGCACCGAGTTCAACCGCATGCGCACCGAGGTGACGTTGGGCCAATACCTCGACATCCTCGAGGAGAACGCGTGGCCGTCGGTCGTCGATGCGGATGTGCTCAGCCGTGCGGATCGCGTGATCGTCTACAAAAGCGCCAAGTACAGCGTGGAGGCCCCTCTTGTGCTCGGCGCACTCCTCAGCGGGGCGACGTCGGAGCAGGTTCTGTCCCTGCGCGAGTTCGGACTGCCACTCGGCATCGCTTTCCAACTTCGCGACGATCTTCTGGGCGTATTCGGCGACGAGTCCCTGACCGGCAAACCCAGTGGCGATGACCTTCGCGAGGGCAAACGGACAGTTCTGATCGCACTCGCCCGCTCGAGCATGGACGATGAAGAAAAACTCGGATTCGACTCTCGGCTGGGCTCCCCCGATCTCACCGTGATCGACATCGCACGGTTGCAGGAGATTATTGTGGCCACAGGTGCCGTCGAACGAGTGGAGCTATTGATCGCCAACTACACCCGGGTAGCGCTCGAGAGGCTCGCGGCAGCGCCGCTCGGAGAGTCGGCGAAGCGGGAACTGCGCCAAATGGCCGTCCTGCTGACGGAGCGCCACTCCTGAGCGAACGTCAGCTCGGCCGACGTGTTCTCTAGGCCAGGGCCTGGGCGACTCGACGGACTTCGGCCTTCCGACCGGCCAGCAGTGCCTCGATCGGAGCAGTCGAGAGCGACTCCTCCTCAGCGAGCAACCAGGTGAGCGCCTCGTCCGTCGTGAAACCACTGTCCTCGAGAAGGATAACCGTTCCCCGGATCTCCGGCAGCGCCGCACCGTCCCTGATGAAAGCCGCGGGGATCTTGAGAACGCCGTCTCGGCGCATCGCGAGAAGCGACTTGTCTTCAATAAGCTTCCGGACCCTGCTGGGAGAGGTTCCCAGGAGGTCGGCAGCGTCGGGAACATTTAGCCAGACTCTGGCGGGACGAATTTCACTCACGCTCCAAGAGTGCCATGTTCAAGCAGGAGATGAGTACCCTCGCCCGTGGACGAGTCCCGACATCCCGGCATTGACGCTCATCCGTTATAGACGTCCTCGAGTATTCGTGACTGAACTGCCTGGTTGAGCCGGATAATAAAACCAATCTGTGTTTTTTTATGGGAAATGGACGGGATGCACATGGCGCAGGTGGAGCGATACCGCCCCCGCAGCAGGAAGTCCCTCGTGGGTCTTGCAACGGTGCCAATCTCGGTCGTCGTCGCCCTCACCTCCCGCCTGACACGGGGTGCATCAGAGCCAGCACCGGACACGGGCCGGCACAGCCGGGTAGCCGCATCGGTCCCGGTGCCCGTCTCGCCTGTCACACCGGCACGGCAGCAGAGCCCCCCGGAATCAGAGGTCCCGGCCGGTCTCTACGAGGTCAGGGCGGGAGACAGCGTCAGTACCATCGCCCTCGCCCATTCCCAATCGACCGCCGCATTGCTGGCCATAAACGGGCTCGGCTGGCGAACACCCATCTTCCCCGGCCAGATAATTCGACTCGCCGCCCCGGAAAGCCCGCCCGCTGAAAGCCCATCAAAGCAGACCTGATAGGTCTTGTCTCAGCCGCGGTGTCGAATGCCACAACCAGACCCGGTGCTCTCTAGGATTGTCATTGTGAGTACGCCCCTTCCTGACCCCATGATCGGCCGTCTCATCGACGGTCGCTATCAAGTGCGCTCTCGCATCGCCCGAGGGGGCATGGCCACGGTCTATCTCGCCACTGATCTTCGTTTGGAGCGCCGTGTGGCGCTGAAAATAATGCACGGCCACTTGGCCGATGAGGGCAACTTCAAGGAGCGCTTCGTTCAGGAGGCCCGCTCGGCCGCCAGACTGGCGCATCCGAACGTCGTGAATGTCTTCGATCAGGGCCAGGACGTCGATATGGCGTACCTCGTCATGGAATACCTGCCGGGGATGACACTGCGAGACCTGCTGAAGGACTATGGGATCCTGACAACCGAGCAGACGCTCGACATCATGGATGCCGTTCTCGGCGGGCTGGCCGCTGCCCACAAGGCCGGCATTGTGCACCGCGACCTCAAGCCGGAAAACGTCCTGCTGGCCGATGACGGCCGGATCAAGATCGGCGACTTCGGCTTGAGCCGCGCGACCTCGGCCAACACCGCGACGGGTCAGGCCCTACTCGGAACCGTCGCCTACCTCTCCCCCGAGCTTCTGACCCGCGGGGTGGCCGATGCCCGAAGCGACATCTACGCGGCCGGCATCATGATGTACGAGATGATCGCCGGCGAGCAGCCTTACACGGGCGAGCAGCCCATGCAGATTGCGTTTCAGCATGCAAATGAAACGGTTCCCCGCCCGAGCCTCAAGAACCCCGGCGTGCCCAGTGAGATCGACGATCTTGTTCTGTGGGCAACGGCGCGCGAGCCGGACGAGCGTCCGGATGATGCCAGCGTGTTGCTCGCCCGCCTGCGCGAGGTCGAGAACCGGCTCAACGCCGTGCAGCTGGATGCGACCGGCGTGCAGAAGACCATCGTGATGCCCGCGGCCGTCGGATCCGCGTCGTCGTTGTCCTCTACGACCGCTCAAACACAGATTCTCCGACCCGATGTCCTTCCTGCGACGGCCAAACGCGCTCCCTCGGCGAAGCCAGACCCGGCAACCGAGGATTTTGCCTCATCTGCGCAGAAGCTTGCATCCGTGTCGGTTAAACGACGACGTCGAGGCTTTTGGTGGGTCGGCATCATCGTCTTGTTCGCTGCGCTGGCGGGAGGCGCCGGCTGGTATTTCGGCGCCGGCCCTGGCTCCCAGGTCGGCATCCCGTCCGTCACCGGACAGGCTCCTGCCACGGCCAGATCGAGCCTCGAGGCCCTCGGCTTCGTCGTCTCCGAGGAACGGGCCAGCAGTCTCGGCGTCGCTGCAGGTCTCACCGTTGGGACAGATCCCGGCGAGGGAAGCTCGCTCCTCTTGGGATCACCGATCACCCTGCTGGTGTCCTCCGGACCCGCCATGCTGCCGCTTCCCGAACTGATCGGGGTGCAGCGGGGGGCCGCCGATGCGGCCATCGTCGCGGGCAGATTCACGGTGTCCGCACCTCAACAGCTGTTTAACAGTGCGGCCAGCGGAATCGTTTTGGACGCACTGAACCCGGCAGGATCGAGCCTCGCGGTGAATGGGCTCACGGCCGGAGTCAGTTATCCCGAGCAGCAGGCGGTGACACTCATTCTCTCTGCGGGTCCCATACCCAGCGTCGAGGGTATGTCAGTCGATGCTGCCACATCCACGTTGCAGGCTGTCGGGCTGAAGGCGGCCGCGGGCGAGCAGATATTCAATGCAACCGTGCCGACGGGCAAGGTGATTCAGGGCATCCGCAATGCAGATACGGTGCGCCCCGGCGACACGATCACCCTGCAGATCTCCCGGGGGCCCGAGCCTGTTGTGATCCCGGATGTCGTCGGCAAGACCTGGGCCGAGGCGAAGCCTATCCTCCAGTCGCTCAAACTCGACCTGAGATACAACGCCGCCTACGACATTCCCGGTGTCCCCTCGATCGCCAAAGTTTCGGCGGTAACGCCGGGCGCAGGCACCTCCGTCCCTCCGGGCACGACGGTGAACATCTCTCTCGTCCTCTAGCTCTCGCAAACAGCTACGGAGGGAGCTCTCAACCTTCCAGCGCGAAACATGCGGTGAACGTCGAGACCTCCCCTTTGACAGAGGGCGACTGCGACTACTTGCCCGCGCCCAGCTCCTCAGCCACGAGGAAGGCGAGCTCCAGTGACTGCATGTGATTCAACCGCGGGTCGCAGACTGACTCGTAGCGGGTGGCCAGGGCCTTCTCATCGATGTGCTCGGAACCGCCGAGGCACTCGGTGACGTCATCGCCCGTGAGTTCCACGTGGATACCGCCCGGGTGGGTGCCTACCGCCCGATGCGCCTCGAAGAAGCCTTTGACCTCATCCACTACGTCGTCAAAGCGACGCGTCTTGTAGCCGAGCGGTGTGGTGAGGCCGTTTCCGTGCATCGGATCAGTGACCCAGAGTGGGGTCGCCCCATTGGACTTGACGGTCTCCAGCAGCGGCGGCAGGGCCTCACGGATCTTGCCCGCGCCCATCCGGGTGATGAAGGTGAGACGGCCAGGCTCGCGGTTCGGGTCGAGCTTGTCGATGAGACGCATGATGTCGTCCCCCGAGGTGCTGGGGCCGAGCTTGACGCCGATCGGGTTGCGCACGCGGGACAGGAAGTCAACGTGGGCGCCATCGAGGTCACGGGTGCGCTCACCGATCCAGAGAAAGTGGCTTGACGTGTTGTAGGGCGTGCCCGTGCGGGAGTCGATGCGGGTCATCGGGCGCTCGTAGTCGAACAGCAACGCCTCGTGGCTGACGTAGAACTCGGTGCGCTTGAGGGCTTCGAAGTCGGCGCCACAGGCGATCATGAACTTGACCGCGCGGTCGATCTCCCGGGCGAGCTGCTCGTAGCGCACGTTGGCCGGATTCGAGGTGAAGCCCTTGTTCCAGTGGTGCACTTGGCGGAGATCCGCGAAGCCGCCCTGAGTGAAGGCCCGAATCAGGTTGAGCGTCGAAGCAGCCGTGTGGTACCCCTTGACGAGACGCCGCGGGTCGGTCTGGCGGGACTCGGGCGTGAAGTCGTAGCCGTTCACGATGTCGCCGCGGTAGGCGGGCAGCGTGACATCGCCGCGGGTCTCTGTGTCGCTGGAGCGTGGCTTGGCGAACTGGCCCGCCATCCGACCCATCTTGATTACAGGCATGGATGCGCCGTAGGTCAGGACGACGGCCATCTGCAGCACAGTCTTCACCCGGTTGCGGATCTGCTCGGCGGTGGCGCCCGCGAACGTCTCGGCGCAGTCACCGCCCTGAAGCAGGAAGGCCTCGCCGCGGGCAGCCGCAGCCAGACGATCGCGAAGGTTGTCAACCTCTCCGGCGAAGACGAGCGGCGGCAGCGTGGCGATCTCTGCCGATGCAGCCTCAACGGCCAAACGGTCGGTCCAGATGGGCTGCTGCTTGACCGGCAATTCACGCCAATAGTCCAGACCGGCAATCACTGATTCTTCAGCTTCAATGATCTCTTCAGATGGGTCTACCACGGGACGTGTTCCGAATCTTTTTTGGGAATTATCGGCGATGAATCAGGCTTTTCGGCCCTATCGCCCGCTATCGAACGGCGTTCGTGCGTTTTTCTTTGACCGAGGTCGCATAGACGTCCGCATACTCCTGGCCGCTGAGTCTCTGCAGCTCGTACATGATCTCATCGGTCACTGATCGGAGGATGAATCGGTCGGATTCCAGCCCCTCGAACCTAGTGAAATCTATCGGCTTGCCGATGATGATGCCAATTCGCTTCAGTTTTGGAACCCTCGTACCGATCGGCATGACCTTCTCCGTGTCGATCATGGCGACGGGGATGATGGGAACACCGGCCTCGAGCACCATTCTGGCAACGCCCGTTCGACCTCGGTACATCTTGGCGTCGGGACTGCGAGTGCCCTCGGGGTAGATCCCCAGAAGATCCCCCTTGGCCAGCACTGCGAGACCCGTATTCAGGGAGGCCTCCGATGCCTTGCCGCCTGAGCGATCAATAGAGATCTGCCCCGTGGCGTTGAAGAAGGCGCGGGTGACCCAGCCCTTCAACCCCGTGCCGGTGAAGTAGTCGCTTTTGGCGAGAAACGAGATCCGGCGGCCCAGAACCAGCGGCAAAATCACGGAGTCGATCACCGAGAGGTGATTACTGGCCAGAATTGCACCCCCGGTCTTGGGAATGTTCTCAAGACCCTTGATCCACGGCCGGAAAAGGGTCAGGAGCAGCGGTCCGGCGACAACGCTCTTCATGAACCAGTAGAACATCGGGGCTCGTGTCCTACTTCTCTTCTGCGAACGTGCGGGCGAGGTCGGCAGCTCCTACGACCCCGGCGTCGTTCACCAGCTCCGCAATCCGAAACTCCGGCTCGGGATGGTAGCCGCGGGCGGGCAGGTGATCGACGAACGCGTTTCGGATGGGGTCGAGCAAGAGATCTCCCGCCTGCGCTACCCCGCCACCGAATACAAACATCTGCGGGTCCAGAACCGCCGCGAGACTGGCGCAGGCCTGCCCGAGCGAGTGACCGAGCTCCTTGAGCGCCGAGACGGCACCGGGGTCGCCGGCGACCAGCAATTCGCTGACCTCTGTTCCCGTCAAGACGCCACCGACACGGCGCCGGGCATCCGCCAGTCCGGTTCCTATGCCGCCGGCATCCGCCAACTCGTTCGATAGCCGCAGGAGGGCGCGCCCGGAGCCGTACTGCTCAATGCATCCGCGGGCCCCGCAGCCGCAGGGCAGCCCGCCGGGCACCACACACAGGTGGCCCAGTTCGGCCGCGGCACCGAAGCCGCCACGGAAGAGCCTGTCGCCCGAGACGATGGCGCCACCGACGCCCGTGCCGATAGTAAGGATGACCATGTCGCTGACACTCCGGCCGGCACCGAAGCGGAACTCCGCCCAGCCGGCGGCGTTGGCATCGTTCTCGATGATGATGGGCAGGTCGACTCGACGTTCGAGCCTGTCGCGAAAGGGCTCATTGCGCCAGTTGATGTTCGGGGCGTAGTAGACCGTGGAGCGTTTGGCATCGATGAAGCCTGCTGCGGCAACGCCCACCCCGCGCACCTCGACTCCCTGCGAGAGGGAGTCGATCATCTGAACGACGGCATCCTCGATCGAACGGCTGTCGGTGGCATCAGTGGGCGTACGGTCGAAAGCCACGATGGTGCCGTCCTCCCGGACGAGCGCCCCAGCGATCTTGGTTCCGCCGATGTCGATTCCGATGGCATGCATTTAGATATCTTCCCGCATGCACACAGCCTGCGGCCACCACCACAACCGTGTAAGTCGTTTCTAGTCCATCAAAGTCCGAGCGGGTAGGGTGGAAGGACACTCTCGGGTATTCCTGATTGTGCCGAAGAAGGCAATGCCCAAACACGCCACAGCGAGGCTGTTAAACGTCAGCCTCGCATCGGTGCCAGAGGAGTTACCGTGGATCAGATATTCGTCCCTCCCGTCGTCGCAGCCGATCCCAGCGCGAACGTGACCGACCTTCTCTTGGCCAGGGTCGCCCGCACACCTCACGATGCGCTGTTCGCACTCCCCGACGGGTCCGCATGGAAAGATGTCACGGCGACAGAGTTTCTAGCGCAGGTCCGGGCAGTGGCCAAGGGGTTGATCGCCACCGGTATCAATCCCGGCGACAAGCTCGGGTTCATGTGCAAGACCCGCTACGAGTGGACCGTGATTGATTTCGCGACCTGGTTCGCCGGAGCCGTGCTCGTTCCGATCTATGAGACCAGTGCGCCGAGCCAGATCCAGTGGAACCTGAGCGACTCAGGTGCCGTGGCGATGATCGTGGAGACAGCCGATCAGTTCGCGCGCTTCGACGAGGTGCGGGCCGATCTTCCCCTGATCGAGAATGTCTTCCAGATTGAGCTCGGTGCACTCGACAAGCTCGCCAAAGGCGGCATTGCCGTAAGCGACGACGACCTCGAGGCCCGCCGCGCATTGGCCGTGGGCAGCGACATCGCCACCCTTATCTACACGTCGGGCACGACCGGACGACCCAAGGGATGCATCCTCACCCATTCAAACTTCGTCGAGACCTGCCGCAACGCCGCGGTGTCAATGCGCGAGGTCCTCGAGGGCGGCGCATCGACGCTTCTCTTCATCACCACGGCACATATCTTCGCTCGCTTCATCTCGATCCTCTGTGTGCACTCCGGCGTCAAGGTTGGCCACCAGGCCGATACCAAACAGCTTCTGACGGCCCTTTCCACGTTCAAGCCGACGTTCCTGCTCGCGGTTCCCCGGGTTTTCGAGAAGGTCTACAACTCGTCCGAGCAGAAGGCTGAGGCAGGCGGAAAGGGAGCTATCTTCCGCAAGGCGGCCGAGGCAGCTATCGAGCATTCCAAGGCATTGGATGCAGGACACGTGCCGCTCGGGCTGAAACTTCGTTTCGCACTGTTCGACCGACTCGTCCTGTCGAAGATCCGCGCCGCCATGGGCGGCCACATCAAATTCGCAGTCTCAGGCTCAGCGCCCCTGGGGCCGCGTCTAGGTCATTTCTACCGCAGTCTCGGCATGAAGATTCTTGAGGGCTACGGACTGACAGAGACAACCGCGCCCGCAACGGTGAACGTGCCGGCCCAGTTTAAGATCGGCACGGTAGGTCCGCCCCTTCCCGGCGTAGGCGTTCGAGTCGCGGCGGACGGCGAAGTCTACGTTCGAGGTGTCAACGTCTTCGCTGGCTATTGGAACAACCCTGAGGCAACGGCCGAGGCGATGGACGGCGAATGGTTCCGCACCGGCGACGTCGGATGCTTCGATGAGGACGGATTTCTGACCATAACCGGTCGCAAGAAAGAGATCATCGTCACTGCGGGTGGCAAGAACGTCGCCCCCGCGGTATTGGAGGACCCCATCCGGGCCAACCCGCTCGTCGGTCAGATCATGGTCGTCGGCGATCAGAGGCCGTTCATTTCGGCACTGATCACCCTCGACCCTGAGATGTTGCCCGTCTGGCTTGCCAACAACGGACAGCCTGCCGACCTCAGCCTCGCCACCGCCGCCGAGAACCCAGTCGTCCTCGCGGAGATTCAGCGCGCCGTAGATGCCGCGAACGCAACCGTCTCCCGTGCGGAGTCAATCCGCAAATTCGTCGTTCTGCCGGTGGACCTCACGGAGCAGAGCGGTCATCTGACCCCCAAGATGACGATCAAGCGCAACGTCATAACCGCCGACTTCGCGGCCGACATAGCCCGAATGTACGACTCGGCCCCCGCCACCGAAGGCCAGTCGATCATCTATTAGAACCAGTCGGACTCCCGGACCTGTCGCATTGCCTCGCGCCGGCTCTCCTTCGAGAGCCGGTCGAGGTACAGCAGGCCGTCTAGATGATCTGTCTCATGCTGCAGGGCTTGGGCCATCAATCCAGTTCCTGCCAGTTCGATCTCGTTGCCATCAAGATCAATTCCCGTGACCCGGGCATACGGGTACCGCATCGTCTGGAACCACAGTCCCGGCACGCTCAGGCAGCCCTCGTCGACAAGCTCAGGCTCCCCGGTGGCCTCGACCAGAACCGGGTTGATTATGTAGCCCACAACGCCGTCGACGTTGTAGCTGAAGGCCCGGAGGCTGACGCCGATCTGCGAAGCCGCGACCCCGGCCCGCCCCGGCAAACGCACGCTGTCAAGCAGGTCTTGGACCAGCGCACGAGCGCGCTCGTCCAGCTCTCCCACCGGATCGGAGACGGTCTTCAGCACAGGATCGCCGAAGAGGCGGATTTCACGAGCGGTCATTGAGCTTTCTTTTCAACGGTGTCAGCGCGAGGCGGCAGGAACAGTACTCCTGAACATACCGACCCTTCGGGACACGCGCGTATTCAGCGGACAGTTAGGTTGTCTCAGCCTAGTAAAGGTAACCTTGGAGCCGTGCATGTACTCAGCGTCAGTTCCCTCAAAGGAGGCGTGGGCAAGACCACGGTTACGCTGGGGCTCGCCTCCGCCGCCTTTGCCAAGGGGCTTCGAACCCTTGTCGTCGATCTTGACCCCCAATCAGATGTCTCTACTGGGATGGATATCCGCATAGCGGGCCACCTCAATGTCGCAGATGTTCTTGCCTCTCCCAAGGAGAAGGTCGTTCGTGCAGCCATCGCTCCCAGTGGCTGGACCCGCGACCGTGGCGGTAAAATCGATGTGCTGATCGGCAGCCCCTCGGCCCTGAACTTCGACGGCCCGCACCCAAGCATCCGTGACATCTGGAAGCTTGAGGAGGCCTTGGCCACCGTCGAGACCGATTATGATCTTGTGCTCATCGACTGCGCCCCGTCGTTGAACGCGCTGACCCGAACCGCCTGGGCTGCCAGCGACCGCGTCGCCGTGGTCACCGAACCAGGTCTCTTCTCCGTTGCCGCTGCAGACCGTGCCCTCCGAGCCATCGAAGAGATCCGCCGCGGTCTCAGCCCAAGGCTCCAGCCGCTCGGCATCATTGTCAACCGCGTTCGCTCACAGTCCCTCGAGCACCAGTTCCGCATCAAGGAGCTGCGCGACATGTTCGGTCCGCTGGTGCTCAGCCCCCAGCTGCCCGAACGCACCTCCCTGCAGCAGGCACAGGGGGCAGCAAAGCCGTTGCACGTCTGGCCGGGAGAAGGCGCGCAGGAAATGGCAAGAAACTTCGACCTGCTGCTGGAACGCGTCATGCGTACCGGCCGCCTGGGCGAGTACGCCGAGGAAAAGGCAACCCACTCCTAAGCCGTACCGACAACTCAAAAAAATCCCGCCGCGGTCGCCCGGGCGGTCTTCTTTTGTATGGCCGAGTTCTAAGAGATCTTCCGATTGACCCGTCGGGCGGCGAGCTCGTCCTGCGGGTCGAGAACCTGCGAATCGATGGAGATGAGCGTGTTCTCTACCTCACGCAAAACCTTGCCGACAGCGATGCCGAAGACACCCTGACCGCGGCTGACGAGATCGATGACCTCATCATTCGAGGTGCAGAGGTAGACGCTGGCGCCGTCGCTCATCAACGTGGTGTTGGCGAGATCGTGAATACCAGACTCTCGAAGCTGCTCTACGGCCGTGCGGATCTGCTGAAGCGAGATGCCGGTGTCCAGAAGGCGCTTCACAAGCTTCAGCACGAGGATGTCCCGGAATCCGTAGAGGCGCTGAGAACCTGATCCGGCAGCACCCCGGATGGTCGGCTCCACCAGCCCGGTGCGTGCCCAGTAGTCGAGCTGGCGATAGGTAATTCCGGCGGCCCGGGCTGCGACAGCCCCACGATAGCCAATGGACTCATCCAGATTCGCCATGCCATCTGTGAAGAGCAGTCCAAGGTCATAGCGGGCCGAGTCATCGCTCTTGCCGATTTCGCTCATGAAGTCACTTCATTCATGAAACGTGCCTCTTTCGTTGGTTCGAGCAGTTGGCGATTCCAAACCCGGATGAATCCAAGCCGGAAAAGCATAAGTCTGTAGTTGAGGTTGAGTGTTTGACTCCCACTTCCTCGCGTCTTCAACGCTATCGATGCGAGTCGCCCGAGGCAACGTTATCCGCCAAAAGCCGTCGGCGTGTCGACGATTAACGACAATCGGGAACAAAGCTCTACGGGGCAAACCGGCCAAGCGCCGACCGGATGAGACTGGAGCGCACGACTTCCAACTGTCTTGCGATTTCGACGGCAAGCTCCGCAGCCCGCGCCCTGCTGGACGCGTCCTTACGACGCGCCACAGGCATCAGTGCCGTCTCGATCAGTCCCAGTTCGCGCTCTGCTGCGGCGCGGAAGCCGCGCAGGTGCCGGGGTTCGATTCCGCAGCGCTGCAACTCGACCAAAGCTTTGAGCACCGCCAGCACGTCCTCCCCGAAGCTCTCGGTGGGCACGATCACCGACGCCGACACCGCATCCTGGAGAAGCATCGGGGTCGCCCCCGCCTCCCGGATCAACTCGTCACGCGTGAGCCGCCGTCCGCTTGGAAGCATTGACGCCCCCACCACGCCGACGGAACCGGGCGGTACCGGACTGAGACCCGCGTCTAGTTCGGCGAGGTAGCCCTTGATGACCCCGAGGGGAAGGTAGCGATCACGCTGCATCGTGAGGACCAACCGCAGGCGATCAACGTCCTGCTGGCTAAATTTGCGATAACCCGATTCCGTCCGCGCGGGGCGAACCAGTCCGCGCTCCTCTAAGAAGCGAAGCTTGCTTGGCGAAAGATCCGGAAACTCCGGTGTCAGACGCGAGAGAACCTGCCCGATGCTCAGCAGTACCTGGGATCCCGACGAACGCTGACGGGAGGAGAGCGCCGGCACTAATCAGCCGAAACGGCGACCACGTCTAAACGTGATGGGTAGAACGTCAGGCGGAACTTGCCGATCTGCACCTCGGAGCCGTCCTTGAGGAGAGCGCTGTCGAGCCTGGCACCATCGAAGTAGGTGCCGTTGAGAGAGCCCTGATCAGACACTGTGAACTGGATACCGACCCGGGTAAATGCGGCGTGGCGACGGGAGACCGTGACGTCGTCCAGAAAGATGTCGGCGTTGGGATGACGCCCTGCAAGGGTGAACTCGGAGTCCAAGAGAAAACGCGCTCCCGTGTTCGGACCCCGGCGAACAACCAGCAGCGCACTTCCAGACGGCAGGGCCCCGATCGCCTCGAACTCCTCCTGGGTGACTCCCGATTCCAAGGCCGCCAGCTGAGCCGCGAACTGCCCAGTGAAGTTCATTGTGGTGTCATTAGACGCAGAACTCGGGGGTTGCAGATTCGAGCTGGTGTCGTTCGATTGGTCAGTCACGATTGTGAGCCCCTTTCAGTCTTTCAGCGTAGTCGATCCGGGCGCCCGGCAGTGCCGTGGCAGCAGGTGGGAGACAAGGAATCGAAGTTACTCGTAGCGAAGGGACTCGATCGGGTCTTGTCGCGCCGCGCGATAGGCAGGCAGGGTACCGGCCACGAGAGCGATCACCATCACCAAGAGGATGACGCTGCCCACGGCCATCGGGGTGAAGGACACCAGTTGAAGGCCGGGAAGACCGGAAAGCGGACCATTGGACAGCGCGTTACTGACCCCCGTTCCGGCTCCGATCGCCACGGCACAACCGATAGCCGAACCAAGGAAGCCGATGAACACGGCCTCCATGCTGAACAGGCCGAAGATCCGGCCGGAGCCCAGCCCCATGGCCTTCATCAGGCCGATCTCACGGGTGCGCTCCTGCACGCTCATCAGCAGCGTGTTGATGATGCCGAAGCCGGCGGCGATCAAGGCGATGATCGCAAAGGCGTTCAGCACCGCCACAATGCCGTCGATGACCGTCTTGAAAGTTCCGATCTGGTCACTCACCGTGCGAGCGGTGAACCCAGCGGCGTCGAGGTTGTTCTTGATGACTGTGACCTGAGCCTCGGTCGCGTTGGGGTCGACCCGGACCGTGGAACTGCCGACCAGTTGAACAGCACCTGCCGCCTGGCCGATGTGCTGTGCCGTATTCAGCTCACTGGTCAACTGTCGGTTCAATCCGGCTCCACCGCCGAAGAGCGTCTGCTCTTGCACGCCCACGACGGTCGCGGTCACGACGTGCTGAAATCCGGTGACGTCGCTGATGCCGATGGCAACGGTCTTGCCGACAGCATCCGCATCGCTGGTGAAGCCCAGGCTGGTGATGTAGTCGGTGGGAAGGACGACCTGATTCCGACTCGCCTGGTAGTCGAGCTGCGCGCCGGCGGCGAGGGGAGGTTTGGTCACGGAGGCGAAGTTGTTGACCGCAAGCTGGTACTTGCCATTCGTCTGGTACTCAATGTAGTCGGGCGAGACGGTGACGGTCGCATCGACGGAGATGACCCCGTTTACGGCGGAGATGGCGGCGATATCCTCGGCACTCAGGGACGGAATCGTGGACCCGGGAGGACCCTGGGTCGTCGCGACGCGCCCCTTCGAAGCCGCCGGGTCATACTTTGCCGGCCCCGACACCGTGGAGAACGCCGGTGCCTTCTTCGTCACGGTCAGCACGTCTTTGGCTCCCACGGATGAAAGCTGAGTATCGATATAGCTGTTGACCCCCGTGCCGATTCCGCTGGTGAGGGTGAGTGTAAAAGCTCCGATGAAGATTGCAATGACCGTCAGCGTCGTTCTCAGCTTGTTGCGGAAGGTGTTCTTTATCGCGGTCGCGATAACAGAAAAAGCGTTCACGCGGCGACCCCTTCGACGAGCAACCCATCCCGAATATAGATTCTTCGGTCACACTTGGCAGCCAGTTCCTCGTCGTGGGTGACGACGATGAGGGTGATTCCCTCTTCCCTGTTCAGTGTGAAGAGAATGTCCTCGACTACAGCGCCGGTCGCCGTGTCGAGATTACCGGTCGGCTCGTCGGCGAAGATCACTCGCGGCCGGTTCGCAAGGGCCCGGGCGATAACGACACGCTGCTTTTGACCGCCGGAGAGATCCGTAGCCCGGTTCTTCGCCTTGTCTTCGAGTTCGAGTTGGGCGAGTACCTCCATGCCACGAGACTTGCGGTCCTTGGCACCCATTCCTGCGATCTTGAGCGGAAGAATGACGTTCTCCAGCACGGAGGCCCCAGGGGTGAGGAAGAACTGCTGGAACACGAAGCCGAACGCCGCGTTGCGCAGAGAGTTGAGGCGCTTCCCCTTCAGCGTCTTCGCGTCTTTCTCCTCGATCATCACCTGCCCCGAGCTTGGCTCGTCCAGAAGCGCCAGCAGGTGCATGAGGGTGGATTTGCCTGAACCGCTCTTGCCCACGATGGCGACAGATTCACCCTGCTTGACGTCGAGGCTCACACCTTTGAGAGCATCGAATCGGTTGGCCCCTGTTCCGTAGGACTTCTTCACATCAACCGCCCGGAGTATCGACGGGCGACCGTCAAGATTTGCGTCTGAGAAGTCGACATGACGTGGCAAGGCAGAACCGTTCTTTCTGAGGAACACAGGGCTGGCACGCCAAAAGCAAGCCGCAATGCCACCCACCATCTAATTAGACGAAGCTGGGTAGTCGCTGTGCCTGCGATCCATGGCCCCCGAACCGCCGCGCAGACTTGATCAGGCCGGAGGCCCGCCGATCAGGCCGGCCAAGACCGAATGTTCGAGCACGGAGCCGCCGAGCGACTCGACATCGGCTGCGAGACGGTGGTCGTCTGTGAACACGATGACCCTGTCCTGCCCCTCAGGCACCCGTTTGAGGAGATCTTCAGTCAATCCGGCTATGCCCACGGGGAGATCGGAGACCATGACGATCTGCGGCCAGCGGGTATGAAAGCCGAGTCCCAGCGCCGGCGCCGGGATTCCTTTACGCGCCAGGGTACGCGCGTCTGCTTCCAACGCCTCGTACTGACCCCGGGAGTCAATCGCGATCGAGATCCTGCGGTCGAGCTCTGGGCGAAGCCTGTCCCAGCTTGCCCCGAACCCCGGGTGCAGATCCAAGGAACTGACCTCGTCGACGGGAACCCAGCGAAGTTCGAGGCTCTCCGCATCGCCGATCTTTGGATCGAAAGGCCGAATCGTTTCTACAACTACGGTCGTGTACGACCAGAACCCCAGGTCGAGAAAGTTGCTGAATACCAGCCGAAGGTTCTCGGCGGGCACACCGGCCTCTTCTCCTGCCTCGCGGAGGGCACCCTGAACGGCAGACTCGTCTTCGTGTCGCGCTCCCCCGGGGATCCCCCACGTTCCCCCGTGATGACTCCAGGACGACCGGAGCTGCAACAGGATGCCCCGCTCGGGATCGTGCACCAACAGGCCAGCAGCGCCGAACGTTCCCCAGTACGAGACCCCCTGGGGAGACTGCACCCAGGCGTCGCCACTGGCGAATGGTCTGCGACTGAGGGAGGCGTTGGGAACATCTGTGGGGATGTTTGACTGTCCGTTCATGACACGCCGGAAGAACTGCTCATACACCGACTCTACCGAGTTGGGCCAAAGGCTTCTTTGTTTCACAGCCCTCTGCCACCAGCTTGACAGGGCCGATATTCTGAACATGATTATTTTATTGCCTGCGACGAACTGGAAAGACGAATCATGGCCCTCAACAGCAGCAGTTCAGCAAAAATGGCGCAGTTCTCCACCTACGGAGGCCTCGAGGTTCTGGAGCTTGTTCCGATGAACAAGCCCACTGCCAAGCCGGGCCAGGTCGTGGTCGAGGTGATGTCCGCCGGAGTGAACCACATCGAGGCCTACATCCGTGAGGGAAGCCTGCGCGATGAGCTGCCGACGTCCCTTCCACAGCGCCAGGGCAGCGATTTCGCCGGCATCGTCGTTGAGGTCGGAGAAGGGGTCACCGGATTCAAGCGCGGCTCCGAGGTCGTCGGACACTCTGTAATGAATTCCCACGCGAACTTCGTGGTCGTTCCCCAAGAAAATCTGGTCATCAAGCCCAAGACGCTCAGCTGGGAGGTCGCGGGCGGCCTGTTTCTGGCAGGCATCACGGCACTCACCGCCCTTGCCTCGGTCAACGTCGGCAAGGGGGACACCATCGTCATCTCCGCCGCCGCCGGTGGGGTCGGCAGCATGGAGGCCCAACTGGCCAAGCTCAACGGCGTGAACGTCATCGGAACCTGTGGCGAGCGAAACTTCGACTACCTGCGCCAGATCGGCATCCAGCCGGTCGTCTACGGTGACGGCATGGTGGAGCGCATCCAGAAGCTGGCCCCGAACGGCGTCAAGGCCTATATCGACAACTTCGGCGACTACAACGCTTCACTGGCAGCCACGCTGGGCGTCACCGCGGCCAAATTCAGCTCAAGCGAATCACGAAAGGTCACGGAACTTCAGGCCTTTCGCGATTCGACTGCGGCCGACAACCGGCTCACGCAAATGCTCTCAACCCTGGTGGGTCTCGCCGCCGACCGGAAGCTGGACGTTCTCGTCTCGGGCTTCTACCCCTTCGAGAAGATCCGCGATGCCTTCGACGACCTTGAGCAGCGACACGCCCGCGGGAAAATCGTCCTCGGCATGCGACCGGTCGATAACTCATTCCCCGGGATGGGCACGGTCAAGGCACGTGAGGTCCACGAGCGCGGAGCGTAGTTCCGAGTTTCGAATCGTGCGTGATTCTTGATCCAGAATTAACAGATGACCGAACTCTTCGACGACGGCTTCATAGATCGGCCGCGGCGGGAAGTGGCGCCGGGGGCAGTGCACCTCCCCAATTGGCTGACGCTGCCCCAGCAGGCGTGGATCGTCGGCCAATTCCGGTTGTGGGCGTCCGGACCCGTTCCACTTCACTCGGCAAAGGTTCGCGGCCATGATATGTCAGTGCGCACCGTCTGCCTCGGCTGGCATTGGCAGCCCTATCGCTATACGCGACTCGCCACCGATGTAAACGGCAACCAGGTTCTCGATTTTCCCGAGTGGATGACGAGGCTTGGTCGCCGGGCGGTCACCGAGGCGACCGGCGACCCCGCCGCGGGCGAGGCTTACACTCCGGATACCGCGCTGGTCAACTACTACGACGACACGGCGAAGATGGGAATGCATCAGGACCGGGACGAAAACTCCCTGGCTCCCGTCGTTTCGCTGTCGATCGGCGACCGATCACTATTTCGGTTCGGCAATATCGAGAACCGCAACCGCCCCTACGACGACATTTCGCTCGATTCAGGCGACCTGTTCGTGTTCGGTGGCGCATCCCGGCTCGCCTTCCACGGCATTGCACGGGTCTATCCCAAGACCGCGCCCGACGGCTGCGGCCTGCCGACCGGCCGCATCAATATCACGATGCGCGAAACCGGCTTGGCATAGGGCCAGCCCGAACAAATTCGACGACCGTTGCCCAGGCCTATGACTCCGGAAGACCGTCGCCCCGGAGCAGTGCGAACCGGCTCAGCTGAACACCGTCAACGATAACGGTTTCCAAGAACATACCCAAGGGTCTGACCCAGAGCCCGCCGTCGGCTGCGCGGTAGACGGCCAGCGGCTCCTCGGTCTCACTGTGCCGCGCTGCGCCCACCACTTCGTAGAGCCCACCCTTGTAGTGCCGATACGTCCCCGGCTGCAGTTGATCCATCTTCCAATTCTGCTCCATGCCCGCCGGCCTCCGGGTGCACCGCCGACTCAGGCCGTCGACGACGAACCGAACCTCTGCAGTCTGGCCTCGAGGCGTGCTGCCGGATCTTCTGCACCGAGCTCCACGAGAAAATGTTCGATGGACCAGCCGATGCGGGCACAGAATGCCTGCGGCTCCCACGCTGCATCAGGAAACTCCGGCACGATCCAATCAATTCTTCCGGTGTCCAGAAGAACCGGCGCACCCAGCCCGGTCGCCTGTGCCGTGGGCGACAGCCAGCCGTTCTCTGCGGCGAGAATTCTATCTGCGGGCAACAACGCCAAGGCGGCTTGCCCTGAGCCCTCTCCCATGAGGACCGAGACACGCGGGGAAGGAATCATCACCAGCGCGGCCAGGGCCAAGACGGTGTCATCGGGCTGGACCTGGCCGCCCTGAACACCAGGACCTCCGTTCGTCGGAGAGTCGATGATCGTCACGAGGGGTAACGCGAGCTCTTGGGCAAGCCTCATCGCCCGCCGAAGGACGCCGAGGGAGGCCTCGTCCATTCCCCCCTCGCCGCTTCGCACCGGGCGGTCCTGACCGAGCACGATGCAGGACATCTCGCCAAAGCGGGCGAGCGCCAGAATCAGTGCGGACCTCCCAGAGGATGCGGGCCCGCCCCTGAGCAGAATGGCGTTACTCGCACCGTGACGGAGCAGCGCCATCATGCCGGGGCGGTTTCGCTGGCGGGCCCGGCTGAGGGCGTCTGTGCGAGAGGGAGTCACCCCCGCGAAGCTCTCGCTGTGCGAGGTCGGCTCGTCGGCGCGCCGACCACGCAAGAGTGCCAGCACCCGTTCGAGAGTGTCGGGAAGTTGCTGCATTCCGACCTGACCGTCGGTTCCCAGGGCACCGTCGATATTCTCGCTGACGCCGGAAGCCTGACCATCGTGGCCGGCAGCGCCCGGGGGGCCGTCCACTCCAGCGGGACCGGTAGTCGTAACCGATGGGCTCGGCTCGATGAAGGTGAACTGTGCCAGCGAACTCCAAGATGGCTGGAGAGCGGGGGCACTCCCCTGCCGGAGATAGGCGATCATCGGCAGACGCTGGGCTCGATGCCGGGCAATCGCCGCCACTATTCTCACCGTCGCAAGGAATGCGGGCTCGCCCTCCTTTTCCTCGATACCCCGTGGCCAAGGGCAGACCAGCAGCGGAAGACCCTTCATGCTCGCCTGCTCGATCGCCGCCACGATCCTGTCGGCGACGGCACTTCCCTCGGGGCCTTGAAAGCCTGCGGATTCACCCGCGATGATCGCCACGCGGACACCACGGATTCGCCCTTCACCGGTCAGCAGAGATTCGATCGGCTTGGGATTCCATGCCAGAAAGGTCGCCTCATCGGTCACAAGAGCGATGAACTCGTCAGCTGTGGGTGAGCCGGCTTCGTTGCCGGCGCTGTTCTCGGGCGTCATGGTCGCACCTCAGGTTCGATAGACGCCGCTTCGACAGGCGCACGGATGTGCTGGCAAGTCTCTGTGACGACGGCTGTTGCCGTCAAGGCGGGCAGCCCCACGAATATCTGCCGGACGACCCGATCTAACCCGACGCGGACAGGTGCTCGAAGACGAGATTCGTCTGTGTATGCGAGACGACGGGGTCGGTGTTCAACTCCACGGCGACGAAGTCTCGAAGCTGATCGGTGGAGGCACAGACTACGTGCACGAGAAAGTCTTTGTCACCGGCGAGGAAGAACACTCCCTGCACATTGGGCAGCGAGACCATCCGTCTCGCAAACGCCCGCATCTCGGCCCGGGCATGGCTGTTGATGCGCACCGAGATCAGGGCATCCACCGGGAAACCGATCTTTTTCAGGTCTATCTCGGCGCGGTAGCCGATGATCACCCCCGTCGCCTCCAGCGCCTTGACCCGGGCGAGACACGTAGACGGGGCGACTCCCACGATCGCAGCCAAAGCGTTGTTGGCGATGCGGGCGTTTCGACTGAGCTCGAAAAGGATAGCCTCGTCGATCTCATCGACCTGCACAATATTCTGCACAGCAGCAGATAATCGAGGTTTACCCGAATTTATCGTCATGATTCTAGCTTTCTATGCGCAATTAATCAGATATGTGACAACGATACCGAACATCGTCCTAATATTCACGACGAGGCCCAGCGATAGTGTCGGACCCTTTTGCCGAGAAACGGATCACATCAATGCGAGTAGGAATTCCCGCCGAGGTCAAGAACAACGAGTACCGGGTGGCCATCACTCCAACCGGGGTCTTCGAGCTCAGCCGCCACGGCCATCAGGTCTTCGTAGAGTCCGGTGCCGGCCTGGGCTCGGCAATCACCGACGACGAGTACGCCGCCGCGGGCGCCACCATCTCGACGGTCGATGAGGTCTGGAACCTGGCCGAGCTGCTCCTGAAGGTCAAGGAGCCCGTCGCCAGCGAGTACCACCGCCTGCGCCGCGACCTCGTGATCTTCACTTATCTGCATCTCGCCGCAGATGAGCATCTGACGGATGCGCTACTCGCCTCGCAGACGACCGCAATCGCCTACGAGACGGTCCAGACTGCGGATCACGCGCTACCCCTTCTGGCCCCGATGAGCGAGATCGCCGGTCGCCTTGCCGTGCACGCCGGGATCTACCATCTGCAGCGCAGCCAGGGCGGGCGTGGGATTCTCGCCAGTGGCGTCCCCGGCGTCCCGGCTGCCAAAGCCATGATCCTCGGCGGCGGCAGCGCCGGGGAGAACGCCCTTCGCCAGGCACTGGCCATCGGCATGGGAGTGACCGTCCTAGACCTGTCGATACCCCGCCTGCGGGAGCTCGACCGGATCTACGGCAGCCAGGTCACCACGGTTGCCTCCAGCGCCTACGCCATCGAACGGGTAGCCCTGGAGGCCGACCTGATCATAGGCGCCGTGCTCGTTCCCGGCGCCAAGGCACCGCGCCTCATCTCCTCCGAGCTCGTCTCCCGCCTGCGACCGGGCACTGTCCTCGTGGACATCGCAATCGATCAGGGTGGCTGCTTCCAGGACTCCCGCCCCACGACCCATGACGAACCGACATTCACGGTCGGTGGCGCCCTTTTCTACTGCGTCGCCAACATGCCGGGCGCGGTCCCGGTAACGTCGACCGCCGCCCTCACCAACGTCACCCTGCCCTATGTTCTCGCGCTGGCCGATAAGGGCTGGCTCGCCGCGCTTCGCTCGGACTACAGCCTGGCACCGGGGCTGAACACGTCGGCAGGAGCCATCACCAATGACGATGTGTCGGCAGCGTTCCCCGAGCGCGCGCACTCGAGCCTTGCGAGCGTTCTGGCATAGGGCGGTTTCGCGGGGAGCCTGGCGGCGGAAACACGCCACCATCGGCATCCACGTCTAGAGTCGAAACATGGTTCCTGTCACGACGGCGCGCATCGACAGCTGGATCTGGTCTGTGCGCCTGCTCAAAACCCGGTCTGCGGCCACCGCAGCCTGCCGAGCAGGTCACGTCACCGTCAACGGCGAGAAGGTGAAGGCTGCCCAATCGGTGCGCATCGGCGATGAAATCCGGGTGCGGGGACCGGAGCTCACCCGGATCGTGACCGTGAAGCGTCTGGTTGTGAAGCGGGTCAGCGCAATCGTCGCTGCCGAATGCCTGCTCGACAGCACTCCCCCTCCCCCGCCCCGTGAGGAGGTGGCTGTGGTCGCCGTCCGTGACCGCGGTGCCGGGCGCCCCACGAAGCGGGAACGGCGCGAGTTGGACGCGCTCCGCGGCTACGGGCCTACCTCAGATTCTGCCCGCGCGGCAGATTGATTGCTCTCCTCATCTGTCGTTCTGAGGCGATCAGATGAAAGAATCGAATATGGCCACCGATTCCAATGACACCACCGACGAAGTCGGCCTCGACGATGACTCAAACCTGGAAGAAGCGATCGCCGCGATCGTCGACGGGGTCACAGAAGCGTCCACCGGCCTCGGCCGGGAAGACGTTGCCGCTCTCGTGAGCCAGCGGTTTTCTCGTGCCGGAATAGTGCTCGACGAGGCATCTATCGAAGAACTCGTCTCGGAGATCGTCAGCCAGGGTTGATGCCGGCAGGACACGACGTGCCGACGGGCCGCTGGACGAGCTAGGCCGCGCGCTCTAGATCGAGAAGCAGTAGTTTCGCGGTGGGGCCGGCCAGGTAGCTGCCGATGGAACCGTCGGAGCGAACGACCCGGTGGCACGGCACAACGATCGGCCACAGGTTCGTGGCACACGCCGTTCCAACGGCGCGGGAGGCGCGGGGCCGACCCACTGCAGCAGCAACGTCACCGTAACTCTCGGTCTCGCCGTAGGGTATCTCGGTCAGGTGCCTCAGCACGTCCGACCGGAATCCTCGGGACAGCCGCTTATCCAGCGGGAGATCGAAAGCGGTACGAGAGCCGGTGAAATACTCGCCCAGCTGCCGCTCGGCGGCATTCAGCCTGTCATCCGATTCTTTGAGTGCCACGGGCCCATGCATGCCGAGCCCGAGAATGACGGACTCGAGGTCCTCAATCTCAAAGGCGATCCTGACGAGGCCGCGATCCGAGGCCGCCACGAGCAAATCTCCAATCGGGCTGTCGAAAATGCGGAACCCGACGTCTACGCGGGGTACAGCGTCTTTTTCATCGCCCATCCCGGGAGTCCTTTCGTCGTGCGGCATCCGCTCAACCGCTAGGCGAAGCGAATGCCGTTCTGTAGCCGCGTGCGTACTTCAAACACGTCTCCGACACTGATCCCGGCCGAGCCAGGACCTACGCGAACAAGTTGCGGCAAGACGGAGCGCCGGATCACGACGGAGCCTGCGTACCGGCCGCGCTCAACCATCTGCATCGGTTCGGCCAGAGCCTCGTCGGGCACGACCACGGCGACCGCGGTGAAGCGAACCCCGAGCGAGCGAGCAAGTTTCTTCGCGTATCGGTGCAGGTCGTGAATCGGGGCATCCTGGGCTGAGATCGCCTCACCGACGACCTCGCCTTTGAGCAGTCTTACCGGCCCGCCCCAATCCTCTGATCGAATGGCGAACAGCCCCGCAGGTCCGAGCACGATGTGATCGATCGAGTAGTCGGGCGAGTTGGTCGCGACACAGTTCCAGATGGTGAAGCCCATACCGAGCCCGGAGATAATACGCGCCGTGGCTTCCTCTGCGAGGGCCTCGGCGAGAAGATGGCGTATCTCACGTGGAGCGGAACGGACGAAAACGGGATCGTACGGGTCGGCGATCTCTGTTCCCCGGCCTGCCCATTCGCGCAGGAGTTCGAGGTAGCCCTCCCGAGCTCGCCCGCCCGGGTGGCCGTATGACCTGGCCCGGAGCTCGGAACCCGCCGGGCTCGGTGGCCGGGCCGCGAACGGTGAGCCCGACGGCCCTGCCGCAGAGGACCCTGAGGCCGCTGAAGCACCTGAGGTATAGGGTGAGGAATCCCGGCGCGGCGCACCGCGATCGTAGGATGCCCGACTCTCGGTATCACCGACCCGTTCCCAAGCCACCTGGACCGCGTTGAAGCGCTCTGCAGAGCCACCGGTGTCCGGATGGGTCTCGCGGAGCAGCCGACGGTAGGCCCTGCGAAGCTCGTCCTGACCGACGTTCGAGCTCACACCCAAGACGTCGTACGGTGACACGGACAGCGGGCTGTCAGACATCCGGGCGTCCTCTCGAGCTCAGACAGAAACGATATTCTTCGCGGTCGAGCCTACAGAGGATTCCTGACCGTCTGCCAGTGCGCCACGCGAAAAGCCGCCGCCCACCGGTCGACAGGGAATTCCCGAACCGGCTTCGCGGTCTCGCTACGCCAACGACGGATGCCTACATCGATCGCGACATGAAGAAGTGTGTCGTGCGCGGCAGCAGCAGCTTCACCCGGCGGATCGCGCCTTGTGAGCAGGCGGCAGTCGCCACTAGCCTCCCATCCCGGCGATCCGGCTCATCACGGTCTCCGGGACGGCCTCGGTTGGAATTTCGCCGATCAGGAAATCTCCCTGCGGCAACCCCGGCGAGACGGCGGCATCGCCTGCCCAGAAGCCGGCCGGGATGGGCTCGCCCACGAGGCTGCTGCCTGCCAGCGTGATGCCGCCGTGGCCTCTCATCGCCAGCGTCCAGCCGTAGTGGTCGGTGACATTGGCGACGGGAGAGTAGGAGTCCAAGCCCACGGTGAGCCGGGATGCTGTCTCGGGCTGAGTCCGGTCGTCCAACAGGATGCCGGCCAGCGGAAGCGCGGCAAAGCCCCTCAGCAGGTCCGCCACGTAAATCGAGGCGTTCTCGGCGTTGTCACCGTCAAGCTCAGGTTCGCCTCCGACCATGGCGTGGGTGTCAGCGAGCCATCGGAACGGCGAGGACAGCTGGAGCACGACGGGTGAGCGCTGGGTCTTGACGAAGGTCGAGACGAAGTCGACGGCCCGGGTCGTCGCATTTACGTCCGCCAACAGCGCTCGAAGTGCGTAGCCCGTGCGACTCTTTGCGCCCATGGCCACGCGCAGGTCGGGACTCTGCAGAAGAATCTCGCCATAGAACCTGTCCAGGGGAAGGATGAGGGCATCCGACTTGAGTACGCCCTGCGCCTGACCCAGAAAGTTCGAGTATGCCATTGCCTCGCCCCAGGGCGCCGGGCGACCCTTGAGAAAGACCGTCTGGGCGTAGTCATGAAAGTCCAGGACGACTGCGCGGGTGCGTCCGGTCGACGGTTCGCGAATGACCTCGGCGAGCGAGACTGCTGTTGTCACGGTGGGCTCCTGGCTAGAGAAAAGAGAGTTGGTCTGAGAGGAGATGGGGAATTCCCGGGTGCCGTCCGACGACCGTGGACGACACCCGAGAACAGCGTGCTGATTAGGACTTGTGAATGACTACTTCGCCGTACTTCTGCTCAAGCTCCAGCACCCTCGCCTCGAGGCGGCTGATCTTCAGCACTCGGCGGTCGGGGATCATGACGAGGGGCAGCTCGTTGAGCTTGCCCTTCACCCGCTCGGGCTCCAAGCCGCCCCAGTGGGTCGCAAGCAATTCCTCGTCGTCGTCCTGGCCCCACGAGCCGAAGTAGAGCAGGTCTGCCGGCGGCTCCTCGGTGACGAACTTTGCCACGAACTCCTTGTAGGGGGTGCCGCGGGAGATCCGGGCACGGCGCATGTCTGCCCGTAACCGGCGGGTCGCCTCCTCGTGAACCACGTAGGTGCCGGGCTCCCAGATGACGCCGTACATCTCCGTGGCGATCTGCGCCGAGATGCGGTCAAGCTCCAGATCGGTGACCACGAGCTCGGGGTCGCGCTCGAGCACGTCGCCGTAGCCGCCGCCGGCGCCCTGGGCGATCATGTAGAGCTCGCCCTCCTTGGCCACATCGAACTGCAGTCCCATGTGAGCCGACTGGTACTCTCCGCCGGCGAAGGGCTGCTCATTCATCACGCGCTCCATCGAGAGGTCGAACTGGGTCGGATCCTTTTTGATGATGTCGTAGATGTTGATGCCCTTCACGATCGCCAGGGGGTAGACGGGGCAGCCGTAGCCTCCGAACATGCCGGGAACCGAGGAGAACTTCGATCCGCTGGTCACCGTCATGAAGCCCCAGTTGGGCGTGCCCCGTGAGGCAACGATCATTTCGTAGCCCATGCCGCCGCGGTACTTGCCGAAGCCCTGGTTGTCCCGAACGATGCGCTTGCTGACGAGCTGCAGGAAGGGGACCTCCTCTTCCATTACCTCCTGCTCGCCGATGTCGGCCATGGCACAGAACAGGGGCGCCACAGCATCCTCACCATCACGGAATGCCTTCGCTCCGCCGCCCATGCCGTTCAGGTCTGCGCACAGGTTTCCGACCTGCTCGCCATTCTGCGTCGTGCCTCCCCAGAGGAAGTCGTTGATCTGGTTGAACCAGGGCGCCACCACGTTGGAGTACTTGATGGGCGCCGAGAACTGCATCTTGGCGAAAGCCGTCTGGAGAGCTGAGAACCCGCGGAACGAGGCCTGCAGCGACTGACCCACCGGGGCGTCGTAGCCAGCATCCGCCCAGCTGTGTTCCTCGGTGATGACCTCGATGGGGCTGAGGGCACCGGTGGAACGGGGCAGGTCGGGCCACCAGTAGCTCAAGATAGCCTGGGCCATGAACGCCTTGGTGGAGGCGAGAGGGGAGTTGATGGCCCGGTTCAGGATCTCAGGCCCGGTGCCCGTCAGGTCGACGATCAGGCGTTCGCCCTTGACCGTGATCTTGCAGGCGAACTTGATAAGGATGTTCTCCTTCAGCGTGGAGTCGACGAACTGGTTGAAGGTGACAGTGCCGTCCGGCAGCTCGCCGATCCGGCGGCGCACCTCGGTCTCAACGTCCTCCACCGTCATCCGGAGAGACGCCACGAACGTTTCCTGGCCGACCTCATCGATGAGGCGGTCGACGGTCTCCATGATGCGCCGAACGGCGCCCATCTTGACCTTGATATCGGCGAGCATCAGCTTCGGGTCGCGGGTCGAGTGCTGCAGGAATGTCAGAAGGTCCCTGCGCAACAGTCCCCTCTCGACGATCTTGATCGGCGAGGCCCTGAGCCCGTCGTCGAACGGGGTCTCCGATCCGGACGGCATGCCACCCGGTTCACAGGCGCCGTTCTCACCCTCGTGAATGGTCGCGCCGACCCAGGCGATGATGTGGCCGCCGCGGATGACGGGAACCAGCATCGACTGGTCGGTGTTGTGCACCATGCCGAAGCGCGAGTCGTTGTGGAAGAACCCGTCGCCCGGGTTGATGCCCACGGTTGGTTCGTCCTTCCAGTTCTTCATGATGTAGCGGATGGGATGGTGCAGCACCGCGGAAAAGGCAATGACGCCGCGATTGGAGAGGTAGGTGACGTCGCCCTCGGCCGTGTACACGGCGCAGGACAGGTCGGCCCACTTGGCGCCGGGGGCAGCTCCCATGCTCTCGCACATCTCAAAGGCCTCATCGAGGGCGCCCGCGAGGCGCTTTCTGATGCGGTCGACCTCGATCGGGTCGATTCCCTCGTCGATGCACTGTTGCTCGTACGGGGTACGTGGCATGATCTCGTGGTGGCGCATGATGGCCGGGTCGGGGCCCAGAAAGAGGGTCGTCTCGTCCATGAACTTGTCGACCCACTGCTGCTCCTGCTCCGAGAGGAGCTGGGTCTCTGTGCCGTCGTCGGTCGCGTCGAATTTTTCGCTGATCAGTGTCATCTGTCTCAATCTCCTTGGATCGTAACGTCGTGAAAGTTGGTGGAAACCTTGCGCTCGTTGCTCAGTCGCTGAGTAGCCATACGGCGCCCTGCACTGTCGGCTCGAGACGCCAGCCTGGTTCGACCAAGTACGTCGTGTTCTCGGTCGTGACGATCGCCGGACCGTGGATCACACAGTCGTGGCGGAGCGACTCCGCGTCGTACACCGGGGTGTCGACCGCGCCGGCGAGCCCGGTGAAGTGCACCGGCCGGGTAGACACGGGTTCGGGCGTGCGCTTGTCGCCGCCCACGTCGATGGAGTCGAACTTCACAACCTCCCCCTCGATGAACGAGGCGACGCGAACCGTCTGCACCCGAATGCCGGCCTCGGGCGCCTGGGTTCCTTCGCCATATCGCTCGCCAAAGATCTCGGAGAACGTCTTGATCAGGTGCAGCACGTCGGCCACGCCAGTGACCCGGTTGAGGTCGAACGAAACCGCCGTGGTCACAAGCTGATTGCCGTAGCGCATGTCCATCTCGAGGCGATACTTCACATCTTCTCGGTCATAGCCCTGGCGAACAAGGTCCTCGGCACCCTTGGCCTCGAGTTCCGCAATGTAGGTGTTCAGCGTGCTGTACTCCGAGTACAGGCTGCGCTTGATCGCCTCATAGAGCACGATTCGAGTGCTGCGCTCATGGATGTGCAATGGCCGCATGTTGCCGGCGCCCAGGGCCGAGAACACCGAGGCGAACGGCGGGAAGAGGATCTTCGTGATACCCGCGCTGGTCGCGATGCCGCAGGCGTGCAACGGACCATTCCCGCCGTAGGCCAGCATCGTGTAGTCCTCGATCAGTCCGCCGCGACTGCGGAGTTCCTTTTCAATTCCGATCGCCATCTGCTCATCGACCGTTTTCTTGATGACCTTGGCGACCTCGATTGCGTCCATATCAAGCTCATCGGAGAGGGTCTCCTCGATGACGTAGATCGAGCGCTTCCTGTTCAGCTTGATGTGGCCGTTCGCGTAGTTCTCCGGGTCGAGGTAGCCGAGCACCAGGTCGGCGTCGGTCACCGTGGGACGAAGTCCTCCGCGGTCGTAGCACGCGGGACCAGGGTCGCTGCCGGCGGACTCAGGGCCGATCTGAATCGCGTGGTGGATGCGATTGAAGGCGGCGATGGAGCCTCCGCCGGCACCCAGCGTGTTCAGATGGATCATGGGAGCCGACACCAACCAACGACCGATCGTCGGCTGAAAATCGTAGTGCCTGACCCCGCCCTCCGGCACCAGGCCGATATCAAAGGAGGTTCCACCCATGTCCATCGATACGACATCACCGAGACCCGTGGACTCGGACAGGTGCTGGGCCGCTCCGACGCCGGCGATGGGGCCTGAGTGGATCGTCTGAAGTGCATCCGTGGAGTTCGGCTGGGCCATGCCGCCCGAGTTGTGGATGACCAGCATGGGCTTGGTATAGCCCGAATCCCTCAGGTTGCTGGAGAGTTGGTTCAGCGCGAAGAACATCGTCTGATGCAGGAACGCGTCGACTATGGTCGCCATCGCCCGGACGTACTCGCCCTTTCGTCCCGAGACCTGGCTGCTGAGCAGCACCGGGATCGAACCGAGCTCATGCGTCGGGTACTCATCGAGGATGATCTCAAGAATTCTGTCCTCATGAACCGAGTTCTCTGTCGCATTGGTGAGGGCCACAACGATGGCCTCAGCCCCGTTGTCGACGAGCTCGCGCACCATCTGACGCACGTCCTCGTATACGAGAGGCACGAGCACCTCCCCGACCGAGTCGATTCGCTCCTTGACCGAGCGGATGAGCCGGCGGGGTACCAGCGGATCCGGGCGCTGGGCATCGGCCATGTCGCCCTGCTTGACACCGTCGAGACCCTCGCCGTAGCCACGTCCCCGTGACAACGGAATGGTGTCCTCGAAGCCGTGCGTGACGATGGCCGCGACCCGGGGACCCTTACCCTCGATCAGGGCGTTCGTGCCCAGAGTCGTTGCGTAGCGCACGGAGTCGACCTCGCGAAGCGCGATCTCCCGGGTGATGCCGGCGCGCTCGCACGCCCGGTCCAGCGCCTCGTTGAAGCCGAGGGCCAGGTTGTGGTGGGTCGTCAGCGCCTTGGACTCGATATAGATGTCATCCCAGACAAAGAAGCAGTCGCTGAATGTGCCACCGATGTCGACAGAGATTCTCTTCATTATCAGTTCCGTTCTGTGCGGTGTGAGTGAGCGTGGCCTGATGAGGTGGCGGTGGTGTCGAACCGTGCGCTGAGGTCGGCGACTGCGTTCTCTCCGGGACCGTAGTTGACGGCGTCCTCGGGGTTCAGCCCGGACTCGGCCCACTTCGCCTTCAGGGAGTCGATGTCCCAGAGCATGTCGACCGTTGGCGGATGCCCCGGCGGAAGGTACTCGGCTTCGATCTGCGTGCCGCAGCTCGGGCAGTAGAACTCCAGGATCCGGCAGAAGAGGGGGTCGGGCGAGAAGGTGAACTCATACTTCTCCGGGTCGATCACGGGCGGGTGGATCTCGCGCGGGTCACGGTCGTAGACGAGCGTGCCCTCCTTGTAGTTGCCTCGGGCATCGCCAAAGTCGTGGGCACACACCCGGCAGATCCAGCGCTCGGTGTCGAGATCGATGAATAGGTATTCCGTCATGGGGACTCGCATTTGTTTTTACCTTTCTTGGGAATCGAACAGGGTGATGAAACGGGAGATCATGTGGTGGTGGCCGGCTGGACGTCCGTAAGCAGCAGGTCTCCCGCCACTGACACGTCCAGTTCCCAGCCGCCGGGAACTCGGGCAGTGAAGAACGGCCCCTCGACGATCGCGGGACCCGCGGCTGATGCTCCCGCAGCCTGATCGGCCAGAACGAAGACGGGAACGGCATCGACTGTCCCGGTTCCGCTGCGAATGAAACGCACCCCGGCTGAGACTGCGGGAGTCTTGGCCGCCGCCCGCCCGCCGGCGATCGAGGGCCTCGGCAGTCGGAAGATCGCCTTGAGGTTCAGGATGGTGTCAGAGTCCTCGACGACGGTGGTCCACACGAGTTCGCAGTCTTCGATCTCGTGCCCCTCCTGAAACATGTCCCGGCCGGCATCCGAGATCATCTTGGCCCTCACCGCCTCGATGGCCTCAGGGGTGAACCCCGTGATGTGGGTCTCATATGACTGGGCGATATCGGAGAAACTAATGCCATAGGCCGAGAACACCGCGGCCAGCCGGGGAACCAAAACGTTGCGCACGCCGGCGATCCGAGCGGCGCTGCAGGCACTCATCGGCCCACCGCCACCGAAGGCTGCGAGAGTCGTTTCAACGCCCGGCGCCACAAACGCAGAGAACGAGGCTGCCATCTGCTCGGAGTAGGTGTCCTCCATTTTGATCAGGGCCTCTTCAAGCGAGATGCCGAGCGGCTCGGCGATCGTCTTCATGATGACCGCCCGTGAACGGTCGGCATCCAGCGCCATCTCGCCGTTGAGATACGTCGCCGGGTCCAGCACGCCGAGCAGCAGGTTCACATCGGTGATGGTGGCCTGGGTGCCGCCGAAGCCGAAGCAGGCCGGGCCGGGGGCAGCTCCTACGCTCTCCGGCCCCACGACGATCTGACCGTCTCGCACGGCGATGATCGAACTGCCGCCGATGCCAGTCGAGTGCACGTTGCTCATCTCGTAGGAGATACCGACGCATTTGACCGAGCCGCGGCGGTCCACGGAGATCGTGGAGTTCGCGACGACGCCGACATCCGTCGTGGTGCCGCCGACATCGATCATCAGCACGTTTGCCAACCCGTAGGCCTCGGCGATCGCCCTCGTTCCCTCGAGGCCGCCGCGCGGTCCGGAGGAATACGTCTTCAGTGCCACCGACTTGGCCACCCGGGAGGACGCACCGTCGTTGCGGTAGATCAGCAGCGGGTTCTTCACCCTGTAGGCCCGGAGGCGGTGTTCGGCGCTGTACAGGAATCGCTCGACGGTGGGGTGCAGGTACGAGTTCAAGATTCCCGACCAGATCTGGCGCGTGCGGGACGTGTCCGCGGCGAACTCCCGCGAAAACAGAATGGGTACCGAGCCGAGCAGGTGTCGGGGAAAGTTCTTCAGCATGACCCGCTTGTAGTGCTTCTCCCGCTCCAGGCTCTCGGCCGAGACGATGAGGCGCTCGGCGCCCGCGGTGGTCAACCGGTTGATGGCGGCGACCAGATCGCTGGCCAATTCCTCGTCGGTTGCCTTCTCCGTGACGATGGCGATGCGGGTGCCGACCAGGTCGTCGAAGAGGGACTGCGAGTCGCTCGTGGCACGAAGGGCGTCGGCCAGTCCCGAGTCGTCGGAGATGAGACCGATCAGGGGTCCCTTTCGCTCGACAAGGGCATTCGTGCCCTGCGTCGACGAATAGCGGATGTGCCGGGTCGAGTGCAGCAGGCCGGCCAGGTCGGTCTCGCCGTAGATCAGTATCGACGCCTTTGTCATCGCGTCGAAGAGGCACTGGGACAGGTCTGCCGGCGTGGTCAGGGTCTTCGTGAAGGTGAAGTCCGAGCCGCTGCCGACGACGATGTCCGTGAGTGTGCCGCCGTTGTCGATGTTGATCAACCGTTCCATGAGCGCTCCTTTGCGTTGGATGTTCGTTGGGGCCATCGGGGCCGCGTCCCGGCCACAGGTTTCAGACTGAACCTCACCCGGCTCGTCGGCCTGTCCGACATTGGGACAGCCAGCCCCCTTTCGACTCCCAGCCTCAAGGTGCATGATCTTTGAGTAGACAAGGGAGTCCGCATGAAGGAGCTTGCCGCCAGGCGTACACGCATTGCCCACGCTCGAGCAGATTTCCTCAGCTCAGGCAGAGCCCTCGACGGCGCCACGGTTTCGGACGTCTCCGATGTCGTGTCGGCCTCCTGGCAACGATCGCTTTCGGCCGGCGTCGATCCTTCCACCTCGCATGCCGTCTACCATGACGACCTCGACCTGTCGGGGCGTCTCGTTCGCTGTTCCCAGCCGGTCATGGCCAGACTCAGCGACGAGATGGCCGGCTGGCCGATGAGCATCGTGCTCTGTGACAGCAAAGCTCGAATCCTTCGCCGCTCGGAGAATGATCGCTCGATCGGGGCGATGCTCGACCGGGTCTCTCTCTCCCCGGGCTTCAACTACGGCGAGGAATCAGTCGGCACAAACGGGATCGGCACTGTTTTTGAATCAGGCAGGCCGCTGTTCATCGTCGGGGCGGAACACTTTCACGAGGAGCTTCAAGACTTCGCCTGCGCGGGCAGCCCGATTCGGGACCCCCTGACAGGAAGGGTCGAAGGAGTGCTCGACATCAGCTGCCTGAGCGAATACTCCAGCCCCTTGATGCACTCCCTCGTCAGAAGTGCCGCAAGGGACATTGAGCACAACCTCCTGCTCGATCGAAGCCGGTGCCAGCAGGCCCTGTTCGAGGCCTTCGTCCGCCAAGACGCGCGAAAGCGCGGCGCGGTTATGGCGGTCGGCGGAACCGTCGCGATGAGCAACGCCGTCGCCCAGATGCTGTTCGACCCGGCCGAGCAATGGAGCATCCAGGAGCATGCCCGCTACCTGATGATGGGCCAGGCAAATCCCGTGGACGAGATCGAGCTGGCCTCCGGCAAGGTGGTGCACCTCAAAGGATGCCGGATCACGGCAGGAGTTGACCCTGCCGGCATCATCGTGGCCGTCACTCTGATCTCAGACGCCGTGCCCGTTCGAGCCAGGCCGCCCGTCGTCGTGATTCCCCTGGCCGGTGTGATTCCCCTGGCCGGTGTGATTCCCCTGGCCGGTGTGACCGCGCGGCCGGCATCGTCAGCCATCGCCCACGTCGACGGGGTGTCCCCGCTGCTGAAGCGGGCCCAGGTCGGAATCACCGAGGCGCTGACCGAGAATCAGCCTCTTCTGATCATGGGTGAGACCGGATGCGGCAAGCTCACCCTGGTTCAAGACATCTTCGCCCGGCTGACGCCGAACGCGCAGTTCCTGGTCTTCGACTCGGTGCCAGGCACCGCTCCTCGATTGGGGGCGGTCAAGGCCCATCTCCGCGAGTCGTCGACGCGCACGCTCTTCGCCTTCACCAATATCGACCGGCTCGACGGTGCCGGAGTGGCTGACGTGAAGAGTTGCCTTCTGGCGATCGCCGCGTACGACGGGACCACGCCCGTCGCCGCCACCGTGTCCGATGCCAACCTGCTGTCGAAGGAGAGCTTTCGGGAACTCCTGACCCATTTCGATCGGGCCGTGACCGTTCCGCCGCTCCGCCACCGGATGGAGGATCTTCCCGCCGTCGTCCTGCGCGTCCTGGCGGGCCTCGGCCCCATCAGCGGTCACCGCCGGGCCCGTCTCACCCCCGGAGCCTTGCGCGCGGTCGCCGGGTACAGCTGGCCCGGCAACATCCGCCAGCTCACCGACGCTCTCGAGGTGGCGCTCTGCACCCGCCCCGTCGGTGACATTCAGGCGGAGGATCTGCCCTCTTTCGTGCGGCACGGCGCTCAACGGGCACTGTCGACGCTGGAGTCGATCGAGCGCGACATGATCGTGGCTGCCCTGAGCAACGCGGATGGAAACCGGGTTCACGCGGCCTCGGCACTCGGCATTGCCAGGTCTTCGCTCTATCGCAAGCTCAAGGCCTATGGGATCGACGAGAGCTGAACACGCGTGGTCCGGTTTGGAGACGGGCTAGGGCCCGGTGGCGAGTTGGTTCGTGATGCGGTGGGCCTCCTCCAGGAGGAGCCGCCCGAGCAGTTCCTGACGGTC
>JBBATW010000004.1:87489-107770 GCA_040398585.1 Agreia sp.
CTGACCCCCTCGAAGAGCACAAATGAACGCACCGGAAAGCTGCCCTCCTCGCGCATGAGGCAGACGGTCTCGTTCCCCCGCCGGATGGAGAAGAACGCGCTCTCCCCCGTCGCATCCGCCAGTCGCCGCAGGCTCGGCTGAACGATTCCCTCGAGGGGGAAGCGCCCGGCCGCCACGGCTCCCAAGACCTGGATCTCGGGGCCGAGGAACCACCGGCCGCCGATCTCCTCCCGCTCCATCAGTCCTTCCGAAGCGAGGGAGGCGAGCAGCCGGTGCACGGTGGGCCGGGTGAGGCCCGAGTCCCGCACGAGTTCGGCGACGGCACTCCCACCGGGGCTGCGCCCCACGAGTCTGAGCAGCGCCGCTACCCGCGACACCACCTGGGCTCCCTGCACCGGAATATTTGTCATTTCTCCACTATATGGACTTACCGCCGATCGTGTCCATCTTGTGGAATAGTCGCTAAAACGTGCCTCTAAATGTAATTGACAGCAAGAAATAACTCGCTCTAGGGTGAAGAGAGACAAAATAGTCCACATTATGGAATAACCGCTCAACGAGGAGTCCTATGTCGAAGCTGCAATCGAGTGCTCGCGCAGCGCTTGAAGACGTGCTCGTGAACGACATGACCATTGCCGTCGGGGGCTTTGGGCTCAGCGGGATACCCGCCGACCTCATCGACGCGGTCCGCAACTCCGGGGTAACCGGGCTCACCATCGTCTCAAACAACATGGGAATCGACGGCAAAGGTCTCGGCGTACTGATCGAGGCCGGTCAGGTCGCACGCGTCATCGCCTCTTATGTCGGTGAGAACAAGCTCTTCGCCACCCAGTTCCTCTCCGGCGCCCTCGAGGTGGAATTCAGCCCACAGGGCACCCTCGCCGAGCGGCTGCGTGCCGGCGGCGCGGGCATCCCGGCCTTCTTCACCAAAACCGGGGTCGGCACGCTGATCGCCGAGGGCAAACCACACGCCGATTTCGACGGGGTCACCTATGTGCAAGAGCGCGGCATCGTCACGGATCTTGCCCTGGTGCATGCACACACCGCCGATACCGAGGGGAACCTCATCTATAGCTTCACCGCCCGCAACTTCAACCCGGTGGTGGCGACCGCGGGCAGAGTGACCGTCGTCGAGGCCGAACACATCGTCAAGCCGGGGGAAATAGACCCAAATCACGTCGTGACCCCGGGAGTCTTCGTGCAGCGACTGGTCGCGGCCACCGATCGCATCAAGGACATCGAACAGCGCACCGTGCGCCAGCATCCCATGCTGGCCGGCACGGTCTGACCTGAGACGAGAAGGAGAGAATCATGGCTTGGACCCGAGACGAAATGGCCGCGATCGCGGCATCGGAGCTCGCCGACGGCGATTACGTAAATCTGGGAATCGGCATCCCCACGCTCGTGGCGAACAACCTGCCGGAGGGCATCAACGTCACCCTGCAGAGCGAGAACGGCCTGCTCGGCATGGGGCCCTTCCCTTTCGAGGGCGAGGAAGACGCCGACCTGATCAATGCCGGCAAGCAGACGGTCACCATCCTTCCCGGCGGCAGCATCTTCGACTCCGCGGCCTCATTCGGCATGATCCGCGGCGGACACGTGAAGGTAGCCGTCCTGGGCGCAATGCAGGTCTCCGGCACCGGGGATCTCGCCAATTGGACGATCCCGGGAAAGATGGTCAAGGGCATGGGCGGCGCCATGGACCTCGTGGCAGGCACCCCCCGCGTGATAGTGCTCACCGAGCACCTCGCCAAGGACGGCTCCTACAAGATCGTCAGTGAGTGCAGCCTTCCGCTGACCGGGCTGGCGGTAGTCGATCGCATCATCACCGATCTCGCCGTCTTCGATATCGTCGAAAAAGCGTTGGTTCTCACCCGGCTCGCCCCAGGCATGGAGCTCGAGGAGATCCGCCGCGGCACCGAGCCCGAGTTCACCGTCGCTCTGGACAGCACACACCTCGACACGAACCAGAAAGAGGAAACCCTCGCATGAGCCTGAAAGACACGTTCGGCAAAGACATTCTGCTGGGTGGCTGGGGACACAGCCGGTTCGGCAAACTGCCCGACGAAACGCTGGAATCCCTGATCGTGCAGGTCTCCACGGAGGCGATTGCGAACGCCGGTATCGATGCCGGGCAGATCGACGAGATCTACCTCGGCCAGTTCAACAGCGGGATGATGCCGTTGGCCTTTCCTTCCTCGCTCGCACTCGAGGTCTCCGACAAGCTGCTCAACGTTCCCTCCACCCGCGTCGAGAACGCCTGCGCCTCCGGCTCTGCCGCCTTTCAGCAGGGAGTGAAGTCCCTTTTGGCCGGCACCGCGAAGACGGTGCTGGTGATCGGGGCAGAAAAGATGACCCAGGCCACACCGGAGATCGTGGGTGCAGCCCTGCTTGGTGCCGACTATGACGCCGCGGGCACCCCTTCCTCAACCGGCTTCACCGGCCTGTTCGCAGCGGTGGCCTTAGCCTATGAAGAACGCTACGGCCCGATCTCCGATGTGCTCGGCTCGATCGCCGCCAAGAATCATCGGAACGGCGTCGACAACCCCTACGCCCAGCTGCGCAAAGACCTCGGTGAGGAATTCTGCCGCACCGTGAGCGAGAAGAACCCCATGGTGGCGAATCCGCTGCGGCGCACAGACTGCTCCCCCGTCTCGGATGGTGCGGCAGCGGTCATCCTGAGCACCGAACGCAACGCCGGGGCCGCGACGGACCCGGTGCGTCTCGCCGGCTTCGGCCACGCGAACGACTTCATGCCGTCATCGCGCCGGGATTCGACCGAGTTCGCCGCTGCCCGCGTCGCCTGGCAGCGAGCCCTGTCGATGGCCGGAACGGGACTCGACGAGCTGGACTTCGTCGAGGTGCACGACTGCTTCACCATTGCCGAGCTGATCATGTACGAGGTCATCGGTCTGGTTCCCAACGGCCAGGGCGCCCGGGCCATTCAGGAGGGCTGGGTATTCACAGACGGCCGTCTCCCCGTCAACGTCTCGGGTGGGCTGAAGGCCAAGGGGCATCCTGTCGGCGCAACCGGCGTCTCCCAGCACGTCGTGGCGGCTATGCAGCTCACCGGCACGGCGGGCGCCATGCAGCTCGCGTCCCCTCGCCGGGCAGCGGTGCAGAACATGGGCGGCGTGGGCATCGCCAACTACGCGAGCGTGCTCGAGGCCTGGTAGCCCGGGCTCTCCCAAGCCTTCGGCACCAGCACGATATCGAAGCAGGTCAGAGACCCGGCCTCCCGCCCGGAGATATGAGTGACCAGCTTGGGCAACCTGGATGCGGTCATCTGCTCTACGAGAGAGCTCTCCTGCCCGGTCTGCTCCGCGGAAATCGAGGGGACGAAACGTCGTTGTTCGTCGCGGTTCAGAGATCAGGAAATGTCCTCCAGAATGGCTCGTGACGCAGCCCCGGAGTGGGCGGCTTTCAACAGAGCGGTCAGGTTCTCCCCTGTTACTGCGCGCGGATTGCTCGCCGGCGCCACAGCCAGGATCAGCCTTGTCGCCTCGGGAATCGAGGACTCCTCGAATCCGTAGTCGCGGAGGGCGACGGGCGCGTCGAGAGCATGTCGCAGCCGATTCAACCCTTCCAGCCCGGTCGCTGAACCCAGCGCCTGCGCGATCCGATCGTCGGCCGCGCGGGCAAACGGCGCGTTGAACGCCAATACGTAGGGCAACACGACCGCGTGGGTCTGAGCATGGGGCAGGTTGTACGTTCCACCAAGAACGTGACAGATCTTATGATGCAGTCCCGAGCCGGCCGAGGCGAAGGCGACCGCGGCGAGATACGCGCCGTAAAGAGCCTGCTCCCGCCCTCGGACCCCGGTCGGGTCGCCAGCCACGAGAGGAAGGCCCGCGGCCAAGGCGCGGATACCCTCGGCCGCGAGCGCCTGATTGATCGGGTCGGCTCGAGGTGCCCAGAGTGAATCGATGCAGTGCGCCAGGGCGTTGAGTCCTGAGGCGACGGACAACTCAGACGAAAGCGAGAAGGTCAGGGCAGCGTCGTAGATCACGGTGCGGGGCAGCACCCGGCGGTCTACGCCGGTGACCTTGCGCGCGGCCTCGGTGAGCCCCCACACATTGGTGGCCTCCGAACCCGCATAGGTCGTGGGCACCGCCACGATGGGGATCCCCGTGGTCAGCGCAATCGCCTTGGCAAGGCCCGTGGTCGACCCACCCCCAATCGCAATCAGCAGATCAACCTCGTTCTCCACCGCGACGGAGCGGGCCTCTTCTGCTTTGACGACGGGCACGTGCTGCACAACGTCGTCATAGGTCAACAACACGTTGATATCTGCCGTGACGCGACGGGCGATCGAGGCCTCGTGCCCCGCGGCGATCACCATCACCCGCCGAGCCTTCAGCCGGGCGACCTCGGCAGCGACGTTCTGCCGGGCAAGACCGGTGCCGAAGAGAACGCGCTGGCCGAGGGTCTCGTGCTCGAAAACTAGGTCCATAGACCTAATCCTGCCTGCTGAACGGCAGGCGCGACACCTCTGCCAGTCGCCGGAGAGGTCGGTCAGTACGCCCGGGGCTCGATTGTCCGGGTCTCGGGCAGTTCGGTCTCGGGCAGTTCGGTGTCGGCCAGGCCGCAATGCAAAAACTGCAGTGATTTTTCCTGATCGAGCGCGCCGTCTACGCGACGGCAACTCCCCGGGGAGAGAGATGAATTCCCGCGATCATGCACCGAACCGAACCACCGGCCAGCTCGATTGTGGGCACGGCCAATGGCACCAGCGTCACAGTCTCACCGATGATCTCCACCTGCTGAGGAGTAAGTGAGGCCAGTGCGGTTGTACTCAGCGCGAGGATCCTGCCGGCAGGGGAGGACAGCTCGATGGCGTTGCCGGCGAACTGCTCGATCTGCTCGACGCTGAGCGCGATTACCGTGCGCCCGGTCTGCTCCAGCCGCTCACGGATCTCCGCTGCCCTTGCTTGATCGGTCATGATGGCAAAGCAGACGAGGGCGAAGTCGGTTCCGATCGTCATCAATACGTTCGTGTGGTAAATCGGCCGGCCGTCGGGCCCGGCGGTATCGAAGACCATCGGCTCGTAGTTGAAGTTCGTGCAGAATCGCTCGAGCAGCACCGGGTCAGCCCGGTTCGACCGCGCCACATAGGCGACCCGCTCGATGTGGTCCAGCACGAGTGCGCCGGTGCCCTCCAGATAGAGGGCATCTTGTTCAAGACCGGAGTAGTCGATGATGTCCTGCACCCGATAGCTCGTCTTGAGCAGTTCGAGCACGTCGGTCCGCCGCTCACGCCTGCGGCTGGCGGCGAACATGGGATACACGGCAACATGGCCGCCGGGGTGGGTCGAGAACCAGTTATTGGGAAACACCGAGTCGGGGGTCTCCTCGGAGAAATCATCGAAGAGGTGCACCCGAATACCGTGCGCCTCAAGCGTCAGGGCAGCGACAGTCACCTCCTCGGTCGCGCGAGCGCGAAGCTCCTCCCGGTCAATCTCTGAAGGTACGCTCTGAAAGCTGTTATCGGCCGCCGTCTCGGTATTGGGGGTGAAATGGTGCGGGCGCACCATGACGACCGCCCGCGGCGCCTGCAACGACCTCCCGGCGGATGGCCCAGCAGAGCCGGTGCCCGTGCTCACGCGGCCGGCTCGCTGACGACGCGGAGGGTCTTCACCTCTGCATCGGCGGCTCCCCGCACATAGCCGCCGCGCATACCGGCGACCCGCTGCAGGAAGTCGACGGTCTCCCTGGTGATGAGCTCCCCCGGCAGCAGGTTGGGGATTCCGGGCGGGTACGCCGACAGGGTGTCCGCGGAAACCCGGCCGATCGCATCCACTGCGCTCACCACCTCGCTCGCGGCGAAGTAGGCGTCGCGGGGCCGCATGACGGCTGTGCCGGTCGCGGGCAGGCCAAGGGCAGCGACATCGGAGACGTCGCCGCTCGACAGCTCCTGACGGTGTTCACGCCCGATGCGGCGAAGGGCCGCGATGATGCCGTCGATATCGGGCGTGTGTCCCGGACCGATGATCGCGACGATGCAGGAGTCGGTGCTGATCTCGGTGAAGATGCCATCGACCCGCATGAGCTCCTCCCGCACGTAGTGCCCGTCCACTCCGAGGCCGCGGACGTCAACGGAGACGTGCAGGGGGTCGTGGTCAACGATCCCGGCGAAGTCGGCGAAATGATCCGACACGACGTCGAGCCCGGGCTCGTTCCGGATGGCGGCCCGCAGGGCGTCGGCCGAGCGGATGGCCGCTTCCAGTCGGTCCTGCCCATCCACGAGCGCCGCGCGGGCGATGTCGAGCGAGGCGAGCAGGATGGAACTGGCACTGGTCGACTGCGTCAGCATGAATGCCCGCTCGATCAGCGGTTCGAGGATCTCCGCGAAGGGACCGTGGCCCAGGTGCAGCATCGCCGACTGGGTCAGGCTGCCGCCGAGCTTGTGCGTGCTGGAGACCATCAGGTCTGCGCCCAGATCCAGCGGGTTTGCGGGCACATCGGGGTGGAAGCCGAAGTGCGATCCCCAGGCGGCGTCCACCACCAGCGGCATGCCCGCCTCGTGGGCGAGCTCTGCGAAGGTGGCGACATCGGCGACGGCCCCAAAATAGCTGGGGGTGATCATGTAAACACCCTTGGCGCCCGGGTTCACAGCGAGAGTCGCGGCGAACGTGGCAGTGTCCAGGCCGTGGTTGATGCCGTGCGCCGAATCGATTACCGGCGTCATGAAGACGGGAATCAGACCGCCCAGAATGATGCCGTCGATGAAGCTCGAGTGTGCGCTGCGCTGCGCCAGTACAGGCTGATCCGCGCCACCGAGCTGGCTCAGGGTAAGCGCGGCTATCCGGTTGCCCTGAGACGCGCCGTTGGTGAGGAACCAGGTGCGCTTGGCGTGCCAGGCGGCGGCCGCCAACTCGAGTGACTCAGCCATCGGGTTCTCGTCGCCCTTGTCGAGGGTGTCCAGCAGGGGCGGCACGTCGAGGGCCAGCAGCGTCTTCCCGAAGAACGCCGCCAGCTCAGGCGCTGCGTCAGACTGGGCGTTGTGCCCTGGAACGTTCAGCCGAACGGTGTCCCGGGCCGCGTAGCGCTGAAGCGCCGCGGCATAGGGAGATTTAGACACAGCTGTAACTTTGGGCATGCCTGATCTTCCCGCGGAATCGACTCCCCTACAATGCCCTCTTTCTTACCCTGCTCAATACTCAATATTGAGCTTGGCTAGACTCAAGCCATGCTCGATCTGCGTCAACTCCAAGCTCTGAAGTCCCTCGCTGAGACCGGTTCGATCGTGGGCGCCGCCCGCGCTCTTGGGTGGAGCCAGCCCACGGTCGCGCACCATCTGAAATCACTCGGTGCGACTTTGGGCCGCCCGGTGATCACCAGCGACCCCCGCGGTACCCTGTTGAGCGCCACCGGCCAAGAGCTCCTCCCATTCGCCGCCGAGATCTTAGCGCTCGCCACCCGAGCCGAACGCGAGCTGCTGGTCGGCGGCGGCGACCAGGGCACCCTCCGCCTCGGCGTTCTGCCCTCGATCGGTGGCGGCATCCTGCCCCCGGCCCTGCGTACCCTGCGGGACGACGGCCTGCTGATCACGGTCTTGGAGGCAGAAAGCAATGAACTCGTGGCACTGGTTGGAAGCTTTGTCATCGACGCTGCCATCGTGCTGGCCGGCCCAACGCTGCACGAGCACCTCCCCCCTGCGGCGACATTCACCTTTCTGATGCGGGAGAAACTGATGCTCCTGCTACCCCTCGGGCATCCGTTCGCCGACTGGCCCGCCGTGCGTCTCGCGCATCTCTCAAACGAGGCCTGGGTGATGAGTCCCGACCCCGACGACCCGGTCGATCTGACCCTCAAAAAGGCTGCCGAGAAACTCGGCTTCGCCCCGGGCATTTCCGTACTGAGCGACGATTACTCGGTGATTCAGGGCTATGTGGCCGCAGGTCTGGGTCTTGCCCTCGTTCCGGAGTCCGCTCTGGCCGGTCGCCGACAGGATGTCGCGGTGGCCGAAATCACAGATGTGCTCTTCACAAGAGACCTGGGCGTCATCATCGGTGCCCACGCACCCCGCCGCGAGGCTCAGGCTGTCGTCGCAGCGCTCCTGGCGCTTGTCGCCTCTAGAGGCTGAACAGCCGGAACCACCTGTTGCCGTTCCCCGAACCTGGGCCAACGATGTGAGGTGGGCCGGCTCGGCGGGCTGGTCGGTTCGTTGGATTTCGCTGATCTTGGATCCGGCCGATTCGGCGAATCCGGCGAATCCGGGGCTAGCTGACGTGCAGCCTCGGCCGGCGCCTAACGTCGGGTTCGGCCTGGCGCAGAACTTCGCGTGTAACCGGTGCGATCTCTCCCCCGCCGGTGATCAGGAATCGAAGCATGTTCGACAGCGGGTTTCCCTCCGACCAGTCGAAGTAGATCTCTGGCACCACTCCGAATTCCTCACGAATGGCAAGCAGCACGGCCGCTAGCCCGTTGGGCACCGAGTTGCTCTCGAGCGTGAGAATGCGGTTGCCGTATTTCGTGCAGCCCTTCACGAGGATCTCTTCCATGAACTCGGAGGAGTCGACCAGCTTGACCTCCACGAACAGCAATGGCCGGCCACACGGCAGATTGTTGAAGCTGCGCTCTTCCCGGGTCTTGGCGCGATACTCCTCCTGATCGCCGCCATGCGACTCGTGGGCCACGAGGGTAACCTGCCCCATCGAGTCCGAGTCGGCATTCAGGAACTCGATTGCCCGGTCATCGAAGGTGACCTGCTTGGTGCGCAGCTGGAAAGACCGCTGCACCCGGCTCAGAAGAGAGACAACGATGATTGCGGCGATGAAGATAGACGCGATCCGAACGCCGTCGGGCCGCTCGATGATGTTCGCCCCGGTCGTGTAGACGAACACGGCGGTGATGATGGAGAAGAGTACGGTCTGGAGCTTCTTCTTGGCACGGTGGGCGATCAGCGAGGCAGCCAGCGCGGCACTCGTCATCAGCACCAGCACGCCCGTGGCGTAGGCGCCGGCCTGTGCATCGACGCTGGCATTGAAGAAGACAGTGATCGCGAAGGCGATGCAGGTGAACACGATGACCAGCGGCCGTGACAGCGCCGCCCACTGGGGCGCCATCCCGTAGCGAGGCAGATAGCGAGGCACCAGATTAAGCAATCCGGCCATGGCGGATGCCCCGGCGAACCAGAGGATCATGATCGTGGAGATGTCGTAGATCGTTCCAAACCCCTCCCCGAAAAACTGGTGGGCGAGATAGGCCAGGGCCCGGCCGTTTGCTTCGCCACCGGGCTGGAACAGGTCCTGAGGAATGAGCAGCGTTGTGATGAAGCTTGACACGATCAGAAAGGCGCTCATGATGACGGCCGCCGTCGTCAGGAGCTTCTTGGTTCCGGCGATCCGGATAACCGGGACAAGGCCGGGCTCGTCTCTCTCGCCGCGAATCTGAGGCATAACTGCGGCACCTGTCTCGAAGCCAGACATGCCCAGCGCGAGCTTGGGAAAGACCAACAGGGAGACGGCGATCATCATGGCAACATTGCCGTGCTGGGTCAGCAGGGCATCCCACCAGTTCGTGATGACTACCGGGCTCTGAAAGACCTTGACCATACCCTCGACCATGACGATCAGGTTCAGCGACAGATACACGACCACCAGAACGACAGCTATACCGATGGCCTCCCTGAAACCGAGAATGAACACAATGCCCAAGATCGCAATCAGGCCGATCGTCAGAATCAGCTCGTCTCCCTGAAGCCCCGTGGCGAACGGATTCTGGATAATGTGGGCCGAGGCGTCAGCCGCTGACAGCGTGATGGTGATGATGAAGTCGGTTGCCGCGAAGCCGAGCATCACCAACACGAACAGCTTGCCCGTCCACCACGGAAGCATGTGCTCCATGATGGCGATAGAGCCCTCACCGCGATAGCTCTTGGTCGCCACCATTCGATACACCGGAAGCGCTCCGAACAGAGTCAGGAGCACGAGCACGATCGTCGCCATCGGGGAGAGCAGCCCGGCTGCCACGGCGGCGATAGCCGGCTGATAGCCCAGAGTCGAGAAATAGTCGACCCCGGTCAGGCACATCACGTTCCACCATCTGGAGCCCTTGTGCGTGAAATTCTTCTCGTTCTCGATGCTCTCCTTGGGGCCGAGAACCCATCGGGTGACCCGCGACTGGGTCGCCGAGTGATGCCCCTGAACGGTAACGGTTGTAGTGTTTTCGCTCGTGTCTTGACTCAAGACTTATCCTCTGAAGAATTCCGGATGCGGATCGCCGCGTGATGATCCTAGACCCCAAATCCGGCTCAAGGCTCGCAGGGGTCACCTGGTCCCTCTGCCCAGCGTCTCCACCAGGAGTTGGTTGGGAAAATAAACGGATGCCGCCTCGATTTCTCGAGGCGGCATCCGTCAGACCGTCAGTCCTACGTGACTTCCCACCACGGGGTGATCATCGCGCGGGCAAGCGTGTGGCCGAACAGGTTGAACATCAGGAATGCCGGCGTCGAGGCCGGGCTGATTCCGATCGACTCGACGTCAACGGCGTGCACCGCGATGTCGTAATGGTGTCTGCCGTGGCCCGAAGGCGGGGCCGCGCCGAGGTAGCGCTGAATGCTTGCGTCGTTCGTGAGCTGGAACGCACCGGCGGGAAGGCCGGAGCCTGTGTCGTCGCCGGCACCTGCGGCGAGAGACGCCGTGCCGAGCGGGCTGTCCGCAACAGCCCAATGCCAGAATCCACTCGCGGTGGGGCGTCTGCGTGGAAAACACTCACGACGAAGCTCTTGGTTCCCGCGGGGAATCCTGACCACGACAACTGCGGCGACGTGTCGGTTCCACCGGCGCCGAGTTGGTCGAGGAATACTCTCGAGTCGCCCTGAGTGAAGACGCGAAAACAGCCCCGGACATTCCCGGACTCCGAAGATTCTCCAACCGACGACCCTGATTTCCAGCGAGGGTGAGGTTCCGGTTCTGCTGTTGGATCGGCCAGATCCTGTGTCAATCTGGCACTTCCGACCTCCGCTTTGAGGGATCAAACTAAACTTCTACTGGCACTCTCGACCCGAGAGTGCCAGCATTATTGCCAGGCACGAACCGTCAGAAAAGAGGTCTCTAATGTCGGTCTCCATCAAGCCGCTCGAGGGTCGCATCGTCATCAAACAGGTTGAGGCGGAGCGCACGACGAAGTCCGGTCTCGTTATCCCCGACACCGCAACCGAGAAGCCGCAGGAGGGACATGTCATCGCCGTCGGCCCCGGCCGCCGCGACGACAAGGGAAATCGAATCCCCCTCGATATCGTCGTCGGTGACACTGTCATCTACTCGCGATTCGGTGGCACCGAGATCATCCTCAATGGTGAGGAACTCTTGGTACTCTCAGCCAACGATGTTCTCGCGGCGGTCGTCAAATAGGGCCAGTCGCACGAAAGAATCCCGGATGGCCAACGGCCACCCGGGTTTCTTTTTCTCTCCCCTGAGGGTTCTATTCGGCGGGCTCGACGCTGACATCACCCTCGACAGCCAGGATCGGCAACCGATCGAGAACAGCCTTGGGGGTATCGGCGAACTGGCCCAGCATCTTCTCCTGAAGTTCGATGATCCGATCGCTCACCATGTCGCTCAGGGCCAGCACGATTCCCCCCGTCTGGCGCACGGTGGCATCCTCGACAAGTGGCTGCCGCGCACCGGTTATCGCTATGCCGTCGGCCGTGCCATCCGCGTTTTGGGAAACTCCGACGAGGAAAAGCTCTCGCGGGTTGGCTATGGGGCTCGTGTAGTGCTCGTGAAGCTTCAACAGCACCCCGTGCCACTCGAGCACTTCCCCCTTCAGCTTCACCTTTGCGAGGTCCTTTTCCGTCAGTGTGGCCTCACCCATTGCCGAGGAGAAGGTTCGCGCGTAGGAAATGAGGGCGGTCGTCCACAGCGCCTCTATCAGCACGTCGTCCAGCGGCTCACCCGTGGGCAGCAGCTCGGCCACGAGATCTTCGCAACATCTGAGAACCGTCTGCAGGTCCTCGAACGTGGCGCTCAGATTCACCAGGATGTTCGCGCTATCAGTGTCGAGCCGGCGGAATACCGGCGTTGGAGTCATGGAGGTTTGAGTGCTCATACTCATCAACTTTCGTGATCGATTCGGTTGGGCCGGAATTCCTGAGCCGGAAAAGACAGACGGCTGAAGGCAGCGGAGTCGGTTCTCACGCTGCCTCCAGCCGGACCGTGGCTAGTAGATGTTCGAGGGGCGAACCATCCCCTCGGCGAGGTCGCCGAAACCCGGAGCATAAATCGAGCCCGGGTTGCCGAAGACCTCTTCAACGATCGCGGTCTCTGTTGTGATCAACAGGGCTGCGATGGAGGACGCCGCCTGCAGAGCCGACCTGGTCACTTTCAGCGGGTCCATCACTCCGAAGTCGAACATATCGCCGTACTCGCCGGACAGGGCGTTGAAGCCGTGGCCGATGGGGAGTTCCGAGACGGTGCGAATGATCTCGTCGCCGTCGTAGCCTGCATTTATCGCGATCCAGCGCAGCGGCTCGGAGAGCGCACGACGCACGACCTCGCGGCCCTCGCGAGCGTCGCCTTCGAGTTCGACGTCATCGAGACTGGCGCGCGCGTGAAGCAGTGCGGTACCACCTCCGGCGAGCACCCCCTCCTCGAGAGCGGCCCGGGTCGCAGACAACGAGTCCTCGACGCGGTGCATCTTCTCTTTCATCTCTACCCCGGTGGCGGCACCCACATGGATGACGGCGACTTGGTTGGCCAACCGCGCGATACGCAGCTGGATATTGTCCCGGTCGTGCTCGTTGACTGTGCGCTCAAGCTCCCGGCGCAACTGGGCAAGGCGACCGTTGACGTGCGTGTCCTGGCCTGCGCCCCCGATCATCGTCGTTCCGTTCTCGGTTACGGTGATGCGGGAGCAGCTGCCCAGGTCTGAGACCTTCAGCGACGCCAGCGTCACACCGGAGTCGTCGCTGACCACGCTTCCACCGAGCAGGGCTGCCAGATCCTCGAGCTCGGCGACTCGGCGATGGCCGAAGCCGGGCGCCCGAATCACGACGGACTTGAAGGTGTCGTGCACGTTGTTGCTGACCAGCATGCTGAGGGCCGCACCGTCGACGTTCTCTGCGAGGATGATCAGCGCCCGACCCTTGCCGTGTCGCATCACCAGCTCAAGCGCCGGCATCAAATCCTGCACCGCGGAGATCTTCTTGTTGGTCAGCAGAACGAACGGATTCTCGAAAGAGGCCTCCATCCGCTCCTTGTCGGTGACCATGTAGGGCGAAATGAACCCGTGGTCGAACTCCACGCCGTCCACCATCGACAGGCTCAAGCCGAACAGGTCGGACTCTTCGACATTCACGACCCCGGCGAGGCCGACGCGACCGAGGGCATCGGAGACGACCTGGCCGATATGGGCATCATCGCTGGCCGACAACGTGGCGACGCTCATCAGGTCGCTCTGGCCGCCGATCTCGACGCTTCGACTCTGCAGTGTCGCCACGATAGCGGCGACGCTGGTCTCGATTCCCCGCCGGAGGGCCATCGGGTTGGCCCCGGCATCGACCGCACGCAGGCCCTCCCGGACCAGTGCCTGCGCGAGCACGGTCGCGGTGGTTGTGCCGTCGCCAACGGCGCCATCCGTCTTCATCGCCACCTCCTTCACGAGCTGCGCGCCCATATTGGCGAAGGGATTGCTCAGGTGGATTTCCCGGGCGATGGTCACGCCGTCATTGGTAATCGTGGGCGCCCCGGTCATCTTTTCAATGATCGCGTTCCGTCCCTTCGGGCCAAGCGTTATCTTGATCGCGTCGGCGAGGGCGTTGACGCCGGCCTCGAGCAGCTGACGGGCTTCGACGTTGAAGCGGAGATCTTTAGCCATGATGAGAGCCTTTCTAGATTTTTCAGGCGGAAATCGATCGGTGGCCGGGGGTCTCGGCGCATCAGGTTGATGCCCCGAGACCCCAGACCGTGGGTGTAAAACTTTTCAGGGGTTGACGATTTCGAGGTCGAAGTCGATGAACTCGGCCGCCTCCTCGGGGCTGGAGAACAACATCGTCTTGTCATCGAAGTGCACCATGCGCCCGTAATGGGTCGACATGATCTCCTCGAAGTCGCTGAGTCCGAAATCGGCGCCCAGCACCTCGGAGATCTCGTCGTAATCGAAGACGAGCTTGCCGATGCCGTCAACGCGGGTCATCGACGGATACTCCGTGAGTTCGACGTTGTCCTTGGCGCCCATGATCGCCGCGACGACATCACCGTTTCGGGTATTCATGAGGGTCACACCGCATTTGTTGGTGAACGTCTTGTCGACGGCACCCAGCACAGTATTTGTCATCAGTTCTTCAGCTCCTTCGGAATTTCGAGGTCGAGATCGGTTAGAACGGTACGGAACGATTCGGTCGCGTTCGCGAATGACTCGTCGAAAGTGACGACCTTCTCGTGCGGCTGGCTCCAGATCGGCTGGAGCTCGCGGGCAGCGTGGATGCTGCGCGGAACCCAGGTCGCCATCCATTCGTTCAGCACAGCCTTGTTGGCCGCGCCGTTTTTCTCGTCGCGGGTCAACATCTGGAAGAGCGCCCGTGTGTAGGTGAGATCGCGGTTGTAGTCGTTCTCCCCTGTTCCCACAATCGACGGGGTGACGTAGTCGCCGTTCCGGGCAGAGATCTGCATGAGCAGGTCGCTCCGGAAAAGCACGCCGACGAGCGACTCGAAGACGATGTTCGTTGCGAACAGTGCCTCCGCCCAGTCGGGGATCGCGGTCAAACGCTCGACGTTCTCCCGAACCCCCTGCCACGGCGGATCGTTCTTCCAGACGTCCTTGTGGGCCGCCCCGTCGAAGCCGATGTCGCTCTCGCTGAGGTCGAGGTTGAACAGCGCGAGGTCTTGGGCGAAGCGCATCTTGTGCGCCGCGTTCACGCACATCGCGTTGTTGATCATGTTCGTCGGGGCCGACCGCTGGGCCGAGGTGAACACGTGCAGGGCCATACCGTTCTCGGCGTGCATCCAGGCCCCGAGGTTGCGCTCGATGAAGTGCACCCAAGCGCTGTTCCACTGAGAATAGGCCTTGGCCCGCTTGGCGTTTTCGAGGTTGAGGCTGATCTGGCGAACAACGGCGGCGTTGTTGCGGAAGATCGTCTTCTCCCATTCCTCATTCGGGTCGCGGAACTGGTGCCAATCTTCGGAGACGAGCTTGGTCCAGTCCTTCGGATACCCACCGGGGCTGTTGGCGAAGCCGTAGATCCAGCCCTGGCTCAGGTGCCGCTCAGGATCTGGCTGCACGTCTATGGTCACGTCCTCGTACATCGTCGCTCGCATCTTCGCGGGTGTGAAGTAGTTGTAACTGCGACTAGTGGAACTGGGGAAGACCAACGCCCCCGCCTCGGAGTCGGTGAACTCCGGCTTGGGGAAGTTTCGTTCCTTGTTAGCGGTTCTCTCTACCATTTCAGTCAACTTTCTTGTCTAGTCAGAAATTGGATCAGGCGGTTACAGAGGTGGTGAATTTATCGAAGTGGATCTGTTCGAGTGAGACATCGTTGTCGTCGAGCAGCTTCAGCGCTGCGTCGACCATTGGCGGCGGGCCACACAGGTAGTACTCACTCGCCGACATTTCCTTTTCCTGGGCGACGACGACGTCGGTGACGAATCCGCTTTCGCCATTAAGACCGGTTTCAGACCAGTCGTCGGGCCAGGTATCTGAGAGGCAGGGCACGAACCGGAAGTCCGCGATCTGCTCGCCAATGCGCTTTATCTCGTCGAGGTAGAACAGGTCGGTGAGATTGCGCGCGCCATAGTAGAAAGTCACTGGCCGATTTATCTTCTCCTCGGCCATATGCCGAAGCAGGGCGAGGATCGGTGCCATGCCGGCCCCGCCGCCGATGCAGACGACCGGCTTATCCGACCACTCCCTGAGAGTGAACGACCCGTAGGGCCCGTCAACCTTGAGCTCGTCGCCCACCTTGAGGCCGCCGCCCAGAAGCTCAGAGAACTTCCCCCCGGCGTACTTCTTGATCAGGAACTCGACAGGCGAGCCCGACGTGGGGGTCGTGGCCATGGAGAACGAGCGGTGCCCGTCTTCATCCGGCAGCTGGATATCGGCATATTGACCCGGCTTGAAGGTAAAATTCGCCGGCTCGACGAGGTTGAGCTTCAAGGAGACGATGTCGTGGGTGACGGCCTCAATCGAGGCAATCGTGGTGGAAAGATGCTGGATCGGCACCGCATTGCCGAGCTCCTCCGCATCGAAATTGATGAGCTCTATCTGCACGTCGCTGTAGGCGTGTGCCTTGCAGAGCAGGATGTAGCCCTCGTCGCTCTCGTAGTCCGCGAGCGCAAAGGTGGAGTAGCGGTCCATCTGCACGTCTCCCTCGACGAGGAAGGATTTGCACGCTCCGCACTGCCCCTCACGGCAGCCGTGCATCAATGCGATTCCCTGCCGGAACGCCGCGTCGAGAATGGTCTCGTCCTCTCTGACATCCATGTCCAGATCTACCGGATCGAACTTTACGATGTGGTTCTCGCTCATTGCATTTCCTCCATTCAGGGGAAGAGGGCCGGCAGGAGGATCCCACCGGCCCCGGTGTTCAATACCTAAGGCTGGATGCCCTAGACAGCAACCTTCTTGGCGGGGCGACCGGCAGGTCCGCCGGCCGTGTACTCAGCAAGGTGAGCGATACGGTCTTCGTCAGACATCTCATTCAGGACAACGTTCGGACTGCCGAACTGAATGCCCTTGACGTCATCCAACGTCCAGAGCTTCTTCGGGTCGTCCAGGTCGAGATGCGGCTGCGGAATCAGGGTCTTCCCGTCATCACGCACGTAACCCAAGCCCTTGATGATGTCCGCAAGATCCCCATTGTGATGCAGGGTCTCCCACTCGCGATCTCCGGTCAGTCGACCCATATTCGGGGTGTCGCGGCCCTCATACTCGGGACGGAACGCCTTGATGTCAGTCCAGGCGCAGGTCTCGGAGCAGTAGGTGCGCCATTGACCGTCGACCTTTTCTGTCACCATGTCCTCGCGGATGAGCGCGGGCACCATGCAGGTCCAGCACCGGTGGGGGTACTGGTAGTCGACGTCCTCGAACGCGATCGGCTTGTTCTTGCCGGGATAGCGCAGGCGGTTGTAGTTCTCCCACCACTTGCCGTATTTGTCGTACCAACCCGGATACTTGAACTCGAACCACTCGAAGTCGACGTCCGTCATCGGGTCGATGCGCCAGTAGTTGACCGGCCAGCCCGTCGCGAAGAACTGAGCGACCTCGTGCACGTACCCCTTGTTGTAGATCCTGTTCCAGGCCTCTTCGACGAGGTCGTGGGGAATCTTGAGTCCGTATTTCTCGAGCGGGATGAGGTAGCTGCGGTAGTAGTCGTCGTAAATCCACCGACGCCACATCTCCGCGTAGCTGTCTCGCTCCTTTCGGCGATCCTTGGTGCCGTACTCGATGAATACTCCGACCGCGGCGTCAACGACGCAGTGGTTGTTCCACCAGGCGTAGCGGAGGTCGCGCTCAAGCAGAACGCGGTTGTCCTCGTCAGCCAGGGCCATCAGTAGGATGGAGTATCCGTTGCTGATGTGGCGGGACTCGTCGGACTGCACGGAATGAAACACCGTCGGCAACAGGTAGTCCCCGTTGGCTGCGGCCTCATCGGGCATCGCTACGAACAGGGTGTTCGTGAATGCCGTCTCAGCCACAACCGTGAGGTAGATGTTGGCCGCTGTGATCGCGTCACCCGTGATGAAGCCCTCACCGAACTGACGGCCGATGGTGCCGGCGTAGTTGTTCGAGAATGCTTTCTCACTGATATCGAAACCCGCAGGGTCGATGTAGTGATTCATGTACAGCTTCTTCAGGTTCATCTGAATCGTAGAGTGACGAACCTCGTCGATCATCTGCACCGCCAACCCGTTGTGGATCTCGGGGTTGGGCACGGCGTCGATCGCCATGGGCATGGCTCGTGCCGCGGAGATCTCCGGGAACGGGATGATGGAGAGGAACAGCTTCTGCCATTCCATCCAACGCTCCTGCACCTGGCGGAACATGTTTCCGCGGATAGCGCCATCCATCGCTCCGAAGACGCGGTTGTCCTTCTCTTCCTCCATGGGGAAGTAGGACCGCATGATCTGCTTGAGCGGATCTTTCTTGGGTGCCTTGTCGAACTTGTAATCCGTGCCAAACCTCGTCGCTGGAGTCGCGAAGGTGGGTTCCCACGACAGTTCGGTTATCTTGTCGTGTGCTTTTGTGAGACTTTGCCTACTCAATGTCAACCTCCTTGTTGGATTGCTTCAGGCAGCGGCCACGCTGCCCTCGTGTTTCTATGAGAACCCGGATGGGCCATGGGCCGCGTCTCAATATGAGATTTGGCCCTCGTTGAATCAATAGAGGGGTTTTTCGCTCCGAATAGGTAGGGTCTAGTCATGACACCACGTGGCCCCTTAACGGGGGTACGACGAAGGGATGATCACCTTGAACGATTTCCCGGTGGAGCTCGGGAACGCAACGACGCGTCCGAGCCTCCAACGAATGGCACGAATCCGCGACGACTTCCAGGCCTCGGGCGAGCTGCTGACACCACTTCTGGTGACCGACGCCGTGCAGGCATCCTGGCTTCGGTCCAAACTGTTGGCAATCGATGTAGACCAGATCAAACCCCGTTACCTCGCGGTGTTCGACCCGGAGACGCAGCTGGCTCGAAGCGCAACCCCTGTTCTGCGCCAGCTGGCAGACGAACTGGCCAATGAACCGGTCAGCATCATCCTCACGGATGCAAACGGAATGATCCTGAAGCGGCTCTGTTTCGGGATGGATCTCACCCGATCACTCGACAGTGCAGGGCTCGCACCGGGCTTCAGCTACGCCGAAGAGAACGTCGGCACCAACGGGATAGGCACCGCACTGGAGCGCCGCGCCCCCACTCTCATCGAAGGCGCCGAGCACTACACGCGTCACCTCGGCACCTTCAGCTGCGCCGGTGTGCCGATCCTGCACCCGATCAGTGGGGCCCTGCTGGGAATCCTCGATCTCACCTCGCAGGTCAGGCACTCGAACCCCCTGCTGCTGGTGGTGGCCAAATCAACGGCACACCGAATCCAGCAACACGTCCTGTCACAGAGCAACGCGAGCGAGCTGGCGCTCTTCGCCACGTATCTGGCGGCGACGAAGCACGGCGAAGACTGCATCCTCGCCGTGGGCCAAGACCTCACCATTCTGAGTTCCCGCACAGAACGACACTTTGATGCCGTGGACCGTGCCGCCCTGCTGGCCAGATCCGAGGACGTCGCCGGCGTCACCGAAGCGTCGACGCTGCTGGCGGATCTGCCGAGCGGGCACACCGCGAGGATGGATTATCAGCCCGTGTTCGCCGGGACCGGACTCGCGGGCGGCGTGTTCCGCATTCAGCGAACCGCACCGCAGGACCGACATATGATCGCGTCACGCGCGCTGGTCACTTTTCCCGGTGTTGTCGGGTCGAGTGCGATCTGGCAGCAGGCCTGTCGGGCTGTAGACAGAAGCCATCGTCGTGGGGAATGGCTGATTTTGGAGGGTGAGGCCGGCGTCGGCAAACTCTCACTCATCCGAGGCGTTCACCAGCTTCGCAACCCGGGGACCCCTTTCCGGATCGTGGACTCATCCCAGATGAAAGATGCCGATGTCTGGCTCGACTCGGTGGCAGAGGCCCTGCGCGGGGAAGGCGGCACTCTTGCGCTTCGCCGGGTGAATCTTCTGCCTCCGGAAGTCGTGAGCGAACTTGCGACCCTGCTGCTCGAGTCTTCTCCCGCGCTGGACTCATCGGAACGTCTCTGGGTGACCATGACTATGTCGGCGGATGCGCGAAACCCTGAGGTCGATGCGCAACTCCTGCCGCACTTTCCACACACGATCGAGGTTCCGCCGCTGCGCCGACACATGGAAGATCTTCATTCGCTGGTGCCCCAGCTCCTCGGTCGAATCCAGCGCGAAGATACACTCACGGTCTCGTCCGGCGCCATGGATCAGCTCATGCGGCTGCCTTGGCGCGGCAATATCGACAACCTCCGGCGGGTTCTCACCGGAATCACAAGACTGCGTCGCGCCGGGATTGTGACCATAGATGATCTCCCGGCGGAGTGCAGATCAGTGCGGCACCGCCAGTTCACCCAGATGGAGGCGCTTGAGCGAGACGCGGTGGTCCGGGCCCTCGTAAGCCATCACGGGAACAAAGACAAGGCAGCCCACGATCTCGGTGTGTCACGATCAACTATCTATCGGAAGATTCGCGAGTTTGGAATCGTCTGGATGCCCGAGGTCATAGATCCCGCCTAACGAATCGGGCGTCGTGAAAAAGCGACCGCGTGACGGG
>JBBATW010000004.1:107870-123005 GCA_040398585.1 Agreia sp.
CGTCGAACGCGCGGTCTCAGAGAAGAACTCCGCACGGATTACACGGGTACTCAGCCACAGGAGTGCCGAGAGCTCCTCTTGCTCGATCGTGTCACGAATGAACTCGCGAATCTCGGATACATCGGCGATCGACTTCGCCCCTGTCCGCGGCCGAAAGTCATAGCCCAGGGTCTGCGGGTTCACGGGGCATCCCCGATTGTGACCCCGCGGCTTCTCGGTAAACCAGCCATTGCGCTCAGGCTGCCATCCTGTAGTGCGCCCTGGCTCCCCTCCCCTAGTCTTTCAGGATGACCTACGAACGCACACTCATCTCCTCCGGATCTGTCTACGAGCCCATCATCGGCTACTCGCGCGCCGTTCGCGCCGGAGACTTCGTATTCGTCGCCGGAACGACCGCCGGCTCTCCCGATGGCGCCATCGGCGGCGATAACGCCGAAGCTCAGGCGCGGGAGATCTTCGCCCGCCTCGCCGTAGCTCTCGAGCAGGCCGGAGCCAGCTTTGCAGACGTCGTCCGCACTCGGATGTACCTTCGGAACATGGCCGACTTCGACGCCATCGGACGGGTACACGGTGAATTTTTCAGTGAGATCCGACCGGCTTCGACCGCTGTCGAGGTAAGCGCTCTTGCCGCTGATGACATGCTGCTCGAGATCGATGTCGACGCGATCATCGGCTCTGGCTCACGCTGACCAACGGCCGCGTGCGCGACCTCCGTGGGTACTCGCGCCAACCCTCCGTGACAATTGCGTCAATTCCCACTATCGTGTTGCTAAACGGGAGCCTGGGGGCGCTCAGGTACGAGGGAGCACATGATGGGACTCACAGAGTCTGTGACAACTTCGATCACGCTGACACGACGCGAGACAACGACGGCCACCCGCCCGATCAATCGGGTCTGGTTGGGTCCCGCAGAGACAAGTCAGCTGGTTCAGGGTGCTGCACACTACCAGTCCTCGCTCTTGCGATTGCAGCCTGGCCCAGGGGAGTTCCTTCTGGTACTTGGCGCGGGTAATCGAAATGACGAGAATGACGTGCACGTGCTACACAACGGCCGAACGGTCATCGGCTACCTTTCTCCGCTGTACGCGGCACCGATCGGCGAGGTCCTGAAGCGCCTCAAAGAAGACGGAATCGAACTCTGGGTGGATGGCAGGGTGAATGACGCCGTCAACCCCCGCCGCACCGTCACGATCGCGGGGCAGCACCTCGCGAGACTGAAGGCCCAGATTCAGGCATGGCAGGAAATATCCGACCAGCCCTAGTATCGGGCGGATGGCAACCCTGACGGTGAATCTCTGCCTCTGCAATGCGGCCTGCATCGTGTCCCGGTGGGAAAAACTACCGCGGACAGGTACTTCGGCCTCGAACGTTAACGGGGCAGTTTCAACTCTTCACCGTTTCGCGATAACAGCAGCGGCCAGCTGGCTGGCTGGCTGAACTTGACCATTGTCGGCGCCGTGCTCCTGTCAGTACGTCGCGCGGCCCCCGCTGATGTCATAAACGGCCCCCGTCGAGAAGCTGAGCTTGTCGGAGGCAAGCCACGCGACGAGTTCGGCGACCTCCTCGGCCCGGCCCATCCGCTTCATCGGGATAAGGCCCGTGATGTAAGCGAGCACCTCGGGTGACGTCTTGTCGTTCATTGGGGTCTCGATCACGGCGGGGGCGATGACGTTCACCAGAACCTCGCTTGTGGCGAGTTCCTTGCCCAGTGACTTCGTGAGCGCAATGACCGCAGCCTTGGATGCGGAATAGGCGGCGAGGTTGGGATTGCCGTCTTTGCCGGCCATGCTCGCGAAGTTCACTATGCGTCCCCAGCCCTTCTCCCGCATGCCCGGCACGAACGCGCGGCAGAGGTTGAAGGTGCCCGTGACGTTCACCGCGAAGGTATTCGCCCATTCGGCGTCGTCGACCTCCCAGAGCGGCTTGTTCGGCCCAATGATTCCCGCGCAGTTCACCAGGATGTCTACCGGGCCTACCTCCCGCGCCGCCGCGGTGACCGCGGCCGAGTCGGCGACGTCGACCGCAAAGTCAGCCCCCGGGGCCAGATCGAACGTCACGACGGTGATGCCGTCGGCGGCCAGCCGCCGCACTGATGCGGCGCCGAGACCGCTCATTCCACCCGTGACAACAGCGACTCGGGTCATGATCTAACTCATCTCATTCACGGCACTGTTCATGTCACTACATCCGTAGTCGATGGAAATGCCAGCCTCAGTGTGACTCACGCGACACCGTGTCACCGCTTGAGCCCTGCAGGAAGTCGAGGTCGGCTCCGGTGTCGGCCTGCATCACGTGATCGACGTAGAGCTTCTCCCAACCCCGGGTCGGGGCGGCGAACCCGTCGAGGGTGGCCTTGTTCGGTGTGCGGGCGTCTAGCTCCGCCTGCGGTACATCGATCGACAGGGTGCGGTTCGGCACGTCGAGCACTATGTAGTCGCCACTCTCGACTATCGCGAGAGGCCCGCCCGCGGCAGCCTCGGGCGTGACGTGCAGCACGACGGTGCCATAGGCGGTGCCGCTCATCCGGCCGTCGCAGATTCGCACCATGTCGCGCACACCCTGCTCGAGCAGCTTCTTCGGCAGGGGCATGTTCGCGACCTCGGGCATACCCGGGTAGCCCTTCGGGCCGCATCCGCGCAGCACAAGGATCGAGTCGGCGTCGACATCGAGCTCCGGATCGTCGATGCGGGCGTGCATGTCCTCGATGTTGTCGAAGACGACGGCGCGGCCCCGGTGGGTCAGAAGTGACGGGCTGGCGGCGGCGGGCTTGATGATCGCCCCGCGAGGGGCGAGGTTTCCGTAGAGCACGGCGATGCCGGCATCCGGCTGCAGAGGCTTGGCCCGCACCGTGATCACCTCGTAGTCCCAGATCTGGGCGTCGTCGAGATAGGAGACCAGCGGCTTGCCCGTCACGGTGAGGGCAGCAGGGTCGAGCAGGTCCTTGACCTCGCGCAGCACGGAGAGCAGTCCGCCCGCACGATGGAAATCCTCCATCAGGAATCGTCCGGCCGGCTGCAGATTCACCAGCAGCGGCACACCGCTGCCGATGCGGTCGAAGTCGTCGAGGGTAAGGTCGATTCCGAGTCGGCCCGCGATCGCGAGCAGGTGCACGACGGCATTGGTCGAGCCCCCGATTGCCGCAAGCGCCACGATTGCGTTCTGGAACGATCCCTTGGTGATGATCGTGCTCGGCCGGCGGCCCGCCTCGATGAGCTCGACGATCAGTCGGCCGGTGTCCTGCGAGCCCTGCAGCAGACGACTGTCGGGAGCGGGCGTTCCCGCGAGACCGGGGACGATCGTGCCGAGGGCCTCAGCGACGAGCGCCATGGTCGAGGCGGTGCCCATCGTGTTGCAGTGACCTCGGCTGCGGATCATCGAAGACTCGGACTTCAAGAATTGAGCCTCAGAGAGGGTGCCGCCGCGCACCTCCTCGCTGAGGCGCCACACGTCGGTGCCGCAGCCGAGCGGCTTGCCCTGGAACGTGCCCGTGAGCATGGGCCCGCCCGGAACGACGATCGCGGGCAGGTCGACGGAGGCCGCGGCCATCAACAGCGAAGGGATCGTCTTGTCGCAGCCGCCGAGCAGCACGACGCCGTCGATCGGGTTTGCGCGCAGCATCTCCTCGGTCGCCATCGCGGCCATGTTGCGCCACAGCATGGCAGTGGGGCGCACCTGGGTCTCCCCGAGGGAGACAACCGGCAGGATGAGCGGGATGCCGCCGGCCTCGTAGATGCCCTGCTTGACGCTCTCGGCGACCTCGTTGAGGTGCGAGTTGCAGGGCGTGAGGTCACTCGCGGTGTTTGCGATGGCGACGTGCGGGCGGCCGTCGAATGCGTCCTCGGGCAGGCCCCGTCGCATCCAGGCCCGATGAATGTAGGCGTTGCGATCGGTGCCTTGGTACCACTGGGAGCTTCGTCGCTCGGCCATGGATGCGCTCTCTTCCGCTTTTTGGAATAAGTGTCTAACATGTGGAATACCATGAATGCTACGTCACCCGCTGCCGAGACGGAACCCTCCGCCGGCGATAAAAATGGCGACAAAGTCGTCGGTGTCGATCGCGTTCTTGCGGTGCTGATCGAGCTGGGCAAGCACGCCGAGGGAATCAGCCTCGACGAGATGGCCAGAGCCGTCAAGAGCGCGAAGCCCACGGTGCACCGGGCGCTCGCGTCCCTGCGCCGGGCAGGCCTCGCGGGCCAGGATGGCCGCGGCCGCTATCTGCTGGGCGACGAATTCCTGCGGATGGCATTCGCCTATCAGGAGGCCAAGCCTGACCATCTCCGGGTGCAGCCGATTCTCCGCACCCTCGCCGAGAGATTCGGCGAGACCGCCCATTACGCCGTGCTGGATGCACCCTCGATCGTGTACCGGGCAAAGGTCGATCCGTCGGTTGGCGCCATGCGGCTGACCTCCACCGTGGGGGGCCGAAACCCGGCGCACGCCACCGCGGTCGGCAAGCTTTTACTTTCTTACGAGTTGCCGGATCTGGCCGCTGTTCGCGAGTGGATCGGCGACCGCACCCTCGAGCGGCCCACAAAGCACACCGCCTCGACCGCCGAGGCGCTGCACCGCGATCTGGGGCTCATCCGCGAGCGCGGCTACAGCCTCGACGACCAGGAGAACGAGCCCGGCGTCAACTGCCTCGCCGTGCCCGTCTTCCTCAATTCGCCGAGCACCCCCACGGGCGCGATCAGCATCAGCGCCCTCGCCTACCGCACACCCCTTGAGAACCTGATCGCCGATCTCCCGGCGATCCGGCTGATAGTCGCAGGCCACGAAACCCTTCATCCGACTGACCCGACCGCCCCGACAGACTAAGGACTCACCCATGTACCTCATGCGCATCGGAGCCGCAGGCGCCGAAAAGCCCGTCGCCCGCATCTCTGACACCCACTACGTCGACCTCTCCGACGTCGTCAAGGACTTCAACGAGGAGTTCTTCGGTAGGGGCGGCATCGACCATATGCGCGGCTTGGTCTCCGAGCGCACCGCCTCAGGTCAGACGCACCCATTCGCCGGGGAGCGCATTGGCGCGCCCTTCGCCCGGCCGCACCAGATTCTCTGCATCGGCCTGAACTTCAGCGATCACGCCGCCGAGAGCGGCCAGGAGGTTCCGGCCGAGCCGATTCTATTCACGAAGTCACCGAACACCCTGATCGGGCCGAACGATGATGTTCGCATTCCTCGCGGCTCCACCAAGCCCGATTGGGAGGTCGAGCTCGGCATCGTCATCGGCAGGCGCACCTCATATCTGAACAGCGTCGAGGAGGCCCGAGACGCGATCGCCGGTTACTGCGTCGTGAACGATGTCAGCGAGCGCGCGTTCCAGCTTGAGCGGGGTGGCCAGTGGTCCAAGGGCAAGTCGGCTGAGACATTCAACCCTGCGGGGCCCTGGCTAGTCACGCCAGACGAGATCGACGACGTGCAGAACCTCGGCATGTGGCTCGACGTCAACGGCTTGCGGCGCCAGACCGGCTCCACGTCGAAGATGGTCTTCGACCCGTACTTCATCGTGCACTACCTCAGCCAGTTCCTGGTGCTAGAGCCCGGCGACCTGATCAACACCGGCACGCCTCCCGGTGTCGGGATGGGCTTCACTCCACCGATCTGGCTACAGCCCGGCGATGTGATGGAACTCGGCATCGAGGGGCTCGGTGTTCAGCGCCAGGGCGTCCTCGCGCCCCGCTCTGCGTCATGAGTGCGGGCGTCATGAGGGCTTTTGTCGTCACCGGCCCCGGTGTAAGCGAAGTCCAGAATGTTGCGGCCCCGGTCGCCGTGCCCGGCCACGTCGTGGTCGACGTCGAGCGCGTGGGCGTCTGCGGCACCGACGTCGAGTTCTTCACGGGCGAGATGCAGTACCTGCACGAGGGACACGCGAAGTTCCCCATGCGGCTCGGCCACGAGTGGTGCGGCATAGTGTCGGCCGTCGGCGACGGCGTGGATGCCCGCTGGCTCGGCTTGAGGGTTACCGGTGACACCATGCTCGGCTGCGGTGCGTGCCGCCGCTGCCTTGCCGGCAACCAGCACGTCTGCGAGTTCCGGTTCGAAGTCGGCATCCGCGGTGGATTCCCTGGGGCCCTTGCCGAGCAGCTCGCCGTGCCCGCCACGTCGCTGCACGAGCTGCCCGCCACCGTCGATGCGATGCTCGGCGCCCTCGTCGAACCCGGCGGCAACGCGCTGCGCTCGGTGCAGGGGGCAAACCTCTCCCCCGGCGACCGGGTGCTGGTGCTCGGCGCCGGCACGATCGGCCTGCTGGCTGCCATGTTCGCCGCGGCGCAGGGCGTCGAGGTGCACCTGATGGGCAGGTCGCTCAGGTCGCTGGAGTTCGCCCGTTCCCTCGGCTTCACGGGGGTCTGGGCCGAGGACGACCTGCCGGATCTGCCCTTTGACGCCGTCATCGACGCCTCCAACGCGCCAGCGCTGCCGGCGAAAGCCCTGGAGCTCGTAGAGCCGGCCAAGCGCATCGTCTATGTCGGCCTCGCCGGCACACCCAGTATTGTCGACACCCGCATCCTCGCCCTCAAGGACGTCACGGCCGTGGGTGTCCTCAGCGCATCGCCAGGGCTTGCCGGAACCATCGATCTCTATGCCGGGGGCACAGTCGATCCGCGATCGCTGGTCGCCGCGACCGTCGGACTCGACGGTGTCGGCGCGATCCTCGCCGGCTGCAGACCGAACGGCTCCGGTCACGGTCCCAAGATGCACGTCGATCCCCGAATTTTGCCAGCCTGACCGGTGCAACGTCTGCCAGTATCTGGATCTCCCCTCCCCCACACCCCCGAAGGCAAGGAAGCCCCTATGAGTGAGTTCAACAATCTCGTCGCGATAGTCACGGGCGGGGCAAGCGGCCTCGGCGCCGCCACCGCCGCCCTGCTCGCCGAACGAGGTGCCCGGGTGGCCGTGCTCGACCGAACGATCGACGCCCTGCCCGCTGGACTGTTAGGAATTGTCTGCGATGTCACCAACCGGGACCAGGTGAATAGCGCTGTCGAAACCGTCGCGGCCCACTTCGGCGGAGTCGACATCGTAATCAACAACGCCGGAATCGGCGCTACGGGAGACGTGGCAGCCAATGACGACGATGAGTGGCGCCGGGTTTTCGATGTCAACGTCTTGGGCATCGCCCGGGTCTCGGCCGCAGCCCTCCCCCACCTCCGGCACTCCGCGCACGCATCGATCGTGAATACCTCCTCTGTTGTGGCTACCGTCGGCGTGCCGAACAGGGCACTCTACGCAGCCTCGAAGGGGGCCGTCTCCGCATTGACCCTCGCCATGGCCGCAGACCACGTGGCCGAGGGCATTCGGGTCAACGCGGTCACGCCCGGAACTTCGGACACCCCGTGGGTCGCCCGTCTCCTCGCCGCGGCCGAAGACTCCGCCACAGCCAGCGCAGCCCTGAAGGCGCGCCAGCCTCTGGGCCGCCTCGTCAGCGCCGACGAGGTCGCCCACGCCATCGTCTACCTCGCCTCCCCCCTCAGCTCGTCCACCGTCGGCACCCTGCTCCCCGTCGACGGCGGCATGGCCGGCATCAAGATCTAGAAAAGGAAGAATCATGACCCCTTCAGGAATCTCCAGCGCACGACCGCTCAGAATCGGAATCCTCGGTGCCTCCGGCATCGCCCCGGCAGCCATCATCCGGCCAGCCCGACGCCGTGACGATGTCGTGATCGCGGCAGTCGCCTCTCGCAGTGCCGACGCGGCCACCGACTACGCCGCCCTGCACGGCATCAAGACCGCCTACGGCTCGTATACCGAATTGTTCGCTGACCCATCGATAGATCTCGTCTACAACGCACTGCCGCCCTCCGGCCATGCGCCCATGACAATCGCAGCCCTCGAGGCCGGCAAGCACGTGCTCTGCGAGAAACCCTTCGCGCTGAATTCCGGCGAGGCGAGACGGATGCGCGAGGTCGCCGATTCGACAGATCGCCGCCTCATTGAGGCCTTTCACGACCGCTATCACCCCCTGAGCCGGGAGATCGATGCGATCGTGGCGTCGGGGATCATCGGCGACGTCGTGTCACTCATGGCCGACTTCTCGGTCTCGAATCCGTTCGATCCGCTGTCGATCCGGCACGATCCCGCGGTCGGCGGCGGCGCCCTGATGGACCTCGGCTGCTACCCCGTGCACTGGGTTCGCGCCCTCACCGGCGAGGAGCCGCGAGTGATCTCTGCCACCGCGACGGTCAACCCGCTGGGAGCCGACCTCAGTCTCGACGCGTCACTGGTGTTCCCCTCGGGCATCACCGCGCAGGTGACCACGAGCATGATCGAGGGCACCCCACTGAACAGCAGTCTCGACATCGTCGGCACCCGCGGCACCGTGCATGTCGAGAACATGGTCTTTCCGAGCCGCGGTCACAGCATCACGACCGTCGTCAACGGCCTGGCTACGTCGCTGACCGTGCGCGGCGGAGACACCTATGACCATCAGCTCGCGGCGATCGTCGACGGCCTGAACTCAGGGCTACAGCTGACGACCGAGGGCGAGGACTCCGCGAACAACATGATTCTGATCGACGCGATCTACGCCGCTGCCGGCTTCGATCGCAGCTTCCGGCCAGCCGCTTAATCGCTCAGGGAGGAGATTCGCTCGTCTGTGTCGCATGGCGACGTGTAGAACGAAATCTCCTCCCTTAGAGAGGTCTGGTGACCAGTTAGTGCATCATGGCCGGGGCGTCGTCGGCTGCGGCTGCCGCGGCAACAGTTGCGGCGTTGCCGTGCGGGTTAGATAGCGAGATGCCGTCGCCCTTTCTCCGGAACAGCAGGGCAGAGAGCACGAGACCCACCGCGAAGAATCCGGCGCCCCACAGGTAGGCCGTGGCGTAGCTGTGCACCGCGGCATCCGCTGCGACCTGAGCCGTAGTCGGCAGGTGGGACGCCACGTAGTCGGTCGCGGCGGTGGCCGCCAGGGTGTTCAACAGCGCCGTGCCGATGGAGCCACCTACCTGCTGGCTGGTGTTCACCATCGCCGAGGCGACACCGGCGAACTGGCGATCGACGCCGAGGGTAGCGGTCTGCATCGACGCGGGCATGATCGACCCCATGCCGAAGCCGATGATCATCAGCGGCGGCATGATGTTCAAGACATACACGCTGGACGTATCGAGTTGAGTGAGCAGAATCATGCCGATCATGCCGAGCCCCATGCCGAACGGCACCATGACCTTCGGCCCGAACCGCGGCACGAAGATGTTCGTCGACAGCTGGGCCGCCAACACGAGCATGCCGATCATCGGCAGGAAAGAATAGCCCGTCTGCATCGGCGTGTAGCGCAGCGAAGTCTGCAGGTAGTAGGTCACGAAGAGGAAGATGCCGAACATGCCGGCCCCGGCGATCAGCACCGAGCTGTAGGCCGCACCACGGTTGCGATCCAGAACGATCGCCAGCGGCAGAAGCGGATGCGCCGCGCGGCGCTGCCAGAGAACGAACGCCACCAGCAGAACGACCGCACCGGCCAGCATTCCCCACGTAAGTGGGGAGTCCCAGCCATCCGTCTCGGCATTGGAGAAGCCGAAGACCAGGCCGAACAGGGCGCCCGAGACGAGGATGGTACCGGGGATGTCGAGTTTCGGGTGCGGGCCGGTGCGGGCCATGTGGTCGACGAAGACCAGCGCCCCGATGACGCCGACGATCGCGATGAAGACGTTGATGTAGAGGTTCCAGCGCCAGTTGAAGTTCTCGGTCAGGTAACCGCCGAGCAGGAGCCCAACGGCGCCGCCGGCTCCCGCGATCGCGCCGAAGACACCGAACGCGCGAGCGCGCTCCTTCGGCACTGTGAAGGTCGTCGTAAGAACGGCGAGGGCTGTAGGAGCGAGCAGCGCGCCGAAAGCACCCTGCAGGGCTCGGGCCGCCACGAGGGTGCCGAAGCTGTCAGCCGCGCCGCCGAGGGCGGAGGCTGCGGCGAAGCCGATCAGGCCGATGATGAACGTGCGCTTGCGACCGATCAGGTCGGAGAGCCGCCCGCCGAGCAGCAGCAGGCTGCCGAAGGCGAGCGAGTAAGCGGTCACAACCCATTGGCGGTCGCCGTTGGAGAACCCGAGGTCGGCCTGGGCCGCAGGCAGAGCGATGTTGACGACGGTCGAGTCGAGCACGACCATGAGCTGGGCCAGGGCGACGACGGTGAGGGTCCACCAGCGACGGGAGTGTTTGTGCACCACGGGGGTGGCGTCTGTCGTGCGGGAGGGCACGGAGTAGGTTTTAGGCATACCGGTGACTATATACGATACTCTGGAGTTCCGGATCTTAGAAGTTCCTGAATTTACCGCCACGTAGCATTGAAGTCTTTACACAAACGAAAGCCCTCTGCGATGATCGCGCCCGACCAAGCCCAGCACAGCGTTGTGCCCCCGAACGAGATTCCCGCCCGGCTCGGCAGGAAACGTGACCTCAGCCGTGATCCCGAGATTCTGGCCGCCGCCCTCGAGGTGTTGGCCGAGACCGGATACACCGGAATGACAATCGACATGGTGGCCGCCCGTGCCAAGGCGGGCAAGGCCACCATCTACCGGCGCTGGCCGTCCAAGGCCGAACTCGTCATCGATGCCGTTGCCTGCATGAAGAAGAATGATGGCACCGCTGATGCGCTGCCTGACACCGGGACACTGCGCGGCGACCTCATTGCGATGATCAAGCCTCATTCGATCAATGACGGCCAACGAAAGTTCCAGATCATGGCGGGAGTCCTTGCGATGATTGGCCAAGCCCCGGAACTCGCCGAGGCAGCGAACGCCGCAATCGTGCAGCCCCGGGCAACCGCCAATCGCATGCTCATGCAACGGGCCCAGGATCGCGGTGAGATCGCCGCCGACTGCGATATTGACACGCTCTCACTCGTGACACCGTCGATGATCGCCCACAGGGTTCTCCTTCTTCGAAAGCCGGTCGATCGCGATTTTCTGATCTCACTGATAGACGGGGTGCTGCTGCCCGCACTCGGAATTCCTGCCCCGAAGCCCACGCCGGGGCCGTGATGACACCCGCTCTGAAACACCCGCTGGGCCATCAAGCGGACCGTTGCCGCATCCGCTCTTGCCACCGGGTCGTGGCGGGCAAAAGGGCGACCAGCAAGATCCAGTCAAGCTCACATCAGATCGAGGCTCCGATCAGCACAAGCCTGACACCACCGGCCATGAGTCCCGAGCAGATCGGGCTGCACACGAGGCTATAGACGCCGGTCCTGACCAGATGCGCGTTTTCCAGTGGGAATAGCCGTCACGGTCAGCGCGGAACCAACCCCAATGACAGCGAGTACGGCACCGATGGCTATCAAGACAACAGCGAGTCCCAGAATCATTACGTTCACCGGCCACGCGGGGCCAAATTTCATGGTTCGAGACCGCTGCCGGGCATCCGAACCTGCTGCAGGAGACAGAGCAGAACCGTGTGCCCGGATTCGCGCTCGTGGGCCCGGGCCGGATGATGCTCCCTAGCGAAGATCGTGCCAGCCACGTAAGCGCATCATTGGCGTGTACATCACGCGTATGACGCCGACGACGGACGCCAGCTGCCCATTTTGGCCCGATCGGTGCTTTTCAGCCGGCACCCGTGCTGTTTCTCCGCCACCATTTAAGCGCTCGCGCTTGGAGTATTATTTTCCAGCTCGGCGCGGTCTAGCGTGGCGGCCTGCAGCGAAGGAATGCGAGCTCACCTTCGACAGTGATTTCACCCGCTGCGAACGGCGTCAGCACGGTCTCCCCTGCCTGAACCGGCAGTCGATTGCCGTTCACGGCGATCAAAGCGCCCTCGCCGGACAGAAAGACCAGCGTGCTGAATCCCGCCTCGATGATCAGCTCGCCGGAGGCCGTGTGCAGCTCGGCCCGGAAGTACTCGGCCGCGGCAGGGGCCAGCGTGTTTTTGCCCGTTCCGCCGTGAACGACCAGCCCGTCGATCTGCCGTGTCGACCACGAGCTCCGATCCGTGGCCTTGAGTGCGGTCGCAAACCCCAAGCCGAGGTGGCCGAAGCGCAGGCCGTCGATCGCGAAGTCCTTGAACTCCAAGAGGATAGACAGGTCTTCCGGCTCCTGAACCTCGACGATGAAGACTCCCGCGCCGATGGCATGCGGCAGCCCCGGGGGAACATAGACGCTGTCTCCCGCTCGCACCTCAACCTGGTGCATGGCCCCGAGAAGCGCCTCGACATTCTGACTCTGAACCCAGTCGGCGAGTTCGGCCTCGCCCACCGACCGTCGGAACCCGAGGTGCACAGTGCCGCCCTCGAGGATGTACCAGGCCTCCGCCTTGCCATGAGCCGCGCCAACATGCTCCTGAGCAAATATGTTCGACGGGTGAATGTGCACGGGAAGCCGCTCGCCCGCATCCAGAAGCTTGACGAGGAGTTTGGCATCGGCTCCGAAACGGGCGACATGTTCCTCACCCAGCCAGGCAAGGGGATCAGCGGCGATCGCGTCACGGAGGAGATAGCCCGAAGGCAGTCGGGTCAGGCCGACCTCGGCCTCGCCAAAGACCGTGGTGGTAGAGGCTACCCAGTCCTCCGGCACCCGCTCGCCCGACGCCGCGACGTTCGACGGCGAGCGGAAGCCGCGAATCTTCGCGCCACCGCGATAGAACCGGTCTGCCGGCTGATTACTCGCGAGCATGACAGGCAGATGAGCATCGGTTCTAGCATCGGGGATCATTCTCTGTGCCTCCAGATCAGCGGAAATCCTTCGTTGCTCGACACTACCCATCCTCCGCCGGCAGCAATAGTCGTCTCGCTCAGCTGAGAACCGCAACAGAACCCTTACGGGCGGACTCCTGCGCTGCAACCAAGATCTCCAGAAGGCGAATGCCGACGCGGCCGTCAGGCTGCGGCTGGCACCCGTGGTGCACGCCATCAAGGAACTCAGCCGGCATCGGTGCCGGGCTCAGGTCAACCCTCGGAATCCATCGGCGCCTCCTGACCAGCCCCGTGAAGCGTTGCGCTCGCGGCCATGCTCACCGGGTCGGCCGCGTCCATGCTCGGCCAGCCATTCAGGAGGCTGCGCCATCCTGCCGGCACAGCGGATGCGCCCCAGCGCGCCCCAAGGAGCCCACCGGCTATGGCCGCAACTGTGTCGGTGTCGTAGCCGCCACGAACCGCCGCCTCGAGAGCCGCGGCGAGATGGTCCGCCGGTGCAACGTTCTGGGCGGCGTCCGCATCGGGGGTCGGCGTGCGGCTGATCGCCGACCAGGCACTCTGCCGGGCCTGAACGACCCAGCCGTTCTTGGTGAAGTAGGTGGGCGGGTTCTGTTCGGACTCATCGAGCCGGCCCGACCACAGCGCCGACCGGTCAGCAGGGAGCATCTCGACTGCCAGCCGCACGCCGTCGAAGTTCCCGCGCAGAACCGCGTGCCGGATGCCCAGGCTCCAGATCACGCAGGCCTCAACCGCGTCGGGGTGCGGGTGGGTGAGCGACGACAGCGCCGTAGCAGCCTCGACGAGCCCGTCGACGTCGTCGAGGTAGGCAAGGGCGACCGGGGCGGTTCGCATCAACGATCCGTTGCCGCTGGAACCGCCGGGGTTGCGCTCGGTGTGGGCCGCAGCGGCCGCGGCGAGTCCAGCGGCGGTCTTCAGCGGTGATCTGCTGAAGATGGTGCGGGTCTGAACACCGACATCCTTCGAGGTCTGCGCCCAACCGAGCCACGCCGTCACGATGCTGTTCAGGGTCGCCTCCGCCCGCAGGTCGTTGCCCAAGGCCACCTCCTGCATGATCGGGATGGCCAAGGCGGTGTCGTCGGTCCACTCCCCGGGCTCCCAGCCGATCGAGCCGCCGCCCTTCATCTGAACGGGCAGATGTGCAGCGAGGGGCGGATAGAACTCATACGGCGCACCGAGGGCATCGCCCGCGGCCATGGCGAGCATGATGCCGGCGGCGCGGTCGTTCTGGGCGGTGTCGAGTTGCACAGAATCCCCTTCGCGAGGCCGACATGACCCCTGATGTGAATTTAGGGGACACCTCCGACAGTCAGCGCCAGGGGCACTGATCGCCCTCGGGGAGATCAGTAATGCCGTTGTCGGCGGTCGGCGAGAAAATAGGGATCTTATGAATCCACTAACTAATAGCGAACTTTTCCGAGTCGTCGACAACTCGGCCAATACCCCGGTGATTCTGCATGCGCCGCACGGCGGACGAAGGATTCCCGCGGAGCATCTCGGTTCCTACATCGTCTCTCTCGCCGAACTTGAGGCGGAGAAGGATTTGATGACCGACCACTACACCGACGACCTCGTGACCGACATCGACGGGGCAAGCTCCATCATCAATGAACTCTCCCGCTTCGCAGTCGATGTGGAGCGTTTCCCCGATGACACCGAGGAGATGAATGCGGTGGGCATGGGCGTCCTGTACACGCACGGCTCTCAACGCCAGGAGCTGCGACGCCTGACCGAGGCCGAAAAGGAACCACTCCTCGACTACTTCGATGCCTACTCGGCCCGATTGACCCAACTCGTCGACGCCACCCTTGCGGCTCACGGTCGAGCCGTGATCGTCGATGTTCACTCCTACCCACAGGTCAAGCTGCCATACGAGCTGCACGGCGAGGTCTACCGGGGCAGACTCTGCATCGGCTCAGACCCGTTCCATGCGTCGGACACCTTCTTGGCCACCGTCGCCGAGTGTTTTCCCGACCTTGAATCAATAGCCAACGAGCCGTTCGCCGGCTCGTATGTTCCGCTCAAGCACTACGGTCAGGACTCCCGAGTCAATTCGGTGATGCTCGAAATCCGTCGAGACGTCTACATGGATGAGACCACGCTGGAGGTTCACCCACTCAACTTCCAATCCCTTCGAGGCTCTCTGCAGCACCTTGTCTCTCGGCTGGGCCAAGACTCGGATCGGTAGTCGCATGGTCGCCGATGTCGGCGGCTTGCCCTACATTTATCTCAGGTTCACGAGCGACAACTTTCAGTACCTGGCTGGTTGTCCGGCAACCCCGTCCATCGACAGGGTGCCCCAGGGGAAGAACCGGCCCACCAGCATCCGCTCGTGGGCAAGTCGATGGAGGCAGATGTCTCCGGGAAGGCATCTCATGCCTCAGGACGAATACTTCGAAGCCCGCAACGCTGTCCGGGAAGCCAAGGCCGCCGCTGACGCTGCCGAAGCGGAAGAACTGGCCGCGGATCGCGCAGACAACCTGGCCTCAGCCCAGGCGATC
>JBBATW010000005.1:0-96430 GCA_040398585.1 Agreia sp.
ACCGACGGCGGGTGGAGCGTGACAAAGCAGCAGACCGACATCCAGAACATCATTCAGCTGAAGCCGGACGGCATCCTGTCAGTACCGACGGATAGCGTCGGCATGGCTTCTACCTACAAGACGGTCAGCCAGGCCGGCATCAAACTGATCACCCTTGACGATATGCCGCCCGGGCTCGAGTGGCCCAAGGAAGTCGCCACGTCAAGCGGCATGGACCAGAAGGGAATGGGCCAGATTGCGATGGCAGTCCTGGCGCAGTGCATTCCCAAGGGCGGAACTGTCGGCATGGTCAAGATTGATATCGTGTTGTGGGCTGCCAACCAGCGCGATGAGGGTGCAATCGCATGGCTCAAGCGCGAGCGTCCAGACATCAAGCTCAAAACAGTCGGTGTGGCCAATCCGAAGGATGTTGAACAGAAGGCATCCGACTTCGTTACGGCCAACCCAGACCTGCAGGGACTCTGGACTCCATGGGATGGCCCGGGCCTGCAGGCTCTTGCCGGCCTGCGAGGAATCGCCAACACTATCCCCGTCACGACTCAAGACCTCGGAACCGAGTTCGCGATGAATGTTGCCCAGGGAAGCCAGCTCATCGGCGGCGGCGCCCAAGAGCTCGACGCGCAGGGTCGCACCCATGCACTCGCAATGATCAAGGTGCTCCTTGGCGATCAGATGCCGGAGTACATCGCACATCCCGCTCTGGTGGTCACCAAGGATAACTTGAGCGCTGCTTGGAAGCAGGTATGGGGGTCGGCCCCGACAGAAGAATTGGCCAAGGCGTGTAAAGCAACAACCGGCTGCAACTAGCCGTTCGAGGCATCGGCAGTAGTCGATATGGCCCCGGCCTCGAGGGCATATCCCCGAGACCGGGGCCATATCGGCCCTATCTACTTCTAGATCCGTCGTCAACGCGGTTCAAGATTCTTCAGCCAAGCTATTAATCACGACCTTCAGGAGTCACCATCATGAGCACAGCTCTCGACAAATTTGCGGACATGAAGCCAAACTGGGATTACCCCGTCATCATCGAGTCGCATATTAACGGCGTCCGATCAAAGGCGATGAACCCGAACACGCCGATTTCATATGACGAGATTGCAGAAGACGCCATCCGTTGCTGGGAGGCAGGGGCGACCGCGATTCACGCGCACAACACGAGCTTTGACCTGCTTGGAAAGGACGCACACAAAGATTACATGCGAAGCTGGGACAGGGTGCTCGAGAAGCACCCCAACATAACCTGGTATCCCACCACCTGCAACCAACTCCGGTTGACATCCGATCAGCACGGGCTGGAGCATGTGCCATTCCTCGCTTCGGACGCTAACGTAAAGATTGCGTGCGTCGACCCCGGCCTCTCCCTCTTCTCCACCACACTCGATGAGGAAGGCTACATCCAAGGGCGCGAGTACGGCTTCAACTACGACCGGGTCGCGGGGCAGTTGAAGATGTGCCGCGAGAGCGATATGCCTATCGTCTGGGGTGTATACGAGCCCGGCTACCTTCGCCATGCAATGCATTACATCAATCGTGGCATGTCCACCAAAGGCTCGATGTGGGACTTTTACCTGATTGGCGACTACGGGCTCACCGCACTGGAACCTATCGGCACCTGCGGAATGAAGCCCAGCATGGAGAGTCTCTATTACTACCTGATGATGATCGAGGAAGCCAAGGTAAAGCTCCCATGGTTCGTTTCAATTTGGGGCCAAGGTTCATTTGACGACACGGCGCTGCTTCGTCGTGTCATAGAGCTGGGTGGCCATGTGAAGACCGGGTTGGAATTGTTCTACGACCCGACGCGCAACCCGACCAATCTTGAGCTTCTTCAGCAGGTTCAGGAAATAGCCAAAGAGGTAGGGCGCCCTATCGCCACCCACGATGAGGCCAGGAGTCTGTACAACATTTCCTGACCGCCCATGAATAACAAAAACAGAAGTGCCCTCCAGAAGGGCGCTTCTGTTTTTGCATTGCCGCATTCAGGGCAACCGCGCAAGGCCTTCCGCGAGGGAGTCGTCGATGATGAGAACATCCACGAAACCTCCCCTGACAGCCGATCGGACCGCCTCGGCCTTGGCAACGCCGCTGGCAACCACCACGACCGTCTCGATCGCCAAAATCTCATCCAGATCGAGAGATAAGACCCTCCGACCGATGGCGAGGTCGATTTGGGAGCCAGCCGCGTCATAGAACCGTCCGCAGATCTGCCCGACCGCCCCACGATCCTCAGCCTCCTGCATCTCCTCGGGAGTTGCATTCGCCCGCTTGAGAAACAGGTCAGAACTGCCCCGGCCGAACTGGCCCACTCCAACAATGGCCACCTGGCAGCCCCGCGCCGTGGATAGCGCCTCAGCCACCTGCGGGGAGTTGGCAAGAGCTATCGCCGTCTCCTCATCGGGAGCGGTCGCCGGCGCGTTGAAGTATCGGTAGCTCCCACCCAGCTTTTCGGCAAGATTTCTCACGAGGTCATGACCTGAGAAGCGCGAGTCGATGCTTAGCTCGCCGGCGATCTGCACCACTTCGACTTCCACGCGCCGGGCGAAATGTGAGCTCTCGACCATGGCCTCAATTGTGCTTCCCCAGCACAAACCCAATCGGTCCTGATCGCGAAGATTGGAATCCAACCATCTCGAGCAGGCCTGACCCACGTTCATCAACCCATGGCTTGATCTGCCCACACCAGAGTCGCTCGTCGGAACGACGATGACTTCGCGGACTCCGTCGTCGGCAAACTTCAAGGCTAGGCGTTGTTCAAGAACCGGATCCCTGTCCATGGGGTAGGCGATCTCGAATCGCACAATGTATTCAAGCCTCGCCGCGCTGAGCATGCGCGAGACATTCGAGCGTGTCACGCCCAGGTCGACCGCAATCTCAGCCTGGGACATTCCTTGAATGTAGTAGAGGAAGGCTGCGTGAGCAAGCCGTTCTTCTCGGAGTCGAGCCATGATGCGTCCCTAGATAATCCGTAAAATGTTAGGGTTTCCAATTTATCGCATCAACACGGTCAAGACAGGCATCTTGCCAGGGTCGAAGCCCAGTATTCAAAACCCTCCGCTGCGTATTCGCGCCCGCTCGAGGGCAAGAACCGCTCGATCAACTCTCCGGAGTCGCCCTTGTCACGACACGGGGGGATTTCAATATCGAAGGTTGCCGCTGCCGCTCGTGCGGCACCGAATCCAGTCAGCTCGCGACTCGTCGGTCTAATGATCACGCGATTCGTGAGATCCGCCAGCATCTGGCAGAGATAATCATTGCTTGCCGCTCCCCCATCGACAGATAGCGGTCTATCCATTCCCACATCAGGTACCGCGCTGACGAGATCAAACGCCTGAAATGCCATGCTTTCCAACCCGGCCCGAATGATGTCCTCCGCCACAGTGTCGATCGCGAGTCCATTTATCGATGCACCGCCGCCCTTCAGCCACCGAGGAGCGCCCAGCTCCGTGAACGATGGCACAACCGTGACCCGGCGATCCGCGGCAAGTGGGCTTCGACTCATGGTTCCATGCGGGAGTCCGGGAAGCTGAAGAGTTTTTCCAAGCCACGCCATAGTAAAACCGGAGTGAAAAGCTGAACCCTCCATCTCGTAGATCGCCCTGGTCTGTCCATCTGACCAGGCAACGGATGTGACAAGGCCTTCTGCAAAGGAAGCCCGGCTACCGAGGTTGACACCGACAACACAGGAGGTCCCAAAGGTCACTTTGGCATCGCCAACTGCGACACAATCATGTCCAAGAAGTGACGCCTGCTGGTCGCCGATCATCCCGGATATGGGAATACGAGCGCCCACGACCTCTAACGCAGTGAAACCGAAATGCGTGCTGGTGGGTTGAATCGTGGGCAATGCAGCAAGCGGAATGCCCAGAACGTCTACAAGCTCTTCATCCCAGTGCAGCCCGCACAGATTGAGAAGCTGATAGCGGGAGGCGTTGGAGACGTCGGTAGCGTGGACGCTTCCGCCGGTGAGCACGAACAACAACCAAGACTCGACAGTGCCCACGGCCACTCTTCCAGCAACCGCGTCTGCTTTTATCTCGGGATAGGAATCAAACAGCCAGGCAATTTTCGACCCGAAGAAAAACGTGTGGTTTGCGAGCCCGGTCTTCTCGCGAATCAATCCGGAGAGTCCCTCGAACTCCCAACGATCGACAACTGTTTGACTCTGTTGCGACATCCACATGATGCCATGATGTACAGGCTCACCCGTGTCACGCCGCCAGGCGATAGCGGTTTCTCGCATGTTTGTTATGGCGATGCCGACGGGCTCCGATGGGCATTCCGCTAGGGTCGCACGCAGTACTCGTATTGTTGCGTCCGCGAGGTGTCTTGGATCTATCTCAATCCGGCCCAATGCGGTTGGTGCAAGTTCTAGTGGTTCGGTGGCGACAACTCGGTGGACGCCAGTTTCCGCGTCGACGAGAAGGCAACGCACCGATTGAGTACCGCAATCGATTGCGATGATCTGTGGTCCTGACACTCTTCTACTTCCTTGTAGTTGAAAATCGGGCCCGCCCTCTCATCGAAACGGAAGGCGGGCCCATGTGCTGTTCAGGCAATATCCCTATTCAGGGACTTCTTCACCTTCGTCACCGATATACGCGATCACAGTCCCTGCGGTCACAGTCATATCCGCAGGACACACAATTTTCAGCAGAATCCCGTCGGCCACGCACTCAACGTCAAGCTGGGCCTTGTCTGTTTCAACACTGAGCAGCGGATCACCCATTTCAACGGTATCGCCCTCCTTGAAGAACCATTCTTGAATGGTGGCCTCGTCGCTGGTCTGACCCAGGGCGGGCATGATGATGGCTTCCATTTAGACCTCCGATAACTGTGCTCGAACATGATTAAAAGACAGAACGGCCCGTATTGCCGCCTCCAGGTCGGCCTTCTGCGGGAGAACGGCCGCCTCAAGGGGAGGAGAGAATGGCATCGGGATGTCACGACTCGCCACCCGACGAACCGGAGCCTTGAGCGAGGTGTACAGGTCGTCGGAGATTCTCGCGCTCACCTCGGCCCCCCACCCGCCAGTCATATGCGCCTCGTGAGCGATTACCAGCCTTCCAGTCTTGCGGACGCTCTCGGAAACAGTCGTCCAGTCAAAAGGTGAGAGCCAGACCGGATCGATGACCTCCAGTTCGATACCCTCCTTGGCTAATTCCTCCGCCAACTCCAGTGCCGAATACAACTCGGTGAATGTCGCCACGATCGTCGCATCGGCACCCACTCGTCGAACTCGAGCCTGACCCACAGGCAAGGCAAAGTTCTCCTCGGGCACATAGGCCTTCGTGTCGATGGACCCTGCTTCTTTTCGCTTCGCCCCGTAGAGCAGCTTGTGCTCAAAGACGAGGACCGGGTCGTCATCTCGAAGTGCCGCCGTGAGCGCACCCTTCGCCGTGTAGGGATCCGAGATGCACAACACCTTGATTCCCGGAACGTGCATGAAGAAACTCTCAGGATGCTGCGCATGCTGGGCGCCGCGCTGGGAAGCGCCAACCGGGCAGCGCAAGACCATCGGAATGGTCAGCTTGCCATTGGACATGTACCGCTGCTTGGCCGCCTCATTGACCAACTCGTCCATCGCTTCGAAGATGAAATCGGCATACTGGAGGTCTGGAACCGTGCGAAGTCCACCGATCGCCGCACCGATCGCCGCACCGATGATGGCCTTCTCGCTGATCGGGGTGTCAATGACGCGGTCACGCCCATACTTCTCAGCCAACCCAAGATAAATTCCAAAAGCCCCACCGAAGCCACCGGGAACTCCAACGTCCTCCCCGAGAAGGATGAGGGTCGGATCTAGTTCCAGCTCTCGGTCCAAGGTTTCCTTGATCGACTCCGCGATGGAGATTGTCCGGTCCTCCGGACCCTTCTCGAGCGGCCCGGCCCCCACGACGATCTCCGGCGGGTTGCCGAAGATGATGTTGGGTGCGAGTGCCGTGACCGGGTCAGGCCAGGGCGCGGTCTGCGCGTGCTTGAGAGCGACAGAAATACGCTTCTTGGCCCGTGATGTGGCCTCTTTGACCTCATCCTCGGTCGCAATACCGTCGGCCACAAGCGCTGCGCCATAGGTAGAGATCGGATCTTTGGAGTGCCAGTAGTCCTCTTCGTCCTTTGTGCGATAGCCACGCGCATCGCCGCGACTGTGGCCGACGTATCTGTACGTCAGGAACTCGAGAAGGACAGGACCCTTGCCGCTGCGTGCAGTCTCGATGGCCTTGGCAGCCGCCTCGCGCACGGCTCGAACATCCATGCCATCTACCTGCTCAGAGGGAATTCCGTAGGCAGCACCCCGGGAGGCGACGTCGATGTTTCGCGTCGTCTCGTGAAATGGCGTCGACGCACCGTACATGTTGTTCTCGCACACAAAAACGACCGGAAGATCGAATGCAGCCGCGTAGTTCACCCCTTCATGAAAGGCACCCTCGTTGACCGCGCCATCACCGAAGAAGCAGACAACAACGTTGTCCGTTCCCTTCATCTTCAGCGCCGTCGCTATGCCGGGAGCGATGGTGATCCCGCCACCGACGATCGCGATGGATGGCAGGATCCCGAGTTCGGGATCTCCCAAGTGCATCGAGCCTCCTCGACCCCCCAGACAACCGGTTGCCCGGCCGTATATCTCTGCCATACCAGCCGAAGGGTCCAGCCCTTTGGCCAAAGCGTGACCGTGAGGACGATGGGTGGACGTAATCCAATCTTCCTTGCGAAGAAGGGAGCAGACGCCGACGGCCACCGCCTCCTGTCCCTGAGACTGGTGAAGTGTTCCCGGGATTTCACCCTGCAGGTAACGAAGGTAGGCGACCTGTTCGAATTGTCGGATCAACACCATCTCTTCGAGCAGATGCAGGCTCTCCTCCGTGCTGAAGTGCGTGCCAGACACTAGCGCTTGGCCTGATCAGTTGATCCGAACACGTCCATCAGACGCTGGATTTCACGCATCAGCGCAAGTCCAGCGCGCGAATTGACGTCACCCTCGAAACGAGAGCCGAATGCCATATTGGGGTCTTCCACCGGGGTGCCGAGCTCAGCCACGAGGGCGTTGCCGTAGACAAACTTCAGCTTCGTGCCGACATTGACCTTCGTGATTCCTGCTTCGATCGCGCGCCGTGTCTGGTCGTCGGGAGTTCCGGAACCGCCATGGAGCACGAGGGGAACATCGACGGCATCGCCGATCTGGCGGATCAGGTCGACCTGGACGGTCGGAATATGCGAACCGGTAACGAAGTGCACGTTGCCCACGGCAACCGCGAGGCAATCAACGCCGGTCTCCCGAACGAACAACTCCGCGGCCTCGGGTGAGGTGTATGACGCACCCGCTGCGTCAAGGACGCCGTCCTTGATTTCTGCCAACGCACCGATCTCACCCTCGACGGCGACGTTCACCGAGTGGGACGATGCGACAAGAGCCGCCGTTTCGGCGAGGAGTCTCTCCTGCTCCCAGCCCTGAGTGTGCATCATCACAGAGTTGAACCCCGCGCCGAGCCCACCTGCAGCCTCTCGGAAGCTGTCGGCCTCGTTGAAAAGGGTCGCGATGGGAACGGATGACCTCGCTGCCAGAGAAGCACTGATGGCGCCATAGAGTTCAATTCCACCGGACTGCAGCCACTCGTGACTGCATGACAGGCCGCCAATACCGATGATGACCGGTGAGTTGTTTGCTTCTGCTGCCGCAACGGTGGCCTGCAGGCTGTAAACGTCCCAAGACTCGAAGTAGCCCACGGCGTACTTGTTCGCTCCGGCGTGATCCAGCAGCTCAGTGAGGGGTACTAGAGGCATTCGGTGTTCTCCAATTTCTTCTTTGATTGTTGAGAGTTACAGGTGAGTAGAAAAAATTAGGGCTGGGTAGCCGGAGTGATTGCGTCGCGGGATTCCTGCACTTGCTCGCCCTCGAACGCCTGTGGCCTACGCAACCGGATCCAGAGCCGGTATTCAGCAATTTCATGAGCAGTGCGCTCTTCGTCCCAACCGAGCTCGGTCGCTGCCAAGCTGGCGACTGCCTCGATCGAGTCCAGGCCGGCATCGTCACGCCAAGAAAGGAGGAGCCGACGCGATGCGATATCGATAAGCGTCTGCGCGAACTCCTCTCGGATGGCAAATATGACTTCGGCGCCGACGGTGTCGCTGTGCCCGGGAAGCGGTTCGGCCCACGCCGCGTGCGAAGCAGCGAGGCTTTCCACGATCTCGATCCGTACGCCATACAAATCAAGCAGACGTTGGACCGTTTCAGGGGGAAGAGCACTTCTCTCCGCGTAAGCCGACTCGAAGCTCTTCCAATCGACTGTGCGGGCCCCGGGCAGCTTCAACCGCCGGGTATTGGTTGGCCGCAGAAACAACCGCGACAGGCGCGACTGTCGCGCGTGGCGACCAGGCAATGTCGTAGAGGCTTCGATCCTGTTCATAACCATCTCGCCCAATGCTCGATGGGTCGTGAGCTTTCCCCCGGTGATGCTGAAGAGGTTCTTGGCCCTGTCATCCGCGACGAGATGATGACTTCGACTCACCTGTGCCGCAGATTTCGCCTTGGGAGAGAATGGAAGCGGGCGAACACCGGAGACGCTGTGGAGCACGTCAGTCATTTTCAGGTGCGCTTCAGGAATGAGTCGGTTCACTTCCTCGACAAGGTAGTTGATTTCTTCGTCGCTCATGACCGCGAGGCCCGGGTCGCCGTCGAAGAAAAGATCCGTCGCGCCGATGAGGTAATTGCCATCCGGCAGGGGAAGCACAAGAATTGCCCGCCCATCGCTGACCGCTTCGAAGTGCACACCTGTCGCGGGGGCTCCCGGGAAGCTTCCAACGGTGAAGTGCGACCCTTTAGTTCCGCCTATGAGTCTCTGGTCGGATTCAGATTCGAGCCCCAACACCAGATCAACCCACGGCCCGGCAGCGTTGATTACGACGCCCGCAGTCTGCACGTAGTCGGCACCTGACTGTGAGTCGTGGGTGAAGACCGTGACGCAGTTCTTGCCCTGCTTCAGGGCTGTGACTCGGGTGTGATTGCTCACGCTGCCTCCCAACCCAACGATGTCGATGGCCTGCTCGACGCAGAGCCGCTCGGTATTCGCGGCTTGCGCGTCGAAGTACAGGGCGGCACCGTAAAGGGCTCCGGCGGCCAAACCTGGATAAGCCGCTTTCACCTGGGCGCTGCTGAAAGTGCGGTGAACGGGGGTGGTTTTATCGAATGAAAGCACATCGTAGAGAAGCATTCCCAAGCGAAGCATCATCCCATGGCGACGGTTGTGCTTGTAGAAGGGAATAAGAAGGGGGAAGGGCTTCACCAGGTGAGGCGCGGTGTAAAGCAGCCGTTCACGTTCTTTCAATGATTCGCGAACCAGATGGAACTCAAGATTCTCGAGGTACCGGATTCCGCCATGAACCAATCGGCTGGACGCACCCGAGGTTCCGGCCCCGAAGTCGTCAGCTTCAACAAGGGCGGAAGACCAGCCTCTGACCTGCGCCTCTCGCGCCACTGCCAGTCCGTTGACTCCACCACCAACCACGAGAATATCGACCGCAGGCAGTCTCACCGTTTCGGAATTCTCACTTTTATGCAGCTTCTCACGTATGTGATTCATGTGAGTTAGTATTGCCCATGAGCACGGAAGCTGTCAATTGCAAATACAGTCTTGAATTCGTCTAACTGCATTCAAGTTCCCTGACGACGGCGTCCTTCAACCAGACATGGACGATGACAATGACGATAACGGCCAACCTTTTCCCTTCGCTTGAGCCAACGGTGGCGGCTTTGCTCGGTCGGTGGCCAGGGCGTCCGTCCCTCGCCGTCGTGGACTCGTTCGGTGTACTGGGCGGGCAAGACACCGGGCTGATATATCCACTGGCCTCCGTCACCAAGCTACTGACCGCTCTCGCCATTGTTTCGGCTGCCTCTGACGGCGTGTTGTCGCTTGACGATTTTGCCGGACCGCCGAACTCGACAGTCCGGCATCTCTTGTCTCACGCCTCGGGCCTGTCGTTCGACGAGAACAAGGTCCTCTCGGCGCCGGGCGTGCGGCGGCGCTATTCGAATGTCGGGATAGAGCTGGCTGCGAATCAGCTCGAAATGCGAACCGGAAAAACAATGACTGAAGAAATAGCCTTACGCGTAACGGGGCCGTTGGGAATGACTCAGACGCTCTTGCAGGGCCCCGCGTCAAAAGGGGCCACTGGCACTGTCAGTGACCTGTCACTTCTGGCCCGCGAGTTGCTTGCCCCACGGCACTTCTCGGCTGAAATTGTCGCTCTGCTCAGCACGAATAACATGCCTGGACTAGCGGGGTTTCTTCCCGGGTTCGGAAATCACCCTGATAACTCCTGGGGTCTTGGCGCAGAAATCCGCGGGCTCAAGGCTCCTCATTGGACGAGTCCGAATAACAGCCCGGGCACATTTGGTCACTTCGGCAAGTCCGGAAGCTTTCTCTGGGTAGATCGACAGGCCGGAATCGCCTGTGTAGCCCTGTCGAGCATTCCCTTTGATACGTGGGCAGTAGATGCATGGCCCAGCATGTCGACCGCGGTCTTATCCAGCTACGCATAACTTCGTCAACCCTCATTTCACGGACTATCAATCCGACAGCAGGAAACACTGACATGAATCGTCATTTTGAAGTGCTGTCCATCGGCGCAGGACCCGGTGGATGTACTGCCGATCAATGCCCCGCCACCCTCGACCTCACCGTCACGACTTCTTCATTCCAAGCCAATGCCAACGCATGCCATCGCGAGCCAAAGGAAACACCATGAACACGAAAGATCCCCACATCCTCTCGGGCACAACAACGCCACTCCGCGGCATTCGTCGAGCCGCGGCCCGACAGATGATCGCAGCCTGGGAAGCACCCGCGTTTCATCTGAATGTTGAAGTCGACATGACCAACGCGCTGACGGTGAAGACAATCGCACCGGGATCTACGGTTACCGACCTCCTGATCGCGGTTTGCGCCCGTGCCCTTCGGGAACACCCTGCCCTGAATGCGCACTATGGCGACGATGGGGTCACCACCTTCGATGAGATAAATATCGGCATCGCGGTCGCTACCGATTCAGGCTTGACCGTGCCCAACCTGCACGATGTGGGCGACCTGACAGTGCAGGAGATTACCCAACTGCGAAAGGGCGCCGTGGAGCGGGCACGAGGGCGAAAACTCAGCATGTCGGATATCACGGGTGGAACGTTCACCATTTCAAATCTCGGCATGCTGGGAATTGACCGGTTCGACGCAATCCTGAATGTTCCACAGGTTTCAATACTTGCCGTTGGGTCAACGCGTTCTCGATACGTACTGCACGACGATGTCGGACAGTGGCGACCGATATCCGACCTGACGCTTACCTGCGATCATCGGGCAGTCGATGGGTCAACCGGCGCCCTGTTCCTGTCGACGATCAAGACTCTTCTTGAAGGTCCGATCCTGGCGTGAACTTTCTCGCCTGAGTCTCGACCACGACACGGTGCCCGGCCATACTGCCGGTGAGGTTCCGTTGTTCTCCGGGCCGGAGGGCAAGAGGCCTGGTTAGGCTTCCTTGTCCCGGAGAGTCTGGAAGAACGTCCGCACATCGTCCAGGAAGACATCCGGCAGTTCGTACGGCGCGAAGTGGCCGCCCTTTTCGTGCACCCTGTACTGCTGGAGGTTGTAGTACTTCTCCGACCAGCTGTGCGGCATGAGCAGCACGTCGGCCGGAAACACACTCAGGGCTGTCGGCGCCTCAACCACGGGGTAGCGATCGTGCGAGCGTTGCCACGGGTTGAGCAGCGCCTCTTTGTAGTAGCGGGCCGACGTCGCGCCTGTGTTGGTAACCCAGTAAAGCGTGGCGGCGGTAATGAGATCATCCTTCGACCACACCGACTCGATGTCGCCACCGGTGTCGGCCCAACCATGGCGCTTCTCATTGATCCACGCGAGCTGCCCCGCAGGGGAATCAGCCAGTGCCGCTCCTATTGTTTGCGGCTTCGACAACTGTTGGAATCCGTATCCGCTCTCCTTGGCGAAGAAATTGGCATTCTGCTCGGCCCAGCCCTTTTCATCCTCGCTGTACTCCGAGTCCTCCGGGAGCCCACCGCTGTACGCGATACCCGGCGGGACGTCAACGTGCTCACTCAGGTAGTGGCTCAGCTGAATCGGCAGATGGGAGTAGAGGCCGATGATACTTTCGGGGTATTTATGACCCAGCTGCGCGACAATGAGGGCACCCCAGTCGCCGCCCGCCGTGCCAAATCGTTCATAGCCGAGAACCTCCGTCATCAGGGTGTGCTCGATATCAGCCGTCACATGAAAATTAACCCCTGGCTTGGTGAGCGGCCCCGAGAAGCCGAAGCCGGGTAGGGAACACAGCACGACGTCGAAGGACTGGTTTGGGTCCCCACCATAGGCAGCCGGGTCGGTCAATGGACCAATGACCTTTCGATAATCCCAAAAGGTCCAGGGCCACCCGTGGTGCAGGAGAAGAGGCGTCGGGTTGGGCCCCTTGCCTTTCTCATGGATGAAGTGCAACGGAACGCCGTCGATCTCTGTGGTGAAGTGCTTGAGCTGGTTCAGTTGCGACTCTACTGAGCGAAAGTCGTATTCCTCGGCCCAGTAAGTCACCAGCTCCCGCAGGTACTCGTTGTTGAACCCGTACTCCCAATCGTCATTGGCAAAATCTATGCTGAAGCGAGTGCGGCGGAGCCGTTCCTTGAGGTCGTCAATGACCTCTTGCGGAATATCGACCTTGAATTCGGATACCGTTGCCATTTTTCTCTCCGTTCATTGCGATTGATACGCGCGACGATTTTTTATGACGTACCGTGCGTGGCTGTGCGATTACCAGATCACGAAGCCGCCGTCGGCAAGCAGATCGGTGCCGGTGACGAACGCCGCGGCGTCGCTCAGCAGGAATATCACGGGCCCGACGATGTCCTCCGGCTGGGCATTGCGCTTCAGGGGGGTGTCCGCGGCGTATCCCTGCATCGCGTCGGCCTGCTCTGGACGTTTGGTCATCGGCGTGTAGGTGTATCCCGGGCTCACGCTATTGACGCGAAGGCCAGCATCCGCCCATTCCCAGGCCAAACTTTTACCAAGCTGAATCACGCCGGCCTTGGCGGAATTGTAGTGCGCCTGAAAGAGCCCGCGGTTTGCGATTGTGGCCGACATCGAGGCGATGTTCACGATCGCACCGCGTCCGCCGGCGATCATCGCCCGCGCCTCGGCCTGGCAGGACACGAAGACCCCGGTGAGGTCAACGTTGATGACCCGATTCCACTGGTCGAGGGGCATCTCCTCCGCGTGCGCCGCATTCGCGATACCCGCCGCGTTCACGGCAAGGCTCAGCGTTCCAAAGGCGTCTTCAATCTCACGGATGCTTGCCGCCATACCATCGGGATCGGTCACGTCAGCCGGAGCCGCGACCGCGCGGCCACCGGCCGCGGTGATCTCGGCGACCACGCCCTCGAGGTCGCTGCCCGGAAGGTCGATACAGCCGACAGCCGCCCCGCTGGCCGCAATGCCCACTGAGATGGCGCGGCCGATTCCGCTACCGGCTCCGGTGACGGCGGCGACCCTGTCGTCTAGACGGAAATTGGGAGCGGCTTGACTCAGCTTGCTCATTGGTCGGTCCCCTTTCGAAGGAGGGTCTGGAGTTCACGGAAATTGGGTTCAAGGCTGGTGTAGACGTTCTTGTAGACCCGAAAGTATTCGCCGTAGAGGGCGTGATTCGCCGCGTCGGGTTCGAGGTGATCGGAATAGCGGGCCCAGTCCTTTGCGACGGTGAAATCGTCAAAGACTCCTACGCCGACTCCGGCGAGGATGGCATCGCCAAGCGGCGCGCCCGTGCGCCCCTCGAGCAACACGGTCGGTATGCCAAATACATCGGTGATGATCCGCCGCCAGATCTCGCTTTTTGCGCCCCCCTCGTTGAACACGAGCGGGTAGGAGATGCCGAGTCCAGACTTCTGAAGAACAGATAGGGAGTCATAGAGGGCGTAGGCCACTCCTTCGAGGAAGGCACGAATAATATGACCGCGCGTGTGGTGAAGCGACAACCCGAACATCACGGCTCGTGCCGCGGTGTCCCAGATGGGCGACCGCTCGCCCATGAGATAGGGCAGCACCAGCAGCCCCTCACTTCCGGCGGGGATGTCCTTGGCCTGAACCGTGATGAGGTCGTAGGCACTGACATTGAGTTGCTTCGCCAGATCGACTTCGCCCGCGCCCAGGGTGTCGCGCAAGTACCTCAGCGCCTGACCGCCGGTGGTTGTCACCGCGACGGCGGCGAATGTCTGGCGTGGGGCGGTCGTATAGGGAATGTTGAGAACGCGAAGTCCCTCGGGCGAGCGGAGGAATTCTGGATCTTGATGAAGGATGCCGAGCACACCGCTGGTACCGAGGTTCAGTTGCATATCGCCGGGTTCGATGGCTCCTCCGGCAATCCAGGCGGCGTTGCAGTCGACTTGACCCGCGACCACGGGGGTACCTTGGTGCAATCCGGTCTCCCGCGCGGCTGCAGCCGTAACCCCACCCACCTGCTCGGTGGGATCAAACAGCGTCGGCATCAGAGAAGGGTCAATGCCTAGCTTTTCCAGAATGTCATCGCGGAAGCGACCGGTGCGGATGTCGAAGGCGATGCCGAAAAAAATGGCGGAACTGCGGTTCAGAGTGAACTGGTCCGTCAGCCGCGACACAATGAAGCCGTCGATGGTCATGGCCTTATAGACCGAGGAGTAGATCTGCGGGCGGTTTCGCTGATACCAGAAAAGATTCACCAGATTGGGGTGGTCTTCGATGCGATTGGCGGTGACCTCCTCGATCGTCGCCTCTCCAACGATGTCGCGGATGATATCTACCTCTGCGACAGCTCGGCGGTCCATGAGGTTGCAAGCGCGAGCCACTGGGTGGCCCTGGCCGTCGACCATCACCATAGAGGGCACCGCGCTGGAGACAGCGATGCCCGCGATTTCGTGCCCGGGCGTCTGCGACTCGCGCAAAACCTCTTCGATGATCTCGAGCGTTACCCGCCAGTAGGCTTCAGGATCATGCTCCGACCATCCGGGATTTGTATGGATTATGGGGTACTCGCGGAACGCGTATGCGAGGACAACACCCTGGTCGTCCATAACGCAGGATTTGGCACCCCCGGTTCCGAAGTCGATACCGAGCAGGCGAGAGGCCGAGCCGTTCCGTCGTGAATTTCTCATTGGTAGTCAGATCTGCGTTGACTGCGTTGTCATTAGATCCCCTAAAGACTCAAACATTAAAAAGTCATATTTGTGCTTTTACTCACTTTTGTGATTCTTAGGCTACGGAGACCTCTTGCGGATGTCAACGCGGGTCACCAATTCAACCTCTTTAATCATGATGCTGTGTCCAGGAACAGTGACACCCGCCAGACAACTCCGATCAGGTCGGCCAGCTCACCGAGCACGGAATAGCCGTTCTCAACCACGTGCCACAGACAGCGGGCGCGAATGCCGCCAACGACGCGGACCTGCAGACCAATCGATTGACCAGGGCATCGTCACGAAGTGGACAGCGGGCGGAGCGTGTCATAGGCTGTGGTCTGACCACATGATGGACGATAGCAGCGGGGACCGCAACGAGGCAAGGATGCCGCATGACTGACGAACACGGGTTTCTTGCGCCAGCACCTGTTGCGGCTACCGACCCCCGTCGCGCGTGGGAGATCGTGCTCCAGCGGATCGAGGGTGACCTGCTCGCGGGCACCCTCTCCCCCGGCGATCACCTGCCGCCCGAGCGTGCCCTGGCGGTCGAACTCGGCGTCGGGCGCTCCTCCGTGCGTGAGGCCCTGCGCGTGCTCGAGGTGCTTGGGCTTATTCGCACGCAGACCGGCAGCGGGCCGCAGTCGGGCGCGATCATCGTGGCCCGGCCCTCCGGCGGCATGTCGGCGCTGATGCGGCTGCAGGTCGCGGCGAGAGGCTTCGCCGTGGCCGATGTCGTCAAGACCCGGCTCGTGCTGGAGGCTGCGGTCGTGACCTCCCTCGCGAGTCCCGGCCCCCATGAACTCACGCCCTGCACCGAGATTCTGGATGCGATGGAGCAGCAGGAATCCCGGCTCACAGAGGCGGAGTTCCTGGTGCTCGACGCGGCGTTCCATGTGAGCCTGGCGGCAGCATCCGGCAATGAGGTCATCGCCTCGATGATGGCCGGCCTCCGGCACTCGGTCGAGGGCTACGTTCTCGCCGGGGCGCCGAATTTGTCGTCGTGGGATGCGACATCCGCTCGGCTGAAAGACGAACACCGGGGTATCGTGGCGGCTATTGAGGCTCGCGACCCCGACCTCGCCCGCGAGCGCGTGCGGGCGCACATCGAGACCTATTACGCCGAGACAAACCTCGTCAAGAGCCCCGCACACCAGAACCGAGAGAAGCAGACCCATGGTTGAACGTCGTTTTCCCAGGTATAAAGACCTGGCCCCACTCATGAATTTCAAGACGCCAGACTTCAACGCCAAGCGCCGACGCCTGGCTGGGGCCCTGACGATTCAAGACCTGCAGAAGATCGCCCAGCGCCGCACGCCCAAAGCCGCGTTCGACTACACGGAGGGTGCCGCCGAGGCCGAGATCAGCCTGAAGCGCGCTCGCCAGGCGTTCGAAGACATCCAGTTCAACCCAGGCATCCTTCGCGATGTCTCGAAGGTGAACACCGGCTGGGATGTGCTCGGCGCCCCCGTCGCCCTGCCGTTCGGCATCGCCCCGACCGGCTTCACGCGCATGATGCAGACCGAGGGCGAACTCGCCGGCTCCGCTGCTGCGGGAGCTGCGGGTATCCCGTTCTCGCTGTCGACCATGGGCACCACCTCGATCGAAGAGGTGAAGGCGGCCAACCCGGATGGTCGCAACTGGTTCCAGCTCTATATGTGGAACGACCGCGACCGGTCGATGGCCCTGGTCGAGCGCGCCGCCGCCGCCGGCTTCGACACCCTGCTCGTGACCGTCGATGTGCCCGTTGCGGGCGCACGCCTCCGGGACAAGCGCAACGGCTTCTCGATTCCGCCGCAGCTTACGGTCGGCACCGTGCTGAACGCACTGCCGCGGCCCGAGTGGTGGATCAACTTCCTCACCACCGAGCCCCTCGCCTTCGCGTCTCTTGACCGCTGGTCGGGTACCGTCGGCGAGCTGCTGAACACGATGTTCGACCCGACTGTCACGTTCGAGGACCTCGCCTGGATCAAGTCCCAGTGGCCCGGCAAGCTCGTCGTCAAGGGCGTGCAGAGCCTGGCGGATGCCCGAGTGCTCGCCGATATGGGCATCGACGGCATCACGCTCTCGAACCACGGCGGGCGTCAGCTCGACCGGGCGCCGATCCCATTCCACCTGCTGCCCGAGGTCGCCCGCGAGGTCGGCGGCGACATGGAGATCCACCTCGACACGGGCATTATGTCCGGCGCCGACATCGTCGCCTCCATCGCCCTCGGCGCCCGATTCACCATGGTCGGCCGCGCCTACCTCTACGGCCTGATGGCCGGCGGGCGAGAGGGCGTCGACCGTACGATCGCGATCCTCGGCGAGCAGGTCGCCCGCACCATGCAGCTGCTGGGTGTCGCGTCGCTGGAAGAACTGAACCCGAGCCACGTCATCCAGCTCGAGCGCCTGGTGCCCCGCGCCGTCGCCCCGGCGCAGGTCGCCGCCGCGTCGGCTGCCGCTTCTCGACCATCGGCCGCACGCGCGGCCGGAACCCGCGCCCCGCGCAAGCCCTCGGGTGCTGCTGCTGTTCCTGCTGGCGCGCCTGCTGTGGCCGATCCCGCGGTTGCCGCCTTGGCAGCATCCGCGACTCAGTCCCCGACGTCGTCTCCGACGTCGACCCCGAAGCGGGCCCCGGCCAAGCGCAGGCCCGCCGCCCCGAAGGTAGCGGCGGCACCCAAGGAGTAGCACTGCCGGGCCTCCGGAGCCTCCGGGCACCCAAAATGATCGGTGAGTTTCCCCTTGGTGCGCGAACGTCGTAACGGTAGCGCACCTCGGGGCAAGTCACGGGCCTTCGACGTCGGTAGCGATATCGGTTGCGATATCGGCACGGCAGGCATGGCGACTGTGGCCCGTCGACTATGGCCTGGCGACTCGGCGCTTGCGCGCTGGCAGGTTCGTGGGCTCGAACGTGCCCAATTCACTCGCCGTGTAGAGCATCCGCTCGATTTCGACGGCATACGCAGCAAGCTCTTCGGGGCTGAACTCCATCGCCCAGGCGAAGAGTTCGCTGAGTGCGGCCGGAACGTTCCCTCGATTGCGGCTGATCGCGCGGATCACGCGACTCGACAGTCCAATACCCCGCACGAGGATATCCAGGTCGTGTGCGCGCAGGATGACGAGGTCATCGCCATCTCGTCGAGTCAGGCGAACGTGGTCCTCGTCGATGTGCGCCAGGACCTCTTCCGGATTGCGTAGGAGGTCAGCCGCAGTCGTCATGGGCCGAGGCTACATCAGATAAACATCTGCTTTGGGCACGCGAAATGACCCGTGACTTGTCAGTTGGTGCGCAAACCTCGAAAAGTTCGCGCACCAAGTGGCAAGTCACGGGGCAGCGGTGACGCCCGCGAGCGACGACGACCAATCCGGGGACGCTACGGCCGAGCGGCCAGCCAGGTGACAGCCGCTTCGAGCTCGGCGGCGGAGATGCCGTGGGTGCCCTCGCGACGGGTCACCGTCACGTCGGCGCCCTTGCGCGTCAGCTCGGCGACGAGGTGCTCGACGCTGGGAAGCGGCGCCATCGCATCCGTCTCACCGTTGGAGACGAGGAGGTGGCTGCCGGCCAGTGAACCCTCGACGAGGCGATCGGCGAATGGGTACATTCCCGAAAAGGCAATGGCTGCACGAAGCACATCGGGGTGCAGCTGCGCCACCGCGAGGGCAATGTTTGCCCCGTTGGAGAACCCGACCGCTGTGATCGGCACGTCTTGGATGCCATAGTGCACCCTCGCCCAGGTCACGAATGCCGCGAGCTCGGCGGCCCGAACGACGACGTCATCCACGTCGAAGGAGCCCTCGGCGAAGCGGCGAAACCAGCGGTTCATGCCACCCTCGGTCACGCGTCCCCGGGGGGCGAGCACGCCGGCGGTCGGGTCGAGCGCCCCGGCGAGCGCGAGAATCTCCTGCTCATTCCCGCCTGTGCCGTGCATCATCAACAGCACACGCCCGATGCCGGGGCGGTACTCGTGGGGCCAGTCGGCGAGCTGCTGCTCGGCGAGCGTGACCCGAACCGTGGCTCCCTGAGCGTCACTCACTACGCGGCGACCCTGGGGTTGTTCTCCTGCGGCAGTGCGAGCGGTAGCACAGCGTTCTCGATCGCCTCGCGGGAGGGCTCGAGCCACGGCGGCAGCTTCAGCGAGCGGCCGAGTTCGAGCAGCGGTTCGTCGATGTCGAAGCCGGGAGTGTCGGTCGCGATCTCGAACAGCACTCCACCGGGCTCGCGGAAGTAGATCGACGTGAAGTACTGGCGGTCGAGGATCGCGGTCACCTGGTAGCCGCGGTCGGCGAGCTGCAGGCGCCAGACATCCTGGGTCTCGATGTCGGGCACCCGGAAGGCGATGTGGTGCACGGTGCCGCCGGCGCTGAGGCCCTCGCGAGCTCCGGGCTCGGTGATCACGTCGACGATAGCGCCCGCGATTCCGTCGCCCGCGGCGTAGCGAGTACGGTTGCCCTTCTCCCAGACCTGCTTCATGCCGAGCTCGTTGACGAGCACCTCGGCGGTACCCGAGGAGTCCCTGACCGTGAGCACGGAGGAGTGCTGGCCGCGAATGGCGAATTCAGCGGGAACGGATGCGGAGTCCCACGGGTCACGCGGGTCCGACACGGAGGACGCGACGAGATCCAGCTGCAGGCCGTCGGGGTCGCGGAGCGAGAGACGCTCCTCTTCAGAGGAGACCGTCTCGATGGTGGACTCGACTCCGATCGTGTCGAAATGCTCCTTCCACCAGCCGAGGCTGCCGGCCGGCACCGAGAATGCCGTCGAGGTGGACTGGCCCGCTCCGATGCGCCCGGCCGGAACCTGCTGCCAGGGGAAGAACGTCATCAGCGAGCCGGGACGCCCCGCGTCGTCGCCGTAGTAGAGGTGGTAGGTACCGGGGCTGTCGAAGTTGACGGTCTTCTTGACCAGCCTGAGGCCGAGGCCCGTGATGTAGAAGTCGACATTCTTCTGCGGGTCGCCGCCGATAGCGGTGACGTGGTGCAGGCCTTGGGTTACGGCGGACACAGTTGCTCCTCTTGATCTGCGTTTCTTAAAGTATATCTATGCAAACGCATGAATAGTCCGAGTATTTCCTGAGTCCCAGTCGTTAGGGATTTGACTCACAGGAATAGGCTTCTTCTATGAGTATTGGCCGTTACATTGCGACTCCCCTGACCGCGGGCGACTATGCCCTGGCGGAGGGGGTGATCTGGGACGAGAGGCTCGGCCGGGTGCTGTGGGTCGATATCGATGCCGCCGCGATCCTCTCCGCTCCCTTTGCGGATGGCCGACTCGGCGAGATCCAGCGCACCATACTGGCCGACGAGGATGGCGCCACCGGCACCGTGGGCGCTCTCGCCCTGGCCGAAGACGGCGGCCTGCTGGTGGCCACCGCCGCGAGCCTCTGCACCGTCGCACCTGATGGTGAGGTCGGGCTTGTCGTTGACTTGCTCCCGAACGACGGGTTGCGCCGGCTCAACGATGGCGTCTGCGACCCGACCGGCCGATTCCTCGTCGGCAGCATCTCGCTTGACGGCGCCACCGGCACAGAGGAGCTCTTTCAGTACGACCCGGCAGTGCCGGGCGAGTCCCACGTGGTGCTCGAGCGCATTGGACTCGCCAATGGATTGGGCTTCACTGTGGCTGGCGGCACCATCTACTTCGTCGACACGGTGCCGCTTGCCGTTTCTGAGACCGGGAGTCACCCTCTTCCCGGGATCGTCTGGACGGCCGACTACGACGTGGCGACCGGAGCTGCGAGCAACTGGCGGCAGGCCTTCCACGTGACCGACGGCCGCCCCGACGGCTTGCGAGTGGATGCCGCCGGCGACCTGTGGGTCGCCATCTGGGGCGCGGGGCAGGTGCGCCGATACACACCGACGGGCGAGATCACCGCGATCGTGGATGTGCCCGCGCCGTTCACGACGTGCCTCGCGTTCGCCGGGCCCGACCTGGACACCCTCGTGATCAGCACTTCGAACCGGGACCACGACGGAGCAGCCCGCGCCGAGTACCCGCTCGCCGGTGGCATCTTCACGGCGAAGGTCGCCGCGCGTGGCCAGCTCAGCTACCGCTGGAAAGGTTCGACGACCTCCTAGCTCGGCTACAGCGCTTACCCCTCCTAGATCAGGGACTTGGTGTGCCAGACGGTCTTGGTCTCGGTGAACTGGGTGATTCGGCTGAGGCTGGGGGATGCGGCATCCGCACCCTGCTCAGGGCGCATCACGCGCTGCAGCGTCTCGGCGGCGGCGATCTCGAGGTCGATCCAGTCGAGGTCGGCGGCGCCGATCAGGTCGAGGGCGTTGACGTCGGCGTGACTGGCGAGCCAGGGCGTGATCTCGGCGGGCGAGCCCGTCAGGATATTCACGACACCGCCGGGCAGGTCACTCGTGGCGAGCACCTCGGCCAGGCTGATCGCCGACAGCGGGAAGCGCTCGCTCGCGATGACGATAACAGCGTTCCCGCTGACGAGGGCGGGCGCGATGGCGCTCGTGATACCGAGCAGCGACGAGTCTTGGGGCGCCACGATCGCGACGACGCCCGTCGGCTCCGGCACGGAGATGTTGAAGTAGGGTCCTGAAACGGCGTTGGCGTTGCCGGCGACCTGCACGTACTTGTCGGCCCAGCCGGCGTACCAGACCCAGCGGTCTACGGCCGCATCGACCTGCTTGGCGGCGGCTGCGGCCGTGACGCCTTCGATCGAAACGATCTCGGCGATGAACTGGTCGCGGCGGCCCTCAAGCACCTCCGCGACCCGGTACAGCACCTGGCCGCGGTTGTAGCCCGTGGCGCCCGACCAGCCCGAGACGGCCGATCGGGCCGCGACGACGGCATCCCGGGCATCCTTGCGCGACGCCTTGGCGGCGTTCGCCAGAAACTCCCCCGTCGAAGAGCGGATCTCGAAGACCCGCCCCGACTCGCTGCGCGGAAACTTGCCGCCGATGAAGAGCTTGTAGGTCTTGGGAATGGCGAGACGGGTCATTTGTTGGCTCCCTTGCGGCGCACGAACTTGGTGGGGGTCTGGGGGTCGGCGTCAGCCACGGGGGTTTCGATGGCGACAGGCTCGACAGCCGCAGCCTGGATAGCCGGTGCGGCATACGGTCGCGACTCTGCCGGGGCGAGGTAGGCGGCGAGCCCATGGCGGCCGCCCTCCCGGCCGTAGCCGCTCTCCTTGAAGCCGCCGAACGGGCTCGCCGGATCAAACTTGTTGAAGGTGTTGGCCCAGATCACGCCAGCGCGCAGCTTGTCGGCGACTGCGAGAACCCTGCTGCCCTTATCGCTCCAGATGCCGGCCGAGAGACCGTAGGGTGTGTTGTTCGCCTTGGCGATCGCCTCTTCGGGCGTGCGGAAGGAGAGCACCGAGAGCACCGGTCCGAAGACCTCCTCGCGGGCGATGCGGTGTGACGTCGACACATTGGTGAAGATCGTCGGGGCGAACCAGAAGCCCTTCTCGGGCAGGTCGCAAGGGGCGCTCCAGCGCACGGCGCCCTCATCCTCGCCGACCTTGGAGAGGGCGCGAATCCGCTCAAGCTGGGCCGCGCTGTTGATGGCGCCGATGTCGGTGTTCTTGTCCAGCGGGTCACCTATGCGCAGCGTCGTGAGGCGCGCCTTCAACCGGTCGACGACCTCGTCGTGGATATTCTCCTGCACCAGCAGTCGGGAGCCCGCGCAGCAGACGTGGCCCTGGTTGAAGAAGATGCCGTTGACGATGCCCTCGATGGCCTCGTCCATGGGGGCGTCATCAAAGACGATGTTCGCGGCCTTGCCGCCGAGCTCCAGCGTCACCCGCTTGTCGGTTCCCGCGATCTGGCGGGCGATCAGGCGGCCGACGGCGGTGGAACCCGTGAAGGCGACCTTGTTCACATCCGGATGCGTGACCAGCGCCTGGCCAGTGGCACCGGCCCCCGTGAGGATGTTGACGACGCCGGCCGGCAGCCCCGCCTGCTGAACGACCTCGGCGAAAAGGAGCGCGGTCAGCGGGGTGGTCTCGGCGGGCTTCAGCACGACGGTGTTTCCGGCGGCAAGGGCCGGCGCGATCTTCCACGCGAGCATCAAAAGCGGGAAGTTCCACGGGATGACCTGGCCGGCGACGCCGAGTGCGCGCGGGTTGGCGCCGAGGCCGGCGTGATCGAGCTTGTCGGCCCAGCCGGCGTAGTAGAAGAACCAGGCGGCAGCCAGGGGCACGTCGACGTCGCGGCTCTCCTTGATCGGCTTGCCGTTATCGAGCGACTCGGCCACGGCGAACTCGCGAGCCCGCTCCTGCAGCAGGCGTGCGATTCGGAACAGGTACTTGCCGCGCTCCCGGCCCGAGATCGTTGACCACGAGCGGTCGAAGGCGCGGCGGGCGGCCTTGACGGCGGCATCGACATCGGAGGCGTCGGCTGCGGAGATCGTCGCGATCGTCTTCTCGGTCGACGGGGAGATCGTCGTGAAACTCGTGCCGTGGCCGTCGACGAACTCGCCGTTGATGAAGAGGCCGTACTCGCTTTTGAGGTTCAGGATCGCGGTCGACTCGGGGGCCGGGGCGTAGTCGAGGAAGCTGCTCTTCTGGCCGGCGGGGGGCGTGTTGCTTGTGGTGCCGTTTGTGCTCGTCACAGTCGCTGGTGTCCTTAGTCGATCGTTACGTATGAGGCGGCCGAGTAGTGCCCGGTCGAGATCTTCTGGCGCTGAAGCAGTACATCGTTCAAGAGGCTCGAGGCCCCGAACCGGAACAGGTGCGGCTCGAGCCACTCTTCGCCCGCGACCTCGGCGACGGCGACGAGGTACTTGATGGCGTCCTTAGAGGTACGGATGCCTCCGGCCGGCTTCACCCCGATGCGCTCGCCCGTGAGGCGGTGCCAGTCGCGCACGACCTGCAGCATGAGCAGGGTGACGGGCAGGGTGGCCGCCGGGGCGACCTTGCCGGTCGACGTCTTGATGAAATCGCCGCCGGCGAGGATCGCGAGCCACGAGGCGCGCTTGACGTTGTCGTACGTGTTCAGCTCGCCGGTCTCCAGGATGACCTTGAGGTGCGCGTAGCTCTTGTCTGGGCGCTGGCAGGCCGCCTTGACCGCGACGATCTCGTCAAAGACCCGGCCGTAGTTGCCGGCGAGGAATGCACCCCGGTCGATGACCATGTCGATCTCGTCGGCTCCGGCATCTACCGCGTCGGCAACGTCGGCGAGCTTGACGCGCAGCGATGCCCGACCGCTGGGGAAGGCCGTGGCGACGGCGGCGACGTTTATGCCTCCCGGAGCATGTTCGCCCTTGGAGTTGCCCAGCGCCTCGGTGGCGGTGGCCACCATGTCGCCGTAGACACAGACTGCGGCGACCCGCGGGCTGGTCATATCGCTCGCGTCGGGAGTCAGTGCCTTGGCGACGAGCGAGCGCACCTTGCCGGGCGTGTCGGCGCCCTCGAGGGTGGTGAGGTCGATCAGGCTGATGATCTTGTCCAGCGCCCACGCCTTGGACGTCGTCTTGATCGAGCGCGAGCCGAGGTCGGTGGCCCGGGCCGCAAGGCCGACAGCGTCGACCGTGGGCAGGCCACGGAGGTAGCGGGTCAGGCTCGCCTCGGTGAGGTCGGCGCCGATGATGTCGATGGCGCGGGCCGCAGGGGCCAGCGGGGTGGAGCTGCTGAGGGTCATCGGGTGCCTTCGGGGTTGGGGCGGGAGGTCGAGCCACGGATGACGAGTTCGACGGGAAGAGAGAGCCGCTCGGGGACGATGTCCTCGCCAGGTTTCGCGAGCAGCCTGCGCAGCAGGAGCCGCGCGGCCGTGGCTCCTTGCAAGACGTCGAGCCTGCGGATCACAGTGAGCGGGGGGTTCAAGAGGGGCGCGAAGCTCAGGTCGTCGAATCCGACGACGGAGACGGAACCGGGCACCGGGATCTGTCTGTCGTTCAGCAGCCGGAGCGCGCCGATCGCCATCAGGTTGTTGGCGACGAAGACCGCGGTCGGACGCTCGGGGAGGTCAACGAGTTCGGCCATTGCCGTATACCCGCCCGCCTCCCGGAAGTCGGAGACGCGCACGAGATCGTCGCTCATGGGCAGCCCCAGCCGCGCCATCTCGTCGAGGAATCCTGCGTGCCGCGCTCGACCCGGTGTGGAGTCGAGGGGCCCGCTGATCACTGCGATCGCCGTGTGACCCAGGCTCGAGAGATGCTCGACGGCCAGGGCGGCACCAGCGGCGTTGTCCACGAGCACGCAGTCGACATTGCGGCGCGCGTGCGCGTTCCTGCCGCCGGCATCGGTCGTTCCCGAGACAATTTCGCGATCGACAAGAACAGCGGGGGTGCCTGCGGCGATGAAGGCGGCCACTGCTGCGTCGTCTTCCACCACCGGCGCGATGATGAGGCCGTCGACCCGCTGCGAGATCGCGGCGACCAGAGAGGCTTCGATCGATGCATCCTCATCGCTGTTGCCGAGGATCAGCTCGAACCCAGAACCTCGGGCCTCGGACTCTATGCCCTTGACGAGTGACGCGAAGAAGGGATTGGTGATGTCCGGCACGATGACACCGATAGCGTGGTGTCTGCCAGACTTGAGCGAGCGCGCGACCAGACTGGGCGAGTAGCCGAGCAGGCTGACGGCCCGAGCGATTGCCTCATGGCTGCGCACGGTCTGCCCGGCGAAGAACCTGGACACGGTTGCCGTGGATACCCCGGCCAACCGCGCCACCTGCTGAATGTTCGCCACCGCCGGAAACCTCACTGTTATCGATTACAGTATGCGCTCCAACCATAGACAGCCCGGGGCGCCCTGTCAACACGGCCTCCGGTCCGCCGAGATCACCCACAACCGCCTTCCTGCGATCGGTTGGACGGTTCTGGGTGATCTCACCGCAACCTTGCGGCTTGCCTATGGCCGCCAGCCCCGGGATCGGAGCGCTGCCTCAACCCGGGACACTGATTCGCGCGCACCGCCACGCAGGCCGCGCATCCTGATACGCACGACAATCCAGCCGGCGGCGATCAGCCTATCGATGCGACCGATGTCCTTCTCGTACTGCGCAGTGTCGGTGCGATGCTGATCCCCGTCGTACTCCACGATCACCCGCCAGCGGCGATAGACCAGGTCGCAGCGCCCGATGAAGCTGCCATCCGCCGATCGAATCTCGATGTTCAGCTCAGGCTCGGGCAGGCCAGCGCGAATCAGTGCCAGTCGAACCAGGGTCTCAGGCCTCGACTCGGCCCCCATCCGAACGCTCAGGATCGCTCGTCGAGCCGAGCGAACACCTCGACCAGACAGCCCGGCGACTCGGTCCGTCAGGTCTGCGAGCGACACGTATGGGCGTATGTCGCCCGGATTCTGTATCTCAGGCGTCAGTACGAGGTGGTCCCCCGCGGCCACGAGGTCGTCGTGGCCGAGCATTTCGGCCAACTGGCACCAGGTGCTGGCGGCATCGGCCACGGCGAAGTCGAACCGATTGCGAACCCTGACCTCACTGGAGGTAAACCTGTGCCCAATTACCCCGCGACCTTTTGGCGGCCGCAGAGGAGCGAGCGTAGCCACATGCACGACGTCGGTACTTTGGGGCGTCCCAAGTCTGCCCGGCAACGGCACACCCCAGATCAGCGCGGCCGTGGTGTGGCTGAAGAACTGGCCGGGCAGCATTTTTGTTCGATAGGCGACACAGAGCGGATGCGCCGGCTCAGCCGCACCCCGCCGCCACCGGACCGAATAGAACGGGCTCTCGAGATCGGGACCGAGCATCCGATCATCGCTGAGCCCGGCGGCACGACCGGCGTCGACTGTGAACGGTGCGTCGCGCAACGCTGGCGGCAGGGGAACGAGGCGGGGCATCCGCTCATGTTGCCGCGAAGGCAGTGGTTTTCCCCAAAGTTATCCACAGGCGCGCCCGAGGTTTTCCACAGTCAAAACGGGGTTATCCCCCTAAATTCACCAGTAATCCCCAGAAGAGATTACAGTTTTGCTGACTATCCACAGGCTCTAGCCAACTGCTCCTCCGAGATCACCCAGAACCGCTCTCCCCTGCAATCTTGGGCGGCTGTGGGTGATCTCGGCGATCTCACACGTGCTCAGGCGCGCTCGAACACCGCCGCGAGGCCCTGTCCGCCGCCGATGCACATGGTCTCCAGCAGGTAGCGGCCGCCCGTGCGCTCGAGGTGCCTGGCGCCCGTGGCAAGGATGCGCGCACCCGTGGCCCCCACCGGATGTCCGAGCGAGATGCCCGACCCGTTGACGTTGGTTCGCTCCCAGTCTGTCGACGTGAAGCCCCACTCCCTGGAGACCGCGAGCACCTGGGCCGCGAAGGCCTCGTTGAGCTCGATCAGCGACATGTCGGCCAGGGTGAGGCCCGCACGCGAGAGCGCCTTGGCCGAGGCTGGAACGGGCCCGATGCCCATCCGCTCCGGCGAGACACCGGCGCGAGCCCACGACACAAGGCGCACAAGGGGGGTCAAGCCGAGCTCGGCGGCCCGCTCTGGCGTCGTCACGATGCAGACCGCGGCGGCATCGTTCTGCCCGCTCGCGTTGCCGGCCGTCACAGTGGCGTGAGCATCGGACTTCAGCATGATCGGCGTGAGACCGGCGAGGGCATCGCTGGTCGTGTCGGCGCGCGGCGTCTCGTCTGCACTCACCACAAGCGGTCCCTTTCGCGAAGGTACGCTCACTGGAACGATCTCGTCGGTGAAGTGCCCCGCGGCCACGGCAGCGACAGCCCGCTCCTGCGAACGCACAGCCAGATCATCCTGCTCACTGCGGGAGATGCTGTACTCGCGGCGCAGGTTCTCGGCGGTCTCGATCATGCCGCCGGGAACCGTGTAGTTCTTGCCTCCCGCGGTCTCGCGGCCCCGGCCCAGCGCATCCCGCAGCAGAAGGCCGGCGGTTCCTGCGAGCCCCCAGCGCGCGTCGACCGTGTAGAGCGGTGCCTGGCTCATCGAATCGACGCCGCCCGCGATGCACAGGTCGCTGACGCCGGTCTGGATCTGCATCGCCGCCTCCAGAATCGCCTGCAGGCCCGAGCCGCAGCGCCGGTCGAGCTGCAGCCCGCCGACCGTCACCGGAAGCCCGGCGTCGAGGGCGGCAACGCGGGCGATCGGCGGCGCCTCGGCACTGGGATAGCCCTGCCCGAGGATGACGTCGTCGACCACTGCGCCATCGAGTCCGGTGCGCTCCATCAGTCCGGCGATCACCGTGGCGGCAAGCTCAGCCGCCGAGACACTCTTGAATATCCCGCCGAACCGGCCGATGGGCGTGCGCAACGGCTCGCAGACGAAGACGTCGCGCAGGATGTTGCCGGTCAGGTTGGCCATGACATTCCTTTGATTGCATATTCATTCCGGCGAAAACCGGATGCGGGTAAGACCGCCTCCCCAGTGTGCCAGCCCCCGGCCCTGCCACGCCAGAGCGTGTCGCGGGGAGCCCATTCGTCAACCTGACCGTCAGCCCGGGATGGTCCCGGCCGTGCCGCCGGAGCCCTGCCGCGGGCCGAGCAGGGCAGGGCCACCGACTGACATTTTCAGGGAACACAGGTCGACACGCGCTCCCCGAGGGTCAAAACCGAGAATGTCGGCGTGGCGAAGTCGACATTCTCGGGAAAACGGGAAAACGGGAAACCCGACCAGCGGGGCCGCGGGACCGCGAGACCGCGGGCCGCGAGACCTACGCCTGAACGCGCTCCGCGAGCAGCTCGTGCACCAGGGGCTTGACGACGCTGCCGTAGAGCTCGACGCTGCGCATCAGCTGGCCGTGCGGCATGGGGCCTGAGCTGTACTTCAGGTCGAAGCGGGCGAGGCCGAGGCTTCCTGCCGTGTTGGCGATCTTGCGGGCGACCGTCTCGGGGCTGCCGACGTAGAGGGAGCCGTTCGGGCCGGCCTCGTTCTCGAACGCCGCGCGGCTCGTCGGACTCCAGCCGCGCTCGCGTCCGATGCGATCCATCAGCAGCCTGTAGTGCGGCCACAGCTGCTCCTTGGCCAGGGCGTCGGTGTCGGCGATGTGGCCGGGCGAGTGCACTCCGATCGGCAGGGTCGGCGCCTCGAGCTGCGCCAGCGCACGGTGGTACAGGTCGACATAGGGGGCGAATCTGGCCGGGTCGCCGCCGATGATCGCGAGCATCAGGGGCATGCCGTGACGCGCGGCCCGCACGACGGACTCGGGGCTGCCGCCAACGCCTATCCAGGTCTTGATGTGGCCGGCATCCGTCTTGGGATACACCTGCATGTTCGTCAGGCTTGCCCGCGTGGTGCCGCTCCAGGTGACGGGGGTCTCTTTCAGAAGTTCGGCGAACAGACCGAGCTTCTCTTCGAAGAGCACCTCGTAGTCGCTCAGCTCGAGGCCGAACAGCGGGAAGCTCTCGGTGAACGAGCCGCGGCCAAGAATGACCTCGGCACGCCCGCCCGAGACGGCGTCGAGCGTCGCGAATCGCTGGAACACCCGCACGGGGTCATCGGAGGAGAGCACCGTGACCGCCGAGCCCAAGCGGATGCGCGAGGTGCGGCCGGCGATGGCCGCCAGCACGACCTCGGGGGCGGAGACCGCGAAGTCGTCTCGGTGGTGCTCACCGATGCCGATGAAGTCGACGCCCGTCTCATCCGCCACAACGGCCTGCTCGAGAACGTCGCGAATGACCTGCGCGTACGACTTGCGCTGGCCGTCGTCGGCTAGGGTGACGTCACCGAAGGTGTCGAGGCCGAGCTCGAGGCCCTGCTGGGTCTTCTGCTGGGTGTTCTGCGCGGTATCCATGGGTTGATTGTCTCCTGTCAGGCAACGCGTCACCCGAGGGCGATACATGCAAACGTATTGACAACGATAACCTCACCCGTGGCCTGCCTATTCCCTGACCCACCGAAACCCGGGGCGTCTAGGGCTGCAGTCGCTGGATTGCCCAGCCTGCCCCGGGCTCGATCGGTGCGGTGAAGAGCAACCGGTCGTGCAGCCGCGAGGTGCGACCCTGCCAGAACTCGAGAGAGGAGGGCACGACCCGCACTCCGCCCCAGTGTTCCGGACGGGGAATATCGGCCCCCTCGGGATACTCCACTTCAAGGATGGCGATGCGCTCCTCGAGCACCCCCCTGCTCTCCACCGGCTGGGACTGTGCGCTGGCCAGCGCCGCGATCCGGGCCCCACGCGGCCGACGATTGAAGTAGGCGTCGCTCACCTCCGCCGACGTGCGCGACGCGGTGCCGAGCACGATCACCTGCCGGTTCAGCGCGTACCAGGGAAAGAGCAACGACACGACCGGATGCGCCGAGAGGGCGCGGCCCTTTCTTGATGCGTAGTTCGTGACGAACTCGAAGCCCGTGGCGTCTAACCCCTTGAGCAGCACCGTGCGGGAGCTCGGCGTGCCATCGGCGTCGACCGTTCCGACGACCATGGCATTGGGCTCGTAGACCCCCGCCTCCTCGGCCCGGGCCAGCCAGGCGGCGAACTCGATCATGGGGTCGGCATCGACGTCCTCCTCGCTGAGGCTTGTCGATCCGTAGTCTGTGTGGCTGGTCAGGGAATCCATGCCTGATTATCCGTCAGCCAGCTGGGCAATCGCTTGGGAGATCGCCACCGGTTCACCGGTTAGCGGCGCAGTTCCAGCGTGCAGCACTTGACGCCGCCGCCGCCGAGCAGCAGCTCGGAGAGGTCGACGCCGATGGGGTTATAGCCGGCCGCACGAAGCTGGGCTTCGAAGCCCTTGGCGCGGCTCGAGATGACGACGTTGTACCCGTCGGAGATGGAGTTGAGACCGAGTACGGCGCCGTCTTCATCGCTGACGTGGATCGCATCCGGGTAGCGGCGGGCGAGCTCGGCCTGGCTGGCTGCGTCGAACGCCGCGGGCAGGTAGGCGATGTTCGCGTGGGCGTCATCGGTGTCGGGAGTAAGCACCGAGATCGCGGTGTCGAGGTGATAGAACCTCGGGTCGACGAGGGTCAGCGTGACAACCTCGCGGCCAAAGATCGAAGCCACTTCCTCATGGCTGTTGCTGGCGCTGCGAAAGCCGGTGCCGGCCAAGATCGTGTCGCCAACGAGCAGGAAGTCGCCCTCTCCCTCGTTCACGTTCTGGGGCTCGACGACCCGGTAGCCCTGAGCTCGGAACCACTCCATGAACGCCGGCCCCTCAGGCTGGCGCTCGACGTGGGTGAATTTCGCGCCATAGGCCCTGTTGCCGATGACGAAGCCGCCGTTGGCTGTGTAGACCATGTCGGGCAGACCCTCGACCTGGTCGAGGAGGTCGACCGTGTGGCCGAGCGAGCGGTACAGGTCGTACAGGGTCGTCCACTGGGCGACGGCGAGGGCGGTATCGGTCGGCAGCGACGGATCCATCCAGGGGTTGATCTGGTAGGTCACCGTGAAGTGATCGGGGCGGCACATCAGATAGTGCCGGGTGGATGCGGTCTTGGGCGCTGAATCGGACATGAACTGTGCCTCCGGAGGGAACTTACTCGGTGGCGGACACTGTCCTTGGGCCGCAACTTCAATCAGCTGCTGGCACGCCTATTCAACATTGTGGCACTCAGGATCGTCATTTGTCTTGCCTCATGCGCTGGAATTCTGCGCATTACCTCGCCTCTTGCAACAATTCCGCCTACACTTCGATGATGGATGCCCTGGATTACAAGATTCTCGACCTTCTGAAGCTCAATTCCCGCACGGGCTACGGCGATATCGGCCAGGTGATCGGGCTCTCCGCCTCTGCCGTCAAACGCCGAATCGACCGGCTCGTGGCGAGTGGCATCATCCGCGGCTTCACCATCCAACTCGATCCGGCCCTGGACGGCACCGTCACCGAGGCCTATGTCGAACTGTTCTGCCGGGGCACGGTCGCCCCCGCGGAGCTCAAGCGCATCCTCGCCCAGGTGCCCGAGGTCGTCGATGCCGGAACCGTCACCGGCAGCGCCGACGCGATCGTGCATATGCGCAGCCGCGACATCCCCTCGCTTGAGCTTGCACTGGAAAAACTGCGCATCGCCCCTAACGTCGACCACACCCGCAGCGCTATCGTGTTATCGAACCTGATCCGCCGCTAGCCGCGAACGGTCTCCGCGAACGAGTAGCCCTCGGTGAGCACTCGGTCGAGCATTGCGGCAAAGAAGTCGGCACCCTCGATCGAGAGGGTCATCGGCGGCTTGATCTTCAGGATGTTCTGCCGGTCGCCGGTGGGCTGGATGATGACGCCGAGCTCGCGCATCCGCTCGCAGATCGCCGTCGTCTCGGCCGTCGCCGGCTCCAGCGTCGAGCGGTCACGAACGAATTCCAGGCCGAGGTAGAGGCCCGAACCGTGCACGGCGCCGACGATCGCGTGCCGCTCGCCGAGCCGCTCGAGAGCAAGTTTGAGGTGGTCCCCGACGACGCGAGCGTTCTGCTGCAGGCCTTCGTCACGGAGGATATCGAGCACGGTCAGCCCGGTGATCGCTGACACCGGGGAGCCGCCGGCGGAGGAGAAGAAGTAGCCCTGGTTGCGGTAATTCTCGGCAATGTCGCGCCTGGTGATCACGGCGCCGAGCGGATGCCCGTTGCCCATCGCCTTCGCGATCGCCACGACGTCGGGAACCACGTTCTGCTGCTCGAAGCCCCAGAACCAGTGACCGAGCCGGCCGTAGCCGACCTGCACCTCATCGGCGATCGCGAGCCCGCCACCGCCGCGAACGGCCTCATAGACCTGGTGCAGATAGCCGTCGGGAAGCGGCATCCCGCCCGCGTTGCCGTAATACGCCTCGGCCAGGAACGCGGCCGGCGCACGGCCCTCGGCGATCAGCGAGCGGATGGCGTCGGCCGCCTCGGCACCGTACCGGGCCGCCTCCGCCCCGCGATACTGCCCGCGGTAGCTGTTGGGGGCAGGAACCGTGTGCACCCAGTCGGGCCGGCTCTCGAGCGCATCGGGGTTGTCGGCGGTCGAGGTCGAGACCGCATCGGTCGCATCCGTCCAGCCGTGATAGGCCTCGCGAACGGCCACGACATCGCGGCGTCCGGTCCAGGCCCACGCGATTCTGAGTGCCAGGTCGTCGGCCTCTGAGCCGCTGTTGACCAGAAAGACCGTGTCGAGCTCGGCGGGCAGCAGCGCGGTGATGCGCTCGGAAAGGTCAACGACGGATGCGTAGTGAAAGCGCGAGTTCGTGTTCAGCTTTCGCAGCTGACGGCCGACAGCGTCGGCTATCCGCGGATGCCCGTGGCCGACGGCCGCGACGTTGTTCACCATGTCGAGATAGCAGCGCGCATCCTCATCGATCAGGAAGTGTCGCCAGCCGCGCTCGATGCGGGGCGGGTCGGCGTAGTAGTGCTCCTGAACGTCGGCGAAGTGGGCGGCACGCCTCGGCAGCAGCTTCGAAGCCGCCGGGCCCCCGGCACCCGCGATCGCGGCGGCCAGCAGCGGGCTCTCGCCCAGAAGTGCCGACGGGTCGGGCAACACCGACCGCCAGCCCGGGAACAGCCCCGGGTCGGCGAACTCGGGCGCCGCGAGCGCCGCCCCCCGCACCTGCTGGATCCCCAGCCGATACAGCTCGCTCGGTGGCCCGTCGATGCCCGCCACCCGGCCCATGGTGCCGAGTTCCTGCCCGGCGGCGATCTCGGTGCCGGACCCCAGGGCGCAGTCGAGGTTGCGAAACACGATGCGCCCACCCGGGGTGAGGAGCTCGGTGCCCGCGTCGCTGCGCTCGAGCATCCCGGCGAAGGGGGCGTGCACGTACTGAACGTGGGCCGAATACACGTCTACGCCGAGGGCTGCGGTGGCCGAGGGCAGGCTCGAAAGCGGCAGCGACCGGGTCAGGCGCCGTTCTCCGTAGCAGGTCAGTGCGACCGAGGCCCCCGCGGCAAGCGCCGCCGCCGCTGCCGTCGCCTCGGCCAGGGGATCAAGCCAGCGCCCGGCGTCCAGGTCGTCGCTGAGAAAGCCGAGGTCGAGAACAGCGGCCTGCTCCAGCTCCAGGCCGGGCAGGATGCGGGAGCCTTCCGGCGCAGGATCCCCCGCACCGTCAGCACCGGCGGCACCGACAGCACCAGCAGCACCGGCAGCACCGGCAGCACCAGCCCAGCCCAGCGCATCCAGAATCACGCCGGTCATGACTTCGAGTGGCACGGAGTCGGCGACGGCGAAGATTCGCGCCTCGAGCTCGATGCCTACGGTGACGTAGTCGTTGTCGGCATCGAGGCTGGCCTGCTGGTGACCGCTGGCCACCAGCACGGCGGCGCGCAGAATAACGAGCGGCCAGAGGGCACAGCCCTCGGCCTCGCTCAGGGGCAGCTCGGCGTTGAAGGCGGTGATCACCGGGATGCTCGCCAGCGGGGTCATCCCGGCGTGGTGGAGGGTCGACGCGACGGTCACGGCCAGTTCGGCGACCCGCCAGGAAGTGATCACGTCGCCGAAGTCGATGACGCCGTCGGGCATCCGGTAGCCCGTCGCGGCATCCACGCCGCACACGACGTTGTCGTCGGCGATGTCGCCGTGGATGGTCTGGCGAATGAGCTGCGGCTCCAACGGCCGAATGGCGGCGAGGGCCCGGTGCGCTGCGGCGAGCACCCGGCTGCGCTCGTCGAAGTCGGGGATAGCGGGCGCGAGACGCTCGAGAACGCGGGCCGAGTGACCGAGGTCCCACTGCAGCACGCGCTCGCATCCCGGATGACTGAAACCGCCCAGACCCCGGGCCACACGACCGGAGACAGAGCCCAGGGCCGCCAATACGGGCGGGGCGAGGTAGCCGTTGCCCGACAGCGTGCCGCCGCCGAGGTGCTCGATTATGCGGGCGTAATGGGGGACGCCACCGATATCGACGACCTCGATTCTTGCGCCGGATACCCCGGGCCGCGACACCGGCAGCCGCAGCGGGTCGGCACCATCGTGCTCGGGCAGCCCGGCGAGATGACGCGTGGCCGCGTCCTGCGCCTCGAGCTCGAGCAGGGAGAAGGCCGGGTTGGCGATCTTGAGCACGCTGCGCTCGCCCGAAGGTGCGCCCTTGATGCGACCCTTCGTGCTGGTCAGGAGGAAATTGGCATCCTGCTGGCTACCGAGGGCCACCGCTTTGGCCCGCACCCCGAACGAATCGACCGCGATCCGTTCCGCGTCGGAAAGCGACAGGGAGGGACCAGGCAGTTCGTCCTGCTCGAAGAAGTCAAACGTCGTACTCATTCCCCTATCCTGCCCCTATTCAGAGCCGCGCCAAAGCGGTGATTCGTGATCACCACGGTCTGCTCGATCACGAATGAAAAGAGTTCGATCCGGCCCGATCGTGTCACGCTGCCCCCGGCGACCGCCACGTCGGGGTTTGCCCCCAGGGCGTCCGCGAGCGCCGTGGCCGAACCGCCGATCAGGCGGATGCGCGGCGTCGGGAATCCCGCGGCCCCAGCGGTCGAAATCGCGGCGACTCTGGCCAGCCACTCGGCGTCATTCTCGATCGCAACCTTGACGTCCCATTCCTTCAGGAGTTCGCGCAGCGGGCGCGGCAGCTTCAGCGCAGAGCTGACCCTGAGCCGAGAACGGGTGATCGTGCCTGCGGCGAGCACCCGCACCAACTCGGCAAGGGTGCTGTTCTCCGACAGCCTGATCGTTGTGGGGATCGGTCGATACCTGAGAATGTTGCTCTCCACCGCGAGAGCCTGTACGTCGCTCTCGGCGAAGTAGCCCGCCCAGGCCTCCGCGTCGCTCTGGGCGCCGCGGCGTACCCGGTCGAAGTCCTCCCACTCCAGGGCGCCGGTCACCGAGTCGAGCAGTCGAACGACTCGGCTGTGAAGCCCCGCCAGGCTGAGACCGCGGCTGGGGGTTCCCGGCTCGGTCACCCACGAGCCGAGCTGGGCCAGGTGGTTCGGACCGCCCGTCTTGGCGCCGTAGCCCGCAGCGGAGCGCTTCCAGCCGCCGAACGGCTGGCGTTGCACGCGCGCCCCCACGATCGGTCGATTGATGAAGAGGGTGCCCGCCTCGACGCGATCGAGCCAGAGTTCATGCTCGGCGGCCTCGAGCGAGAAGAGGCCTGCACTGAGCCCGAACGGGCTCGAGTTCTGCAGCTGGATGGCGCTCTCCAGGCTCGAGGAGCGCATTATTCCCAGCACCGGGCCTGGGAAATCGGTCAGGGCGAAATAGGTATCGGGCTGAACGCCCTCCCGCACCCCCGGGCTCCAGAGCCTGCCGTCAGCACTGAGCTTTCTCGGCTTCACCAGCCAGCTCTCCCCCGCGCCCAGGGTCGTCAGGGCGTGCAACAGCTTGCCCGAGGCAGGCTCGATCAGAGGGCCCACCTCGGTCTGGACGTCGCCCGGGTAACCGACCCGGAGGCTGCTGACGGCATCCGCGAGCTGGCGACGAAACCGTTCGCTGCGCCCTGCAGAGCCGACCAGGATCACGAGGCGTGCAGAATCGCGCCCCTGCCCGGCGAACCCGAAGGCACTTTTCACGATGTCGGCGACGGCCCGGTCGAGATCGGCGGTGGGCGTCACGATGATGGCGTTTTTTCCACCGGTCTCGGCCAGGAGATCGCCGCCGGCCCGCCACGACCGGAACAGCTCCGCCCTCTCCCAGGTATCGGTGAGAACGACGCGATTCACGCCAGGATGCGCGATGAGGGTGCGCTCTAGCTGGCCCTGGCTTGGTGCCTTGCTGAGGTCGACGAGCGCCAGCAGATCTCGGGGCACCCCGGCCTCCCAGAGCGCCTCGACCATGACAGCGGCGGAATGCCTGGCCGCCGGCGCGGGCAGGAGAATCACGCCGCTGCCCGCAGCCAACGCGGCGAGCACGCCGCCGGCAGGCACGGCTACCGGGGTGGTTGCGGCGGCGGCAACGACCGTGAGCCGGGCAGGCACGAAGAGGGCGCCGTCGACGGCGTCGAGCAGCCCCGCCTGAACCGCATAGAAGTGAGCGAAGTCGACGGCCTCGCTGACCTCCGGGTCGCCCTCCCCGATCGAGGTGCCGACCTCGGTGGCCAGCACCTCGATGAGTCGATCCCGGTTGGACTGGAGGGCACTGCCGGCGCGGTGCAGCAGCGCGCCGCGATCGGCGCCGGGGAGGCGGCCCCAGTCGAGAGCGCTGGCCCGAACGGCGTCGACCACCGCGTCGATGCCGGCGGCATCCGTCACGGAGGAGGCGTCAAGGGTTATCGAGCCGAGGCCGGGTAGCCCGATTCGACCGAGGATGCGCCGCACCCAGCCCCGATTGGCCGTGCTGGTCGGATCGGTGTCGGGGCTATTCGCGAACTGCGCCCCCGCGCGGCCGTCGTCCTTCTCCTCAACGGCCCGGTTCTGCCTGCGGTTCGCGACCAGCGCCTGTGCGTCCTCCTCCTGCAGGGCGAGAAGTGACGAGATGAACCGCGTGCGCTCTTGCTCGAAGATCACCGGCTGCCCGGTGAGGTCGAAGGCCGTGGCGAGGAAGTTTCCCGGCGACGCGCTCTCCTCGAGCCGGCGAACGAGGGTGGCGGCAGCGACATCGAACTCCGCCGGGCCAACCACTGGCGCATAGAGCACCAGACTGCCGCCGACCTCACGCCGAAGCGCGTCTGCGTGACCCGTGGCCATGCCCAGCAGAAGTTCGATGTCGACACGGTGCTCGACGCCGCGAGCCTTGGCAAGCAGCCAACCGAGGGCAAGGTCGAACAGGTTATGACTTGCGATGCCGAGGCGAACCGCGTCGGTCCGCCGAGAGGTGAGGGCTGCATCCAGCACACGCTTGAAGTTCGTGTCGGTCGCAGCCTTCGCCGAGTAGGTCACCAGCGGCCAGCCGTGCAGCTCGGCGTCGACGCGCTCCAGCTGAAGATTCGCACCCTTGACGAGGCGCACCCGGATGGGCGCGCCGCCTCGCGTTCGACGCTCGAGCGCAAAATCGGTCAGCCTGTCCAGGATTCCGAGGGCATCGGGCAGGTAGGCCTGCAGCACGATTCCCGCCTCCATCGCCAAGAACTCGGGCCGGTTCAGGACGTTTTCGAAGACCGCGAGCGTCAGGTCCCGATCGCGGAACTCAGCGACGTCGAGCGTGATGATCTTGTTTTCAGGCAGGGCCGCCTGATAGAGGGGAAGCAGGAGATCGGTCGCGCGCTCAACGCTCTCCTCGAACGCCCACAGGGGTGATCGCCGGGCGACATCGGCGATGGTGACCGACACCTGGTGCACATCCTCCCTGGCGAGCAGTTCACTGGTGCCGGCGAGCCGACGCGCGGCCTCGGAGTCTCCCAGCACCGGCTCGCCGAGGATGCTCAGGTTCACTCGGTCGCTCTTTTCCCGCAGGGCTGCGATCGCGGGAGCCAGCCTGTCGGGGGTTGCATCGATCATGAGATGGCCGAGGGTCTTTCGCAGCACCCGGCGTGAGATCGGCACCGCTATGCCCGGGAGTGCCTCACCCAGAACGCCCTCCGCAGCGACGGCGGCGCGAAGGTACCAGGGCAGAAAGCCGGGCACGGCAGTGGCCTCAGCCGACTCGTCGAGCCACCGCCGCACAAGCGCCACCGCCTCGTCTGCCAGCTCGATCGGGCGCACCTTCTGAATGTTCTCCATGCCGTCAGTCACCCTCTCGAGAATAGAACGTTGCCCCCGAGAAGGGGCTCAACGCCCCGCGAACCGCTTCCCGGAGCCTAGTTCCCGGAGCCTAGTTCTCTGAGGCGTAGGCGGCGGCGAGGCGGGCGAGGCCCTCATCGAGGGTGACGGCGGGCCGCCAGTCGAGGTCGAGCCGCGTGCGGCGCTGGTCGAACCAGTGCGCCGTCGAGAGCTGCTCGGCCAGGAACCTCGTCATTGGCGGCTCGTCGGTGCCGGGACGAACCCGCCACGCGGTCTCGATCAGGGTGCCGGCAACGCGGGCGAGCCCCGCAGGAACACGCCACGAGGGCACCTTCACCCCGGCCGCCGCACAGATGCCTGCGAGCAGTTCGGCGACGGGCCGCGGCTCGCCGTTGGTCACCACGTAGGAGTTGCCGTGCACCTGGGGCGCGCGCTCGAGCGCCGCGACGATGGCCGCGGCGGCGTTCTCGACATAGGTGCTGTCGATGAGGGCGGCGCCATCGCCGAGCAGGGGCAGCCGGCCGCGGCGGGCGCGGTCAACGATGCGCGCGATGAGCTGGGTGTCGCCCGGGCCCCAGACCAGATGCGGGCGCACCGCCACGACAGCGAAGCCGGGCGCATCCGCGGCGAGGGCGAACAGCTCGGCGCGGGCCTTCGTCCGGGCATAGTCGCCGCGGGCACGAGCGGGGTCGGCCGCGCGGGCGTCGTCACCCACGATGGATGTTCCCCCGTGTGCAACCGAAGGCGAGGAGATGTAGACGAAGCGGCTGACCCCTGCAGTGCGGGCGGCAGCCAGCAGGGTTCGAGTGCCCTCAACGTTGACCGCGTCGAACTCGGCTGAGTCGCCCGCAAGCGACACCTTGGCCGCGAGGTGCACCACGGCATCCATGCCTGTAACGGAATGGGTCACGGCTGCACGGTCGGTCACTGAGCCACGCGCGTCCCGGATACCGCCGACCCCCGCTGTCGCGAGACCTGAAGCGCCGCGCTGAAAGGTGCGCACCTCGTGGCCGGCGGCACGCACCTGGGCTGCGACCGCCCGCCCCAGCATCCCACTGGCGCCGGTGACGAGAACCCTCATGGGCGGCGCATCCTCGATGTGCCGGCCAGAATGCCCTCCGCCCAGCGCGACAGCGCAGACCGGTCGATCTTGGAATTGTGCCTGATGTCGGTGGGCAATCGGGGAACCACCAATACCGCCGAGACCGGCTGGCCGGAAACGGACCGCACAGCTCCGGCCAGAGCCGCACCGGCGAGGGCGACTCGGTGCGCTGCGGGCCGGGTCTCGAGCACGACCACGATCTGCTGGGTTCCAGCCGGGCCGACTCCGACGACGGCGGCGCGGGAAACCGCGGCAAGTGCTTCAATGCGCTGCTCGATACCGACGGGGGTGACCACGCCTTGCGCGGTCGTGATGAGGTGTGGCATGCGCCCCTCGACCCAGAGCCTGCCGTCGGAATCAAGATGGCCGACATCTCCCGTGCGGTGCCAGCGTCCGTGACCCGCGGACGTCTCGGCCGGCGTGCCGCGAACAGCCTGGCGGTCGGTCGCCCACAGCCGGTCGTAGTGGCTCTTGATATGCGGGGCCGAAACGATGATCTCCCCGGTGACGTCCGGCTCCTCGCTCGGTTGCCCGACGGCGTGCCCGGCCTCATCGAGCGCGCTGATCCGGAGCCGGGTCGTTCCGTTGGGCCGGCCGACGCAGACGCCGCCCGCACCCGTGGGCAGACCCGCTGCCTGGAGTTCCTGACGGGCGAGGCGCTGCTCGCGGATACCGACCAGGTCGATGTCGGTGAGCAGGAGCCCCTCGGTCATGCCGTAGGGGGTGTGTGCCCCGGCATTGGGCATCAGTCGAGCGGCCGCGGCCAGCAGCGCCTCCGGCACGGGAGCACCTGCCGAGAGGAACGTCTGCACTCCGGCCAGGGCGCGATGGGCGGCGTTGTCGAGCGACGACTTCGTGGCCACAACGTTGGCCAGTGCCGCCGGAGAGAGAAAGACGACGGTCGCGTCGACGGCAGCCACGGCCGCGGACACGGCCTCCGCGGTGAGGGTCTTGGGGGAGGTGACATCCATGTCGGGGGTGACACTGCGGCAGCCGAGGGCAGGCCCAAGCAGGGCGAACGGCGCGAAGCCCGCGACAAGTCCCGTGCCCGGTCCAACGCCGTACTGGGCAGCGAGGGCATCCCGCACGGCCTCGAGCTGGCTGTGCCGGTAGACGACGCCCTTGGCAGGCCCGGTCGATCCTGAGGTGAAGAGCACCGCGGCGATATCGTTCGCCCCCGGCCAGTCGGGCAGGGCGATCGGCTCGGACGTGGTCGATATGCTCGCCGACCGCTCGATGAGCCCGGCGAGCGTGTGCTTGACGCCCAGGGCCCGGGCAACGGCGGGGGGGAATGTGACGGTCGAGATCTTCTGCCCGGGCCAGCCGAGCGCCCGCGCGGCGGCGAGGCCCGGGGCCGCGCCGATGACGTGGTCTGGCCAGGCACCGCGCACTGCGCGGGTGAGACCGCGAAGGCCCAGCCCGGCATCCGCTACGACGACGACCGCACCTATGCGCACACAGGCATATAAGACGGCGGTGAGGTCGGCTCCGGGCGGCACGAGCAGCGACACCCGGTCGCCGTGCTTCACCCCGACCGACTGCAGGCCGAGAGCGATCTGGCCTACCCGGCGGGACAGCGCATTCCAGCTGACGACCTGGCGGGTCTTTCCCCGGCCGGGAGCCATGTCGACGATCGCCGTCTCCGTACTGAATTGGAACTCGTCGAGAAAATGCCAGAGCGGTCGACGGGGCGACTCCGCGGCGAGAGTATCTGCCTGTTCGGCGACACCGGTCGAAGCGGCACTCGTCAGGGCGTCTTGCTCGCCGAGCCAGGCGAGGGCATTGGCCGCATAGTCGACGTCTTCGGCCACGAGGTGGCCGCTGCCTTCGAACCGGTGGATGTCTGCGTGCGGCAGGCGATCAGCCAGGTCATCGAGATAACGATCGGAGAAGATGGGGTCGCGCGGACCCCAGAGCATCAGGGCCGGCAGCGACAGCTTCGTGACGCCGTCGGAGATGCGCGTGAGCTCCGCGAAGCTCTCGTGCGAGGCGTCAACGGGAATATCGTCGACGAAGCCGCCGATGCCGCCGCGACGGGACGCCCCGCGGTACGGTGCGCGGTAGGCATCCTTTACAGATTTTTCCAGAGCCGGGTGGGCGAGGGCCAGTGTCGTCTCGAGAAAGGCCGGCGTAGTTACGGTGGCGAGGCGAAGCACCGAGCGGCGCAGCGTCAGCCGCAGCGGCGCGGGAATCGGATAGCCCGTGGGCTGATGAACGGCGGTGTTCAGCAACATGACGCCGGCGAGAAGTTCGGGATGATCCACCGCCCAGCCCAGCGAGACGACTCCGCCCCAGTCGTGACCGAAGCTCACCACCGGGCCGCCGAGCCCGAGGGCCGCGGTCAGGTCACCGAGGTCGCTGACGCGCCGGGCGAGCGGGCGGGTGACCCCGCATCTCTCGGAGAACCCCATGTCGAGTTGGTCGACGGCGATGACTCGCCAGGGCGCACCGCCCGTAAGCGCCGCTTCTGTCGCCGTCGCCACGAGTCGGCGCCAGAGATACGACCACGTGGGATTGCCGTGCACACAGAGTATCGTGCCGATGGGAGTGACCCCTGCCTCGGCCAGGACCTCGGCGTTGTCGAGGATGTGCCAGTCGTGGGAGACCTGTGACGCCGCGCCGCTGTCTGGGACAGCGACGATGCGTGAGAATCGCGCATCCAGCCCGGGCAGCCCCGCCGGCGGCAGCGAGGCCGCGGCGACGGGAAGCCGACTGTCTGCGGCTGTCACCAGGCGAGTTCCAACATTGCCGTGTTGAGCCCTGAGCCGACGCCCATCAGAAGCACGCGGTCACCGGGCGAGAGCGTGGCGGACTCCTGGGCAAGGGTGATCGGGATGGATGCCGGGCCCACGTTGCCGTAGAGGGGATAGGTAAGAGGAATGCGAGTGCGGTCGAGGCCCACGGCCTTCACAATCGCGTTCGTGTGCACGTCCGAGACCTGATGCAAGATGTAGCGGTCCATCTTCGACCACTTCCAGTCTTTCTTGGCCTCTTTCCACGCGGCGGTGACGAGCTCCATGCCGCCCTTCAGTAGGGCTTTTCCATCGGTGAACATTCCGTCGACGCTGCCGACGCAAAGATCATTGAACTGGGTTGCAGCCCGCGTCACGCCGCCGAGCAGCCGATGACCCTCCGGGTGCGCATCCGCTCGGCCGAGCACGGCGGCAGCGGCACCGGAACCCAGCGTGAGGGTGGCAAACTCGCTCATAAAGTCTTCGCGGCCAAGGCCCTCGCGGCCGAGACGCGCGATCGTGTTGTCCTGAATCTCGTCGGCGTCTTCGCCATCGACGATCATCGCGTAGTCGATCTGGCCCGCATCGATGAGCTGGGCAGCCAGTGTCAGGCCGTTGACGAAGCCCAGGCAGGCATTCGCGATGTCGAAGTTGACGGCCGAGGAGGGTAGCCCGAGGCCGTTGTGAATGCGCACCGCAACGGAGGGCTCGAGGTGTTTGCGGGTCACCGAGGTGTTGATCAGCAGGCCGATCTGTGCCGCTTCGATGCCGGCTGCCGTCAGCGCCTGGTTGCCCGCGATGATCGCGGCGTCGTCAAACGTCTGCCCGTCGTCCCAGTTGCGGCGCTCCTGAACACCGGCAACCCGCTGCAGAAGTCCCCTGGGTAGTCTGAGCCGCTTGAGCACGGGAGCGAGTCGGCCGTCGATCTCGGCCGACGTCGTGATGCGGGGGGCGAGAACGCTGGAGACAGACAGCAGGGCGACGTTTCGATGCGTCGTCGTTGCGTTTCCGTTCACCGGCCCTCCCTTTCTACTTACTTCTATTTGCCCGTGTGTCTGGGCGCCGCGGCCGTGGGTGCAATCCTCGATCGGCACAGTAGATAACGATAACCCTCCAGAGGGTGTGAATTCGCCGGACTGACGGGCCTCCGCACGGAACGACAGGTGCGGCTGACCCCCTAACTGGGTTCTGCTGAAACGGTTAGAGTAAAAGTTGACTTACTGCATGACTTTGTTTGCAATGCCCTGTGCGCGATGACACGCCCCCGAGCGAACCTCACCGCCCGCGGCATCCTTTTCGGGCTGCTCCTCGGGTCGGTCCTGTGGGTTCCCCTCGGCGCGATCATTAAAGGAATTGTGTATCTCATCAGCTAATTACAGTCACCCCGCCCGTTTACCCGGCGGCAATGCCGCGTTTCTCATCGGGGCTTTCGCCGGACCTGCGCATATGACATGCGACACTCAGGTTCGTGCGCTACAGTCGTAGTAGAGACAGCAGGGCCTGATTTTTAAAAAAATCAGCAGCTTCATCTTTAGAGCCTCAGAGACTCGGAGAAGAACAACGGGCGTTACCGGGTGCAAGCGGTAACGTCCATTGTTTTTAATGAGAGTTTTCTCACTAGGGTTTCTGTATGACTACTCTCCCTGTCTATGACGCGGTCATCGTGGGCGGTGGCCACAACGGGCTTGTTGCCGCGGCCTACCTCGCCAAAGCCGGCCAGAAAGTCCTCCTGCTCGAGCGTCTGGGGGCCACTGGCGGCGCGGCCGTTTCGGCCGAGGCATTCCCCGGGATCGATGCGCGTCTCTCCCGCTACTCCTACCTCGTCAGCCTGCTGCCGCCGCGAATCATCGATGATCTCGGCCTCGACATCACACTCGTGCGCCGCCGCTACTCCTCGTACACACCCCTGTCCGGCACCGGCACCGGGCTTCTGATCGACACTGCGGATGCCGCTGCCACCAGCGCCTCATTCGCCGCGATCGGGGCGGCCGAAGACGACGCGGCATTCACCGACTTCTACGCCGACACGGCGCGCGTCGCCGCAGCCCTGTGGCCCACGCTGACCGAGCCGCTGCTGACGCGAAGCGAGGTTCGGTCCCTTGTCACCGGCGCCGGGGCAGCCGACACGATCTGGACCGACGTCTTCGAGCGCCCGATCGGCGAGGCGATCGAGCGTCGGATCAGCAGCGACCTCGTGCGGGGCGTCGTGCTCACCGACGGCCTGATCGGTACCTTCGCCCGCGCCCACGCTGCGGACCTGAGCCAGAACCGCTGCTTCCTCTATCACGTGATCGGCGGCGGCACCGGGGACTGGGACGTTCCCGTGGGCGGCATGGGCGCCGTCTCGGGCGCCCTCTGGCATGCCGCAAAGGAGGCCGGCGCCCACATCGTGACCAACGCCGAAGTCACCTCCGTCAACCCCGACGGCACCGTGCGGTTCGAACTCGACGAGCAGATCTTCGAGGTATCCGGGAATCGTGTACTCGCCAACGTCGCGCCCTGGGTGCTCGAGGGCCTGCTCGGCTCAGCGGGTCACGCGCCCGAGGAGGCCGACGCCCTGCCCAAGCCTGAGGGCGCCCAGGTCAAGGTCAACCTGTTGCTGACCCGCCTGCCGAGGCTGCTGGATGACACGGTCGAGGCCGCGGCGGCCTTCGGCGGCACCTTCCACGTCAACGAGCTCAACAGCCAGCTGGAGGCCGCCTACCTCGAGGCCGCCGAGGGTCGCATCCCCGGCACGCTTCCCGTCGAGATCTACTGCCACTCGCTGAACGACTCCAGCATCCTCTCGCCCGAGCTGCAGGCGGCCGGCGCCCAGACCCTGACGGTCTTCGGGCTGCACACCCCCGACTCCCTGGTGACGGAGGAGAACAACGACGAGCTGCGCGCGGCACTCCAGGCCGCCGTGCTGGCCTCGCTGAACAGCGTGCTCGCCGAGCCGATCGAGGACTGCCTGATGCTGGATGCCGATGGCAACCCCTGCATCGAGACCAAGACCACCCTCGACCTCGAGCACGCGCTCTGGATGCCCGGCGGCAACATCTTCCACGGCCCGCTCAGCTGGCCCTTCGTCGAGGACGACGAGCCGTTGGACACGCCGGCCCGCCGCTGGGGCGTGGCCACGGCGCATCCGCGCATCCTGTTGTGTGGATCGGGCAGCCGGCGCGGCGGGGCCGTCAGCGGACTCGGCGGCCACAGTGCCGCAATGGCCGTGCTCGAGGAACTGTCCGAGGCCCGGGCGTGATGAGCGCCACGCCCCAGTCATATGAGCTCGGCCTGCGCTGCCCGTGCCTGAGCGGGGAGACCTTCGGGCAGTGCTGCGCGCCGCTGCACCGCGGCGATACGCTCGCTCCGACGGCAATGCGGCTGATGCGCTCCCGTTACTCGGCCTTCGCCCTGGGCGACACCGCCTACCTCTCGGCCACGTGGCATCCGAGCACCAGGCCTATCGTGCTGGAGCTCGATACAGACCAGCGCTGGATCCGGCTTGACATTGAATCCAGCACCGGAGGCGGCCTGCTCGAGAACACCGGCACGGTCGAATTCACGGCGCACTACCGCGCGGTCCAAGACGGCAGAACCGTGCGGGGCGAGCAGCACGAGAACAGCCGTTTCCTCAAGGAGGGCGGTCGCTGGTTCTACCTCGACGAGGTCACAGGCTCCTAGTACCCACGCTATTTAGACTAGATTCATGCCCATTCTCCGCGAGGTCGTCACGCACGAGCCAGCCACCCGACTCGCCACCGTTTCCGCCGTTCAACGGCCGGTTCCCGGCATCGTCCGGGTCACGTTCACCGGTTCCGAGCTCGTCGGCTTCCCGAGCGGCGGACCGACCGATCACGTGAAGCTTTACTTCACCGATCCGGAGGTCGAGGGTCCCACGAACCGAACGGTCGCCCGCGACTACACCGCCCGGGAGTTTCGCAACGTGGATGACGGCACCGGCTTCGGCTCGACCCCGGAGCTCGACATAGATTTCGTTATTCACGAGGATGCCGGCTCCAGCGGCCCCGCATCGGCCTGGGCCTCGAACGCTGCCCCCGGCGACCAGCTGCGAATCGCCGGCCCCGGCAAGTCGAAACTCGTTCCGACCGGGGTGAGTAGAGTCATCCTGGTCGCCGACGAAAGCGCCCTGCCGGCTGTGACCCGTTGGCTTGGACTGCTGAGGCCCGAGGTGCAGGTCACCGCGCTGCTCGAGGTGGCCGATGCCGGCGTCATGCCCTACTTCGTCGCCACCGAGCTTGCTGCGCGGGCATCCGTCACGTGGCTGTATAGGTCAGATGCCACCGGCCAGGCGTCCGGACAGGTGTTGGCGGCCCTTCGTGCGCTGGGCACCATCGGCTCCGACGTGTACGTGTTCGCCGCGGGGGAAGCCGGAATGCTCATTCCGCTGCGCCGGTATCTGCGGCGCGAACTCGGCCTGCCCGTCGATCAGGTTGCGGTCAACGGCTATTGGAAGCGCGGCGACGAGCTCTTCGATCACCATGCCCCGCTGGACGCCACCGACCCCGACTGATTCGTCAGGGATCCCGGCCCTCCGGTCACGGCTGGGTGCTCTGGTGGCGCAGGTGGCGCAGGTCAGTGGGCCCGGTGATCCTGAATCGTGATTCGCGGGCCGCGGCGAGGCTTCCGGAAGCCGCTCATCTGGATCAGGCGCACGACTCGCTGGCGGTGGCCCTCGTAGGGCGCGAGGAGTTCCAGCATTGCCTCGTCGTCGACCGGGGCTCCCGTCAGGGCCCAGCCGACGTGGGCCGCGAGGTGGTAGTCGCCGACGCTGACCGCATCCGGGTCACCGTGGGTGCGCTGGGTGATTTCGGCCGCGGTCCAACGCCCGATACCCGCAACGCTCATCAGCCGCTTCGCGAGCGTCACGGCATCCACTGGCTTCTCCAGAGCGGATGCGACAGCCGCCGCAATTACGACCGTGCGCGAGCGCTGCGGCCCGACGCCCGCCCGGTGCCACTCCCACGAGGGAATCATGCGCCAGCCCTCCGGGTCAGGCGCGACCATCATGCCTGCAGGAACTGGCCCCGGCGCCGCCTCGCCGAACAGCCGGATCAACCCATACCAGGCACGATGCGCCTCAACCGTTGTGACCTTCTGCTCGAGCACCGCGGGCACGAGCGCCTCGAACACGAGGCCGGAGGAGCCCAGCCACACGCCGGGGTTCTGCCGCCTGACCTCCGCGAGCGCCGGCTGGGCGCCGAGGTCAAGCCCCGTCCAGTCGTCATCGGCCCCGAGTAGGGCGGGAACCTGGCCGATCGCCCACTCGGCGCCGGCCCCCCACGCGTGAGCGTGCACGCCGTCGCCCTCCTGTCGAAGCAGGAGTGTCGCGGTGCCGAGCGGGGTGCGCCGCACACGCCAGATCCCCGCGGCGGTCACCCGGCACGTCGGGTCCCCCGTGCCGCGCAGGTTCGGCCCGAATGTTGACCGAAGCGAGAAGGGCCGCCCCGGCCGATAGACGGTTACGACCTCACGTTCTGGGGCTGTGCTCATTCCGGCATTCTAATCAGAGAACGACACCCTGACGTGTTGCGTCGCTGAGCCTGGTTGCGGGAGGGTCATGCTCCTAAACGGTGGCCGGGCATGGTGATGTACTGGCTGAAGCCGGACATAAGCGCGATCAGGACAACCATGTACGCAATCACTGCGAGCACCGCCATCACGATCGAGATGTAGCCGATGATGACGCCCGCGATAGCAAGCCCGCGCCCTGACTCTCCACTGGTTTTCAACTGCTTCAGCGCAATGTAGCCGAAGACGATCCCTGGGATGGCCGAATAGAAAACGGTAGCAAACGACAAAATAGCAAAGAGATTCGTCTGGGGTGCGGCCTGAAGCTGTACCGGCGGAACGTACACCGGAGGCTCCTGAGACACTGGGATGAATGGTGCGTCTGACATGGTTCCGCCCAACCTTCACTTACTGCGCTGAACAGACCGACAATGCCGTGAAGTTCGCAAGCCAACCCTGACGTTCAGGATGGCCACCACGATACAGCGTGACTGCAATCAGATCAATCAACCCAACGGCGGCGCTGGGCGACTTTCGAGATTTCTCCGAGCTGGATTACGCACGACTGATGTGGCACCGCTGATGTGGCGCCCCTGATGGAGGCTCCGTGCACGCCTCTCCCCGCCGCGCCTCGATGACGTTATACGCAACGGTCGCTGCAACGATCCATCGGATCCGCCGGCGAAGAAGCAGCTTCCTGTCCGAGTGGATGCCGCTGAGGCGGCCTGCTGCGGGTGTGCTCATGCGCCGGCCCCACAGCACAGCGGCACCTCGCACGCCTCATCCAGGCAATGAGCCCCGTCGTCGACGGCAAGGACAACGTCAAGCAGGGCCACGAGCGCGCGCGTCACGTGAGCATCCGCAATCTCATAGCGGGTCGATCGGCCCTCCGGGATAACAGCCACGATCCCGCACCCCCGCAGGCACGACAAATGGTTGGACACGTTCGAGCGGGTGAGTCCCAGCTCCCGCGACAGCTCACCCGGATAACCCGGAGCATCTAGACGCGAGAGGTGCGCCCGTATGGTGAATTGAGGCAGAGGTAAGGAGAATAACCAGATCGAAATCTTCGGCAGTCTCGTGTGGGCCAGGGCTGGTTCAGCCTGAATATCGTGCAGTTAGGCCCCTGAGGGGTGATTTCTGGCTCGTGTGCGCGTTGCGGCAAGCGGGCGTGGGGGGTCCGGAGGGGAAAGCGCGGCCACGTCCCCGTGAGTGGTGTGGTTTCGGGTTCTTGAGCGTTGCTTCGTCGGCGTAAAAAGCCACCGTGTGATGGTTAGTGAGAACTGTTCAAAGTTCCTCATGGAAAAGACACAAACACACGATGCCCATTCACGAGTCTGCCCCGCTCGACCTTTTCGCTCAACTCAAATTCACCGACGTCACCGACCGGATCAGGGTCGTGGCCGAGACGCTGTATTGACAGCTCATCGACACGGAAGCGGTCGTGTTCATCGGTGCCAGCCCGTTCGAGCACTCCGATGAGCGCACTGCTCATCGCAACGGCACCCGTGCTCGAGTGCTGACCACGACCGCCCGGGATCTCGATCCGAAGATCCCAATCACTATCAACGGGTGTTGCGACGACCGTTTGAGTCCGCCGCACCTTGCCGGGACGGGACCTGGGACGGGTAGCGAGCTCGTGACCGTGGTTTAGCTGTCTCTCCAACAGGCCAAGAACCCTGGGCGTGTTACCTACAAAAGTTTCGTGAGCTGACCCTTGTCTGCGCATAGGCTCAGGGGGCCCGACCCACGGTGAAGCCCCAGAGGCTGAGCCACAGAGACAACCCCAAAAAACCGGAGACACCCCGCAATCATGACTGTTGTCAAAGCCCGAAACCCATTTTGTACCGTGGCCTCCGTCATGTTCCTGTCCATTTTTCTCATGGGGGCAGTGAGCGCACCCGCATCGGCCGACCCCGTGCCCGACGGCCTGTGGTACTACGACTCATTCCAAGTGAAGGATGCTCACGATGCGGGTTGGACGGGAAAGGGCGTGACCATTGCCGTCATTGATAGCCAGCTCAACCTGGCAGTGCCGACGCTCGCAGGTGCTGATATTGAACTGCCCTCATCAGTGGCCTGCAAGAACACGGACGGTACGGACATGTCCGCGACCTCGACCGATTTCTCGGCCTCACACGCAACAAATGTTGTCTCGTTCATCGTTGGCTCCGGCGAAGGGTATTCGGGACAGCCGGGAGTGAAGGGCGTCGCACCCGGCACAAAAATTTTGTTCTTCGCAGCAGGCGGGAGCACGCCCGGGGATGCCTCCGACGAGATGACCTGCAACTCCGATTCGGTTGACGCTTCGGCCATCACCACAGCGGTAGCGCGGGGCGCGCAAATAATTTCGGTGTCATTGGGGGTGGAATCCACTCCCGAACTTATCGCCGCGATAGCCTCAGCCGAGCGGGCAGGTGTCGTGATCCTCGGAGCTCTCCCCAACGAGACAACGATTGACGCTAAAGCTCCGGCCGGTAATTTTCCGGCTGCAGCGAACGGCGTGGTCACCGTGCAGGCCATCGGCATCGATAACGTCATCGAGGCGACGGATGGCAAGCCCAACGTTTTTCCGGATACGGAAACCGATATCGCAGGTCCTGGAATCGCGCTTCTCACCCAGGGGACCTCCGATCCGAATCGGTGGGAAGGCGTGACCATCGGTGATGGCACGTCCTACGCCACACCGATCATTGCTGGGTTCCTTGCCGTGGTGAAGCAGAAGTATCCGACTGCAACCGGAAATCAGCTCATCCAGACACTGATTCGTAACACCGGTAGCGGCAATCATTCGCTGTCCCGTGACGTGAAGGGCGAGGTTGGTTTTGGTGTCGCGTCCCTTACCCACATGCTTGACGTTGATCCGACGACTTATTCCGACGTGAACCCACTCATCTCGACCGAATCCGGTCAGAAACCAACACTGCAGCAATTGGGAGTGACTCCATCGGCAACTTCACTCAGCCCGACCCGCAACGTTACCGAAGCAGTTTTGGTACCATGGATCACCCCGATCGTGATCGGAGGCGGTGGGCTTTTGGGAATCGTTGCCACAATATCTATGGTCGTTTTCGTCAGGAGAAAACGGATGATTCCTGCTGACCAGCCGATACGGGTACAAAAAAACCGCTGATGCTATCGCTGTGACGTCTTGCCTCGGAGAGGTCACTACCCGATCAAAAGCCACTCCAACATTTGGTGCGGGTCACACACGACCGCACTGGTATTTTGCGCTTCGCGGGAGTCATCCTCACCTATTGGGACACTGCGGCTGGTAACAAACTGACGTTACCGTCCCCGCAAGTCCGTGGCAGCGTGGCTCGAACGAGGACACCAACGGCCTTCTCCGTCAGTCCTTCCCGAAAAGCACCGATTTGACGGTCTATGCAGTCGAGGACCTGAAGCGCGTCGGTTGAGTTCATAGAGTTGATGTGCCGGATCCCGTCCGGCATATAGCCTAAATGAGCGATGACCGTCGCCCCAAGTGTCGGCGCTGCACGCTTCCTCAAAGAACACCTCGCCCAAGCAAGTCCCGATCGTCTGCGCGACATGCTCACCACCTTCATAAACATGCTCCTGTCCGCTGACGCCGACGCCGTGTGCGGTGCCAGCTACCGGACCGTGTCTGACGAGCGCACGAACCGGCGAAACGGCTAACGGCCACCGCGAGATCCTGGGCCTCCAAGTCGCTTCCAGCGAGGACGGCGCGGGCGGGCTGGCGTTCTTCCGCGACCTCACCGCCCCAATGTGTAAAACACCAAGCCAACAATTCCACTGCGCATGAACATCTTCGTTTCAGCTCACGGCCCGAACTGTGTCGGGAGAAGCTAAATCGCTACCAGTCGCTGGGGGCCGGCTCCCTCGTTGTGGGCAGGGCGGTAACCTCGGCCCAGGCAAGCACCCACTTGGGAACGATCAGGTCCTCCGGCAGCGCGCCCAGCGCAGCCAGCACCTCGGGGATCTGCACTACGCCGCCGCCACGCTTCAGGAAACGGCCGCGCACGAACGCCTCCGCATAGACCTCGCCGGCGACGACAAAGCGCTGCTGAATGTAGACGCTCTTGGCGTCGAAGCCCAGCACCTTAGACTCCACCGTGAAGCGCTGGCCGAGGGTCAGGGACTTGCGAAAGCTGATGGTCTCGGCCACCACGACGGGGTACCAGCGCTTGGCGGTGAAGACGGCCCAGATGCCGCTGCGGCTCAGCAGGTCCATTCGGCCGAGATCGAGGATCGACAGGTACACGCCGTTGTTCATGTGCCGGAAGATATCGAGATCGGTGGCCCAGACCCGAAACGGCGTCTCGGCGATTCCGAAGCGGCTGATACGCTCGCCGCGACGCGCCCGAAGAAATATGTGGATTGTGCGGAAGATCAGATGCATACTCGCCACAATAGTTCTCGGGTAGGAACAAAATCCGCAGACGAGCGGTTGTCGACACTGCGCTGCGACGCAACAATCCCTGAAGGAGATTCACCGTATGTCAGTTGTCCCCATGATCGCCCTGAACGACGGCACCAGCATTCCCCAGCTTGGCTTCGGCGTCTTCCAGATCGACCCCGCCGAGACCCGGGCCGCGACGCTCACCGCCCTTGAGATCGGCTACCGCCACATCGATACCGCCGAGATGTATCGCAACGAGAAGGGCGTCGGCGAGGCCGTGGCTTCCTCAGGCATCCCGCGCGAGGAGATCTATGTCACGAGCAAGCTCAACAACGGCTTCCACGCACCGGCGGATGCCGTCACGGCGTTCGAGACGTCGCTTACGACCCTCGGCTTCGACTACCTCGACCTGTTCCTGATCCACTGGCCGATGCCCGCAGTGCTCGACTACGTCGAGACCTGGAAGGCCATGGAGCAAATTCTTGCCACCGGCCGCGTGCGCTCCATCGGCGTCTCGAACTTCCAGCCGGCGCACCTCCAGCGCCTCTTCGACGAGACGTCGATCGTGCCGGTCATCAACCAGATCGAGGTGCACCCGTACCTGACCCAGGATGACGTTCGCGCGTTCAACACCGAGCACAAGATCGCCACTGAGGCCTGGTCGCCCATCGCCCAGGGCGGCGTGCTGAACGACCCCGTGATCACGGCCATCGCCGCACGCGTTGGCAAGAGCGCAGCCCAGGTAACACTGCGGTGGCATATCCAGCGCGGTGACATCGTCTTCCCGAAGTCGGTCACCCGCAACCGCGTTCAGGAGAACTTCGAGCTGTTCGACTTCGTGCTCGCCGACGACGAGATCGCCTCGATCACGGCTCTGAACCGCAACGAGCGCACGGGACCGAACCCCGATGAGTTCAACATGATTCCGTAGGTTTCAGCTGTAACGCACCACGCAGACGCCCGGCCAGGGTTCACCCTTCGGCCGGGCGTCTTGCCGTTCGCGGCGCAGGCGGCGGCGGAACCTCCTTAGCGGCCACGACATCCGCCAGCTGAAGCAGCACGTCGCCACTTTTGGTCTCGATGACGCACTCGCTCGCGTCGAGGCTACGCAGGTAGCCCAGCGCATCCGTCAATCGAGGTGCCCCGGCATCAGGCGACGCGGCCAGACGGATGCGCACCACCACCCGGCTGCCCAGCGGCAGGCCGCGCAGATGGCCGACGGGGTCTGCGGCGTAGATGCCCGATTCTAAAGAGGTCACCCCATCAGGATAATCGGCCGGACCCAGGCAACACTAAGACAAATCGACATGTGTCGCCAATTACTGATAGGCTTTGGGTCGGTCGTTTTTGGCCGTCTACCAGGCCGCGGCCCGATCGCCTCTTCGTGAGGCGGCGGGGGCGTATGGTCCGGCGTTGGAGAGCACGGTCCCGTGACCGGCTCCGGCCTCTGGCAATCCAGCGCCTGACCCGTCCGAAACCCCCCGGAGCGCCGCCGCCTCTGCCTGTCCGCGCAATGTAAACCTGCGCATCCCCAACAGAGCCGTGTGCCCGCCAGATATGGACCAATTGTCTAATCCCCCGGCCACGAACACGGCCACCAGCACGACCCCAGAAACGGCCATCAGGGCCGAGAACGTCTTCAAGGTCTTCGGCAAGAAGCCTCGCGAGGTCATCAAGCGCCTCGCAGCCGGCGCCGACCGCGACCGGCTCGCAGAGTTGGGTACCGCCGCCGTCATCGACGCCTCCTTCGAGGTCAAGCGCGGCGAGATCTTCGTCGTGATGGGCCTCTCGGGCTCCGGCAAGTCGACGCTGATCCGCATGCTGAACGGCCTGCTCGAGCCGAGCGCAGGCACCGTCACGGTCGCGGGAAATCCAATCTCGGGCATCTCGGCCAAGAAGCTGCGCGCGGTTCGCCGCGAGAACGTCTCGATGGTCTTCCAGCACTTCGCACTGCTCCCGCACCGCACCGTGCTCGATAACGTCGCGTTCGGCCTCGAGATTCAGGGCGTCGGCAAAGCTGAGCGCAAGGCCCGCGCGACTGAGATCGTGCGCCTGGTGGGTCTTGAAAGCTGGGAGAACAAGCTGCCAAGCGAGCTGTCGGGCGGCATGCAACAGCGGGTCGGCCTCGGACGTGCGCTGGCGAGCGAGACCGACATCCTGCTGATGGATGAGGCGTTCTCGGCTCTCGACCCGCTCATTCGCCGAGAGATGCAGGAGCAGCTCATCGAGCTGCAGTCCAGCCTGGGCAAGACCATCATCTTCATCACCCACGACCTCAATGAGGCCATGTTCCTAGGCGACCGTATCGCGGTCATGCGCGACGGCCGCATCGTGCAGATCGGCACCCCCGAGGAGATCCTCACCGACCCGGCGAACGACTACGTCGCCCAGTTCGTGCAGGACGTCGACCGGGCCCGCGTGCTCACCGCCGGCGCCGTGATGGAACCGGCGCGCTCCGTCGTGCCGCTCACCTCGGGTCCCCGCGGGGCGCTCCGAATGATGCGCAACCTGCAGACGGCATCCGCTTTCGTGCTGGGCCGCGACCGCAAGCTGCTCGGCGCCGTTTCCGACCGGCACGTTATGCGCCAGGTGAAGGCGAACGACACCGACCTCGCCACGGTCGTTAGTTCCGACATCGCCACCGTCACGGCGGATGCGGCGCTGGTCGACCTCTTCGAGTACGCCGTCGAAAGCCCCCTGCCCATCGCCGTGGTCGATCACGACGGCAGGCTACTTGGCGTGATCCCCCGGGTCACCCTGCTGGCCGCCCTCGGCAACGTGTCGACCGACACCAGCCCCATCGCCATCATCGAGCCCGTATCCCGGGTCTCGTCCGCTGAACTTGACCTCGTGCTCGCCGAAGGAGAGAAATGATGGACGACTTCCGCATACCGGTCGGCCAGTGGGCCGATTCCGCGCTAAACCTCATCACGGTGTCACTTCGCCCCTTCTTTGATGTGGTCCGCTCTATCTTCCTGGGGATCTACGACACGGTCGAGGCCGCTTTCATCGAGCCGCCCGTGCTGGTCATCATCGCCATCATCGTCGTTCTCGCCTTTTTCGTGCGCGGCTGGAAGTTCGCCCTCGGCACGGCCGTGGGCCTCGGCCTGATTGGCGGAGTCAACCAGTGGGACGCCGCGATGGAGACGCTCGCGCTCGTTCTCGTCGCCAGCATCATCGCGATCGTGATCAGCGTGCCGCTCGGAGTGCTCGGGGCTCGCAACCAGACGGCCTCGAACATCCTGAAGCCGACGCTCGACTTCCTGCAGACAATGCCGGCGTTCGTCTACCTCGTGCCCGCCCTCCTGCTGTTCCGGGTCGGTGTCGTGCCCGGAATCGTGGCGACCATTATCTTCGCAATGGCTCCCGGAGTGCGGTTCACCGAGCTCGGTATCCGCGGCGTCGACCGCGAGGTCGTCGAGGCCGGTCAGGCGTTCGGAGCGTCCCCGTGGCGCATCCTGCGCCAGATCCAGCTGCCGCTCGCGATGCCCACCATCATGGCTGGCATCAATCAGGTCATCATGCTGTCGCTCTCGATGGTCGTTGTCGCAGGCCTCGTCGGTGCCGGCGGGCTCGGCAGCCAGATCGTCCGGGCCCTCGCCAGCATCGACGTCGGGCTCGGCGTCGAAGCCGGCATCGCCGTGGTGATCATCGCGATCATCCTCGACCGGCTGACCGCCTCCATCGGTGCGGGCGTTGCGGGCGGCAGACCAAACCGCCGTCCATTCGGATGGCTGTTCGGCAGCCGGTTGGCCCCCACGCTGCCCAGCCGCTCCGCCTCCGCCGTGGCCCCCGGCTCGGCCACGGCCGCCCCCAAGACCAGCACAGCAATCCCCACCGCAAAAGAGAAGGAAGAAGCCCATGCGTAAGAAGCTCGCAACCGCAATTTCCATCGCCGCAGCAGCAGGACTGTTCGCCCTCGCAGGCTGCAGCGCCTCCGCTGAGCCTGCCGCCACCGTTGCCAACGGCGACCAGCAGGACATCACCATCGCCGTCTTCACCGGCTGGCCCGAGGGAGAGGCCGTCAGCCTGCTCTGGCAGAACGCCCTCGAGGCCCAGGGCTACAACGTCAATCTCGAGTACTCCGATGTCACCCCCGGGTTCGCCGGCCTCACCACGGGCGACTACGACCTGAACCTCGACGTCTGGCTGCCCACCACCCACGCCGATCGCGTCGCTGAGTATGGCGCCGACATCGTCGACCTCGGCGCGTGGAACACCGACGCCACCCTGAGCGTCGCCGTGAACGCGGATGCCCCGATCGACTCCCTCGAGGAGCTCGCCGCAAACGCCGACCAGTTCAACAACACGATCATCGGCATCGAGCCGGGCGCTGGCCTCACCGGCATCACCGAAGACGCAGTCATCCCGGGGTACGGCCTTGAGGGCATGACGTTCACCACATCGTCGACCGCGGGCATGCTCGCGGAGCTGACCGCCGCAACGAGCGCCGGCGAGAACATCGTCGTCACCCTGTGGCACCCGCACTGGGCCTACGAGGCCTTCCCGCTGAAGGACCTCGCTGACCCGCAGGGCGCCCTGGGCGCGGCCGAGGGCCTGCACTCCTACTCGCGCACCGGCTTCACGGACGACGCCCCCGTCGCCGCCGGCTGGATCTCCAACTTCACAATGGAGACCGCAATGCTCGACTCGCTGCAGAACGTGCTGTTCAACGGCGACTCCGACTCCAGCGACTACCCCAAGATCGTCGCTGACTGGGCTGCAGAGAACCAGTCCTTCGTTGACGGCCTGACCGCCTCATAACCCCGGCAAAAAACACACCGAGTGACCTGCTGCGGGAGGCCGGGATTCGTTCCGGTCGCCCGCAGCCCTTTTTTCCTGTCTGAACGACACCTCGGGGTCGATGGCACGTCTTCCCTGCGCGACAGTCGTTGTTCACCGACCAACACCATTGCAGTGTTAGCATCCCGTTCAGGGGCCCCCACTACGAGGGGCTCTGACCGGCCGTTTTGTGCCGGTCCGACTCCATTCAGCGGGGAAACAATGTTCAAATCTCGAAACGTCAAGGCGGCCTGGGCCTCAAGCGCACTCATCGTGCTCGCCCTGGCCGGATGCTCCGCCACCCCAGCCCCAGCCCCCGCGGCCGGCGGCGTAGACGCGGCCACCGCAACGAGCGCTGAGGCCTTCGGCGGGATTGAGGGGCTCGTGACCGCGGCGAAGGCCGAGGGTCAGCTGAACGTCATCGCGCTTCCCGAGAACTGGGCGAACTACGGCAAGATCATTGCCGCGTTCCAGAGCAAATACGGCATCACCGTCAACTCGGCAAACCCCGACGGCTCCAGCGCCGAGGAGATCCAGGCCGCCGACAACAACCGAGGCCAGGACACCGCCCCAGACGTCTTCGATCTTGGCTCAGCCGTCGCTCTGGCCAGCACCGACCGTTTCGCCCCGTACAAGGTCGCCAACTGGAGCGAGATCCCCGAGGGTAACAAGGAGTCGACCGGCCTCTGGGTCAACGACTACACGGGCAGCATGTCGATCGGCTACAACTCCACCAGGTACCCTGCCCCGACGAGCCTCGCGGCCCTCCTCGGCAGTGAGTACAGCGGCGCCGTCGCCATCAACGGCGATCCGACCCAGGCCGGTGCCGCATTTGCCGCCGTCGGTATGGCCTCGGTGCAGAACGGCGGAACCCTCGCCGACTTCCAGCCCGGAATCGACTTCTTCGCGCAGCTGAATGCCGCAGGCAACTTCCTCAAGGTCGACCCGACTCCGGCCACCATCGCCTCGGGCGAGACCGGCGTGGTCGTGGACTGGAGTTACAACAACCTGGCGTCTGCGGCATCCGTCACGGGCTGGAAGGTCACGACCCTCCCCGGCACCGCTTACATCAGCTACTACAACCAGGCGATCAACAACGATGCCCCGAACCCCGCAGCGGCCCGCCTCTGGCAGGAGTTCCTCTACAGCCCCGAGGCGCAGAACCTGTACCTCGCCGCCGGCGCCTACCCGGTGACCCTGGCAGCGATGACGGCCGCCGGCACGGTTGACGCCGCCGCTCTCGCCTCCGTCGGACCCCTGCCCGCGACCGCGGTCACGCCCACGGAGGCCGAGGTGGCCTCGGCCAACACCCTCCTGGCTTCGAACTGGGCCCGGGCGATCGGCTAGCCGTACGCGGCGCTCGCACCGGAAACCTCGATCGATATCGACACCCCACCGCAATGACAGAAAATCCGGGGGCTCTGGCCCAAGAGCCCCCCGGCGCGCCCGCAGCCTGCCTGCCCGTCCGGCGGCGACGCCGCCGAGCCCGCGGCCGGGTCACTTCCATCCTCGGCCTCACGCCGTTCGCGTTCTACGTACTCGCCTTGCTTGCGCTGCCCACCGGCATCGCCCTCACGACGGCATTCTTCGACTCGGCCGGCAGCTTCACCCTCGAGAACGTTGCGACGCTGTTCGACCCGCTGATCCTCGACACCTTCGTCAGCTCATTCTGGATCTCCGCCCTCACCGCGGTCGTCGGCGCTGTCCTCGGTGCGCTGATCTGCTATGCCCTGCTGGGTGCCCGTCCCGATGGTGCGCTGCGCATGATGATCGAGTCCGCCAGCAGCGTTCTCGCCCAGTTCGGCGGCGTCATGCTGGCCTTTGCATTCATCGCGACGATCGGTGTTCAGGGCCTGGTCACCTCGCTGCTGCGCAGCCAGTTCGGCATCGACATCTTTGCCGACGGGGTCTGGCTCTACCAGCTCCCCGGGCTGATCCTGCCGTACATCTACTTTCAGGTGCCTCTCATGGTCATCACGTTCATGCCCGCCTTAGACGGTCTCAAGGCTCAGTGGGCCGAGGCCAATGCCACCCTCGGCGGCAGCACGTTCACCTACTGGCGCCGCATCGCCGGGCCGATCCTGGCGCCCGCGTTCTTTGGCAGCCTCCTGCTGCTGTTCGCCAACGCCTTCTCCAGCTACGCCACCGCCGCCGCCCTCATCAGCCAGGGCTCCCAGATCGTTCCCCTGCAGATTCGCGGCGCGCTGATCAGCGAGACCGTGCTGGGCCGGGCGAACATGGCCGGGGCGCTCGCGCTCGGCATGATCGTGGTCATGATCGTGGTCATGACCGCGTACTCGATTCTGCAGAAGCGCACGACGAGGTGGCAGCGATGACCGGCAGCAGCCAGCGCGGCACCCAGCGCCGCAGCCTGGCTGTCAGCGCAGCGCCTTCCCGCCTGACCCGAGGCCTGATCCTCGGCATCGTCGGCGCGGTCTTCGCTATCCCGATCATCGCTATGATCGAGTTCTCGTTCCGTGACGGCCTCTCGGGCGGCTATACCTTCACCCATTGGACAGGCCTGCTCGACCCTGACTCGGCCGCCAAGTTCCGTTCGCTCACAACGGGTCTCACGAACTCTCTGCTTCTTGCCGCAGTGACGGTGGGCGTCGTGCTCTTGCTGCTGCTGCCGACGATGATCCTCGTGCAGCTGAGATTTCCGCGGCTCCGACGGGTGCTGGAGTTCATCTGCATCATTCCCATCACTGTTCCCGCCATCGTGCTCGTGGTCGGCTTGGCTCCCGTATACCGCTTCCTCGGCGGCATCTTCGGCAGCTCGATCTGGACCCTCGCCTTCGCCTACGGCATCACCGTGCTGCCCTATGCGTACCGCACCCTGCAGTCCAACCTCGGCGCCCTCGATGCGATCACCCTGAGCGAGGCGGCCCGCTCGCTCGGTGCCAGCTGGCCGAACGTTATGTGGCGCGTGCTGTTGCCGAACCTCCGCCGAGGCATCCTCGCGGCCTCCTTCATCTCGGTCGCGGTCGTGCTGGGCGAGTTCACGATCGCGTCGCTGCTCAGCCGGCAGAACCTCCAGACCGCTATCCTGCTCATCTCGAAGAGCGACCCCTACGTGGCCGTCATCTTCGCCCTGCTCGCGCTGCTGCTGGTCTTCCTGCTGTTGCTGCTGATCGGCAGGGTCGGCAGCCGCCGCCCTGGGGCGCCTCGCCGGATTACGACCCGGAAACAGACCCGGGAACAGACCCCGAAACCCGACCTGACCCAAGGAGTCCCCTCATGACGAACCGCCAGGGAGCCGCCGTCGAACTCACCGACGTCACAAAAAGCTTCGCCGCCCACCGCGCCCTCGACGGTGTGAACCTCACCGTCGCTCCCGGCGAATTCATCGCACTGCTCGGCCCCAGCGGTTGCGGCAAGACCACCGCCCTCCGGGCCCTCGCCGGCCTCGAAAGCATCGACTCCGGCTCCATTCACATCGACTCCCGCGACGCCACCGACCACCCCGCGAACAAACGCGACCTCGGCATGGTCTTCCAGTCGTACTCCCTCTTTCCCCACATGACCGCGGCGGAGAACGTCGAGTTCGGCCTGCGGATGCGCAAAGTCGGTGCCGCAGACCGCCGCCGCCGAGCGGCCGCCGCCCTCGAAATGGTCGGCCTCTCCGGCCACTTGGAGCGCTATGCCCATGAGCAGAGCGGAGGCCAGCAACAACGAGTCGCCCTGGCCCGCGCGCTCGTCACCGAACCTCGGGTCCTGCTCCTGGATGAACCCCTCAGTGCCCTGGACGCGAAGGTACGGGTGCAACTCCGCGACGAGATCCGGCGCATCCAGACCGAACTCGGCATCACCACGATCTTCGTCACCCACGACCAGGAAGAAGCCCTCGCCGTCGCCGACCGGGTCGCCGTCATGCGCGACGGCCGAATCGAACAGATCGGCACCCCAGAGGAGCTCTACCGCCAGCCTGCCACTGCATTCGTGGCCCAATTCGTCGGCCTCAGCAACAGGGTCGACGGCACCATCGAGGGCGAAACCGTCATGGTCCTGGGCCAGCGACTGCCGTTGCTGCGGCCCGCCAGCACCCCGGATGGTGCGGCGACGGTCCTCATCCGCCCCGAGGACATCAGCCTCTCAGCCGCCGACTCGACGAACACCGACCTTCTACGAGGAAGGGTTCTGTCCTCCAGCTTCCTCGGTTCGCTCCGCCGCAGCCAGATCCAACTTCCAGACGGAACCGTGCTCGCGGTGCAACACCCCGTGCGCGACGACCCGACACCCGGCTCCGAAGTCGCCCTCACCTTGGCCCTCGTAGCCGTAGCCGTGGAACGGCCCCAGCTGAACTCCGGGCATCCGCTCGTTGTGTAGGCGTCGTGGTGTTCCGGTGGCTAGTTGCGGAACGCCCGACGCGGGGCTTACCCGAGGCTCGCGTTGATCGGACGCACCTCCCCCGGGCCTGACCGGTGAAATCCGACCCTTTCGAGCCGGTTTCGCGTACCCTTTCCACTAAGGTCCGTCGTCCCAATGAAGGGAAAACCCATGAGCTTCCGCGCCATCGTCGTCGACCAGCGAGACTGTGATTCGACCCCCGTGGCCACACTCGAAGAGTTGCCCGACTCGTACCTCGATGAGAATTCCGCCCCGGATGCCGACGTCACGATCGACGTGCTGTACTCCAGCATCAACTTCAAAGACGGCCTCGCCCTGACCGGCCGCCCGGGCGTGATCCGCCATTACCCGTTGATCCCCGGTATCGATCTGGTCGGCTCAGTCCGGGAGTCGGGCTCCGACTGGTTCACGGTCGGCGACACCGTGCTGCTGAATGGCGATGGGCTCGGTGAACGACGAAACGGCGGCCTCGCCACCCGGGCTCAGGTCAGGCCGGATGCGCTGATCGCCGTTCCCGAGTCGATTTCGCCGCTGCGGGCGGCGGCCATCGGCACGGCCGGCTTCACCGCCATGATCGCGGTGCTTGAGCTCGAGCATCACGGGGTAACGCCTGCGCTCGGCGAGATCGTGGTTACCGGAGCCTGCGGCGGCGTCGGCTCGATCGCCATCGCCCTCTTGGCAACCCGCGGCTACAGCGTGACCGCCGTCAGCGGCCGGATGGCGACCGAGGCGGACTTCCTGCACCTGCTGGGTGCCGCCCACATCATCGACCGCGCCGAGTTCGCCTCGCCCGGCAAGCCGTTGCAGTCCCAGCGCTTCGCCGGGGCGATCGACTCGGTCGGCAGCCACACCCTCGCGAACATCCTCGCGCAGCTGAACTACGGCGGGGTCGCCGTCGCCTGCGGTCTGGCCCAAGGGGCCGACCTGCCCACGAGCGTGCTGCCGTTCATCCTGCGTCAGGTGTCGCTCGTCGGCGCGAACTCCGTCGAGGCGCCGCTCTCGCTGCGCGAGCAGGCGTGGCAGGTTCTCGCCCGGGAGCTTGACCTCGAGCTGCTTGACAGCCTCACGACGGTGATTCCTTTGACCGACTCGCTCGACTACGCCCAGCGCCTCCTCGCCGGCACGGTGCGCGGCCGCACCGTCGTGAACGTGCACTGCTGACGCCCGGGGCGACGCAGAAAAGAAGGTCGGCGGTGCGCGAACGCGTCGGTCCGTAGCCGAGATCAGGGTGGGGCAGGGTCAGGCTGTGCACAGGGAGGAATAGTCGGGCGGCGGTGCCCGTTGGCGTCAGGGTGCGGTGTTTTCCCACCGCCCGTGCAGCCCGCCCTCTTCTAGAAAGAAGTCTCCTCCGTGACCCTCTTCTCCGCCCTCGCCGTCGGCGCCCTCGAACTGCCCAACCGCGTCGTGATGGCGCCCCTCACCCGCCTTCGCTCCAGCGCGACCGGAGTGCCGAGCCCCATGAACATCGAGTACTACACGCAGCGCGCGACGACCGGCTTCATCATGTCCGAGGGTATGTACACGAGCCCCGGCAGCCAGGCCTACCCAGGCCAGCCCGGCATCGTGACGCCTGAGCAGATCGCCGGCTGGCGCCTCGTGACCGACGCCGTGCACACGGCCGGTGGACGCATCGTCGCGCAGCTGATGCACGGTGGCCGCGTCACGCATCCTGACGTCAACGGCGGCAACGTCGTCACCGCACCCAGCCCCATCGCGATCGTCGGCGAGGTTCGCACCCAGAACGGCAAGCAGAACTTCCCCGTGCCCACGGCCCCCGCCGAGAGCGAGATGGGCGTCCTCGTCGGCGAGCTCGTCAAGGCCGCCCAGAACGCGATCGAGGCCGGCTTCGACGGCGTCGAGGTGCACTCGGCCAACGGCTACCTGCTGCACGAGTTCCTGTCGCCGGTCTCCAACGTGCGCACCGACTCCTACGGCTCCTCTCCTGCCAACCGCGCCCGACTCGGCATCGAGGTCGTCACGGCCATCTCTGCCGCCATCGGCGCCGACCGCGTCGGCATTCGCATCTCCCCGTCGCACAATATCCAGGACGTTCTCGAGCTCGACGCCGACGAGACCCGCCTGACGTACGAGGCCCTCATCGACGGCATCGCTCCGCTCAATATTGCCTATCTCAGCGTGCTGCACGTCGAACCGACCGGCGAGCTCATCCAGGGCCTCCGCGCACGTTTCGGCGGCGTGTTGATCGCGAACAGCGGCTTCGGAACCGTCACCACGCACGCCGAGGCCGAGGCGCTCGTCGCCGATGGCATGGCCGACGCCGTGGCCGTTGGCCGCATGCTGATCGCGAACCCCGACCTCGTTCGCCGCTGGCAGGAGGGCACTGAGCTGAACCAGCCCGATGCCGCAAGCTTCTACGGTCCGGATGAGCGCGGCTACACCGACTACCCGGCCCTCGAAGACGCAGTCGCCGCCTAGCGAGAACATCTTCAGGCTTCGTGCCCGGTACTGCCTTCAGCCCTAGAGGTCGAGAACCAGTACCGGGCAGGTTGCGCGTGACACGCACACCATCATGCAGATGTTCTCGGCCTGCTCGGCGGGCGTCAGTACAGAGTCGCGATGATCGACCGTGCCCGCGATGATCCCGGTCTCGCACGTACCACAGGTACCCTCGCCGCAGGAGCTCAGGATGCGCACGCCATTCTCCTCGAGTACGTGCAGCACGCTCCTGTCGGCCGCAACCGTCAAGCGCCGCCCGCTGGAGGCCAGTTCGATCTCGAACTCGACGTCTCTGGTCACCTCTATCTTCTTCGCCGCGAAGCGCTCGAGGTGCAGCGCATCGGCGGGCCACGTCGCGTCGCAGATCTCCTCGACGGCCGCCAGCAGGGGCTCGGGGCCACACACGTAGACGGCGGTTCCGGATTCGGGGGTGCCGAGAATCGTCGGCAGGGCGAGGAATCCCCTCTCATCCTGAGGCCACAGCGTGGCCTGGTCGGTGAATGCCACAAACTCGTTGCGGAACACCATCGAGCTGAGGGTCCGGCCACCGTAGAAGAGGGTCCACGGAAGGCCGTGCGACTCAACCTCGCGGATCATCGCGGCGATCGGCGTGATGCCGATGCCGCCCGCGATGAACAGGTAGCTCTCGGCATCGACGAGGCGGAAGTGGTTGCGGGGGCCGCGCACGGTCACGGTGTCGCCCACGTTCAGGGCCTCGTGCACGTGGCGGGCGCCACCCCGGCCGGTGGGCGCGTTGAGAACGCCCACCGTGTAGCTTTTCGCATCCCGAGGGTCGCCGCACAGCGAGTACTGCCGGGTCAGCTCGTCGGTGAGCACCAGGTCGATGTGGGCGCCGGGCGCCCACGGGGGCAGTTCGGTGCCGTCGTCGTTCACGAGTGTCAGCAGCACGACATCGTCGGCGCCGACCTGCCTGGCCGAGACCCGGGCGACGAAGTTCGCCTCCTCGAGGGTGATGTCGGAAATAGCCCCGGAGATGGTCTCGGTCTTTCTCATTGCTTCGTTCCTCGGGCGTCTAGTCGGCGGCGATCTTCATCGCCTCCGCCTCCTCGGCCGGGGGAACGCGCAGTGCCCGCAGCAGGTCGAGGGCGTGGGTCGTCGTGAGGATGACCCGGGAGAACTCGTGGTCGACGAGGTCGAGCACGACTGACGTCTTGGTGCCCTTGATCAGAAGAAAGTCTCGGCCGTCGTGAAACTTCCAGGTGCCGACCGCGATGGTCAGCGGAACAGCGGCCCCCGGCGCACGGATGCCACGCAGCCAGATCCAGGGATCCTCGGTCAGCGTGGCCGACTTGAGGCTGTCCAGTGGAATCTCAATGTTCGTTCGGCGCAACGACAGGATCTTCTCAGATCGGGTCAGCCGAATCTCGAGACGATCAGTGTGCACGAACAAAATAGCCATGGATCTATCCTGCCCGGGATTCCTGATGAACCCATCAATTCGTGATCGAACCGTTGCCGCGCCGTGCAATATTGGCCCGTTCGCTACGCAGGTACTGCCTCCGCGGCGGCGCGAGCCGCGGCGGGCAACGCGTCGAGGATGCGCTGCAGTGCCGCCGTATCGTGAGCGGCAGACACGAACCACGCCTCGAACACCGAGGGCGGCAGCGCGACCCCGGCCGCCAGCAGCGAGTGGAAGAACGGCCGGTACCGGAAGCTCTCTTGGCGGAGCATATCGGCGTAGTTGCGGGGACCTTTATCGCCGTAGGAGCCGAACACGAAGCTGAACAGGCTGCCTGCGTGCTGCACGGAGTGAGCCACCCCGGCGTCGGTCAGGGCGACAGACACCGCGGCCGACAGCAGCGCCGCGGTGGCGTCGAGCTTGGCGTAGACCTCGTCGTCGACGAGCGAGAGCGTCGTGATGCCGGCGGCCACAGCGACGGGGTTGCCCGACAGCGTGCCCGCCTGGTAGACCGGGCCGAGCGGCGCCAAGAAGTCCATGACGTCGGCACGACCGCCGAGGGCTGCCAGCGGCAAGCCGCCGCCGATGATCTTACCGAACGAGATCAGGTCGGGCACGTACGACGGCGTCGACGCGCTGCCGGACCCTGAGTTCTCCAGTCCCCACCAGCCGGCGGCGTGTACCCGGAAGCCCGTGAGCACCTCGTCCATGATGAACAGCGCGCCGTTCTCTTTCGTGAGAGCCGAGAGTGCAGCGTTGAAGCCGGCGTCGGGAGCGAGAACGCCCATGTTCGCGGCAGCAGCCTCGGTGATGACGGCGGCGATCTGGCCGGGGTGCGCGGCAAACGCCGCGCGCACAGCATCGATGTCGTTATAGGGCAACACGAGCGTCTGGGCGGCGGTCGCATCCGTCACGCCTGCCGAGGCGGGCAGCCCGAGCGTCGCGAGCCCCGAGCCAGCCTCGGCGAGGAGAGAGTCGGAGTGGCCGTGGTAATGGCCGGCGAACTTCACCAGCAGGTCGCGCCCGGTGAAGCCGCGGGCGAGGCGGATAGTCGTCATCGTCGCCTCGGTGCCGGTTGATACCAGGCGAATCTTCTCGATCGGGGCCAGGGTCACACCGTCGGTATCGGTAGCAACGACGCGGGCACGCACGAGCTCCGCGAGCTCGGTCTCACCCGGCGTAGACGCGCCGAAGGAGAGCCCGTTGGCCGCGGCGTCCTGCACGGCTTTGACGACCCTCGGATGCGCGTGGCCCAGAATCGCAGGCCCCCACGACGAGACGAAGTCTAGATACACGGTGCCGTCGGAGTCGGTGACGTAGGCGCCCTCGGCCTTGACGAGGAAGCGGGGCGTGCCGCCGACCGAGCCGTAGGCGCGCACGGGCGAATTGACCCCGCCCGGGATCGACAGGCGCGCGCGGGCGAAGAGCTCCTCATTGTGAGTCATGGCGTTATTGGTCATAGCATTGTGGGGCATAGCTTTGGGACTCATGTGGTTCAGGCTCCAGCGACGGTTCGAAGGTTTCGGGCAAGCTCTGCAGCCCAGTAGGTGAGAACGGCGTCGGCGCCGGCCCGGCGGATGCCGATGACCGACTCGAGGATGGCCCGGTCGCGGTCGATCCAGCCGTTGGCGGCGGCCGCCTCGATCATGGCGTACTCGCCCGACACCTGGTACGCCCAGACGGGAACGGGAGACGCCGCCGCGACGTCGGCCAACACGTCGAGGTAGCTCATCGCGGGCTTGACCATAACAATGTCGGCACCCTCGGCGACGTCAAGGGTTGCCTCGAGCAGGCCCTCGCGGCGGTTTCCGGGCTCCATCTGGTAGCTCTTGCGGTCGCCGGTCAGGGTCGACTGAACGGCTTCGCGGAACGGGCCATAGAACGCCGAGGCATACTTTGCCGAGTAGGCGAGAATGGCCAGATCCTCAAACCCGGCACCGTCGAGCGCGGCGCGCACAGCGGCGACCTGGCCGTCCATCATGCCAGAGAGGCCGAGCAACTCGGAGCCAGCCTCGGCCTGGGCGATAGCCATGTCCGCGTAGCGGAGAAGGGTGGCGTCGTTGTCAACGCGGCCGGCCGCATCCAGCACGCCGCAATGGCCATGGTCGGTGAACTCATCAAGGCAAAGGTCGGTCTGCACGACGAGGGCATCACCGACCTCGGAGGCGATGACCCGCGTCGCGAGATTCAGAATGCCGTCTGGGTCGGTCGCTCCTGTTCCGGTCGCATCGCGCACGGCCGGCACGCCAAAGATCATCACACCACCGAGACCCAGCTCGGCGGCGTCCACCACGATACGGCGCACACTGTCCAGCGTGTGCTGCACGACGCCGGGCATCGAGGCGATGGGGGTGGCCTCGTTGCCCTCCCGCACGAAGAGCGGCAGGATCAGGTCGGCAGCATTCAACCGCGTTTCCGCTGTCAGGCGACGCAGGGCGGCGGTGGCGCGAAGGCGGCGGGGACGTGACGCGGGAAAGCCGGGATTCATGCTCCCAGCCTACGCCGCGCTCCTGTGCAGAAACCCGGCTACGCCGGCTACTTCACCGCTTTGCGGGCCTGGGCGACCTCGGCGATGGCGTCTACCAGGGAGGTCGTCGAGCGCTCCCGGGCGATGACATCCACGCGCAGCCCGTAGCCCGCGGCGTCGCGCGCCGTCTGCGGGCCGATCGCCGCTATCAGCACCGAATCAGGCAGCGATGTGAACTGCAGTCGCACCTGCTCGGCCACACTGCCTGAGGTGATCAGAATGGCCTGCACATTGCCCGCGGCGACATCCTCGACAATCGACCCGTCGACCCGCACGCCAATGGTGCGATAGGCCACGACCTGCTCGACAGTGTGACCCCGGGCGATCAGGCCCTCGGTCAGCACCGGCTTGGCGATGTCGCTGCGCAGCGTGAGCACGCGAAGGGCGGCGCCGTACTGCTCGAACTGGGCGAGTTCGCGAAGCAAACCCTTCGCAGAGTTGTCCTCCGGAGGTACGAGGTCGACGGTGTAGCCGGCGGCTGTGAGGGCCGCGGCGGTCGTCTCGCCGACGGCGGCGATGTGGGTGGTGACGGGCACCTGCGCCTGATGGGCGGCGAGCACATCGACCGTGGTCGCGCTCGTGACGGTCAGCCAGTCGAAGCTGCCGGCAGCCAGGGCGTTCAAGGCGCGGGCCAGATCTTCGGTGTCGTTCGCCGGAGCGAAGTTGATCATCGGGGCCACGATAGACATGGCGCCCGCGGCGCGGAGATCGGAGGCCACACCGTGACCCCACGGGCCACCGCGCGGAACGAGTACGCGCCAACCGCCCAGCGGTCGGTCATTCCACGGACTCATCGCGTGGCTCCGAGCGGGGCAAAATCGGCGGCGCCGTCTTCCAGCAGCTGGGCCGCAACGGCAGCTCCGAGGGCCCGGGCCACGCTGCCATCCGCGTCAGACAGGTCATTCTCCAGCAGGGTGACACATCGCGTACAGCCGAGTTCGAGCTCGCCGTCTGCCTGATAGACGACGGCGGTGAGCGAGAGGACGCCATCGAGGATTTCCGCGTGGGCGCCGATGGGCGCCGAACAACCAGCCTCAAGGTACGCCAGAACAGCACGTTCCGCGGTGACCGTGGTCCGGGTCGCCGGGTGCTCGATACTCAACAACTCGGTGATGTTCTCTCCTTCTCGCGCTTCAATCGCGAGAGCGCCTTGGCCCGGGGCAGTGGGCCAGAGATCGAGTTCGAAAAACTCGAATGCTTCCGCGAGCCTGCCCAGTCGTGTGAGACCGGCGGCCGCCAACACGACGCCGTGAAGGTTTCCCTGCTCGACCAAGCGTAGTCGTGTATCGACATTTCCCCGAATGTCGACCACGTCGAGGTCTGGGCGCAGGCTCAGGAGCTGGGCCCGTCGACGCGGGGAACCGGTTCCGACGCGGGCCCCCTCCGGCAGATCTGCCAGAGTCACGCCATTCCGGGTGCACAGAACGTCGCGGGGATCCTCACGCTCGGGAACGGCTCCGATGACCAGTCCCGGGTACGCATCCGTCGGCAGATCCTTCAGCGAGTGCACGATGAGGTCGCACTCGCCCGCGATCAGCGCCTCGCGCAGCGCACTCGCGAAGACGCCGACGCCGCCGAGCGAGGACAGCGACGCGGTCGTCGTGTCCCCCTCGGTGCGGATGATGACCGTTTCAACGGTCACGCCTGTGGCCGCCGCGATAGCGTCGCCGATCATGCCCGTCTGGGCACGCGCCAAGGCGCTGCCCCGCGTAGCAATACGAAGGATTCGGGTCACTGGTGTCAAGCTTTCACAAAGAGATAGACGGGCGAATCTAGGGCGTAACCCCGGATATTGCAGGCTTGAACCCCAAGCGTACGTTCTCGCAGCAGCCCGGCCGACACACGTCAAACCATGGTCCGAGTGCGGTAAGCGCCGGACGCTCGGCCGCGGGGGTGCCGTTCACTCGCTCCAAGACGAGGTCGATGAGGCCTGCGACGTAGGCCTTGTGCACTCCCGGCGTCGGCACGCGAACGGCGGCCAGGCCGTTTTCGCCGGCAGCGGTCAGGGCCTCGTTGTCGAGGTCCCACTTGACCTCCATGTGATCACTGACGAAGCCCAGCGGCACGATGATCACACCGCGGATGCCGCGATCTGGCAGGAGAGCGATGGCATCGCTGATGTCCGGCTCAAGCCACGGCTGGGTGGGCGGGCCGCTGCGGGACTGGTAGACCAGCTGCCAGCTGCCCTCCGCCGGCGCCGCGGCGAGCATGATGACCTCGGCGACGGCGCGGTGCTGAGCCGCGTATGCGCCCTCCGGCGGCAGGCCCATCTCGGGCGGGCCCGAGCGGTCCGCATCCGACGTGGGAATGGAGTGCGTCGAGAACAGCACCTCGATTTCCGTTACCGGATCGATGCCGGGAACGGTCTCGGCGAGCTCCGCATAGGCCGCACGCACTCCGTCGACGAACGGGGTCACGAAGCCGGGGTGGTCGAAGTACTGCCGAACTTTGTCGACCTTCAGGGTGTCGCCGAGGCCGGTCTCGGTCAGGGCGCCGGCAATGTCCTCGCGGTACTGGCGACAGCCCGAGTAGGAGCTGTAGGCGCTGGTGACGACGGCCAGCAGGGTCTTGTGACCGGCCGCGGCCGCCTCCTTCAGGGTGTCGGGGAAGAAGGGCGCCCAGTTGCGGTTGCCCCAGTAGACGGGCAGGTCGATGCCGCGCTCCGCGAGCTCCACCTCCAGCGCTGCCTTCAGCTCCCGGTTCTGGGCATTGATCGGGCTGACTCCGCCGAATGCGCGGTAGTGGTGTGCCACGGCCTCGAGGCGTTCCTCGGGGATCCCACGGCCGCGGGTAACGTTTCGGAGAAACGGAATGACGTCGTCTTGACCCTCGGGGCCGCCGAACGACGTGAGTAGGATCGCGTCATACGCGGTCGGCTCGGTCACGTGCTCCGGCCCGGCCGCGGCGGCCGGGCTCGCGAACAGAATGGGCTCGGTATTCGTGCTGCTGCTGCTGGTGCTGATGTTGGTGGCGCTCACAGGTAGTGCATCCTTTTCTTTTCCCCCGGGGCTGTTGGGTGTTTTGTTGCGTTGTTACTGCAGAACCTCGACGACCTCGGCCGTCTCGATCCGGCGGCCGGTGTAGAACGGGACTTCCTCGCGCACGTGGCGTCGGGCATCCGTCGAGCGGAGGTCGCGCATCATGTCGACGAGATTGGTGAGCACGTCGTCCTCGAGGGCGAGGATCCACTCATAGTCCCCGAGAGCGAAGGACGCGACCGTGTTGGGCAGCGTCGTTCGGAACTTGCCGCCCGCGCGGCCGTGCTCCGCGAGCATGCCGCGGCGCTCCTCGTCTGGCAACAGGTACCACTCGTAGGACCGCACGAACGGATACACCGTCACCCAGGCGGCCGGAGCCTTGCCCTTCATGAACGAAGGCATATGGTCGGCGGAGAACTCGGCAGCGCGGTGAACGCCCATCGCATTCCAGGTCGGTAGCAGATCCTTGAAGATCGCGGTGCGGCGCAGCTGGCGCAGCGCCCACTGGATCGTCTCGGGGGTCTCGCCGTGCAGCCAGATCATCAGGTCGGCGTCTGCGCGAAGGCCCGACACGTCATACAGTCCGCGCACGACGACGCCCTCGGCCTCGACGCTCGCGATCGCGGCATCGAGTTCTCCGACCACACCCTCGACATCGCTGCCGTTGATGTCGAATACCCGGTCGGGATTGCGGCGCAGTACAGCCCACAGCGTGTAGCCGATCTGCTCCTTGGGGGCGACATCGGTATCGGCGGTGGCGGAGTCGGTAGCGGTGGCGGTCAGGGCGGAGTCGGGCGAATGGCTGGTCATGATTCTTTCCTGTTGGGTTTCGGGCTAAGGCAAGCGCGGGAGGCTGAGGGCTGGTCGATTTTGCTGACTCAGCGCCGGGTGAGGCTGCGTACGCCGAGGAAGAGCAGGCCCCCGGCCGCGAGCGAGACGGCGACGACGCCGGCCGCGAGGGCGGCGGGGTTCTCGTCCCGCATTCCGCGCATCCGCTCGGCCACCCTCGTGCAATAGCGGCGCATCCGCTTGGGCACGTTGAACCGGTCTTCGATTGAGTTCAGGGTCGAGGTCAGGGCGGCGCGGGTGTTTTTGATGTCTGCGTGCAGCTCGTCGATGCTGCGCCGATCCCGTTCGGCAGCAGTCTTGGCCGGCTCCCTCGTCTCGTGGCTCACTGTCGTCCCAGTCCCTTCACCGCGTTGACGTCGAGTCGCACACTCTCGAGCACCTCCGGCGGCAGCGCCTGCCCGCCCCGCTTCAGCGACTGGATGCCTGCGGCGATGAGGATACCCGCGATCAGGAGCAGTGCGACGGCCATCAGCAGCGCGGCCAGCCAGGCCGGCAGCACCGTGGCCAGGCCGAGCGTGGCCGAGGTGATAAGGAGGGCCGCGGCGAAGAAGACCAGAGTGCCGGCGGCGGCGAAGAGTCCGGCACCGGCACCGAAGTACGCGGCCTTCTTCTTCAGCTCTCGCTTCAGGCTCTCGATCTCATCGAGTACGAGTTTCTTCAGCAGTACCGGCACGTCGGAGACGAGCTGGCCCAACGAGCGCTTCGACGAGTAATTCGACTCGGTCATGGTGAGTACTGCCTACGCGCCGGCTGCGGCCGTGCCGGTGGTGTCCGGCTTCGCGGCCGGTGTCTCGGCCGCCGCCTTGGTCACCACGGTGACTGTGGGCTTGGGTCCCGTGAAGAAGGAGATGGTCGCACCCTTGACCCCGGCCACAACGCGGGCCTGAAGACGGTCGACGCGCTCCTCGGCGAACTCCTGAACGGCCTTGGAGCCACTCTTCACGGGTGGCAGGCTCCAGAAGGCCCGGGCCCCCGCGCGGATCTGTTCGTAGCGCTGGCGTCCCGCACGGGTTCCCAGAACGTAGCCGGTGGCCAGGCCGAGGAGAAACAGTATTTTGCCGCGCATCACGACTCCGATCCATTCGTCAGTACTCGTCTGCTATCCAGCGTAGCCCGTTGAACCTGACCGTCAGCTTCCGTTTTCAGGCCAGGATGCGCGCCAGCCCACGAGTGGCTTTTCGGGCCTGCGCGACCGTAGCGGCGAGGCCCGTACCCGCGACCCAGGCGCCGACGACGATGAGAGAGGCATCGAGCTCCGCGGTCTGCGTCAGCAGCTTCTCGACCCGGGCGCGGTGGCCGACGGTCGCGAACGCCAGAGAATCATCCCAGCGGGTGACGGCGAAACCGGCCACGGCCGACTCATCGAGGGCGAGCCCCAGCAGGGTGCCGGCATCAGCGAGCGCCTCGGCCTGCGTGACACTGTCGGCAGGCTCGGCGTCGGCCGCGCGGTCGTACGAGAGCCGCAGCACATGCCGGCCCGGGCCCGCGGCCTCCGCCAGCCAGGGCCACTTGCTCGTGGCGTGGGTGAGGGCCTTGGCGCGCACACCCGGTACGCCCGGCGCCACAAGCACCCCGGTTCCGCGGGGCGCGGCATCCAGCCGGGCGTCGTCGATCACGATTGTGGCCAGGTCGACGGATGCCGGTTCCGGCCAGTCGGCGGCCGTTCCGGTGTCGACGCCCAGGCCAGCCAACAGGGCGAGGCCCGAGCGGAAGGAGGTTGCCACGACCACGGCCAGCGAGTCGATCTCGGTCGGGGACGACGCAGCCGGGCCCAATGCCAGCGTCACGCGCCAGCGGGCCTTCCCGGCCTCGGGGGCGTGGTCCGCCTCGGGGGCCTGGTCCGCGTCGGGGGCGCCATCGTGGCCACGCGGCAGCGCGGCGGCGACCTCGGTGACGGCCCGGCCCATCCGGAACTCGACGCCGTAGCGTTCGCAGTCCGCGATCAGGGCCTCGATCAGGGTGAACATCCCCCCGGAAAGACCGGCGACGGCGGAACCCGCCGCGGCCGTGGAGCCGCGCTCCTCGATCAGAGAGAGCACCGCACCGCTGAGGCTGCCGTGGCGGGTCATTGCCGTGGTCAGCCCCGGCAGCACGGCATGCACGTCGACGAGGTCGGGATGAGCGGAGTGCACCCCCTGAACGATCGGGGTGACGAGCCGGTCGAGGACCCGCTGGCCCATCCGTCGGCGCACGATGCCGCCGAGATCGGTCTCGGGCCGAACTCGAAGCAGCGGCTGGTACCGGTCGAGTTGCGCGCGCAGGGCGCCGCCCCAGCCAATGATGCGGCGCACATCGCTCGCCAGGGGCGCCCCCGGGATGCCGAGGATCGTCAGCTTGGGCAGCGGGGCGGCGCGGTCGGACAGCTGCAACCAGGCGCCCGTGGTGTTCGGGCTTACGATTCGCTCGTCAAGACCCAAGTCCTGAATGAGCTCGGCTACCGGGCCGAGTTTCGCCGCCGGCGCTGCCGGGTTCGGGCGCAGGAGTCCGCCGCGGCTCGCAAAACTATCGGCGCCGCTGTCGACACGGATGCCGGCGACCGTGTGCGTGGCCACGAATCCGCCGAGCGTCTCAGAGCCGTCGACAAGAATCACCGTGAGTCCGTTACGGGCACTCGAACGGGCCGCGATCAGGCCCGCGACACCGCCGCCGATCACGACGACATCAGCCTGCTCGACCGAAACTCCCTCGGCGTCATGCTGGTGCTCATCGTGCTGGTGCTCGTCGTGCTTCACGTTGTCTTCACTCATGACGTCGCTCAGTTTCTAGGTCTTGGGGTTGGAGTCGTGGGTTGGAGTCGTGGGTTGGAGTCTTGGTCGGCTGCGATTGCGCTCAGTCAGCGGCCGTGCACGAGTTCGACGATGCGGGTCAGCTGGTCGGGGTCGGTGTCGGGAGGCACACCGTGGCCGAGGTTCAATACATGGGCCGGGGCGGCCTCGCCGCTCTCCAGCACGTCGAGCACGTGGGCTTTGAGCACGGGCCACGGCGCGGCCAGCATGGCCGGGTCGATGTTGCCCTGAAGAGGAACGGCACCGCCCAGCCGACGGTTCGCCTCGGCCAGCGGGATGCGCCAGTCGACGCCCATGACGTCGGCACCGATGGCGTGCATGGCCGGCAGCACCTCGCCGCTGCCCACACCGAAGTGCACCTTGGGTACATCGAGGTCGGCGATGGCATCGAGTGCGCGCTTGGAGTGGGCGGCGACATGGTTCGTGTAGTCGGCAAGGGACAACGAGCCGACCCAGGAGTCGAAGAGCTGGGCGGCGCTGGCCCCGGCGAGCACCTGCGCACGGAGGAAGGCGCCCGTCACGTCGGCAGCCCAGCGCAGTAGGGCCTGCCACGTCTCCGGATCGGCGTGCATCAGGGTGCGCGCGCTGAGGTGCTCCTTCGATGGTCCGCCCTCGACCAGATAGGCCGCAAGGGTAAAGGGGGCCCCCGCGAAGCCGATCAGGGGCGTCTTGCCGAGTTGCTCGACCGTGCGGGCGACGCCGGCCGAGATGGCGTCCAGCGCCCCGGGAGCAAGATTAGGTAGCGCAGCGACATCGGCTGCCGTTCGAATGGGCTTGCCCAGAACAGGGCCGCGGCCGGGAACGATGTCGACGTCGACGCCGGCGACCTTCAGCGGAATCACGATGTCGCTGAAGAAGATGGCCGAGTCTACGCCGTGGCGGCGCACCGGCTGCAGGGTGATCTCACTCGAGAGTTCGGGGTCAAGGCACGCGTTCAGCATCTCGTTTCCGACGCGCAGCGCCCGGTACTCCGGCAGCGAACGTCCGGCCTGGCGCATGAACCAGACGGGCGTCACGGGCCCGCGGATTCCCCGGTAGGTGGTGATGAGTGCCGAGTCGGCGGTGCGGCCGTTCATGAGCGGATGCGCCGCCGGCAGCGCGGTTGCGGCGGGCAGGGCGAAAGCGGAATTTGTCGACACCCTCCCGATTTTAGTGCGCCCGCGCCGAAGCTCCCTCGGCTCCGGCCTGCACAGCCGGCGCCCAGCCACAGAAGACGTACACTCAGAGAGTGTTAATCTGCCTCACGGCGAGCCATCGCAACGCAAGCTTCGACCTACTCGAGAAGCTCTCCTTCGGTGCACCCTCATTGGCAACTACACTGCTCGGCAAAGGTGCCGAAGGCTCGTCATCCTCTGCTGTGAGTTTCGATGGCCCTCTGATAAACGGCGCCGTGGTGCTCGCCACCTGCAACCGCTTCGAGGCCTACATCGATGTCGACGGTCCGGTCTGCGAAGACAGCCTTGCTGTCGCCGACAAAGCGATCGACATGCTTGCACTCGCGTCAGACGTAGCCGTCGATGACGTTCGCACCTCGCTCACCGTGCTCTCGGGCGACAGCGCCGCCGAACATCTCTTCTCCGTCTCAGCCGGCCTCGAGTCGGTCGTCGTCGGCGAGGGCGAGATCGCAGGCCAGGTTCGCCGGGCCCTGGAGACCGCCCGCTCCGAACGCACGACGTCGACCACGCTCGAACGACTGTTCCAGCGCGCCTCGACCAGCTCACGCGGGGTCAAGACCAAGACGCGCATCGGCGCCGCGGGCCGCAGCCTCGTTCGCCTGTCGCTCGAACTCGCCGAAAGCCGCGTCACCGACTGGGCCCAGACACGAGTGTTGCTGATCGGCACCGGCCAGTACGCCCGCGTCAGCCTGGCCTCCCTTCGCGACCGCGGAGTCAAACAGGTACACGTCTTCTCGCCCTCGGGCCGGGCGGGCATCTTCGCCGCCAAGCACGATGTGCTCTCCGTCGCCGCTGACGGCCTGATCGAGGCCATCGCCGCCGCCGACATCGTCGTCACCGTCAGCGCCGCACTCAATAGCAGCGCCGACTCGGTCGTGTTGACCCATGCCGACGTAGCCGCGGCATCCGTTCGCGCTGATTCTCTGCCGCGCCGGTTGATCATCGACCTAGGCCTCCCGCGGAACGTAGATCCGCTGGTCGCCGATATCGACGGCGTCGAGCTGCTGGATCTTGAGACCATCGGCCTGCACGCCCCCATTCAGGAGCTAACGGCCGAGTCGGATGCGCGCGCCTTCGTCGGCGAGGCAGCCGCCCAGTACCTCGCAGCCCGAGCCGAAGACGAGGTCACGCCCGCCGTCGTCGCCCTGCGCAAGCACATGTTCGATCTGCTCGACGCCGAGATCGCGCGCGCCCGAGGTCGAGGCGACTCCTCGGCCGAGACCGAGCACGCCCTCCGCCACCTGATCGGCGTCGTCCTGCACACACCATCGGTTCGCAGCCGCCAGCTTGCCCGGGCCGGCGAGGCGTCCAGTGTGATCGACGCCGTCACCGTTCTGTTCGGAGTCACCGCGGAACCCGAGACGATCGTGAACCTCGAGGCCGTGGCCTCGCCGGCCGCAGACGACAAGACGCCGAAGCTCAGCCTTGCCTGAGGCCGGTCGGTCGTCGGGCCAGCGGGCCAGCGGTCTTCGGGCCAGGAGTCTTCAGCGGCCGCCGCGCATAGACCGCCTAGAAGACGTGTTCCAGTACGTCGATCCCGAAGGTGCGCATGCCCTCCAGCACGGCAAGGCGCGCCGACAGATTCGAGTCGTTGAAGCGCATCGTGACCGCATACGCCACCGCCACCCGGGGGCCCGAGAGCACGCCGGCCTCGGCGCGAACGCCCCTGGCGGTGCCGGTCGTGTTCACCAGCAACAGGCCATGATCGGTGCTCTGGTGCGCATGCGGGTCGAGGCCAAAGGCGCTGGCGACCATCGAAAGATCGGAATTGAAGCTCAGCCAATCGAGCACCTGCTGACTCGTATCCTCGTCGACAATTTCCCCGCTGGCGAGGCGCGCGAGAAGTTCAGCCAGCTCACGGGCACTGCCGACCGAGAGCTGCGGGGCATCATCCGGACCCCGGCGGTCCCTGACCATGTCGAGCAGCAGCGTACGTCGAAGCCCGAGCGACTCACCGCGGGCGCGAACGGAATCGAGGCCTACCTGGCGAAGCAGCACGTTCGTGGCGAGGTTGTCGCTGGTCGCTCCGACCAGGGCCGCGAGATCGCTGGTGGCCAGGGCAGGAACCTGCAGGTGCTGCCAGATTCCTGAGCCGCCGACGGTATCGGCCGCGGTTCGGTTCAGGATTGCCTCGGCACCTGCGTCCCCTGAACTCCGCCTGGCGGCAACCTCGATCAGGAGCATGATCTCCCCGAGCGCCGCCGTGGGAACCGGCAGGTGGTCATCGACCGAGAACAGCACCTCGCCGCTGCCGATCTCGATCGCCGATGCGGTTACCTGAACCCCGGAGATCGCCAGCTCGGTGAGTGCCGCGAAGCCGCGACGGAATGTCTCCGCCGGCGCCGGAGAATCGGACGCCTTGGTGCGTCGAGACCGAGAGTCACCCTCTGGGTCTCGTCGATTTCCCCGCCGTGTCGACACCATAATCCGTTCATTCCCCATTCTGACCACCACAACTGGCCCTCGAAACGCTACCGCGTCTGCTCCAGTTGATCTACGTGAATTTTGACACACTCCCCGACATCGGACAATTACCTATTCGGGGCTTGGTCTCACCCGTGCGGCCTCTCGACCTGGCAGGTCACCAGATGGTGACGCGCGCCTCAGGGGCCAGCCAGAGGGCATCCGTTTCGGCGACCCCGAAGGCTTCGTAGAACTCGTCGATGTTGCGCACGATCTGGTTGCAGCGGAACTCGTTCGGGGAGTGCGGGTCGATCGAGAGCAAGCGGATGACCTCCTCGTCGCGCGACTTCTGCTGCCAGGCCTGAGCCCAGGAGAGGAAGAAGCGCTGGGCGCCGGAGAGGCCGTCGAGCTCAGCCGCAGCCTCATCGCCGAGAGAGATGAGGTAGGCCCGATAGGCGATGCTGAGTCCGCCGAGGTCACCGATGTTCTCCCCGATAGTGAGTGCCCCGTTGACAAAATTCTCGGGAACCTGGGCCGGGGCAAGCGCGTTGTACTGCTCGATCAGGCTGGAGGTGCGCGTGTCGAACGCAGCACGGTCTGCCTCGGTCCACCAGTCGGTCAGCCGGCCGTCGCCATCGAAGCGCGAGCCCTGGTCATCGAAGCCGTGGCCGATCTCGTGGCCGATGACCGCACCGATCGCACCGTAATTGGCGGCGTCGTCTCGGCTCTCGTCGAAGAACGGGTATTGCAGGATGGCGGCCGGGAAGACGATCTCGTTGAAGCCCGGGTTGTAATAGGCGTTGATCGTCTGCGGGGTCATGAACCATTCGTCGCGGTCCAGCGGCTTGCCGATCTTGCCAAGCTCGCGCTGGAACTCGAACTCGCTCGTCGCACGAATGTTTGCGGCCAGGTCGGTGGCGTCTATAGCCAGGTTCGAGTAATCGCGCCACTTCACCGGGAAGCCGATCTTGGGCGTGAACTTGTCGAGCTTCTCGAGCGCGCGGCTACGGGTCTCCGGCGTCATCCACGCAAGCTCCGTGATGGATGCGCGGTACGCCTCAATCAGATTGCCGACGAGCACGTCCATGGCAGCCTTGGCTGTGGGCGGGAAGTGCCGGTCGACATAGATGCGGCCCACGGCCTCGCCCATCGAGCCTTCGACGAGCGAGACGGCCCGCTTCCAGCGGGCGCGCATTGTCGGGGTGCCGGTGAGGGTTCGGCCGTAGAAGTCGAAATTCTCCTCAACAAATACGCTCGGGAGCAAGGATGCGGCCCCGTGGATGACCTGCCAGCTCAGCCAGTCGCGCCAGGCGTCGAGCTGGGCAGGGTCGGATTCTGCCGCGCTGATGAGGGCGGCGACACCCGCGACCGCGCTCGGCTCGCGCACGACCAGCTCGTCGAACACCCCGGCCGGCGCGTCGAGCATCGCACTCCAGGCGTCGAGGTCGACACCCGCGGCGAGGGCTTGGAAACGGTCCCAGTCGAGCAGGTTGTAGGTGGCCTGGGCGTCGCGGGTTCGCACGTTGTCCCAGTGGGCCCGGGCGATCGCCGTCTCCAGCACGAAGACGCGAGCCGCCCGGCCGGCGGGGTCGTCGAGGCCGGCCAGGGCGAACATCCGCTCGATGTGGCCCTGATAGGCCGTGCGGATCTCGGCGAACTTATCCTCGCGGTAGTAACTCTCGTCGGGCAGGGAGAGGCCGCCCTGCTCGACGAAGACGAGGTAGCGCTCGGGGTTGCCCGGGTCGTTGTCTACGAAGAGCTGAATGAAGCCCGAGACGCCCTGGCGCTCGAGGCGGGCCGTGGTCGTGACGAACTCGTCGACGTTCGTGATGGCGGCAACCTCGGCCAGCTGGGCCCTGATCGGCTCGGTGCCCAGAGCCTCGATGCGCTCCTCATCGAGAAAACTGGCGAACAGGTCGCCGAACTTTCGCTCCTCGGTACCGGCAGGGGCATCCTTGGCCTCGACGATGATGTCGCGCACCGCCGCCTCGGCGGCCTCGTGCAACACGGAGAACGAGCCGTAGCGGGCCTTGTCCTCGGGGATCTCGGTGCGGTCCATCCACCTGCCGTTCACATGACGGAAGAGGTCCGCCTGGGGACGGGTATCGGGGTCGAGCTCGCTCAGGTCGATGCCAAGATTTGTCATCTCCTAACCCTAACGACCGAGGCTGGCGACATGCCGAATGTCGTTCGCTGTCGAGACATTCTCCGGGCCGCCGTTCCGTACCCGCACCCCGTGCCGGCACCCCGTGCCGGGCGCGGCTACGCTCGGGAGGGTGAAGGCTCTCGACCGCGACATCCTGCGCCTTGCGATCCCGGCGTTCGGCGCGCTCGTCGCCGAGCCGCTCTTTCTCTTGACCGACACCGCTCTGATCGGCCACCTCGGCGAGGTCCCGCTGGCCGGCCTCGGCATCGCGAGCGCCCTGCTGCAGACGGCGATCGGCCTGCTCGTTTTCCTCGCATACGCCACGACCCCGGCGGTGGCTCGTCGGCTCGGCGCGGGGGACAAGCCTGGCGCGATCAGGGCAGGAATCGATGGACTCTGGCTGGCCCTCGTCCTCGGAATCGCGGTCGCAGCCGCTGGCCTCCTCTTCATCGACCTGCTGATCGGCCTCTTCACAACGGATGCCGCGGTCGCCGGCCAAGCGCATACCTACCTTGCGATCTCCCTCCTGGGCATTCCTGCGATGCTGCTCGTGATCGCGGCGACCGGCCTGTTCCGAGGGCTGCAAGACACCCGCACGCCCCTCTTGATCGCGGTCTCAGGATTCGCGGCCAACGCCCTGCTGAACGTTGTTTTCATCTACGGCCTCGGCGCAGGGATAGCGGGCTCGGCGTGGGGCACGGTCGCTGCGCAGTGGGCGATGGCAACGGTGTACCTGGTCATCGCCGTTCGTGCCTCCCGAGAATCTCGGGTGTCGCTCCGGCCGGGGCTGGCCGGCGTCGGCGGAGCAGCCCGCAATGGGCTCTGGCTGCTGCTGCGCACGGCGAGCCTGCGGGCGGCCCTGCTCGGCACTGTTCTCGTGGCATCGGGCCTGGGGGTCACCCAGCTGGCGACGTTCCAGATCGCGGTGACGATCTTCTTCACTGCAGCCTTCATGCTCGACGCCCTGGCGATCGCGGGGCAGGCCATGATCGGGCACGGGCTCGGGGCCGCTGACGTGCCGCGCGTCTCGGCGATCACGCGACGGCTGGTGCAACTGGGGCTGATCTCGGGCGCGGTGCTCGGCGGGGTGCTGGCTGCGCTCGCGACGGTGATCGGCCCGGTGTTCTCGCCCAGCGCCGATGTGCAGCAAGCGCTGGCCGTGACCCTGTTGGTGATGGCCGCCGGGCTGCCCCTGGCCGGAGTGGTGTTCGTGCTCGACGGCGTGCTGATCGGTGCCGGCGACGCCCGGTACCTCGCGGTCTCGGGGCTCGCGAATCTGGTGGTGTACCTGCCGCTGCTCTGGGCCGTGGCACTGGCGAGTCCGGCGGGGGTGCTCGGCCTGGTCTGGCTGTGGCTGGCGTTCGGACTCGGCTACATGGGCGCGCGCTGCGTGACTCTGGGGTTGCGCGCCCGCGGCACCCGCTGGCTGGTCTGACCGGTCTGGTTCCCCCCGGTTCTCGTTCGCGCGCGGGGCCACCGACTGACATGTTCCTGACTCGGGTCCCAGACGGCAGAAACCCACAGGTCCCGGGAGAATGTCAGTCGGTGGCCGCTGGGGGCCGGAACCCAGACCCCGCGTCAGCGGGGCGGCGGGGCCGTCGTGGTGCCGGGGTGCAGGGTGCAGGTGAAGGCGAGCGGATGCGCCGGGGTTGCCAGGGCGCCCGTCGCGGCCGCGAGGAGCTCGGCCACCATGCGGCCTGCGGCCAGGCCCTTCTTGTTCGCGGGCTGCACCATCGTCGTGAGGTCGTGCTTGAGGCCGTCGATGCGGATGCCATCGAAACCGATGACGCTGATGTCCTCGGGCACGCGGAGGCCCAACTCCTCGATGGCGCGGATGGCACCGATGGCCAGGAGGTCGGCCTGGGCGATGATCGCCGTTGGTCGCGTGGCCAGGGGTCCGGCGAGGAGCACGAGCGTTGCCCGATGCCCGTCTTCGGGCGTGTTGTGCAGGGTCGAGTGGGCCGGGGCATCCGGGTAGACGGCCCGCACGCCGTCGAGTCGCTGACGCGTCACCTCGATGCCGACGAAGGTGTCAGCCCCGATGAAGCCGGGCTCCACCTCGATCACGGTCGGCAGGGCAACAACGGCCACGCGCTCGTGGCCGAGGCCCTGCAGGTACTCCGCGGCCGCGGTCGACGCCTCCCGGTTGTCGAGCGTGATCTCCACGAGCTCGGGCCGCGGCGGTCCCTCGATCGACACGACGGGGATCCCGCGGCGGCGCAGCACCTCGATCGAGCGATCAAAGCGGCGTGAGCAGCTCAGCAGCACTACGGCGTCGACCGCGGCGATCTCGATTGTGGCGTCACCCGTACCGGAGTCGGTGAGCAGCAGCAGCCCGTTGCTCTCGGCTCCAAGGCCCTCGGCGATGCCGTCGAGGGTGATCGAGGTGACCGGGTCGCGGAAGGCGTAGCGCAATCGACTCTCCAGCACGATGCCGATGACGCCGCTGCGACCCTGGCGCAGGGAGCGTGCACGCGGGTCGGGGCCGTCATAGCCGAGCTCGGCGGCGGCGGCGCGCACCCGCCCCCGCGTCGCCTCTGAAATCGGACCGGAACCGCTGAAGGCAATCGAGGCCGTCGATACCGACACTCCGGCAAGACGCGCGACGTCGGCGAGCGTCTTCTTGGCTGTGTGTTGATCGCTCGCGGTCATGTTGATATCGTAGTCGAGCACGATCGAATCGATTCGATAATGTCTTCGTGCCCAACCACAGGACCCCAATGACCGCACCGCTCGACGGCCCCGTTACCGCGCCGCGCCCAAGGACGGGCCTAATCGGCTGGCGGAACGCCGTCTTCGTCACGTTCGTGTTGAGCGGTCTCAGCATAGCCAGCTGGGTCTCCCGGCTGCCGGCCGTGCGGGACGCCCTTGAACTCAACACGAGCAGCGTCGGAATCCTGATCCTGTGCATGTCGGTCGGTTCGATCATCGGCCTCATTGCCGCCCCCCTGCTGCTGGCCAGCATCGGCCCGCGCCTCGGCATCATCACCTGTGTCTCGATCATCGCCCTGGGCATGTTGTTAATCGGAATCGGCAGCAGTCTCGTTCCCCTGGTTGCCCTCGCGGCGGTCGGCCTGGCGCTGTTCGGCCTCGGCAACGGCGCCGTCGACGTGATCATGAACGTCGAGGGCGCCGCGGCCGAGCGTGCCATCGGCAAGACCCTGATGCCTCTCATGCACGCCTGCTTCAGCGTCGGCGCCGTTGTCGGCGCGGGTCTCGGAGCGGCCGCCTCCGCCCTCGGGATCTCAGTCTTCGCGCACCTAGGCTCCATCGCCGTGCTCCTGGTGATCACAAGCCTGATCGCCGTGCGCTTCATCCCCGCGAGACTCGATGCGCGCGACGCGATCCCCGCCGCAGCCGCCGCGCTGACCCGGCAGGCCCGGCCGAGCCTGCGGGCCAGGCTCGCCGGATCCCTGAAGGTCTGGGCCGACATGCGACTGCTTCTCATCGGCGCCGTCATGCTCGGAATGGCCTTCGCCGAGGGCAGCGCCAACGACTGGCTGGCGATCGCGACCGTCGACGGCCACGGCCAGAGCAACACGACGGGGGCCCTCGTCTTCGGTATCTTCGTCGCGGCGATGACCGTGGCGCGCGTGCTTGGCGGTCCGCTGCTCGACCGCTTCGGCCGCGTGCCTGTGCTGCGGGCAACCGCGATCGTCGGCGTCGCCGGGCTCCTGATGTTCATCGAAGGCGACCAGCTCTGGGTCGTCATCCTCGGCACGGTCCTCTGGGGCTTCGGCGCGTCGCTCGGCTTCCCGGTCGGCATCTCCGCGGCGGCAGATGACACCAAGAATGCGGCCGCCCGCGTCAGCGCCGTGGCCATCGTCGGCTACATGGCCTTTCTCGTGGGCCCGCCGCTGCTCGGCCTGCTTGGCCAGGCCTTCGGTATCCTGAACGCCCTTTACGTGGTGCTCGCGCTGCTCATTCTCTCGGCGCTGGCCGCCCCGGCCGCCCGCGAGCGCACCTACCCGGGCTAGTCGCTCAGGATCCGGCGACACGCCCGGTTCTCACTCGCCGGCGGCACCCCTGAGTGAAGGCAGCACTCGCATCGTCGTCGTTTCGGCGTCGGCAATCACAAGCGTTGCCACCATCCGGCGGCCCGGCGGCAACAGTCGAACCGTCGCCGTTCCGGCAGTGAGGGCGGTGAGGGAGGCGAGCTCCCCTGCCGCCCAGTCGGCTGCCTGCTGCCTGGACCCCCCAGGGTCGAATTCTCCGAGGTCGTCGAGCAGGGAGACCGAAAGTCCCCGGCTGCGGGCGCTACGCACCGCGCCGGTCAGCGGCTCGATCGCAAGAAGAGGCGAGCGGGCGGCATCGCGAAGCTGCGATTCCAAAAGGTGGCACTCGAGTCGTTCATCCGCGGTCAATGGCAGTCCCCGCGCGATCTTTCGCAGCAGGGGGCCGGCCAGCCGGGTCACTGACGCCACATGCTCGGCGCGCTCATCCGCCTCGATCCGCTCGGCCAGGGCCTCGGTGGCAAGAGCGCTCCGGCGGCGCTCCAACGTCGCGATGCGGCCGGAGGTGCGCCTGAGGGAGAGCACGAACACAGTGCTGAGCAGCAGGATTCCCGCGCTCGGCAGGGCGGCCGCCCACCAGGCGCTGAACTCGGTGGCAAATCTGGCCCCCGCCCCGAATTGCGCGGCCGGCTGCAGCCCCACCACAGCCAACGCGGTCAGCCACGCCCAGGCGATTCTGCCCCGAAACACCAAAAGCGATACCAACAACATGCTCTGCCAGACGTGGCGGGAGTCGTAGCCCGCCAGGTCGCGAACCCCCGGTTGAAGCATGGTCAGGACAGACGAGCCGACGGCGGCGAAGACGACGACCGCGGTCGCCACTCGCCCCAGTGGCAGCCGCGGCGCCCGAACGAGAACGAGAACGGCCGCCACGTTCAGCGCTGTCGCGGACACCGATCCGAGGGGGTTGGCCACCAGGGGGAGCTCGAAGAAGAGAACGACCAGCCAGCCCGTGACAAGGGCCGCGGCGATCACGCGACCGCCCGAGGCAGTCAGCTCGAACCAGGCCCCCGCCCCCCGCACTGTGGCGGTCACGGGCGCCGGGTGCACCGGGGGCACCGAGGCTGCCGGCGGCGTCTGCGCAGCCGCGACGCTCACTGTGCGCTCCACGAGATGTTCACCACCGTTCCCCCGCCGGGTACCGAGTGCACGACGGCAGCCCCGCCTCGAATGCCGGCCATCCGCCCGATGATGCTGATAGAGACGCCCAATCGGGACCGCGGGACCGCGGCCAGCTCGAAACCGGCCCCATCATCTGAGATGACCAGTTCGACACGGCTGGCCGAAATGTTCACGCGAACCGACCGGTGCACCGAGTGTCCCCCCACCCCCGCGTGCTGGATGCTGTTCCGCACGGCCTGGATGGCCGCATCGCCGAGAGCCCGCTGTGCTTCGGCAGGGATGGGCGCATCCCCCGAGATGGTGGCGCTGAACCGGATCGCGCTGTCGGCCGCGTGGGCCATGACGCGCTGGCATTCAACGAATTCGGCCACGGTCGATGCCTGCCTCGTACCCGTGCCAGGACCCCTGTCCCCCGCGAGGCTCAGCTGCCGGAGGGCTTCAATTGCCTCCACTGCCACTCGCGGGCGCAAATCGGCCTCATCGCGAGCAGCCAGGGAGAGTGTGACGAGCACGGTGTCATGCACAAACGCATTATGGCGGGTCTGCTCGTGCGCCCGCGCCACCGCCTCGGCCGCCCGGCGCTCATGGCGCTGAACCCCGGCAGATGCCCCTTGCACCCGGTGCCCCGTGCTGCGACTGAGGCCGATCACGACAACGACGACAAGGCAGAGCACCAATGCCCCCACAGAATTCAGCGCCTCGTCGACGAGCGCGCGGGGGCTGAGCGCAAGCGGGATCAGAATGGCGAACGCATCCAGCACGACAACTGCCCAGGCGAGCGTCCGGGGCAAGGCGGCCGCCGCCGCCGCTGCGACACCCACACCGAGCCCGAGTACCCAGGGGCTCCCGGCGACAAGGGGAAGACTCGGCTCGGTCATCGCGAAGCTCCAGGTCGCGACGATTCCGAGTAGCCAGATGCACAGCAGTCCGAGCAGCGCCTTGACCCAGAGGATGCTCAGAGAGCGGGAAAGAACGGCCAATACGACCGGCAGCGCGAAAACGCCCAACAACGCCCCGGTGTACCAGGGCACAGGAAAGTAGACCGCCTGGGCGAAGACCGGGTCGACCGAGATGACCGCGTAGAGAAGGCTCGCGATTCCGAGCAGAAGCGCCACCGTGCGAACGGTGCCCTCGTCGCTGTGATTGAACCAAGACGGCCAGCGAGCTCCTCTGGGCCGATCCGCCCCCCGAGCGACGTTCACGGCAGGAGCCTTGGCCGCGGCAGATAGCCGTCTTCCAGCGCCCGCTTGTACAGGTCGACCTTGGTTCCGGCGTTCCGGCCGCCGCCGGAGTACTGGTTACGGATGCGGCGGAGGTAGTCCTCGACGGTGTGCTCGCTGATCCCCAGTTCGACGCCGACCGATTTGGCCGCCATGCCCGAGGCGTAGCGTTCGAGCACGACCTGCTCCTGCCGCGTCAGCCGCACCGCCGCAAGGTCTGGATCAGAGTCGATGGCACCCGCCCACTCCGAGGACGCGACCACCTCGCCCCGGGCGGCGCGGCCGAGGGCATCGATCAGGGCTGCGATCGGTGCCGATTTGAGCACGATCCCGAGCACACCGGCCTTGGCCGCTCGCCGGAGCGCGTAGGGATCCTCTCCGGCGGTGTAGGCGATGACGGGCCAGGCCGCGTTTCTGAGCTGCTCGATATTCTTGACCGGTGTCGAACCGTCGGCCAGGTTCAAATCAAGCAGCACGAGGCCCGGCAGGACCTGGGAGGCGAGGAGTTGCCCGACCGAAGTGAACCAGCCGGCGAACCCGAATCCGGGGAGGGCGTCGATCGTCGATCGAATGGCAACCGCGACGATCTCGTGGTCATCGATGAAGACCACTGACAGGGGAGGCTGCCCTTCGGGCATCCGGCTGCTCATAACCCCTCGCGATCGCGATTGGATTCTGGTGAAGAAGAAACGATCGTAATGACGCCGAGCCACCTCCCGACGCGGCGTCATTACACCAAAAACGTATCAGAACGACCAGCCGAAAAGCCAGTCTTTGCTTACATTGATTTTAATCCTGGCGCCAGCCCCTACTTTCCACAGGTTTTTCCGCCGCTAACGACGGTACCGGGCAGAGACGTCCACGGGCAACCGCCAGTCCAACAGCGTGTAGCTTCTTCCTCGTGCCCTCAACTCCGGTATGGATCGACCTCAGTGTTCTGCCCGCGTTCCTGGCGACCGTGCTCGTGCTTCTGCTCGCCCCGGGGCCCGACATGGCCTTCATGGTGGCGAGTGGCCTAAATGGCGGCCGAAAGGCCGCGGTGCGCGCCGCCCTCGGGATAACGGCGGGCGTCAGCATCTACGTTGTTGCGATCGCCGTGGGAATCGGCGCCATCCTCGCCACCGCCCCCGTCGCGGTCACCGTGATCAGAATCGCCGGCGGCTTCTACCTTTTCTACCTCGCGATCGCGACCTGGCGTGCCAGCAACCGTGAACCGGCCGTCATGCTGCCGGATCCGAAGACCGGCAGGGTCAAGACGGCGAGCTACTTTCGTCGAGGCGCCTGGGTCGCCCTGTCGAACCCGAAGATCCTGATCTTCTTCACGGCGTTCCTGCCCCAGTTCCTCGGTGATGTCACCGGCAACCCGATCGTGCAGCTTCTCGTGCTCGGCCTGATCGCCCAGGTGCTCGGCGTTCTCGTGGACCTGTGCTTCGGCCTGCTCGCCGGGGCGATGCGCGACCGGGTGCTCGGCAACCCACGTACCCGCGTCATCCTCGACCGCGCCTCCGCCACCGTCTTCGCCCTTATCGCCGTCGCCCTGCTGGTCGAGGTCGGCCTGCAGCTCTTGGCCCCCTGAGCCGCGTGGGGCACCTCGATATCCCCGTGGCTACGCCATCGCCACGATGCCCATCCCGGCGGATGAGGGCGTCGCTCGCTAGCGGGTTCCGCCTCGTCGGGCCGTGCCGCGCGCATCCGTCACTGGAATCGTCGACGCGCCGACGTTGACGTTCAGCCAGTCGCCCCAGCGCTTCACGCATCGCCAGCCCAGGGTGACGCGGTGCAGGCTCTCGGGCGTCGACATCCAAGCCGCGGGGGGCAGATCCTGACTCACGACGAGGCTAGTTCGCCGCAGAAGCTCGATGCGCGGATGCTCTTTTGACCAGCCGCGAGGCGCGGTCTTCAGCGCCTGCGGATCTCCCAGGGGAAAGCCGTCCCCGGTCAGGTCTTCGACGAGCATGTCAAGATCCTCGACAGCCTTCGGGTCGTCGACGAGCGCTCGGAACCGGTCGAGCTGGTCCTTCGCCGGCCGATAGTAGCCGCCGGCCAGAAAGATGCCCCGGTCAGAGAGCTGGAAGTACAGCGTGCCCTGTCCACCGGTCGGGTTCTGGGCCAGGCTCGCATGGTCCTGATACGGGGTCTTGTCGCGGCTGAAGCGCACATCCCTAAACGGTCGGAACGTCTTGATGGGGCCGAACTCGGGCTCAAGCTCGGCGGCGAGGGCCTCCAGTGGCTCGCGCACGAACCTCTCGTACCGGTCTTTGTTGCCCGGCCACCACTCGCGGCTGTTGTTCCTTCGCAACTCGTCATAGAAGGCAAATGCCTCGGCCGGAAAACCCTCGAACTTCATGGCTGCAACTATGCCCGGCAAGGCTGGCGATAGAGGTCCTACTTCTTCAGCAGGCCCAGACGTTGGAGGCTCTCGACCGTGGCGTCGATGGCCTCCCGGTTCGAGCGGGGCTGCCAGCCGAGGAGCTCGCGGGCCTTGGCGTTCGAGGCCTCCTTGGGGCGGCCGAGCTGCGAGACGAGACCGCTCAGCGTCGGGCTGAACAAGGCGCCCACGCGCACCAGAGCGTCGGGCAGGGTCATCCTCGGCACCCGGCCAGAGACCTCGGGCAGCTTGTCGCGGAGCAGCCGCGCGATCTGGGGCATGCTCATGGCGTTACCCGCCACAGCAAGGAACCGCTCGCCGGCGGCCGCCGGGTTCGTCATCGCCCGAAGGTGCAGATCGACGACATCCCGCACGTCAACAAGGGAGAACGAGATGTTCGGCACCGCCGGGATCTGGCCCTTCAGCAGGGTGTCGAGCAACCGGATCGAGCTGGAGTAGTCGGCCGCCAGCACCGGGCCGAGCACGCCCACCGGGTTCACGACGGCGAGCTCGAGGCCGCGGCCCTCGGTGCGGATGAACTCCCATGCCGCACGCTCGGCCAGCGTCTTGGAACGCACGTAGGCGCTCAGGCCGGGGGCGTCGGGATCCGTCCAATCCGCCTCGGTATAGGCGCCATCGCCCGCCTTGGGGCTGTAGCCGACCGCGGCGAACGAGGAGGTCAGCACGACCCGCTTGACGCCGGCATCCCGAGCGGCGGCCAGCACCCTGAGGGCACCCTCCCGAGCCGGCCGAATGAGGTCGTTCGCGTTTTTGGGCTCAACGACCGGGAACGGCGAAGCCAGATGCAGCACGAACCCGCAGCCCGCGAGCGCCTCGGGCCAGCCGGCATCGCTCAACAGGTCTGCGGCGATGACGGTGAGTGAGTCGCCCGCTTCGGCTCCGCCCTGCTCGACCATCGCGCGAACGTCTGCCTCACGCGCGAGCGAGCGCACGGTCGTGCGCACCCGGAATCCTTCGTTCAGCAGGGCGACGATTGCGTGTGCGCCGATGAAGCCCGAGCCTCCCGTGACCAAAACCGATTCGCCGCTCATGCTTCTCCCTGCTGGATCGTCTGGTCACACAGTCCTTACCCCGTTCATAGGATATGCGGAGGCTATCCGCACCTCACCCCTAGCTCGTTGAAATCCCAGAAACTCAGGATGAGGGTATGCATCTCGGAGGACCTACCTCCAAGAGGCAAATGCCCAACAAGAAGGAGACCAGATGAACATCGTCAAGAAGAAAACGATCGGCGCAATCCTGCTCGCGACCGTGATCGGCGGCGCTTCCCTCGCCGGGGTGGCACTTCCTGCGAACGCCGCCACGCTGGAACACAGCAGCGCGTCTTCGTCGCCTGCCGCGACCGAGGCCGGACACCGAGCCCATCACGGCACCCGGACCCCGCTCACCGGGGAAGTCGCCGCCAAGGTCACCGCCGCGGCCCTCGCCGCCAACCCCGCCGCGACGGTCAAACACGTCGCGGGCAACACGACGAAGGGCACCTATGTCGCGCAGATCCTGAATTCAGATGGCACTCGGGCAACGGTGCATCTCGACGCATCGTTCGCGGTGACGAGCACCACCACCCACCCCCCGAAGGCCGCCGGCGTTCATGTGAAGGGCCATCACGGCACGGAAAGCGCAAACCCGGCCCCGGCCCCGGCCGCCTAACACCTCCCGTTCCGTTTTCAGGCCATAGCCGCCGCCGACCGCCCTGGGCGGTCGAGCGCGGCTATGGCCTGAATTAGGCTTCTGGGGTGCGCCTCGTTATTGCCAAATGCTCTGTCGACTACGCCGGAAGACTCTCGGCGCATCTGCCGCTGGCCAACCGGCTGCTGATGCTGAAGAACGACGGCAGCATCCTCGTGCACTCCGACGGCGGCTCCTACAAGCCGCTGAACTGGATGAGTCCGCCCTGCTCGATCGTGATCCTGGAACCCGATGAAATCCAAGCGGATGCCGGAATCACCCAGGTCTGGAAGGTCACCCAGAAGAAGACCGACGACGTGCTCGTCGTGAGCATCTATGAGGTCGAGCACGACTCCGCCCACGATCTCGGCGTTGACCCGGGTCTCATCAAGGACGGCGTCGAGGCGCACCTGCAGAAGCTCCTCGCCGAGCAGATCGATCTGCTGGGCGACGGCCACACGCTGGTTCGCCGCGAGTACATGACGGCGATCGGTCCCGTCGATATCCTCGCCCGCGACCACGTCGGGGCCGCCGTGGCGGTCGAGATCAAGCGTCGCGGCGACATCGACGGCGTCGAGCAGCTCACCCGCTACCTCGAGCTGATGAACCGCGACCCGCACCTCACTCCGGTGCAGGGCGTGTTCGCCGCCCAGGAGATCAAACCGCAGGCCCGCACGCTGGCCGAGGATCGCGGCATCCGCTGTGTCGTGCTCGACTACGACGCGATGCGCGGCCTCGACGACAGCGATTCACGACTGTTCTAAGAAAGGCACTCTGATGACTCAACCACCCTCCGCATTTCCCCGCAGCTACGTCAATACGGCGGTGCGCGATGCTCTCGACACCTATTCGGCGGCGCCCACCGTGGCCCGGATCGAGGCCGTACTGGCCGCAGCCCGGGATGGCGGCCTCGCGGTGGACGTGACCGGCTCGACCGCCGAATCCGGCCTGAGGATTCGCACGATCCCGTCGACCGCGGGCGAGCTCGTGCTGCCGCTGTTCACGTCGCTCGCGGAGCTCGGCCTCGCCGTTCCTGAAGACCAGCGCGACGGCGTTCAGGGCAACATGATGCCCGCTGCCCAGGCACTGGGTCTGATCAACGCCGCCGATTTCGTCGCCGTGCAGTTCGATCCGGGCAGTCGGGCCGTCGTCGTCAAACGCTCCCTCGTCGAAGCGGCTCTCGGACTCGCACCGAAGCAGCCCTAGGCGATCAGCCAGAGGGCGAGCGTCGCGAGCGGCACTGTCAGCAGCACGACGACACTCCCTGAGAGCGCAAAGCGCAGCCACGAGACCGTCACTCCCAGCGCCCTGACCTTCTGGTACCAGAGCAGGGTCGCGAGTGACGCCCAAGGCGTGATCAGGGGCCCGAGGTTGACTCCGATCAACAGCGCCGCGAGCCTGACCGGCGAGGTCCCGACCGGCTCGAGCACGAGGTAGGCGGGCAGATTGTTGATCCCATTGGCCGCCACCGTGCCAAGAGCCGACAGCTGCAGCAGGCTGAGGAGGTCGTCGCCCTGACCGGCGACGCTGCCCACGAGAGACTCGAGCCCGTGCACCTGCGCCGCATCCACGAGCACGAAGAGTCCGAAGGCGATCGCGACCGGGCGCCACGGCACGAGCCAGAGCGAAATCGAGCCTCGCTGACGGATGGCGAAGACCGCGAGCAGCACGAGAGCCGCCGCCGCCGCCGGTATCCAGACCGGCAGCCCCGAGACGAGCAGCGGCAGGAGCAGTACGACGACGACCGCGCTCGTTGCCAGCAGCGGCACATCGGCTACGGGGGTGCGGGCCGGCACGACGTAGCGTCCGCGCAGCGAGCGCTGATACAGCACCGTGAGCACGAGCACCGGAACGAGAATCCCGACGAGGGCCGGGGCCCAGACCAGCGCTGCGAATCCTGCGGGGCCGCCCGCATTCATCCGCGATTCGGCCAGCAGGTTCGTCAGATTAGACACCGGCAAGAGCAGCGAGCCGGTGTTCGCGAGCCAGATCGTCGCGAGTGCGAACGGCATCGGCGGCACCCCGACGTGAATCGCGAGCAGCACGACGACGGGCGTGACCAGCACGGCGGTCGTGTCCAGAGACAGGAAGATGGTGCTGACCGCGGCCAGGGCCAGCACGAACAGCCAGAGGATCCAGCGGCGCGTGAGGCCCCAGCCAGCCAGTCGCTCGACGAGACTCGAGAACACCCCAGCGGCCGCTGCGAGCTCTGTCACGACGGTGATCGCCATCACGAAACCGAGCACGGGAATGACCCGGTCGGTCAGTTCGAGGAACCCTCCCCAGGGCAGAAAACCGGTCGCGACCACCAGAATGGCTGCGGTCAGCAGCGCGAGCACAACGACCAGCCCGCGGCGCGAGCGGGCGGGCGGAAATATGCCGGGAACGCCGCCCGGGTTCATTGCTGTAATCAGGTCAGTTTAGAGGTGTTGCGCCCTGCGCCTAAGCTGAATCGAAATGGTTACCGACGCACAGCTCAAACCCTGGTCCTGCATCATGTTCGATCTTGACGGCACGATCACCGACTCGGCCCCGGGCATTCTGCACCGTCTGAGCCGCACACTGATCCAGATGGAGCATCCCGTTCCGCCGCCCGAGGAGCTCGTGCGCTTCGTCGGCCCGCCGATCCTCGAGGGGTTTCGCACTCTCACCGGAATGACCCACGAGCAGTCCCTTGACGCGCTCCTCGTCTACCGCCGCATCGCCGCGGCCGACGGCCCCGAGTCCGACGCCGTCGTCTATCCCGGCATGATCGGCGTGCTTCGGGCGATCCATGCGACCGGCGTGCCGCTGGCGATCACGACATCCAAGAGCGAGGCCCAGGCGAACCGTGTGCTCGAGCACCTCGAAATCCATGATCTCTTCGCTGTCATCACGGGTTCCTCCGAAGACGAGACCCGCAGCGCCAAGGCGGATGTCATCGGCGAGGCCCTCGTGCGCCTCGCGGCCCTTGAGGTCGACACCTCCCGATCGGTGCTCGTCGGCGACCGACACCACGACATGGACGGCGCCTTTGCCCACGGCATCCCGGCGATCATGGTCGAGTGGGGCTACGGCTCCCCGCACGAGGCCGCCCGCGCGATCCATATCGTGCACAGCATGGACCAGCTGCAGAACCTGCTCGTCTAAGCCGCGCGGCGCCTGCGCCGCCGTGTTCGCTCAGGCTGACTGCCTAGAATTGGCCGAATGTCAGGTCTGTGGTGGCTCCCCTCGCTCATCGTCTTCGGGGTGACGGCGGTCATCGTCGTCGGTGCGGTCCGCCTGCTGCGCGCCCGACGCGGCACGGCCGGCCGAATCAACAACGTCGTGCGGTCCCGCGCCGGAGTCTCTGCGGCACAGCCGCTCTCGTCTGGCGCCCCCATCAGCCAGGACATCGCAGCCCTTCGGCGCGACGCCAACGTCGCCCTCGTGCGCCTCGATGACGCCATCGACGCGGCAACCGATGAGCTCGGTTTCGCGGCCGCCCAGTTCGGCGACGCCGAGACCACAGGGTTCGCCCAGACCCTGATCGACGCCCGCCAGAGCCTCGCCGAGGCCTTCACCCTCGCCCAGAAGCTCGATGATGCGTGGCCGGACACCGAGCGCGAGCAACGGGACTGGACCCGGCACATCCTGCTTCTGGCCTCCGCCGCCGCCGAGCGCATCGCCGGCTGGGACGACGCCTTCGGGGCTCGTCGTCGCAGCGAGAGCAACGCACCGTCGAGCCTCGAGTCGGTGCGCGCCGGCATTCAGGCCGCCCGGAGCCGGCTTCCCGAGACGGCCGAGATCTTGGGGCGGATGCTCGCGGCGTATTCCCCGAGAATCGTGGCGCCGGTCGCAGCGAACCCGGACGCCGCACGTACGATGCTCGAGCGCGCCGACGCCAGCGCAACCGCTGCCGCCGCGGGTCTCGCGGCCGCGCCGCCCCTGTCGGTGACAGCCCAGCTCCTCGAGGCCGAGGGGGCCGTTCGCGCCGCGACCCACGCGCTCGATGCGGTTGCCGCCCTCGAGCGCGGACTGATCGAGCAGATTGCGGCCCGCGCCCTGCTGATGCAAGACCTCGACGACGATCTCGCCCCGGCGAAGGCAGTGCGCGACACGCCCCCCGATGCCGATCACGGTGCCGCCGTCGGCACAGCGGTCGCCGAGGCAGAGTCTGCGCTTGCTCTAGTTCGTGGCCGAAGTATTCCCGGGGCCGGCGGGCAGGTCGCGAATCCGCTGGCCGATATCGGGGAGCTCCGCGAGGCATCTGAACGGCTGGATACGGCCCTCGCCGGTGCCAGAAACCAGACAGAGCGGCTGAGACATGCCCGGACGGCGTTCGTCGGTGCCGTCGTCATCGCGCAGTCCCAGATCGACGTCGCCCGCACCGTCATCATGGGCGGGCGGGCGGGGCGGGGCAGTGTCGGGGCCGGCGCGCGAACCCGGCTTGCCGAGGCCGAGCGGGTGCTGGAGCTTGCCAAGCTGGAGTCCGACCCGGTGGCGGCCCTCGACTCGGCCCGCCGCGCGAACACCCTTGCAACGGATGCCGAGGCGCTCGCGCGCTACGACCTGCTCTAGCAGGCCGGCCCGGCCGAAGCTATTCGGTGCGAGCGATCAGGAAGTCGTTGATCTCCCGGCTCAGCTCGACATCGACCAAGAGCGCCCGGCCGTTCAGGGCGTTGACCGGGGCGGCGTGGCGCACACTGGAGACGAGCCACAGGGCATCCGCATCGGCGAGGTCGGCGAAGGGCATCAGAGCGAACTCGGTCTTCATCCCAATGCTCTCGGCATAGCTGAAAACGTCGGCCTGCGTAGTACCCGCGAGGATGCCCTGGTCGGTTGAGGGCGTCACCAAGAGGGTGCCGAAGCGTGCGATCACGTTGGACGTCGGTCCCTCGAGAACGAAGCCGTCGCTGGAGACGAAGATCACGTCGTCGGCACCACGGCGCTCGGCCTCGCGCAGCACCGAGCGGTTCAGGGCGTACGACAGGGTCTTTGCCCCTTGCAACAGCCACGGCGAGGTCTCGGCGACATCGTGCCGGTATCCGCGATCAAGCGTCACGACGCGGATGCCCTGGGTGCGCACCGCGCTCAGGTCGCCAACCGCCTCGGCCAGCACCCAACCGGTGGGAACACCCTGGGCGCCGCCGGCACCCTCGACGCCGCGGGTGAGAACGGTCTTCACCCAGAGCTCGGCGACGGGAACGTGGCGGGCGACGGCCGCGAGAATGGCGCTGCGGTAGTCGTCGAGGTCGGGTTCAGGTAGATCAAGCAGCCGGGCGGAGTTCGCGAATCGCGTCAGGTGCGCCTCGAGGGCCTGCACCCGTCCGCCGCAGACACTCAGTGTCTCGAAGATGCCGTCACCGCGAGTGGCGCCGAGGTCTTGCACGCGCAGGTGAGGTGCCTCGGGGTCGGCGACGATGAAAATCGAGCCGCCGTCGTCGCTGCTCGATCGGCATCGCGACGCCGCCCCGGAGCTTGCGACCGGCTCCATCTCAGGCGACGGCTCGGCCAAACACGGGCTGGTCAGCAACAACACGACGGCATCGAACGCACTCATCCTCTGACGCTACCCTGTGTCCGCCGCATCCGTCAGGGCCTGGATGTCGCGCTTGAGCATCTGGAGCAGCGCCGTCGGCACGATCTGCCACGACAGTCCGAAGCGATCCTTCAGTTAGCCGCGCCGATCGACCCGCACGATCCATAACTTGCCCGACGTGGTGACTGCAGTGCCCGCACCCGCGCGGTGCCGAGCATGAATCGCCAGGCCGGCATACGTGGCGGCGGCCAGAATCAGCAGGTCCCCGATGCTCGGCGGTCGGATGCCATCGGCCGACACCAAGAGAAAGACCCCCACCACCGCGAGCACCGACGCGACGACGAGCGCCTTGGCGCTGAGGTAGCTGGCACCCCACGTCGCGGCCACCGCCAG